>DASRXM010000045.1:0-47965 GCA_035654155.1 Candidatus Babeliales bacterium
CGGTGACGGTCTTGGCCAGGCCCGCCTTGAAAAGCGCTTGACGCGCCGGATTCTGTCCGACACCGGCCTGCAGAACCTCGCCGAGCGTCACGTGCTCGATTTCCGAAGGATCGATCTTCGCCCGCTCGATCGCACCGTTGAGCGCGACCGCTCCCAGCGTCGTGGCCGAGAGCGGAGCGAGCGCTCCCCCGAGCCTGCCAAACGGCGTCCGCGCCATTCCGATTACGACAGCTTTCGAGTTCATGTCAGCCATGACGCCGCAAGTTCTCCGCAGGGTTGCGAACGCCTAGGACTTTGGGCGGCCCGTGGGTTGGGCCTTCGTAAGCGCGACTTCGCGATTTTTCGGGGCCAGCCATGGATGGCTGTTTCAAAACTTCGTTAGCTCCAAAAAACGCGAGAGCAGGAGCGGCACATGGATGTGCCGCGACGAGCGCTCGCGCGACGGAGCCCCAACCCACGGGCCGCCCAAAGTCCTAGTGCTGCACCGGAATGGGGCAATTGTCGCATTCAAATTGGACGGTGACGTGCGAGACGCCGAAGTGCGTTTTGACGCACTCGTCGATGTCGCGCAGCACTTCTGCGGCTTCGCTGAGCCGGCGGTCGTCGAGCAGCACGTGGGCCGACAGCGCGCGCGATCCGCTGCCGATCGACCAGACGTGCAGATCGTGCACGCCCACGACGCCGGGAATCCGAGCGATGTGAGCGGTGAGGTTGGCCGCGTCGACGTCGCCGGGAACGCTTTCCAGCAGCACGTCGGTTGCATCGCGCAGGATCCGCACCACTCCCGCCACGATGATCGCCGCGACGAACAGCGAGAGCAGCGGGTCGATCCAAGCGCGATGCGTGAACGCGATCGCGATCCCGCCGAGAATTACCGCCGTACCGCCCAGCGCATCGCCGAGAACGTGGAAGAGAGCGGCGCGCACGTTGAGATCGTGTTTGCCGTTTTGGCGCAGCAGCAGACCGACGCCGCCGTTGACGGCGAGCCCGATCGCGGCCACGGCCGTCATGAGGCCGGCTGCCGGCTCGACCGGCGCCGCAAAACGACGGACCGCTTCGTAGACGATCGCCAGCGTTGCAACCAGCAACAGCGTGCCGTTTACCAGTGCACCGAGCACCTCGACGCGGCCATAGCCGTACGTCCGCCGAGGATCCGCCGGGAGCGCCGCACCGACCGCCGCAACTAGCGCCAAGGCGAGCGCCAAAACGTCGGTGCAAACGTGAACGGCGTCGCCGGTTAGCGCCAAGCTGTGGGAGATCGCGGCGCCCCAAAATTCCACCAGCGCCACGCTCGCAGTCGCGACCAGCGCTAAGATCAATCGCCGGCGCACCGGCATCTTTCGAACCTAGCTGCCGCGCGCGCGCAGACCCAGCACCAGCAGCATCGCACCGAACAGCAAGAAGGTCTTGCTCTCGGCGGCGAGGACTGCCTGCGACCGCCAGTGTCCTTGCGCTTCGAAATAGGATTTGCGTTGCGGCACCAGGCGCGGGACTCGGGCGCAATACCGTTCGAAGGCCTCCCCGAATTGCGCGCGCAGAAAGGCCTCCTCGTGCGGTACGATGACGGCGTAGAGCGCCAGCATCGCGCCGAGCGCAACCGCAATCAGCGCTGCGCGAGCGCCGCTGGAGTTAGCGCCGGTAAACGCAATCGCGAATCCGGCGGCCGTCACGAAATTGCCGAGATAGAGCGGGTTGCGCACGTGCGCGTATGGACCCGCGGTGACGAGCTCGGGTGCGGTGACGACGTCGTGGCGGGTGGTAACGCCGGAGTATCCGACCGCCCAGCAACGGACGAGCTCGCCGGCGACGGCAAGCGGCACGCCGATCGCGATGCTCGCTGCGTTGGGCCGGCCCCAAATTGCAAGCATCGCCGCGGGCAACGCGAGCAACAGCCCGCGGTTCTTGAACGCAAACTCTTGACCCGTCACGACACGCTCAAAGCCGCGCGGCGCGACGCCTCGTAGACGTCGCGCAGCGACCGGACGAGCGGAATAAGCGGCGCCCAGCCCGTTCGCGCCTGAAGCTTCTTCGCGCTTCCGACCGAGAGCGGGATCTCGGCGCTGCGCACGCGTCGCGGATCTTCACGCACTTCGACCGGAACGCGCGCGATGGCGATGAGCTCGCGCAGCACGTCCCGGATGGTGACCGCACGGCCGCTGCAGACGTTGTAGACTTCGCCGCGCTCGCCCCGCCGCGCCAGGGCGATGTAGGCCCGCACGACGTCGCGCACGTCGAGAAAATCGCGCGCCGGCTCGAGATTCCCTACGAAAAGCTGCGGTGGACCGCCGGCGGCGATCCGCGCAAGCTGCGCCGCCAGCGATGCGACCACGAAATGCTCCTTCTGCCCCGGACCAATGTGGTTGAAGGCGCGCGCGATTACGACGTCGGTACCGAAGCTTTGGCACTCGCCCAGGAGAATGGCCTCGGCAGCGGCTTTGCTGGCGCCGTACGGATTGCGCGGACGCAGATCGAGACCTTCGTGCAAGGGATAATCGCGGGCGTCGCGCGCTCCGTACACCTCGCCGGTGCTTGCAAAAATGAGGCGCGGCGATCCGTCTTTGCCGCTTCGCACGGCCTCGGCGAGGCGCGCCGTCCCCATTGCGTTCGTCTCGTACGTTTCGATCGGCGCGCGAAGCGCGTCGGGGACGAACGTCTGGGCCGCTAAATGGAAGACAACGCTCGGACGATACGTTTCCACCGCATGCCTGAGCGTGTCCGCGTCGCCCAAGTCGATCTCGCACTCGTGCTTGAGCTCGTCGTGAGGACCGCCGCAGGGAATTACCTCCGCGTGTTCGCGGCGCAGCTCCTCGACCAGATGGCGCCCGACGAAGCCGCTCGCGCCCGTTACGAGCGCGCGCATCGTTTGATGTCGGACTCGACCATCATGCTGACGAGTTGCTCGAAGCTCACTTCGGGTACCCAGCCAAGCTTCTCTTTCGCTTTGCTAGCGTCGCCGATCAGCCGGTCGACGTCGGCGGGGCGCACGAAACGCGGATCTATGACTACGTACGGTTCGAACGAGCCGAGCCCCGCGACTTCGAACGCGATTGCCAAGAAGTCGCGGACGCTGTGCATTCGGCCGGTCGCAACGACATAGTCGTCGGGTTCGTCCTGCTGCAGCATCAGCCACATCGCCCGCACGTAGTCGCCGGCATAACCCCAATCGCGCCGCGCGTCGAGGTTACCCAGCCGCAGATCCTTCGCGAGGCCGAGCTTGATGCGCGCGACGCCGTCGGAGATCTTGCGCGTTACGAACTCCTTGCCGCGGCGCGGGGAGTTGTGGATGACGAGCTCACCGACCCCCGCGTGGAATCGTCCGCTCTCAGTCGTGAGGTCGTAAAGCCATCCGTCATAGTGCGGGTCCTCCATGATCCGTTTCACCACACGCAGATCCGTCCGCAGGTGTGCTCCAAGTCCCCGGGAGTCCGGGGAACGTAAGTTGATTGAATAAAACGGGCCAGGCCTTTCGGGCGGTCCGACGTCAACGTTGAGGACGCACTCCTGCCGCAGTGTCTTACGCGCCATCCACCACAAGCCCGTCGCGAGCGTCGGCGAGTTTGTTTTGAAGTTCTTGAAGGTATGAGCCGGGCGTCCGGCCTTCAGGCCGTCCGTCGCGTTATACCCTTCAAGGAATGCGTGCCACGCGCTCTCGTCCGCATTGAGTACGATGCACGGAACACGTTTAAAACCATCCTTTGTGTAGCATTCGTCGCGCAACCACTCGAGAAAGCGCTGCGCTCCGTTCAGAGCCAGCGCGCCGACTACCTTGCCCGGACGAAAGCCCGAACTGGTTGCCGAGTAGGTCGCGAAGCCCAACGTATGGCGGGCCCATTCTTCCGCAAACCGCTTCCGAAGGAATTCATCGGAGTTCGTAAACTTCGCGCTTACGCTACCATCGGAGTCGAACGAAGCGCTGCCGTCTCCGACAAATGCTCCGAGCATCCACGCGAACCCGGCGGTAACCTCCGAGAAATTCGGCGCGTCCGGCAGCGAGGCGCGCCGCATCTTGTCAGCCACGACAACCCCTCGAGCCGGGCATTCGCCGTCGGAAAGAAACATTACGTGATCGCCCGTTAGCGTAATAGTTCCGCATCGAGCCTCTATGCGCCGCAATCCCTTGTTGTCTAGTCGAGGCCGGTGCTTGTTCACCGTTGCGCCAAGGACGCGCGCAAAACGATCGCCGTCCCAAACTTCCAGATCGTCGCCGAGGCTGACGCGCTGCACGTTTGGCCCCTTTTCGCGGACGGTAACCAGGTCGCCGATCGGAAGGACGTCGACAATACCACGGCGACGTACGATGACGGGTGTCTGAGCCGTCACGCACTCGTGATTGAAACCAATTCCGCTGCACGCGTACAGCTCGTACGATTCCCGATAGTTGACCGTAATCCAGTGACCGTACACCTTCGCCACCCCGTACGGGCTGCGAGGGTAAAACGCCGTGCGCTCGTTCTGCGGCGACTCGTGCGTGTTGCCGAACATCTCGGAGCTGGAGGCCTGGTAAAAGCGAATCTTCGGATTCACCTGGCGGATCGCTTCGAGCACGCGCGTCACACCGAGCGCGGTGAACTCGCCGGTCAGCACGGGTTGACTCCAGGAAGCGGGAACGAACGACTGCGCCGCGAGATTGTAGATCTCGTCGGGGCGCACGTCGTTAACGATCGAAGTGATCGAGCTTTGGTCGAGCAAGTCGCCGGAGATAATTTCGACGTCGTCAACGATATGCTCGATGCGCTCGTGCACCTCGGTGCTGGTGCGCCGCGTCATACCGACGACGCGGTAACCCTTTTCCAGCAAAAGCTCGGCGAGATACGAGCCGTCTTGCCCGGTGATGCCGGTGATCAGCGCCGTCTTCCCCACGAGCTTCTCTTACCGGGAGCCTTGGCGTTGACGTTCGGCGAGCGTAGCCGCAATGAAAGAGGCTACTTCGCTCGGCATCGTGCCGCGGCCAAAACCCGCGTCGTACCCCAGCTCGCTCGCCAGCCGGTTGGTGACGCGCGGACCGCCGCAGATCAGCACGACGCGATCGCGCAAATCCTCGGCCTCGAGCAGCTCCCCCAAAGCGGTAAAATTCTTGACGTCGCTTCCCTTTTGGGTAACCACCTGCGATGCGAGCAGCGCATCGATGCCGCGTTCCTTCGTGAAGCGGACGAGGGCTTCAACCGCGACTTGGCTGCCGAGGTTGAAGGTCTCGAACATGCGGTAGCGCTCGAGGCCGTAGTCGCCCTGATATCCCTTCATGTTGAGGATCGCATCGATTCCGACGGTGTGCGCGTCGGTGCCGATGCAGGCGCCCGCAACCCGAATCTTCCGGCCGATCCGTTGTGCGACGAACGCGTCAATCTGTTCCATCGACATCGCGTGCGTCCCAACGGTAGAGGGCGCAATGCTCTCCACGTCTACCGCTTGCGGCGTGCTGGCATAGATCACGAAGAAGGAAAAGCCGCTGGCGATCCGCCGGCCGTCGACCACTTGAACGTCGGTAAATCCCATCTTGGCGGCGAGCTGACGCGCGGCTTCGTCCGCGGCTTCGCTCCATTCGACCGGCAACGTGAACGACAGCTGAATCTTGCCGTCGTTCTGGGTGTCGCCGTATGGCTTGACGAGCTTGCTCAGGATGACACCGGCACGGCGACGCCTCGGAGCGCCTCCTCGAACGGGTTGTAGTAGCCGGCCGCGCGAGCGAACACGCCTTCGAACCCGCGTCCGCCATCGGGCGAGCGAGAAACGTCGGCGAATGCGGCCGCTTCGATTGCGCTCATCAAACCCATCGCGGCGACGCGCTCGAGCAGCGTCTCACAGTCGCGCAGAACCGCCTCCGCGCGGCGCTCGATCGCGCCGCCAGGACGCAGCACGATCTCGTCGCCGAAATGGCGCGCGGTATTCATGACGTAGCGCGCGTTTTCGAGCGAAAGCGCGCGATCGCCCAAGAACGGCGTGTGAATCGCTTCGGTGAGCATGCCGCAGAGGTGAATCGTCTGCTGCGTCATTACCGAGGTCAGATTGAACATCGCGTCGATCAGGTGGCCCTTGAAAACGTCGCCGGTCATGTGTTTGGTCGGCGGCATGTACTTTAGCGCCGCTTCGGGGAAAATCTCGCGCGCCAGCTGCGCCTGCGCGACTTGATACAGGAAGCTGTCTTCGAGGTCGGGGTTTATTTCGTAGGCGTCGCCCAAGCCGATCTGCCGGTCCGGCAAACCGGCACGGTGCGCGAACTCTTCGTTGATGAACTGCGAGGCCAAAACCGCCGGCGCCTGATCGACCGCATCGGCCGTGGTGAGGTAGTTGTCTTCGCCGGTGTTGATGATGATCCCCGAATGCGCGTTGAGCATTCGGCTGAAATGCTGGTCGACGAACGTCCGCTTCATGTTGATGTCGCGAAACAGGATGCCGTACATCGAATCGTTGAGCAGCATGTCGAGGCGCTCGAGCGCGGCCATCACCGCGATCTCCGGCATGCAAAGGCCGCTGGCGTAGTTGGTGAGCATGACGTAGCGGCCGAGCTTTTCGGCGACCTCGTCGAGGGCCGCGCGCATGATCTTGAAATTTGCTTGAGTTGCGTAGGTGCCGCCAAAGCCTTCGGTCGTCGGCCCGTATGGAACGAAATCGAGCAGCGACTGCCCGGTCGAGCGAATCACCGCGATGACCTGCGCACCCGCTTCGGCTGCAGCAACCGCGGCCGTCCGATCCTCGTAGATGTTCCCGCTTGCGACGATAACGTAGAGCAAGGGCGGCGGCAGTTGCGGAAGGCGCGCGAGACGCGCTGTTCGCTGCGCGCGCTGCGCCGCGATCCGCTCCAGCGCGGCTTCGACGTGAGGACGCAGCGCGCCGCGGGCCGCGGCATCGGGCGTCGAGTCGAACTCATCGAGCGAATATCGTCCCGCGGTCAAGGCTTGGGCAAGCCCATCGGGTTCGAGGCCGGTTTCGGCCAGCGCTCTGCCGAACGGCAGCGCCGCGCCGCGGCCCAGGTGGGGTGCGGGAATCGAATCCACAATGGCATTGGGCAAAGGCACCTCGTCCGGCGTGACGCCGTCCACGCCGAGCAGGCGTAACACGGCGCGCTCGACCGAGACGGTCGAATGTCCGCCAATGAAGGTCTCGACCGGATTCGCAATTTCGACGGCGAGTCTCCGGCACCGATCGACGCAGTCGCGATCGATTCGCAGTTCCAAGGTATCGTCTATCTCACTGTACCGCCGAGATATGCGCTAATTCCGTCGCGCCACGATGGCATCGCGATTCCCAAGGATTCGAGCTTGCCGTTGCGCAGCGCGGAAAAGCGTGGGCGGGCGGCGGCGGTCTTCCGCTCCCGCGCTAATATGGGTTCGACCGCCGCGCCGCTGCCCGCCTGCGCGACCGCCTCACGCGCGAAATCGTACCAGCTGACCGGGCCGACGTTGGCCGCGTGATAGAGGCCGTAGGCCCGCGTTTCGATCAGCTTCGCAAGCGCCTCGGCCAAATGGCCGGCAAACGTCGGCGAGGCGACGACGTCGGTAACGATCCGCAGCGGCGGCTCGCCGCCGCGCTGCGACAGAACGCGGTCGATGAACGACGCGCGCGCCCGCCCCAAGGTTGTTCGTCCATACACGCCACACGTTCGGACGACAAACGCCTGCATTCGCAGCGCCTCCACCAGATATTCGCCCGCCAGTTTCGAGACGCCGTAGACCGAGATCGGATGCGGTGGGCAATCCTCGGCATACGCAGCGCTTGCCTCACCGTCGAACACATAGTCGGTGCTAATCGTAACAAATACTGCCCCGCAGTCGCGCGCGTGCCGGGCGGCGGTACCGACCGCGGCTGCGTTGATCGCAAAGGCTCGGTCCGGCTCGTGCTCGCACGCGTCCACGTCGTGAAATGCTGCGGCATTGACGAACACCTGCGGCGCAAACCGCTCCAACGCAGCGCGCAATCCGGGACCGTCGGCCAAGTCGAGCTCGGCACGCGATGGCGCGACGATCTCGCACTCTCTCCAGCGTTCTCGAATGGCCGTTCCTAGTTGTCCCGCGCCTCCAATTAAGAGAACGCGTTTCACACGGTCGACCGCCGGCCGGCCGTGTTTCGCTGCACGAGCAGCGAGACTGCAACGGCGAGCGCTGCCAGCGAGTTTCCCGCAACCATGATTTGGACGACGGTTGTCAGCGTCGGGTGGTACGCAACGATTGCCGCCAGCGTGCCGAGCGTGGCGGTCAAAAGCGGCACCGTAAACCCGAGCCGGTGCGTCGCGATGCCGTAGAACGCCAAAGCGTTGGTCAGTCCGAGCACGACCATCGCTAGGCCGTAGAAAATCAGTAGCGGCGCTGCTGCGTCGAAGGCATGCCCGACGAGCGCATGCAGCACCGTAAGGCCGAAGTATCGAAAGACGAATAAGCCGCAAAGCGCAAGTGGCACGAACATCACTAAGCTTATGGTCAGCACTTCACGGGTTTGCATGCCGCGCGCGTAGCGGTCGGCGGCTTGCGGCAAGAGAACCGTCGGAACGAAGCCGACGAGGTAGAGCAAAATCTTTCCGCCCAGTGAAGCGGCCGCATAGAGCCCGGCAGATCGCGGATCGAAGAAGTGCTTCACCAACACGACGTCGGCCGAACCCATCAGCGTCAATGCGATCGTCGCCGCCGCCGCTCCCGCCCCGGCGTTGAGGATGCGCCGCCAATCGTAGCGAACGGCGTGCGCCTCCGCGGTCGCGTATCGCCCTCGCATCCGAGTTCCCAGATAGACCAGCGCGCACAGCGGACCCAGAAAGAATCCGATGATGCCCCCGCCCAGTTTCAGGCCGGCCGCGATCAGCGCGCCGATTCCTAAGACTTTTCCCAATCCTTCGATCGCGCTGGACGCCGCATACCCGGGAAAATCTTGGGTGCCTTGGGCGATGGAACGCAGCGCGCTCAAGCCGAGCGTGACGGCCGCGAGCAGCCCGACGAACTGCACGGACCAAATCGGAACGTGGAGGAAGCCGGAAAAAGGGATCGCTGCAAAGGCGGCGATCACCATATAAAGCAGTCCGATCTTCGTGAATATCTCGGCGACGCTTTCGAGCAAGCCTCGCAGGTGGCCGTCGTCGTGCAGGGCGCGAAACTCCGCGGCGATCTGCGCGACGACCGGCGTGATAAAAGCCGCGGGAAGCGCGCCGATCAGCGACGCGTTGACGAGCGCGTACAGTCCGCCATAGGCGTCCACGCCGAGTTGACGGCTCGCGATGGCGTGCGCGATAAACCCGCAAAGGTTGACCACCATACTGGAGGCAAAAACCAGCGCGCTCTGTTTAAACATAGCGCTATCGCGAAGCCGCTCGAGCCCGCGCCGAAGCACGAGGGTGCCTGGCGGACTCATGCTGCCGTTCATAGTACCATCGTTCTCATGGAGATCGAGCAATTACCTCTTGCGGGAGCCGTGCTGCTCGTGCCGCGCGTGTTTACCGATGATCGAGGTTTCTTTCGGGAAACGTACTCGCTGGATCGGTATCGGCGATGCGGCATCGACGCGACGTTCGTTCAGGATAATCTCTCGATGTCGCGACGCTTCGTCTTACGAGGCTTGCACGGCGACGCGCGGATGGCTAAGCTGGTCGGCGTCGTGCGCGGAAGCGTTTTCGATGTGATCGTGGACGCGCGGACGACCAGTCCGACCCGCGGCCGGTGGTACGCGCGAACCCTCAGCGCTGCCGACGGGCGGCAAATCTATGTTCCGCCGGGTTTTCTGCACGGCTTCCTTGCTTTGGAAGACGAGACGCTGTTCGCCTACAAGCAGACGGCCGCATACGACCCGGCCGCCGAGTTCTCGGTCGCGTGGGACGACGCCGACATCGGGGTCGAGTGGCCGCTCGAGGGGCGCCGTCCGATTCTCTCGGAGCGCGATTCCGCCAATCCGCCCTTTCGCTCGCTGCCGGCAGTGCGAGCGTAACAAAGGAGGTTGCGGCTAGGTAAGAGGCGCCAGAGGAACCGAATCGAGAGCGGATGGCATTCCATGATCAGAGCGACGAAGCTCTGGTACATCGAGTGCGCTCCGGGGAAAGGGAGGTCTTCGGCGTGCTGGTGGACCGCTACAAGCGGGGCATCGCGAACTTCATCGGCGCAACCGTGCGCAACTCGTCGGAAACGGCGGATCTCTCGCAGGAGACGTTCTTGCGAGCCTATGCGCACTTGGGGACCTTCAATCCGCAACTCGGAAAGTTTTCGACGTGGATCTACCAAATCGCGCGCAACGTGATTCGCACCTATCTGGCTAAATCGTTACGCAATCCTCAGCTCCAAGAGCTCTCGCAAGACCAATCGATCGAGAGCGCGCTGCCCGACATTTCGGCCCAGGCCGACCCGGCGGTCGGCGTGCTCCGCGAAGAAGCCGAGCGCGAGTTGCGTGCCGCACTGGCCGAACTTCCCGAGCGCACCCGCGCGGTGCTCGCGCTGCGCTACTTCGATAACATGGAGTATCAAACGATTGCCAGCACGCTCGGCCTGTCGTTGGGGAACGTAAAGACCCTTATCCATCGCGGTAAGATCGCGCTGACGAAAAAGGTGCGCGAGCGAGAACGGCGCGCCATCGACTCGTTGGCGTCGGTTCAGAAGGGAAAAACGAGTGCGTTGCTCCTCGTGTGAGCCGTTGCTCGACGCTTACCTCGAGTCCGCGCTTCATCCTCGACAGGCGCGGGCCGTCGCCGCGCATCTACGCGCCTGCGACGACTGCGCGGAGTTTTTGAGCGAATTGCGCGTCGTGGACGCGCTGTTGGCGACCGCGCGACGGCCGCGCGTCGCCGCCGACTTCACCGCCACGGTCGTGGGTGCAACCCACTCGGCACGGCCGCCCAAACCCCGAAGGACGCCGCTCGGCCTGGCTCTCCTCCTTTATTTAGGGCTTGCGTGGGCGCTTGCATTATTTGCGGCGTCTCGAGCCCGCGACCTAAGCAGCTTCGGCGCGATGCTGGCCGGCCGGGCAGCCCACGACGCGGCTGCCCTCGGCGCCGTGACGCACGCGCTGGCGCCGGCTACGCCGTTCGCAGCCGCCGCCGTTAGCGGCGTGCTGGTGCTCGACGTTTTGTTGCTGGGTGCCCTCCTTTATGGGTATCGCCGCGTGCGCCCGATGATTGCATTGTACCTAGCGCGGGGGCCACGCACGTGACGAGGCGCGTTTTGGCAGTGCTGGGCTGCTGTCTCGCCGCGCTGCTGCTTCCCGCCGCAGCCCGTGCCGACGCTCAAGCCGTCTATCACGGGGGCACCTATTTCGGCTCGGTCGTGGTCGAGCCGGGGCAGATCGTCGACGGCGATCTCACGGTGATTCTGGGCGACGCCACCATCGCCGGCATCGTCGAAGGCGACGTCAACGTCATCGGAGGTAACTACGACCCGCGTCCCGGCGGCGTGGTCACCGGCCAGATCAATCAGATCGGCGGCGCCGTTACTCAGGCGGTCGTGCCGTGGGCGCCGAGCGAAGCTCCCTACAACCCGTTCGTGCCGGACCACCGGCTGCTTTGGCCGCTCTCTTGGAACCTGCTAGCGCTGCTCGTCTTCCTTATCTTTCCGCTGCGCACGCGCATGGTGCTCGACCGGTTGGAACGTCATCCCGGGCTCAGCGTGGCTGCGGGCGTGCTCGGCTGCGTCTCGGTAATTCCGCTCGCCGTCCTGCTGGCGATCACGATTCTGCTCATCCCGCTGATCTTGCTCGAGCTGGTCTTCGTCTTCGCCGGGGTATTCCTGGGGACGGCGGCGCTGTCGCTGCTCATCGGGCGCCGTCTCTGCGAGCTGATTAGGCCCGCCACAACGCCCTCGCCGTTGCTGGCACTGCTCGTGGGTCTGGCCCTCGTGTCGGCGGCCGAGCTGGTCCCGGTCATCGGGGCGCTCGTGCTGATTCTGGTCGGATTGATCGGGCTAGGCGCGACGATCTTGTCCTTTGCGGGCGAAGGGTTTTCCAGGGAGATAAGCGGACCGCCCATGCCGACCGGCTAAAGAATCGCCATGCTGATCTCGCGAAGCGCGCAGTTCGCGCAGCGCACGGCCCACCTCCGGGCCTCGACGATTCGCGAGATGCTCAAGGTCACGCAACAGCCCGAGGTTATTTCGTTCGGTGGCGGATTGCCCGCGCCCGAGCTCTTTCCGACGGCCGCGATCGGCGATGCCGCAAAACGCGTAATGGACCGTCTCGGTTCGGCCGCGCTGCAGTACAGCGTGACCGAAGGCATTCCGGAGATGCGCACCTGGGTCGCCGAACGCCTCACCCGCCGCTTCGGACGAATCTTCGAGGCGCAAAGCGTCACGATCGTCAACGGTTCGCAACAAGGTCTCGATCTAGTCGGCAAGATTTTCATCGATCCCGGCGACCACGTCGTCCTCGAAAATCCGTCGTACTTGGGTGCGATTCAAGCGTTTGACGCCTACCAAACGCGCTACCTCACCGTCGATACCGACGAGGACGGCTTGCTGCCCGACTCGCTGGAGCGCGTGCTCGAGCGAGCCGACCCATTTCCGAAATTTCTCTACTTGGTGCCAAACTTTCAAAATCCGACCGGACGCACGCTTTCGGGACGACGGCGCGAAATCGTCGTCCGCCTCTGCGAACGTTTCTACCTGCCGATCGTCGAAGACGACCCTTACGGCGAGCTGCGCTTCGAAGGCAGCGACTTGCCGCCGCTGGTTTCGTACGAGAGCGCGGCTCCGATCATTTACTCCGGCACCGGAAGCAAGATCATGGCTCCCGGCATGCGGATCGCGTGGCTGGTAATTCGCGACGAAGAGATTCGCGAGAAGATCGTGCTCGCCAAGCAAGGCGCCGACTTGCATAGCGGAACCTTTGCGCAATACGTGTTTGCCGAATACGCCAGCGACGAGGACGCATTCGACGGACACGTTCGCAAGATCGCTCAAACCTACGCGCGGCGCCGCGGCGTCATGGCCGAGGCGCTCGCCGAATTCATGCCCGACGGCGTACGCTTTACGCGTCCGGCCGGCGGAATGTTCCTATGGGTTACCGTACCGGACGTCGACACGACCAAGCTGTTGCGCATCTCCGCCGAATCGAAAGTCGTGTTCGTGCCGGGCGTAAACTTCTATCCGGCTCGCGACGTGCACGACGGCATGCGACTCAACTTTTCCAACGCTTCGGAAAAGAATATCCGGGTCGGCGTCGAACGCCTTGGCGACGCCATCAAAGTATATCAAGGTTTATAAAAGGAGTCGGAACGCGTGGCAGAAGGCTTGATCGTCGGAATCTTTTCCGAATCGGATCCAAAGGCGCTCGAAAGTGCGTTAACGGGGCAGCAGATCGACTTGACCAAAATCAAGGTTATTGCCGCAAGCGCAACCGACGAAGATATAGAATCGTCGCAGCTCGAGTTCGTCGACGTGATCGAAGAGGTCGACGCGAACACGCGCGACGAGGATTTGACCCAGGGCTCGGGGGTTTGGGACGAGACCGGAACGGGCGTCCCGGGGATCGGCGGACCGCAAGCGACCTTGGGGTCGTTCACGCATCGCGCGGCCGCGACCAAACAATACTTCGCGGGTTTTGCAATTCCGACCGACGAGGTCGACAACTTCGGCGACGCCGTTGCCGAAGGCCGCACGGTTGTGCTTTACTCCAACGCCGGCGCCGACGCTCCAACGATCGTCACCGCCTTCAAGGCCGCCGGTCTGCGAAACGTTCGATCGTATTAGGGCCCGGCTCTTCCTCGCGAGCGCGTTCTTCGCGCTGGGGAGCTGCAAGCCGGCGGCGCACTACGATTACACGCATTTGCCCTCGGGATATCACTGGCGCGCGGTATTCGACCGCGCAACCAATGCGATCGTCTTCTACGGGCAAGACCCACTGACGCTCGACACCGTCTACGTCGGGCCGGACAGCCGTTTCTTCATCTTTCATCATCCCGGAAGGATCGGACCAAAGGATTTGAAGCTGCGGTGGGACCCGCACGATGCGCGGTAATGCGCCGGCGCGGCGTATTATGGTTACCGCCGCCGGCACGGTCACCGCGCAGTCGGTCATCAAGGCGCTGCGCGAGGATGGACGCGCCACGTTCGTCGCAGCCGCCGACATGGATCGGCTCAATGCGACCCGCGCCTTCGTGGACGAGTTCGTGGTGCTGCCACCGGCGCGCGCGACGGACTTCGCGCAGGCTTGTCTCGAGGCGGCGCGCCGCATGGCGATCGATTTGCTCGTGCCGATCATCGTCGAGAGCGAGTTTCTTCCGCTCGACGACGCGCGTGAAGCGTTTGAATCGATCGGCTGCCGCCTGGCGCTGCCGGCGCGCGACATCGTGGTTCGAACCGGCGACAAGCTTGAGTTCGCAAAATTTCTTGCCGAGATCGGCGTCCCCGGTCCGGCGACGCAACCCTACGCGGAGGATATCGAAATCGACCGCTTCCCGGTGTATCTCAAACCGCGTCGCGGGTCCGGCTCGATCGGCACCGCTCGCATCGAGAGCCTTCACTCGCTGCACGAAGCGGGGCGCGGACGCAGCGACCTGATCGTTCAAGACGCGGTCGACGGCCGCGAATTTACGGTCGATGCGTTCGCAGCCGCGCCTGGAAGAGTGGTCGCGGCCGTTCCGCGTGAGCGGATCGCAATCAAGGCCGGCGTTTCGGTCAAGGGCCGCACGTACCACGATCCGGCGATCGAGAGCATCGTCTGCAGCGTGGTAGAGAAGAGCGGCCTGCAAGGACCGGCTAACGTTCAGGGCATGCTGCGCGACGACCGCAGTTTCTCGATCATCGAAATGAATCCGCGGTTCTCCGGAACGCTCGCGCTGACGACAGCAGCCGGCATCAACTTTGCTTCGCTGCTGATCGACACGATCGAGGGCCGGCCGATTCCCGATCTGCGCGGCCGCCACGGAGCAGGCCTAACGATGATGCGCTATTGGAGCGAAGTTTTCGAAGATCGTAACGGCTCCATTCACCTCGGAACGCAGCTCCAGGACCAAGCCCGGGTCCGTTAATGCCATAGATCGGTCTGAGGCTCGCAACCCTAAGGTCGGCAAAACGAGATCGCCTTGGGGCATCCCGTGTGGATAGCAAGGAAAGCGACGAAGGCTAACCCCAGCAAGACTAACAGTGCCATGGCAGATCGCTTCCCAGACCGGTTTAGCAGACGATTAGTGAGTCCCAATAAGCTGATAAAAGCGACTAGGATTAGACTCCAGAGCGCATCGCGCCAACCGCCGAACGCGTACGCGAGTCCGACGACCAGCGCGCCCGTCGCGAAGAGCTCCCATTCGCTCCTTCTAGCGCGCTCCGGCGCACCTTGCTCAGCCACGATGCGCTCAATGTACGACATAACGGGCTTCCGAGCATAGTGCAGAGCCTAGTGGCGGAAGCAGACCACCAGCCCACGTCACGCGCTCGAGCTACGCCGGTCGCGGCTACCAGCCTGGGCCATCACTGATGCAACGAGCGGGTTGGGGCTCCGTAAGCGCGACTTCGCGATTTTTTGGGGCCAGCCATGGATGGCTGTTTCAAAACTTTGTTATCCCCAAAAAACGCGAGAGCAGGAGCGGCACACGGACGTGCCGCGACGAGCGCTCGCGCGGCGGAGCCCCACCCGCTCGTTGCGCTAGTAACTCATCGTCGTCCAGCGGCCTGGGTTCTCGCGCAGCCATTCCCATTCGCGGCGCAGTCCTGCGCGCAATGAAACCTTGGGCGCGACGCCCAAGACGCGCTCGACCTTGGCCGGAGAGAGCTGCATGACGTTCAGCTCGGACGGTAGGCGCAGTCGGCCATCGACCAGCGCCGAACGTTCGCCGGGCAACACGTTCTCGGTCACGGGTTCGAGCGCTGACTCGGTCACCTCGCACGCGAGCGCGGCAAGCTGCGCGATCGAGGTTGCAATGCCGGTTCCGGCGTTGAACGACTGCGCGCCGCGCAGCGGCGTCTCCAAACACGCGCGGTGTACGGCCACGACGTCGTCGACATAGACGAAATCGCGCAACTGTTCGCCTGCGCCGAACACGACCGGCGGTTTCCCTTCGAGCAACCGCTTGAGAAAGATCGTCAAGACGCGCCCGTACCATTCGCGCGGCCCGTAGGTGATGCCATACCGCAACGAGTGGATCGCGATGCCGTAGTCGTTGGCGAAGATTTGCGCGTATTTCTCGGCCGCGAGCTTGCTGGCACCGTACGACCAGTTGGGATTCTGAGGATCGGCATCTTCGTCGCTGGGCGGATCGATCGCCTGCCCGTAAACGCACGCCGATGAAGCGTTGACCACCCGCTCCACGCCGGCCAATCGCGCCGCGTTGAGCACGTTGATCGTTCCGACCAGATTGGTGCGCATGTCGTCGAGCGGATCTTCCAAACATTTGGTGATCTCGAGCTGCGCCGCCTGATGCGAGAGCGCGTCCTTGCCGCGCGCTGCCCCGATCAACGCATCGGCATCGAGAATGTTGCCTTCGATGATCTCGACTTCGCCGTCGAAGGCCGCGAGATTTTCGCGCAGACCGCTCGAGAAGTTGTCGAAGACCGTGACACGGTCGCCTCCGGCGAGCAGATCGGCGACGATGTGCGAACCGATGAACCCCGCACCGCCGGTAACCAGAACGGAGCGCGTCACTCTAAGAATTTCCTCTCGTCGCGCCCCGCAAACGGCACAGCGCCGCCGACCACGCGTATGGTAGCGCTCGCCTCCAAAACTCGAGTCCGAGTGCAAAGCTTATGACGGGATGATAGAGCCACGTCGCGCGGCGGTCTCGCAGCGCCCCGAACAGCCCGGCGATCGCCGGCGCGACGATCGACACCGCATAGAACGGCCAGAGATACGCCCGGATTCTGCGCGATGCGGTCCAGGTTGCGGCGCGCTGCCAAACGGGTTGATTGCGGTCTTCTAGCCGCTTAGCGATGCGCGGGCCGAATTTGCGGACGAAATCGCGCAATCCCCCAACCGTATGATGCTCGATCAGCGCGCCGGGAACGTACGCGATGTCGTGGCCTTGCGCAAGAAGGTCGACGATCGGCAAGATGTCGTCTTCCTCCCATCCCTCGCGCTGCGGGACGCCCGCGCGAACCGTCACCCCCTGCGCGATCGCGATGAGCGGAGGCCGCTCGGGCGAAAAATCGTAAACGACGTACGCGCCGGTAGCGCGCTTCGTGCGGTACGCGCGACCGAACGTGGCCGGCGCGGCCGCGCTTCCATACAAGAAGTGGTTGAACGGATCGGTGAAGTCGTTGATGTAGCGGGTGCTCAAGGAATCCTCGCCCGTGCTGACCACGCGCGGGACCGCGGCGTACACGTTCGGATCGTCAAACGGTTCGCAAATCCGGAAAATAAAGTCGCGGGCGTGCAGAACGTTATCGGCCGCTATGATCACCAGCAGGTCGCCGGTGGCGGCGCGATAGCCCAATAAATGCCCCGGTTCGGCCAGGCGGCGCGGGTTGTCGACCACCACGCAGCCGGCCGATCGCGCATACTCTTGCGTGCCGTCCTCGGAGAGCCCGTCCACGACGACGATCTCGACCAGCTCGGAGGGATAATCTTGAGCGCGAATGCTTTCGACCACCCGCGGAAGCCTGCGTACCTCGTTGAGCGTCGCGATGATAAAAGAAACTTTCACTCCGCCACCGCAACCTTGGCTCCGTCGAGTTCGGCCGAACGTAAGGCGGCCTCGATGACGCGAACCACGCCGGCGCCGAAGGCTCCGTCCGACCGCGTGGGCGTCCCGTTGCGAACGGCGCCGGCGAACTCCGCCACCAACTTGCCGAGCGCTTCACGGTTATCGACCAGCGGAACGTGGAGGTCGCCTAAGCGATAGGATATCATCTGCTGCTGCAGCGTCGTGCTCGACGGATCCAGAACGACGCCCTTGTCGTAGATATAGACTTTTTCGGTTGGTTCGACGTCGTCCCAGACGGCCATTTTGAGGCTTCCGGCGATCATCGTTCGCCGTAGCTTCACCGGCGAAAGCCAGCTCAAATGCACGTGCGCGAGGCAGCCGCCTCCGTACCACATCGTAAGAAACGCAACATCCGGAATCTTGGCGTGGACGCGGGCTGCGAGCTGCAACGCAACCCAGCGCGGCATTTCGTCCAAAATATAATTGATGATCGAAACGTCGTGCGGCGCCAAGTCCCAGACGACGTTGCTCTGTTGGAAGAGACCCAGATTCACGCGGACCGAGTCGATGTAGTAGATGTTTCCGAGCGCCCCGGTTTCGCGCAGAGCCCGCAGCTTCTCCACCGAGCCGGTATAAAGAAAGGTGTGATCGGTGACCAGCGCCACTCCCGCGCGGCGAGCCCGCGCGCACAAGTCGTCGGCGTCGCGGTAGCGTTCGGCCAGCGGCTTCTCGACGAGAACGTGCTTGCCCGCGTCGATTGATTGCACCGCGAGCGGGTAATGCGTGTTCGGCGGCGTCGCGAGCGCAATCGCGTCCACCGCGGGATCCGCAAGCGCCGGTTCGATGGCGGCATGGCCCTCGATCGTCGGATAGAGCCGCAGCAACCGCTCGCGCCGGCTTTGGTCGGGCTCGATCAGGTGCCGAACGACCCAGTCTTCGGATGCGTGAAAGTTCCGAACCAGGTTCGGGCCCCAATAACCGGCTCCGACGACCGCCACTCCGAGCGGTTTGCGCTCCACGATGCGTCCGGAGATAGAGGCGGCTAGGCTACCGCGACCGCTTGCGAGCCGGCCAGGGCTTCAACCACGAGCTCGATCTGCTCTTGCGTCAGCTCGGCAAACATCGGAAGCGAGAGCACGCGCTCGGCGCTGCGTTCGGTTCGCGGAAAGGTCCCGCGATTCAAGTCCAGGTCGGCATAGGCGGGCTGCAAGTGAATCGGAATCGGGTAATGGATGCCGGTCGCGATCCCGCGCTCGCGCAGCGACGCGATGACGCGTTCGCGGTGCTCGACCTCGATAACGTACAGGTGGTAAACGTGCGCGTCGTCGCGCAACCGTACCGGAGGCTTGATGCCGATCCGCGAGAGATGCGCGTCGTAAGCGGCGGCGTGCCGGCGCCGGGCCTCATTCCAAGCATCCAGATGAGCAAGTTTGACGTCGAGCACCGCCGCTTGAATCGAGTCGAGCCGGCAATTTCCCGCTTTCACCACGTGCTCGTACTTGCGGCGCTGTCCGAAATCGCGCAAAAGCCGTAACCGCTCGGCCAGCCTAACGTCGTTGGTTACGACGGCGCCGCCGTCGCCGTACGCGCCCAGATTCTTTCCGGGGTAGAAACTGAAGGCGCCGGCGTCACCGAAACTCCCGGCGCGGCGTCCGTTCCACGACGCCCCATGGGCTTGAGCTGCATCTTCGATTACCAACAGGCCGGATCGACGCGCAAAATCAATGATCGGTTCCATCGGAACCATCTGGCCATAGAGATGCACCGGCATGATCGCTTTCGTGCGCGGCGTGAGCGCGTCGCTTAGCCGGATGGGATCGATTAAATACGCGTCGTCGATGTCGACCAGCACCGGCCGCGCGCCGACGGCGGAAACCGCAATCGCGGATGCGATGTAGGTGTTCGCGGGCATAATAACCTCGTCGCCCGGACCTACGTTCAACGCTTCCAACGCTAATTGCAGCGCGGCGGTACCCGACTCGACGCCGACGCAATGGCCCGCGCCGACGTAGGAAGCAAAGCGCTCCTCAAAACGGGCGACGGACGGTCCCAAAATGAACGAAGCATCCTCCATCACTTCAAGGATGCGAGGAACGACCTCGGAGCGTAACGCGCGGAACTGAGCCTTGAGGTCAACGAATGGAACGAGCGTCGGGACGGTCACCGGGCGCGCGCTTCGTCGGCGCGCGCAGCAGCGCCTGCACCAGCCAGATCGCGCATAGGAATCCAAACATCTCGGCAATCAACTGCGCGAGCGCGGTGGCTTCCAGCAGGATGACGTTCCCCGTCGCGTCGCCGAGAAACCAGCCGTTCGCCGACATATCGACCCGCACGTGCGGCAAGATGCGTCCGGATGCGAACGCAATCCAGGACGGATCGTACCGCTCGTTGAGACGCAGAAGCTGTGCCGCATCGGGTTCGCGCCGGACCACGTACAGCCACGACCCAACCTGCGTAAACTCAAGCGGCCGCGCGCGGGGCGGCGGATTATTCGGCACGCTCGGAATCCTCGTCGCCTGCGCGACCAATTCGCACAGCCCGCTGCACTGCACCGACTCAACCGATTGCGGAACGCGCACCCACGAAAACCCTCCACCGTTGCGCAACAGGACGCTGCCGCTGGGCGCGCGCAACTCGCCGCGGACGTATGCCAGCAGCCAGCGCCCCGGATCGACGCGATGCGGAACGGTCGATTGGGTGAGCGCGCCCCCGATTCCCTGCGCGAGCCACGGCGCTTCGGCGTAAGCCAGGCGCGCATCGATCCAGGCGACGCGCGAATCGATCGAGTCGCTCGATGCCACGATCGGAGCGACCGCCGAATAACCTGGAGCGTCGCCAAAGAAAAGATTACATTGCCCGATGCGCGCGACGAACGCGACGACCGGCGCCGCCGCACAATCGGATACCAGCGGCGCGGGGTTCGCAACGTAACGATCCGACGGCGGAGCGAAGCGCGACGATGCCGGCGCGAGCGAAGCGGCGGCAAATCCGATCGTTCCGCGCGTTAACGAAACGAGCCACGGACGGTTCACGATCTCGCCGACGCCGAGCGCCTGCAACGGCTGCGCGTCGCCGGTCTGCTCGTAGCGCGCGAGCGCCATGTCCACCGGATATGACGGAAGGTACTCGTTGACCGGAGCAATTCCGTTTGGATAGAACTGCAAATCGGGATCGGCGCCGTCCCCGCGGCCGGCGCGCAGACCCAGCGGCTGAAATGCCGGTAAGAACGCAACCTTCGTATTTGGCGGCGCCGCGACCGTGGGACGCGGATAGGAACCGGAAGCAACCCACAGGGCGGCCGGCGGCTGCAGCAGCCACGTTACCGCCAGCGTGATCCCGGCTGCTAGCGCAACGTAGCCGAGGACGCGTAGCCGCGCCGCCGCCGCGCACGCAAGCAGCGTCAGCAAGGCTGCGATCACCCCGGCTAGATCGTAAAGCTCGCGAAAGACGCCGCTTTCGGGAACGTTGGCAACCACCCACGAATATGGAAGCGCGAGCGGCCCATGGATCCCGGTGACGACGACAAAGAGAACGATCGCTGCGCTCGCCGTCCAGGTCGCGGCTTGGGTGCGCCGCGCCGCAACCACGCCGGCAAGCGCCAGCCCCACGACGATCCAGACCGCCGCCGTTGCGCCCCAGCCCAACCGATCGGCATAGCCGGCAAAGTATCCGCCCAATCCGAGTAATGCCGGCGGTGAGACCGACTGATCCGTTTGCCACGTCACGCCGTACGGTATTTGCAACAGCGTCGCGCGCTCGGCAATCAGCCCGACCAGCGACGGCAGAACTACGACGGCGCCGGCGATGAGCGGCGTCCACTTTCGCGTTACCCATCCAAATGGAACGAGCGCCGCCAGCGCCACGATAAAGAGTTGCAGCTGGGCTTGAATCAGCACGATCCACAGCGCTAGCCGGAGCGCCGAGGCGTCGCGTCCCCGCATCATTTCGGCAAGCAAACCGATCAGCGCGCCATAGGCCAGCACCATCATGACGTGACCTGCAACGATCTCGTTGTAGACCCAAGGATTGAACAGTGCGAACAGTCCGAGACCGATTGCCGCGGGCGCCCCGCTTCCGCACCGCATGGCGACGGCATCCACGCCCCGCATGCAGAGATATCCGATTACGGCGGCCACCAGCCCCAACGCACCCAAGGGACCGGCTAGCCACATAAGGCCGCCCATCAGCGGTCCGACGAGATACGTCGTCGGATGCGGATTGGGCGTGCCGAAACCGATCGAGAGCCAGCCGTCCAGGGACTGCGCGGTGAACGATGGGATCGCGCTCCGATCGATCGGCCAGTTCCAATCGTGGCGGAGCGTGGGAATACCCTTGCCCGCAATAAAGATCGCGAAGAGTATCGCAGCCGCCAATGCCGGCGGCCGCGTTAGGCGCGTCGTATTCCTGAGCTCGCGCGCATCCGCCGGCACTCCATGGCCAAAGAAACGGCGGCTGCCGCCGCGGCGAAGTACGCGATGACCGCAAGTGGTTTGGCGACCGCGCCGGGCAAAAACACCGTCACGGTGATAGACGCCACCGAAACCCCGGCCGCATACGCCGCACTGCGCGCGAAGAAGCGCTCCTCTCCGGCGCGATCCAAGCGTCGAATAACCCGCGCGTAACCTCTACGCATCCAAAGTCCGGCAGCGGTGGGAGCGACGATCGAGGCCCCAAGTGCCAGGGTCGCTATAATCGCGACCCAGTAGGCGAAGCGTGCCGCAATACCGCCTTCGTATTCGGGCAGGAACGCCGCAACCGCGAGCGCGCCGGCGGCTACGAGAGCGGCGCATCGAACGGTCGCCGCTTTTACGCCGCCGTGCAGCAGCGCCGCTTTGAGCGAAGCCGGTGCACCGGCACGCACGAGCGCGGCGGCCGCCAGCAATCCAAAGCCTGCACCGATCGCAAGCACTTCGGCCCCGGGCTGCGAGACTAACGCGGCGAGAACGCTTACGCAGACGACAACGGCGCCGGCATAGCCGAGAAACGCGGGAAACGTGAACCCCGTATCGTGGCTGCTGTGGTCCTGTGTAGCCGGAACGATGCGCGCTGCAAAAAAGACGATTGCCGCAAAGATCATTGCTACATACGCGGTCGTCGCTAGCCGCTCGGCGGCTTCATCGGAGAGCGTCGTCGCCAAAATCAGCGCCACGACGCAGGTCGCGATTGCTAATCCAAGGCCTCGCGAAAGCGCCCACGCCACAATCGACCGGTTCAACGACTCGACTTTCCGATCGGCCAGAGCTCCGGCGCCCACGCGAGCACGATGAGGATCACGAGCGCCACGACTGAAATGGCGTCGGCGACGACGTAGTATTCCTGCCCGACGAACGTCAAGACGATTCGGCCGCCGGCCGGAAGGCTCGGAACGATCCAGCCGTTTGCAACGCCGTCCACCATGACGTGCGGCAGCGTCTCCCCGTCGAGCGTTGCCCTCCACTCCGGGTGGTATGCCTCGCCAAACACGAGCAGAAACGGGTTTGCTACGGCGTTGGCAGTCACATCGAGAGCGGTCGGCGAGCGCCGCTCCCACGAAACCGCAAAGTCTTTGGTGCGCGGCAAGCTTTGCGGCGCAACCGCCAGCAAGCCGATCTTGACCGCCGGATCGGCGCTTGCAACGACGTGACTTCCGGCCGAGAGTAAGACTGGGCCCGCGCCGACACGCCTGCCGTCTACGCTCAGAGGAACGGCCGACAAAGAATCGGGCCGCGGCATAGCTCGGCCCGGCATCGCGTGCACGCCATAATAAAAATTGCTGACGCTCGGATTAGCGCCGCGCGCGAGAACCCACAAGCCGACGATCCGCTGTTGCGCATCGCTCCAATCGTTGGCAAACGCGTGCATGAAATTGGCGTCGAGTGCGCCGTCGCGTCCGATTGGAAAGATGCGGTAGGCTACGTTTGTTCCTCGTGCGAGTGCAACGGCCAGCCATGCACCGTTCTCGCCGGACTTGGACAGGTTCCCAATTATTTCCGGGTCGCCCAATAGCCCGCTGGCGGGATTGGGAAGCGCAACGACAGCGAACGCCGGGTCGGCGGCCGCGGCTTGCGCACCGGGGTGCGGCGGACCGATTTCCTGAAACGAAAGGTCGGGCGCGACCGCTGCCGAGATGACGCTGGAGCCCAAGTCGCCGCGTTCTCCGGCGAGCGGATGGAAACCGAAAGCAAGGTCGTTCCATCCCGGACGCAACCGCACCGCAAACGTAACGGCGACCGGTGCCGGTCCTTCCAAACCGTTGACGGTATCGTACTGCTGCGGCTCGGCCGGTAAGCCCGGGAGCGTTACGCTCTGCGCGGATTCTCCGTTCACCGTCACGGTCATCAGGTTCGAGATCTGCAAGCGGCTGATCCGCATCGCGGCCTTCGCATCCTCGCCGTTATGGCCCGAAACGTAAACCCGTACGTGGGCATCCCGCGAGAACAAAAACCACGACATCGGATCGCCGCGCTGCCATGCATATGCCGTCGGATCGTCGCGATACCACTCCGACGGCATCATGATCGCCGACGTTCCTACGACGCCGATGCCGAAGACGTACGGCAAGGTTGACGAAAGATCCGCCGGAAAAGCGCCTCGAGACGCGCGGCTTTTCAGTGCCGTGCTTACGAAGCCGTCGGGGCCGTACGATCCGATCGCTCCAGCGGCAAGCCGATACGTGCCGGCTGCCGGCACCGTGATGCTCGCGCTCGGCCCATATACCAGCTGCGTCGACGCCAGGTTTTTCGGCAGGGCGCGCTCGAGCGAGGCAATCGTTCCCTCCCACGCCCGCAGATCGTCTGAGTTCACGAGTGCGACGACCAAGTCGGGGTCGAGATAACCGTCGGAAACCCAGTGGCTCCCGACATGAAGCGAGACGTCGCCGTATTGCGTCCACGAGCCGCCCGCCGGTTGGGGGAAAAGCGACTTGCCGTCAATCTGGAGCGTCTGCGGCGCAGCCCGACCAAAGAGCAGCGATTCGTCGCGCGCGAAAACCGCATAAACGCCGCCGCTGCGGACCACAAAGGGGGTCAGCGGCGCGGCGTCGGCCGACGGCGGATGCACGCGAATGCCGCGCGCGAGCGCCTCGTTGACGGCGAGATCGCGCACGCCGGCCTCGGCCGACGGCAAAACCGGCGATAGCGTCCGCATCGAAGTTGCAAACTCGTCGATCGAGCGATTCGGCGGATCGAACTGCGCAAGTCCCTTGGCCATTGCGTCGACGTCGCCGAGATACGCGTCGGAAAACGACGGCAGCGTGCTGACGACCGGATGGGTTACGCCGTAGAGAAGCGGGAGCGCTCCTCGGATGTGATACGTGCGCAGCGGGCCGTCGGAGCGAACCGGCGATGCTCCGACGACACGCCGTAATAGATCGTGCGTGAGCGTCGTGCTGTTAAAGCGCCACTCGCCGGGCGAGCTGAAATCGATTACCGGAAGAAAGTCATCGCGCTGCAGGATCGTGTCGACGCCCAGAACGCGCAGCATGTCGGCGGCAAACGGAAGACCTTCGCGCGTTGCCCGGTATGCGCGGCGCACCCAGAGATCGCTGCCCTCGGAGGGCTCGCTGCCCAGCAACCCGTAGACCATCGGGCGATCCACCAGCGAGTCCTCGATGTAAAACTGTGGATTTCCCCAGTCGAATTGTTCCAAAAATTGAGTCGGGAAGAGCGCGACGCGCTGGCGCTGATCCGCGCCCACGAGCGCGTTCTCGCGATACTCCCAGGCGGGAAGGTCCGCAGCCGGATAGTTCATCTTCTCGATCAGGACGGGAACGAAGATGAGAATTGGGAGCGCCACTGCGACGGTCCGAGCCGCCGGAACGAGCCAGCTCCAGACGCGCTCGGCCTTGCCGAGTTTTGCAATCTGGCCGCGCAATGCGGCGATCATCGCAAAGATTCCGAGCGCGTAGAGCCCGCTGATCCCGAACTCGACGCCCGCAACCCACTTATACGAGAAGCGGAACATCTGAAAGCCGGGAAGATTGCGATAGAGCTGGTCGTAAAACGGGGTCGTTATCGCGTCACCGAGTTGATCGTGATAATAGCCCACCACGAGCGGCACCGAAACGAGAGTAACGATCAGAAAAAACAGCGCTACCGGACGTTGATTGCGGGCGAACGCGATCCCGCCGATTGCGACGATCGGCACGAACCAAAGCAGCGCGCCGAACAGCCCGCCTTCGTAGACGGCCGCCCATGGGAAATACGCCCGGTTTCCGAAGGAAACAAACGTCGCCCAGTGACCCAGCCCGCGCAGAACGTTTACGAACGAGGTGGCCGCGTTGTGCATCGACGGCGCCTCGGTGAGCACCCCGCCCAGCCATGCGTCGCGAAAGTAGTCGAGGAACGGCACGATCCAGTACAAGTTAACGGCAAGCGTTGCGACCGCGGCGGCTACCGCGATCGGCAGCGTGTGCTCGGCCATTCGCGCCGGGTTTCGATCCAGCGCGATCGTAACGACGACGAAGATTGCGAGGATTACGACGTTGATCGCAACTAGCGGCGGATTGATGCCACCGCCGACGAGCACCAGCAGCGCTACGGCGAGCGCGGCGCGCCAGGCGTTGGTCTCGCCACGCATCGCTCGCGCCATCACCCCGACCATCGCCGGCACAGTACCGTAGGTCAGCAACCAGACGATCTGCGCCTGCGAGTTCAACGCAACGTACATGTTAAAAAGGTAGGCGCACGAACCGGCAATGCAGGCGATCTCATCGAGCCACGGCGCGACGCTGCGCAGGCAGTAGTACATCGACCAGAGACAGCCCAAGTAGACCGCGAAGACCGCGGCGTGCTGCGCAAAATCTTGCGAGATGTGAAGCACCTGCGCCAATCCGTACGCCCATGAGTACGGGGTTTGATACGGAACCCAGAAACCGGTGTGCGTCCCCAATCCAACGGCGGGATTCCACGCGTGCAGCAATCGTGCCAAAAACTGCAACGGGTTGATGTGGAGCGCCGCCTGGCCATCGTTGAGCTGCAATCCGCTTCCATAGCCGGACGTTACGAGCAGCGCCAGCGCGACGAAGAGCGCCGGGGTCAACGCTCGTTGCAACGCCGCTCGCACCGGGCGGTCGAGAACCATCGTGCCGCGCCGCGCGGTCTGCTCTTTCACGAATAAGCCTTTCCGTAGAGTCTGAAGGGGCCTTCCATGGCCAGGCGCTGTTCGACCGAAGATCTCTCGAAGAGATCGTCAACCTGCCGGCACACGACGTCCAATTCGACGTCGCGCACGATGCACCGGTAGTCGATCCGCCGTACGCACTCGAACCCGCGCGACCCTTCGTCGTGACAGGCCGGACAGAGCGACGGACGCAGCGCCACGGCAGGTCCGATCGGAATCCCTCGAACGTCGCTGGTCATGCCGAACAGAGCCAGCGTTTTAACGCCGAGCCCCGAAGCAAGGTGACTGAAGCCGGCATCGTTGCCGACGAAGACCTCACATTCGGCAAGCCGCCGTGCCGCTTCCGCCAGCGGCTCACGGACGGTGCTGATTCCCGCGTGTCCTCGAAAATCTTTCTCCGCGCGCAGCGCTTCCATCGTCTCGTGCGGCCCTAAAAAGAATCGCACCATTCTTCCGGCATCCGCTTGCGAGCGCGCCAAGGCGACAAAGCGCTCGTAGGGCCAGCGCTTTGCTTCGTTACCTTTAAAAGCCATCGATCCGGGATGGATTCCGAGCGTTCCGGCGATGCGGTCGCTCCGCCACGAAGCCGGGACCCAGTAATCGAGATCGTCGTCGCCGGGCTTCAGACCGAGTGCTCGCGCCAGCCTTAGGTTCTCGGCGAGCCGGTGGCCGCCGCGAAGCGGCAGGCGCACGTTGCGGCCGGTCCTTACGATCGCACTCGCCGTTCCCCCGTACTCGTGAATCCAAAGACGCTTTGCGCCGACGGCTCGACCGATGAGCGCGTACTGCCAGCGGGTAGCGGGAAAGGGAACGATGCAGCAATCGTAGCCTCGCGGCCGCAACCTGGCGACGGCCCCAAATAAATCCATCGGAGCCGGCCGCAACGGCAGTGCAACGATGTCGCGCACGAACTCAAGCGCGCGAAGGTAATCGCTCACCGCCCCGTGCTGCGTGAGAGCGTCGACCGTCCAGCCGTCGCGGCGAAAGCCGCGCAAGATCGGACCGGCTGCCAGGGCATCGCCCAGCCCTGGCAACAAAAGCACCAGGGCCGTACCAGACGCCACGCCGGCGTTTACTTTCCGATAACGATCGGGACGACGATTTCCTGCGAACCCGCTGCGCGATCGAGACCGATTGCCGCCTGGGCGGGGCGGTCGTAGTAGCGCAGGATCCGCATCCGGTAGAAAATCGCCAGCGTATCCTGGAATACGTTGAAGACCGCAGGAAGGCGCAGGCGGCTGCGCACGCGTTGGAAGTTGACCGTAACCGGCGCTTCGACGACCCGATAGCCGAAGTGATGGACGTTCGCTAGCAGTTCCAAATCGAAGGCAAATCGCTTGACCAAAATTCGCGGCATCACGCGTTCCAAGACCTCCCGCTTGAAAAGCTTGATGCCGGTTTGCGTGTCGCGGACGGGCAACCCAAAGAGTGCGCGCACCAGCATGTAGTAAAACAAGCTGTAGATCCGGCGTTCGAGCGGATAGTCGATCTTCGACTGCGGATGAAATTTCGAGCCGATCACCGCATCGGCGCCGCTCGCGTGCATGATTTCGAAGAAACTCGCCAGTTGTTCCGGATGCAGATCCATGTCGGCATCGAGAAACGCAACGTAGTCGCCTTTCGAATAACAGGCGCCGCAGATCAGCGCGTTGCCCTTGCCCTCGTTACGGTAGCAACGCACCACGCGCACGTGCTCGGGCCACGTCCGCACGGCCTCGCTCGCGGCGGCGTGCGTTCCGTCCATGCTCCCGTCGTCAATCACCACGATCTCGAAGTCGACTCCGAGTGCCTCCATCGTTTGAGCGGTTTCGCGAACGTTGTCGGCAATTGAATGTGCCTCGTTGTAAGCGGGCATCAGGATCGAAAGCATGGCGTTCAATGGTTGGCCCTTCGGGAAAACCTAGCCTGCCGCGCTCATGCGATCGGGGCTTCCCGGTTCTCGGGCGGACTGACCAGATTTCGTTCGAATTTCGCAACGATCGTGTGCCAGGCAAGCTCCAGCTCCTCGACGCCGAGCATGCGTGCGACCGCCACGAAAACCGTGCCGCCGATCGCAATTTGACCGAACAGGAACCAGGCCCGCGACGCAAGCGTTGCCTCGGGCGTCACGCCGAGCGCTCCGATCCAACCCAGTGCCGCGAGCATGGCCAGCGAACTGAGCGCGACTTTTCCGGTCGAGAGGACGAGCGCACCCCAATCGATTCCCGAAACCAGCCGCGCGATCACCAGCAACAGGAGAACCGCCTGCATGCTCTGGCTCAGTGAATTCGCCAGCAGCAAGCCGCGCGCTCCCAACGTCGGCAGCCACACCAACGAAAGCAACACGTTGACGATGACGGTGACCACCGAGATGGTTACGGGCCAGACCGTTTCTCGACAAGCGAAGCAACAGCGCGTCAGCACGACGTTGGCGGCGAGCGCGACCAGCCCGATTGCTGCATACGGGAGCAATCCTGCGGTTAAGTCGGTCGCACCGGCCTGAAACGTTCCGCGCTCGAACAGGGCCTGCACCATCGGATGCGACAGCACGATAAGCGCACAAACCGAAGGTATCGTGATGAAGTTGACCAGACGCAATCCGGTGACGACGCTGCGCGCCACGCCGCGACGGTTCTCGCGCGCAAACTGCGCCGCGAGCAGCGGAAAGATGACGGTGGCGATCGCGGCGGCAAAAATTTGCTGCGGAAAGTTGACGAGCTTTGTCGCGTAGTTCATGCCGGCGATATAGCCCGGGGCAAGCGTCGAGGCGAAGAAGCGATCGAAAAAGAGTGCCAACTGCCCGGCGGCGGACCCGACGATGATGGGTCCCAGCAGAACCCAAATTTTCTTCAGGCCGGGATGATGGAGATCGATGATCGGCCGGTACTTGCCGATCGAAAGGAACGATGGGAGCTGCACGAGCACCTGGGCGATCAAACCGAGGACCGTTCCCACTACCAGGGCATAAATTCCCATTGAATGGTTAAAGAGCACGACGCACGCGATCGTGACCGTGTTGACCGCGACTCCGATCAGCGCCGCCGAACGAAAGCGGTGGTAGGCGTTGAGCATCGCGGAAATCACGCCGCTCAAACTGACCGCGACGATACTTGGCATCAACCATCGGGTCATGCGAATCGCGACGCCCATCTGCGGCGCCGGAAAGCCGTGGGCGATGAGCGGAACGTACCACCGCGCGGTGTAGAAGCCCACGACGGCGCAGCTCGTCAAGACGATTGCGAGCAGGTTGAGCGTGGTGCTCGCAAGTCGCCAAGCCTCGTCCTCTTTGCGGTGGGCCAGGTACTCGGAAAAGGTTGGAACCAGCGCGCTCAGGAGCGCGCCGTTAAAAACGCCGAAAAGGATCGTGGGAATGGTCGCGGCCGCCAGAAAGGTGTCCATCTCCCAACGCGTGCCGTAGTAGCGAGCGCTGACGACCTCACGCATGAAGCCCAGCAGCGTCGACGCAAACGTCGCGCCCATGATGAATAGCGTCGAGGCTCCGATGGAAACGCGATGGCGCTGCCGTCGCAGCTCCGGGACTATTCGGAGATGAGGTGTCGACCTAATGCGCGCCATCCCTCCGTAAGACCGCCGGAATGGTTTTCACGACGATCGCCAGGTCGCCGAGCGGAGTCCATTCGTCGACGTAGCGATTGTCGAGCTCCATCCAATGTTCGAACGAAACGTCGCTGCGCCCGTTGATCTGCCACAGGCAGGTCACGCCCTGGGGAACGCTCAGGCGGCGCCAAGCGACCGCGTCGTAGTGCTCGACCTCGCAGGGAAGCGCCGGACGCGGACCGACCAGCGACATCTCGCCTCGCACGACGTTGAGAAAGTTCGGAATCTCGTCAATGCTGGTGCGCCGTAGAAAGTGGCCGAGGGGATGCAGCCGCGGATCGTTACGAATCTTAAAAACCGGCCCGTCGACTTCGTTGAGATGCATGACGCTCTCGCGCATATCGTGCGCGCCGTTGACCATCGTGCGGAGTTTGAACATCTTGAAGCGCCGCCCGTGCATTCCGACGCGCTCTTGCGCGAAGAAAGGCGTTCCGCCGGTGACGAAGGTTATCGCCAGCGCCGCGAGCACGACGATCGGCGCGGTTAGGATCAAGAGCAGGCCTCCGACGGCGACGTCGATCCCTCGCTTAAGCGCCCGCCACGAGTCCGGCACCTCTCGGCTCTGCGCGGCGCTCGCAGCCAGCCTCACGACGCCGGGAAACCTCATCCCGCGAGCGCCTCCCGCACCGTTATGCCGACGAGGTCGAGCCCCTCGACGTCGCCGAGCACCCCTCCGCCCCTGCCGAAATGGAGGAACGGGACGTATTCGCGGGTGTGGTCGGAACCCGGCGCGGTCGGATCGCAGCCATGATCCGCAGTTAAAATGATCTCGTCTCCGGGACGCAGTCGCGCCTCGAGGCCGAACAGCATCTCGTCAAGCTCTTCGAGTGCGCGGGCGTAGCCGCGAACGTCTCGGCGATGACCGTACTTTGAATCGAAATCGTTCAGATTCGTGAAAATAAAGCCGTGATCAACGTTTTCCAACAACTCGCCCGTTTTCTCCATCGCATCTCGATTGTCGGCGACGCGAACCGACGACGATATGGCGCGTCCGCAGTAGATGTCGCTGATCTTTCCTACTGCGTGTACCCCGATATTCCAGCTTTGAAGTTCGTCGAGCAGGTTGGGCGGCGGCTCGATTGCATAATCCCGTCGATTCGGCGTCCGCCAAAAAGCCCCCGGTCTTCCCAGAAACGGGCGGGCGATGACCCGGTTGACATTGTGGGGCGGCTTGAGCATGTCCCGGGCCCGAAGGCTCCACTCGTAGAGGATTTCCAGCGGAACGACCTCTTCGTGAGCGGCAATCTGGAAAACCGAGTCGGCGGAGGTATACAGAATAGGACGACCGGTTTCGAGATGTGCCTGCCCGAACCGTTCGATGACTACGGTCCCCGACGCCGGCTCGTTGCCGAGCGGCGCCTTCCCGGTAATCTGCGCGAATGCCTCGACCACTTCGGGCGGGAAGCCGTTCGGATAGGCGGGGAACGCCACGGGCGTTATCACGCCCATCATCTCCCAATGCCCGGTGATCGTATCTTTGCCGCAGCTAAGCTCGCGCAGCCGAGCGACGCGCGCGCGCGGCTGTTGCACCGGCGGCACTCCGGCGATGTCCGCCAGCAAGCCCAGGCCTAAACCCTCGAAGTAAGGAAGGCGCAGCGAACCTTCACGGCGCGCAACGTTGGCGATCGTGTTCGCTCCGGGCGCGTCGCCGTATTCAGGTGCGTCGTCAAGCGCGCCGATGCCTCCAGAGTCGATCACGACCGCGATCACGCGCTTCACGAAGCCGCTACGTTCCCTCCAGGAGTCGGTTCTTACTTCGAAAAAGCCTTGCATCTATGCCACGACTTGCGTTCGCGGCGCCGCTCACAGCGCTGTTGGTAGCCCTTGCGTGCGTCGCGACCCGTGCGCAGACACCGCAGGCCTCTCCTACGCCGGCGCTGCCGAGCACGCCGGCGCCGTCGAGCAGCCCAACTCCGCAAACCACGCCCGCGCCGCCGAAGTCGGTTCTGTACCTAACGGCGAAACGAATCGATTTTTATTACGATTCGTTCTTGCTCGAGGCCGACGGCAACGTGCGCGTGCGAACCAGCGACGGGTTCACCGTAACCGGCGATACTTTTTCCATGGATCTCAAGAACAATCGCTATTTGGTTGCCGGTCACGTGACGCTTCACGACGCCACGGGAACGGTGAGCGGAGCCGCGATCTCCGACTTTCTCGATTTCAGGCGCATCTATTTCGTCCCGGTGACGAACGAACCGGATCGCTGGACTTTCCTGGATGGCGACCTCGCTCATCCCGTCAAGGGACGCGTGATGCCCGACGACGCCTTCTATTTTCCGATCGTTCTTCAGCATCCCAGCATCACCGCCGGCGGCGCAGTCATCGAGACCCGCACCTACGTCCGCTTCGTCAACTCGCACACCTACCTTGCGGGACTGGGAATTCCGCTGGGAACCGACGTCGTCAACTTTTCGACGAATCCATACTTCGCGCAGAACTCGCTCTCCGGCGCGAGCGCCGACCTAACCTGGACGGTGGCGGGCAGCCCGAATGCGCTAACCGCGCTGCATCTGCGCTACGACCCGACGTATTATTTATATGGTTCGATCGAACAGCATCTCGTCGGCGACCACGAGTACGCGATCTTTTCGGTGAACCCCGCAACTCGCGCGGAAAAATGGTGGAACCTGAAGCTGTACGAGGCGCTTGGCACTCGCTTTCAAATACAGAGCTTCACGCAATACTACGCGCAGCAAGACTGGCTGCGGCTACCCGCGTCGGCGCAGCAGACGACCTGGCTCAACGCCACCTACGCGTTCCCGCATTCCTACGTTACGGCAACCTCGCAGCTGACGAATTACAACGTGCTCGGCCCGGGCTCACTGGAGGTGCCCAACGCGATTGCAGGCAACCTTTCGCATCCGACGCAAGTCGCGATCAGCGCGGCAAGCTTTCAGAATAAAATCGCCAACTTGCCGCTCTACGAGCAGATCTTCGAAGGTTACGGCTTCAACCACAGCACGGTCGGAGCCGACCAGTATCTGAACGGAACGCCTCCCTATTGGCCGATGGGCGGACGCGCGTATGCGCCGGTCACCGTCCCCGGCTTGCAGGCGTACGGCGCGCCTTGTAAGGAACAGCCGTCCACCTTCTATACGTATTACTGCCCGGTCTATACGACGATTTGGGATACCGTCTTCGGATTCAACTTCTTCACGCCGGCCCTGAAGCTCAACGACGCGCCCTCCCCCTATCAGATCTACTATTTCAACGCAAGCTTCACCAAGCAGTATCAGTGGAATTCGTTGCCGCATTGGATCAGTACGAACAACACGACGTTCTCGATCAGCCGGCAGTTCGCGCGCTGGGTTAACACTTACGTCGGGTATCAGATCTTCAACACCGGCGACTACTACATCAATGGTGGCTACCAGCCGTGCGCGCCCGCCGGAACCACCTACTGCCCGGAAAGTCTAACGGCCTTTCGGGGCGTCTCGACCCTGCGAACGACCAGCTTGGGCATGAATTTCGTACCGGATCCGGATTTCAACGCCTCGCTGCTGGTTCGACATCACGACGATTTCCCGATCCCGGTTCCGGGCGTGTTTACGATTCCTCCCAACAACATTCTCGGGCAGCCGCTTTACGCGTGGTACCTCGGGCAGGCGCCGTACGACGCCACCGGCGACGTGCGCCTGAAGATTCTCCCGCACATGCTGCTCGACGTGTCGCGCACCTTTTACTGGTACGGCAATCCCTACCGCGACGAGTTTTGGCAGCCTACGTTCGTGATTCAGTTACTGCCGATATGACGCGTAGCCTCATCTGCTCAACAGTAATTGCCTTGGCCGTCGTGCTGATCGCCGCGACCGGCTCGGTCGTCGTCAGCGGGCAATTGCTGGCCTATCAAGGCGGCTACGTCTTCTTCACGACCGGCGACGGATTTCACGTCGCATCGAACGTAGTGATCCGAGACGCAAAAACGGGCGGCCCAACCTCGCTCGTTCCCGGGCCGCGCATTTGGGCAAGAGCCACCTTCGATCCGAGCGGGACGGTCACCGAGCTCGATCTCTCCCGCGACCCGTTGCCGCCCGAAGGCAGCTTCGCAGACGTGGCGCGCTTTGCGGTCGCTCTTTCGACGCCGGTTCCAAATCCGGATCTGCTGCGCGCGCTCGAAACGCCCGTGCCGGGCTCGAACGTGCCGCCGGTTCAGCAGTTCTCGGGCAAACCGGTCCTGGTGACGTTCATCGTGCAGGTCCCGCCGAACACGCCGTTTACGTCGAGCGTGTACATTACGACCGACACGAGCGCGTGGTACGCGCAGGCGATCCCGATGGATCGCGTCGACGCGCTGCATTACCAGATAACGCGGCGTTATCCGTCGGGTACGATCTTCCGTTATCTCTACGACCGAGGCTCGTTTCAATCGGTAGAGGTCGCGCAAAATGGTCTTTCGCGCCCGCCGCGCAGCCTTACGGTCACCAATGCCGACGTTCGCGTTATTCGCGACACCGTTTACTCCTGGCAAGACGCAGCCGCGGGCGGAGTCAGCCAGCCCCAACCGCAGATTATGCCGACGCCGTACAATCCCGCGCCCTTCCCGAATCTTCCGCCGGGCATACCGCCGCCTCAACCGCCGCCCGCAAAGCCGCCGGGTTAAGGTAAAGTACCGGCGTGGCGAAAAGGCGCGTTCAGAATCCGCCTGCCGCAGTCGTATTCGGGGCGGCCTGCTGTTTTGCCGCCATTGCGGGCGGTACGCCGCCTTCTGTGCGGCCGCAGCCCGCGCCCACTTCATCACCGGCACCGACGCCGATCGTTCCGGTCATCGTCGTGGGAACGGCCTCGCCGGCGCTCGCTCCGTCGCCGTTGCTTTCGCCGAGCGTCCCATCCTCGGCGGTGCCGTCTGCGAGTCCTACGGTCTGGCCGTCGCCGCTGCCGACGCCGACGATTCTCATGCTTCCGCCGGACGCTCCGCCTGAGATTCTTTGGATTTCCATTAGCTCCACCACACCGAGAGCGGGGGAGACGCTTTCGCTTACCGTCCTAACGTCGTCGAATGTTGCCAGCCTCGAGGTCCGCGTCGCCACGTATAGTTTCGTTCTCTCCAAAACCGACGTCGGCCATTTCGCAGGTAGCAGTCAAGTGCCGCGTCTGCCTTTTTTCATCAGCAAGAAGTTCACGATGCTGTTCATCGCTCGAAACACCGCCGGCGTGACGACCCAGACCGGCATTCCGTTTCAGGTGCGCTAGGGTTCCTAACGCACGGTCAGCGGAATGGCGCGCGTCACGGTATCGCCGCGCGTATTGCGCGCGATCACTTGCAGCGTAAAGGTACCGCGAACGAACGGCGGCAGCGGGCCGACGGTGTAGGTGAGCGCGAAACGACCCACGCCGACTTTGGAAAGATTTAGGGCGTACCCATCGATTCGCGCCTGAACGCTCGCGACGTTTGAGGTCGTCACGACGCTCCCCGAAACGGTGTCGCCCGCGTTCACCGTCGTTTCGCTCATCGCGACGCCGAGAATCTGCGGCGGGGCGTCGGCAGAAAGGCGGGGCACTTTGTTCGCGAGCTTCGGCACGCTGGGTTTGGGCGTCGGCGTCTGCGCCGCGCTCGGCGCGGCCGAAGCCGTACTCGGAGCCGGCGTCGGCGGCGGCGGAGTCCGTACCCCGATCGTCGGGAACGGCGTCGGAGGGTGCGTTCGCGCGGGCGCCGGCGTCTGCTGATTCGCTGGGGCGGTCGGATGGCTGGCATTGCTGCATGCGGTCAAAGCAAGCAACGCCGCGGCGACCCACGCAGCCGATCCGAGATTGCGCATCGCGGCTTGGTTCTGCCCACAACGCGTTGAAGACTCTTTACCGGTGTCGAACGATTCCGCACGACCCGTTCTGAGCATCGTGGTTCCGCTCTATAACGAGGCCGCGAACGTTGCCCCGCTGCTGGAGCGCATCGGCGCTGTAGCCGACGCTCTGCGCGGCGAGCACGGCTACGAGATCGTGCTCGTCAACGATGGAAGCACCGACGGCACGTTGGCAGCCCTTCGCGACGAAATGACGCGCCGGCGCCACATAATCTTGGTGAACCTCTCGCGGAATTTCGGTCATCAACTCGCCGCCACGGCCGGCCTCGAGATCGCCTCGGGCGACGCCGTCGTTCTGATGGACGGCGATCTTCAGGACCCGCCCGAGCTCATACCAGACTTCTTAAGAAAGTGGCGCTCGGGCTACGACGTCGTGTACGCCGTCCGCCGCACGCGTCCCGGCGAGAGCCCGTTCAAGCTGCTGACGGCGCGCGCGTTTTACCGAATCATCAAACGCCTCACCAAGATCGAAATCCCAATGGACGCCGGCGACTTTCGTTTGATGAGCCGGCGGGTCGTCGACGCACTGCGGCGCGCGCCGGAGCGAAACCGCTTTCTGCGCGGGATGGTGAGTTGGGTGGGCTTCAATCAGACTGCGGTCGAGTACGACCGCGACGTTCGTTACGCCGGATCCACCAAGTATCCGCTGGGGAAGATGATTCGATTCGCGATGGACGGGATTACGTCGTTCTCCGACATCCCGTTGCGGCTCGCTTCGTACTTCGGCTTCACGGTTAGCGCCGTCGCATTCGTGTACGCGCTCGTGGTAGTCGCATTCAAGCTGTTCAACCTCAATCCGCCGGCGTACACCCCCGGCTGGGCGTCGACGATCTGCGCCGTGCTTTTTCTCGGGGGCGTGCAGCTGATGAGTTTGGGGATCCTCGGCGAGTATCTGGGACGCGTGTACGACGAAGTCAAAGGGCGGCCGCTGTACTTGATCAGCGACGTCGAGCGTTCTTGAGGAAGCGCTGACGTACGCGCCGGTCGTCGATCGCTATGCGGTTCCCGCCGCGCTCGACCCGCTTTCGGCAACGCTCTTGGCCGGAGCGTGCGTCGCAAGCGCACTGCTCACGGCACGCAGGCCGGCATACGGACTTGCCGCACTATTCGCGGTCACGCCGATTGCCTTCGCGCACGACCTGATCGCAACGACGGTCACGCTTCCGAAGGCCGTGCTGGTGGGCGTGCTTCTCAGTCTGACAACCTATGGCGGCAGCCTGACGCTGCTCCGGCGTTATCCTGCCCCGCTGCTGCTCGCGGCACTGGCTGCATTCTTCGTCGCCACCGCACTCACGTTGGGCGGCGCCGCCGCGCGCGGCCCGGCACTGCGCGAAACCTTTAAGGTCGTGGAGTACGCGGGCTTCTTCGTCGCGGCGTACCTCTGCTATGCCTTGGATCGGGAAGACGCGCTACCCGTCGGCGCATTCGCAGCCTCGGCAATCGTTGTCGCGATCTCGGCCTTAGCGCAGGAATTCGTGGGCGCGCCTTCGGGCCTCTACATCGGCAACGCGATCGTTCCGCGCGTCGCAGGACTGCTCGAGGGGCCCAATCAGCTGGCCGGTTATTGTGAAATCGCGCTCGCGACGCTAAGTGCATGGGCCCTGGCCGGGCGTCGTGGAATCGTCGGCGCAGCCCTCGGACTGATCGCTTGCGCCGCGGTTCTCACCTTCTCGCGTGCGGGCTGGGCTGGCATCGCGGTCGTGGGCGGGATATTAGCACTTGCCGGAGGCAGACCGGCGTGGACGGCGCTACGGCCCGCGCTGGCCGGACTTGCGGCGGGGTTCGCGGGCGCCGGCTGGTGGGCAATTTATGCCCACGCTCCAGGCTTGCTGCGTGCGTCGCTCGAGCCAAGCGGATACGCCGGAGGCGTCGGAAATCGCGGCCAGCTTTGGAGCGCCGCCTGGCGCATGTGGCGCGACCGGCCGCTGCTCGGCGTCGGCGCCGGTAACTACGAGCTTGACTTGCCGGCTTACGGAGTTTACGGCGTGCGAACGCACGCCAACAGTCTCTACCTGCAGTCCTTGGCGGAGGGTGGTCTGGTACTCTTCGCATCCACGCTCGCGTTGCTCGGCACGGTAATTGCAACTCTTGCCGGAGCGCGTCCGGTGCAGCGGCTGCGCACCGCTTCGCCGTGGATCGTCGCGGCAGTCGCCGCGACGATCGCGCTGACGCTGCATCAAACCGTCGATTATCTCTTTTTCTACCCCAAGGTCGGCGGCGCGTGGTGGCTGCTCGTGGGCACCGCGGCTGCAGCGCTGACGCCCTGACCGCACCGCTGACGGTCGTTACCGAATGGGGCGCGCGCGGTGCGGAAATGCTCGCGGTGCTCTTCGCCGCCCTGGCGGCGGCCGGGATTGCCTACCGGTGGGTCCTGGCCCGCACGCGCCCGCTTTCTTTAGGATTGCTTTTGGCCGCCGGCGCCGTCGCGCTGGCTGCGGCTTGGTGCTCGCCCGTGCTGTTCTCGAGCGACGTGTACGCTTACGCCGCATATGGCGACCTTGCGCGCCTCGGCCTCAACCCTTACGCGCACGTTCCGCCGATGCCCGGCGACGCGCTGATTTCCGACGCTGCGTGGCAGTGGAACGGAACGTTGCCGATCTGCGTGTACGGTCCGGCGTTCGTCGCAATCGCGCGCGCCGTGGTCGCGCTGCTGGCGCCGTTTGGAACGCTGGCGCAGCTGCAGGGCATGCGCGCGCTCGCATCGGCCGCGCTTCTTGCCTGCACGGTGCTCGCATATGCGGCATTCTCGGGGAGCCGCAACGCTCGGCTGCGCGCGGCCGCAACGATCGGTTTGAATCCCGTCGCCGTTTGGTGCGCCGCCGAAGGACACAACGACGCGCTCGCACTTGCGGTTGTGCTGGCCGGGTTCGCCCTCGTCCGGCGGGGCTTCGCGGGGACCGGCGCGGCGCTTGCGGCGCTGTCCGCGCTGCTCAAACCGCCCGGCGGTGCCGCCGCCGTTGCGCTTGCGGCGGTCGATCGGCGTGCCCGATTCGGGGCCCTCTGCGGCCTGGCGGCCTCGGCCGCACTTTCGTTTCCGCTCGTCGCGGGTGCGGCGACAGAGCTGCTTCCGCACGGCGCGTACGCGCCGCAGGCCTCGCTTCAGGCCGCACTCGCACCGTTGGGCAGCGTTGCGGCCATCGCGCTCGCCGTAGCGGCGGCGGCGGCGCTGACGGCGCGAGGCATCGCGCTCCTGCGCGCGGGTAAGCGCGAAGGTTGGATCTGGTTGGGGCTGGCAGCATGGGTGATCGTTCCCAATCCGTATCCGTGGTACGGTATCTGGCTGGTTGCGCTCGCTACGCTCGCACCGAAAACGCGCGCCGCCGCAACGGCGCTCTTGCTCTCGTTCGCGTCGCTGCTGCGTTACGTTCCCGACGCCGTCGTTACGCCCGGCGCGCCAATCTCCGCCGCATTGGGAATCGTCGCGATGCTGCCCTTTGCCGGACTCCTGATATAATAAGCGGCTTGCTCCAGATACTGACCGAATCGAGCCGCCCGCTGCGCGGCGTCGCCGAAAAGCTGCGCGCATTGCGCGCCTTGCCCGGACGTAAACCCGGCGCTTATGCGCTGCACGAAACGATTGCGGCGGCGCGGCCGGCCATTTACGCAGCCTTGCATCGAGCGCTGGGCGGCACGCTACTCGTAATCGTGCCGACTCCGGACGCAGCCGAGCGCGCTTTCGCCGATCTGCTGTATTACCTGGGGGAGCGCACCGACTCGATCGCATTGCTGCGTTCGCGCGACGAAAGCATCGGAGCGATCGAGACGCCGTCCGAGCGCAGTGCGCGGATGACGCTGCTTGCCGATCTCACCGGCGGCGCGGCGCGAATCGTGCTAGCTCCGGTCGCCGCCGTCCGTCAGTCGCTCACGCCGCGCCTCGCGTTCGACCGGTCGCGCTTTGAACTGCGCGCCAACGACGAGCCGGGATGGGAGCAGCTCCAGCAGCGCCTCTTCAGCTTGGGATACGAGCGGTCCGACGTCGTAAGCGCAGTAGGCGAGTACGCGGTGCGCGGCGGCATCATCGATCTGTTTGCCGCGACCGCCGACGCGCCGGTTCGAATCGAATTCTTCGGCGACCGCATCGAGTCGATGCGCTCGTTTGCTATCGAGTCGCAGCGCAGCAGCGCGACCGTCGACGCTCTTGCGGTCGTTCCGTGGAGCGAGCAGATCGAGCCCGGCTCGACGCTCTTCAATTACCTCGGCACCGATGCGACGGTGGTCATCGAAGAGCCGTGCACGATCGCGGCGGTAGCGGCGGCGCTCGACGAAGAGCGCGAGCGCGAGCGTCACACGTTGCTGGGCGGCGATCTCGAGGACACGGCCCTACTGCCGATGACTTTGCAAACGCCGCTCACGCTCAACGATCTTGCGGAACCGCTCGCCGAGCATGCAGCGCTGTTGCTGCCCGGAGCGATCGAGAGCAACGCTTCCCTGGACTGGCTTCCGGACACCCTCGAATCGTTCGTGCTCGAGTGTCTTCCCGTCGAGCACTTCAATCGCCAAATCGCGCTCTTCGCCGACGCGCTGCGCGAGTGGAGCGCGGCCGGCGACACCGTTTACATCGTCAGCGCCGCAGTGTCGCGGACGGTGGATCTCGTACGCGCCGCGGGTATCGAGCCCGGCCCGCGCGCGCGCGGCGGCGTCATCGTCGATCACGGCTCGATCGAGGCCGGCTTTCGAATTCCCGGTCTTCGGTTGCGGGTGCTGGGCGATCGCGAGATTTTCGGCGCGCCTCCCAAACGCGTCAAGATTCGCGCGGTCAAGGAAGGCGTACCGGTTACGCTGGCCGATTTGCGCGTCGGCGATTACGTCGTGCACGCGGTGCACGGCATCGGGCAGTATCTCGGGTTGCGCGCGGAGACGATTCTCGGTGCCACTCAAGATTATCTTGACTTGCGCTACGCCGGAAGCGACCGGATGCTGGTACCGGTCACGCAGATGCACCAGATCGCGAAGTACTCGGCCGCCGAGGGTCAAGCCGCTCGCCTTTCAAAAATGGGCGGTGCGGATTGGGCCCGCACCAAGCTGCGGGTTTCGGAGTCGCTCGGCAAAATTGCCGACGAACTGGTGGCGCTGTATGCCGAACGCGAGCTCTCGCGCGGTTTTGCGTTCGGTCGCGATACCACGTGGCAGGCCGAGATGGAAGAGGCTTTCCCCTACGAGCCGACGCCGGATCAGCAAGGCGCCATCGAGGCAACGAAGTCCGATATGCAGTCGGAACGCCCGATGGACCGGCTCGTGTGCGGCGACGTCGGTTACGGCAAAACCGAGGTTGCGATGCGGGCGGCCTTTAAAGCCGTCGCCGATCACAAGCAGGTTGCCGTGCTCGTTCCGACGACGCTCCTCGCGGATCAGCACTATCGCAACTTCAGCGCCCGCTTCGCCGCTTTTCCGGTGCGCGTGGAAGAGCTGTCCCGCTTCACGCCCAAGAGCGATCAGAAGCGAATCCTGCGCGACCTTGCGGAGGGCAAAGTCGACGTCGTGATTGGAACGCACCGTCTGCTGCAGAAGGACGTTGCATTCTCCGATCTCGGATTGATCGTCATCGACGAAGAGCAGCGTTTCGGCGTGATGCACAAGGAGCGCCTCAAGGAATACCGGGCAAGCGTCGACGTCTTGACGCTCTCGGCGACGCCGATTCCGCGAACCCTGCACATGTCGTTGCTGGGCGTCCGGGATCTTTCATTGATTCAGACCGCGCCGAAGAACCGAATGTCGATCAAAACGCTGGTGGTTCCGGCAAGCGATGCGGTCGTGCAACGGGCCATCGGCGCGGAGCTCGACCGGGGCGGCCAGGTCTACTACCTGCACAACCGGATCGAGTCGATCTATGCGGTGCGCAATGCGCTCGAGCAGCTCGTCCCGCGGGCCCGAATCGGCGTCGCGCACGGACAGATGCGCGAAGCGGAGATCGAACCCGTGATGCAACGCTTCATAGACGGCGAGATTGACGTGCTCATCGCGACGACGATCATCGAGAACGGCATCGACATTCCCAACGTCAACACCATGATCGTCAACGACGCCGATCGCTTCGGCTTAGCCCAGCTCTACCAGCTTCGCGGACGCGTCGGCCGATCGAATCATCAGGCTTATTGCTATCTGCTTTACCAAGGTCACAAGGCGCTGACGGAGGAGGCGAAGGCCCGCCTGGAAGCGATCCGCGAGTTCGCGCAACTCGGCTCCGGATTGCAAATCGCGATGCGCGACCTCGAGATTCGCGGCGCGGGAAACTTGTTGGGATCGGCGCAATCGGGGTTCATCGCCTCGGTGGGATTCGACGCCTACTGCGAGATGCTCGCGGAGGCAATCGCGCAACGCCGCGGCGCGCCCGGGGCGCTGGAGGACCGGCGCGAGGCGGTGATCGACGTTAAGATCAACGCGTTCATTCCCAACGACTACATCGGCCAAGTCTCGCAGAAGATTGCCATTTACCAGCAACTTGCGCGGGCGCGCACGGAGGAAGAAGTCGACGAAGTCGCCGCCGGCGTGCGCGATCGTTTTGGCCCCTTCCCGCAGCCGCTGCAGAATCTCATCGAGCTTACCAAGCTGCGCGCGATCGCATTGCGTAAGCGCGTGACGCGAGTCGTCGTCGACGACCATCGCCTAACGCTGGGAGTCGGCTCGGGGTTCGAACTCGACCCGGCAGCCATACCGAAGTTCCGCTCGCTTTCCGGCGATCGTTTCCGCTTCACCGAAGGTCGCGTGCTGGTCGATCTGCCCGAGCCGCAGGCCTGGATGCCGCTCTTGCGCCAGCTGCTGGAAGCGATGTAGCGCTCTTTCCCAGCTCCTAGAGGAGCTCTCCCTTTACGCGCGAAGCAGGGCGCCGTGATGCGGGGCCCTGGGCCCCGCTTACTACGCACTCCCAGACTTTCCTCACGGAGCATTTGATGCCGAAAGCCCTACGCATCACCGTGGGCCTCGCAAGCCTTCTCGTGAGCACGACCTTCGCGGCGTGCTCGAGCGGCGGCGCGGTCGCGACGGTGAACGGACAACCGATCACTCGATCCGAATTCGATACCCGCCTCGAGAGCAGCCCGATGGGGCGGCAAGTCCTGCAGCAGCTCGTCCAGGAGACGCTGATCGACCAGTACGCCAAGAGCAACAACATCACCGTCAGCGACACCGAGATCGACGCGCGCGAGGATCAGATCAAAGCCAATTTCCCCACCGGCTCGTGGGACGAGATGTTGAAAGCGCGCGGTTTGACCGAGGCCGACGTGCGCTCGGCGCTGCGCGATCAGATCATCCTCGACAAGGCCCTTGCAAAAGACGTGACGATCAAGCCGGCCCAGATCGCGGATTACTTCAATAAGAACCACGCGACGTTCGACAAGAAGGATCAAGTCACGGCGCGCCACATTTTGGTGCCGAACATCGCGGAAGCGAACATGGTCGAAGCCAAGCTGAAGGCGGGCCAGAGCTTCGCGACGCTAGCTAAGCAGTACTCAACCGATCCGGGCAGTAAAGACAAGGGCGGCGAACTCGGTCCGTTCCCGAAAGGACAAATGGTGCCCGCGTTCGACAAGTACGCGTTCTCGGCGCCGGTCGGACAGATCAGCCCGCCGATTAAGTCGCCGTTCGGATATCACATCATTCAAGTCGAATCGCGCACGCCTGGACAGAAAGCGACGTTAGCCAGCGCGACGCCGCAGATCGAGCAAACGCTGCGCCAGCAACAGGAAGCGCCGCTCATTCAGCCCTTCCTGCAAGGGCTGCAGCAAAAGGCGACGATCGTCGTGAACGATCAGCAGTTCGCCGGACTCTTTGCGACGCCGCCGCCGCCGGCGGCAGCTCCTCCGGCCCCCGCGTCCGCAGCGCCGGCTGCGAGCTCGGCTGCCACTCCGGCTCCGTCCGCCACGTAGTAGGCCACCCCTGCGGCGATGCGAACCATGTAACGTGCTGGTTCGCATCGCGGGGCTGGGTCCGGGTGATCCCGGACTTTTGACCATCGGCGCCCTCGAAGCGCTGCGCGCAATCGGCAGAGCGGTTCTTCTGCTCGCGCCGCAGGACTTGCGGGCTTACCTCGAGCGGAACGGAGTGGAAATCGTGCACGGGATGGTCGACGACCCGGGCCTGCTCGTTCGCGGAAGCGGCGATGAGATCGCGCGCTTCACCGCGCGCGCGGCCAAGTTGGACGCGCCGCTCGGGTTGGGCGTGCTCGGCAACCCGCTCTCCGACTTTCCCGGACTGCCGCCTCTGCTTGCGCTGCTCGAAGCGCGCGGCGTCGCCGCGGAAATCGTCCCGGGCGTGCCGCGCGCGACGCTTTCGGCCGCGATCGCGATGCCGCTGGTTCCGTTGCCGCCGCAGTCGGCGCATTATTCGTGGGACGGCCTGGTGGAAATCATGGCGCGCCTGCGGATGGGATGTCCGTGGGACCGCGAGCAAACCCATCGCACGCTTATCCCGTATCTGATCGAGGAAACGTTCGAGGTAGTCGAAGCGATCGAGATCTCGCAGCTCGACGGACTCTGTGAAGAGCTCGGCGACTTGTTGCTGCAAATACTATTCCACGCGCAGCTCGCGACCGAAGTGGGGAAGTTCAGCATTGCGGATGTCGTGGACGCACTCGCTAACAAGATGGTCAGGCGGCATCCGCACGTGTTCGACGACGCAATCATCGAGGACGTCGACGAGCAGTGGCGCAACTGGGAACGGCTCAAGGCGCTCGAAAAATCCGGACGCGCGCGCCGCAGCCGGCTCGACGGAATACCAAAGCATCTCGGCGCCTTACAGCGCGGACAGCGCATGCAAGAGAAGGCGTCGCGAGTTGGGTTCGACTGGCCCGACGTCCGCGGCATCCTCGACAAGCTCGGCGAGGAACTGCAAGAGCTCAGCGACGCGCGCCGGCTGCCGGCGGACGATCCCCGGGTGCGCGAAGAGCTTGGCGATGTCTTCTTCACGCTGGTAAATCTGGCGCGCGCCCTGGGCATCGATGCCGAGACCGCAATGCGCGAGGCCAACGAAAAATTCTACCGGCGCTTCGCGTTCATGGAAGAACGCGCCGCCGCCGGCGGGAAAAACCTCTCGGATCTCGACGCCGGCGAACTCGAGGAGCTATGGCAACTGGCGAAGGCTTAGAGGAGAATATTCCAGGCGCTATGGTGCGCGTGCGCATGAGCTTGCAAGACGCGCATTACGGCGGCAACTTGGTGGACGGCGCGCGGATTCTCGCGCTGTTCGGCGACGTTGCGACCGAGCTGCTGGTGCGGGTTGACGGCGACGAAGGCCTCTTCGCTGCTTACGATCGCGTGGAATTTTTGGCGCCGGTCTTCGCCGGCGATTACATCGAAGCGCACGGCCGAATCGTCAAGCTCGGAAAGACCTCGCGCCGGATGGAGTTCGAAGCGCGCAAGGTCGTCGCCGCGCGCCCGGAGATCGGCGAGAGCGCCGCCGACGCGCTCGAGCCGCCGGTGGTCGTTTGCCGGGCGACCGGCACCTGCGTTACTCCCAAAGCCAAACAGCGCAAATAATTCCTGCGATGCACGAAGACGAGCCCAAAGCGATTGCGCTGCGCGGCTGGCAGATACCGGCGTCGCGGCTGCTGCACCGCGTTCTAGCCTACCCTTTCAACCTGCGCGCGCACTTTCGGATGCGCTCGCGCGCCGACACGGCGGCCACCGCCACTCGCCAACTCGAGCCGCCCGAACGAAGCGCGTCCTCGCAACAGGGAGAAGACGCGATACTTCGCGACATATTCTTCCGCATTGGGCCCGGCCGCAGGTTTTTCGTCGAGTTCGGGGTTGAGGACGGTTCCGTATGCAACACCTCGCTGCTGGCGGCGCGATACGGCTGGAGCGGCCTGTACATCGAAGCCGACCCGCAGGACGCCCAAAAGCTGCGCCAACGATGGGCGGATCGCAGCGACATCGTCGTGTTCGCGGAGTTCGTCACCGCCGAGAACATTGCCGGGCTCTTTGCCGACGCCGGCGTCCCGACCGAGCCGGATCTGCTCTCGATCGACATCGACGGTAACGATTATTGGGTTTGGAAGGCGCTTGCGGAGTATCGTCCGCGCGTCGTCGTCATCGAGTACAATGCCGCGTATCCGCCGCCGCGCCGTTGGATCATGGCCTACAATCCGGCGCATCGTTGGGATCGCACGACGTATTTCGGCGCGAGCTTGAGCGCGCTTGCGGATCTCGGAGCCCAGCTGGGCTATGCGTTGATCGGCACGGAGAGCCACGGCCTCAACGCGTTTTTTCTGCGACGGGATATTCTGTCTGAAAGCGGCTTCGCGGAGCTCTCACCCGAGCAGGCGTATCGTCCGCCCCGATACGGTCTGCTCGGTCTGCCGTTTCCGTTAGGCCGCGGCCCGTCAGCCGGCGACGCTTAGCCGCAGGTAGGCCGCCCCGAGCGGCAAACACGGAATCGTCTGCATTCTTCGTGCACAGTCAAAGGAGCATCCATGCGTTTTTGCCGGTTCGCTCGTTATGGAGCAGGCGTCGTAACCGCAGGCGCGCTGCTCGCCGGTTGCGGAAGCGGACCGCCGCAGGCCGGCGTCGCCGGCACGAACGCGATCGCTCTGACCAATCCTCTGCACGTCGCACCCGCCCGGCACCCCGACCGCAGCCGATCTTGGATCCTCCCGGGCGCGGCAAAACAGTGGCTGATTTACGCGCCGGATAACTCGGCCGGCGCGATCGACATCTACAACTATCGCGTCAAGCGCAGCAAGCGCTACGGCCGGATTACCGGCTTGAGCACGCCATACGGCGCGTGCGTCGACGGCGCCGGCGACGTGTACGTCGTCGACAGCTCGACTTCGGAGGTCTACGAATACGCGCATGGCGGCATCGCGCCGATTGCAACGGCGACCACCAACTACAGCGTCCCTCTCGGCTGCTCCGTCGACCCGACGAGCGGAAACGTCGCGGTCAGCACGTTCAACGGTCCGGGCAGCAGCGGCGCGGGCGGAGTCGATATCTTTGCCGGAGGCCTGAGCGGGAGCCAAACGGTTTACACCAACGCAAACCTCTACCATCTGTATCCGCCTGCCTACGATCCCCAAGGCAACCTGTTCGTGCAGGGCACGGATTATTCAGGGGCGTCGGTCTTCGCGGAGCTGCCCGCGGGGAAGGCCCAGTTTACCGTGCTGACCGGACTCACCATCGCCTTTCCCGGAAGCGTCCAGTGGGACGGCTCGTACCTCGCCGTCACCGATCAGGACTATAACTACGGCTATACCACGATGATCTATCGCGTGACGGTCTCCGGTTCGCAGGTAACCGTCGTACGTTCCACCCAGCTGACCGACAACTGTTATCCGTACAGGAACTGGATGGTCGCGGTTCAGCCCTTCATCAGCGGCTCGACCGGCAAGCAGAACGCGGTCGTCGCGCACAATCTTAACTGCCCCGGACGCGAGGGTTTCTGGAACTACACGATTGGCGGCTTGGCCAAACGTTTGCTGCGTTCGGCGATCGCTCCGGCGGTATCGTATGGCGAAGCCGTCAGTCCACCGTCGACCGATAGATAGTTACGCCAGACGCTCGTGCGTCTTGCGCTTCCAGACGAACTCGTAGTAGCAGAACTGAAGCGTCAAGACGACGCAGTACGAGATCGGATAGCCGAGCCAAACGCCGTCGAGACCGATCCGGCGCATCAGAAGGTACGCCGCGAGAACCTCGACGCCAATTGCGAAGATTCCGTTGATCGTGGGCCAGAGAACGGTGCCGCTGCCCCGCATCACGCCGCTGAGCACCGCCGAATTGCCGAAGATGAGATAGCTCCAAAGCGTGATCATCAGCAACTGGTGCGCGATGGCCAACGTATTGGGGTCGGTGATGAACCACCCCAGAATCACCCACGCAAAAACGTAGCACAGGCCGATGAGGATCCCGCCGATGGCGTAGTTCAGCCCGACCGCCGAGCGGATGACGCTGCCGAGCTTGTCTTCCCGGCGCGCGCCGATGCATTGCGCGCCGAAAATCGAGGCCGCAAT
>DASRXM010000046.1:0-17630 GCA_035654155.1 Candidatus Babeliales bacterium
CCGTGGTCCACGAGATCGATCCAAGCTTGCTTTGCGCCGCAAGCCTCCGCGTTATCGAGCGTGCGCGCGACGAAGTGCGCCAGCGTGGCTTCGTCGCTCATGAGGTCGGCCTTGCAGGAACGCGCGCCGGCAACCTCGCCATCGGCGATCGTGTAGCGCTCGGTGTGAAGCGCTCCCGAGACGATCGCATCGCCGTCGGAGCGCAGCGTCGTCGTATCTTCGACCGTGAACTCGATGTGGGCGTCGCGCGCGCTCGTGCGCAGCGCTTGCGAGAGCGTAGATTCCTGGATCGCGTCGAGATTGTTGTCGCCGTCGCGATAAATTCCGAATTCCAGCGACCGGCGCGAGGGCGTGACGGTAACGGCTTGCAGCATGGATACCTCCTGGAATGACGAGCCAGGCTCCTTACTGCGTCGCAGCGCGCCGGCGGCTAGGGCCGCTTCAGAGTATTTTCAGAAGTCTCGGCTACCATCTGCGCAAGATTCTCCCAACGGAGGTTATTCATGGCTACTCTTCGTGTGCTGGCAGCGGCCATTACGGCCGGTCTTCTGGGCGGCTGCAGCAATCCCGCGCCCTCAAACCTCGTTCCGCAAGCCGCTTCCGCTCAACCACAGTCGGCTCGCACCGGACCGGCCGTGCAAAATGCTAGCGGCGGACGCGTGCTCTATATTGCGAATATCGACGGCCAGCCGGGCGTCGGAAACATCCTCGTCTATACGGCGAGCATGAATAATCCTCAGTTGATTCGGACGATCTCAAATGGCACCGGCAGACCAACCGGGCTATGGGTCGACTCCAAGAACGATCTCTGGGCCGCCAACGAGCCCGACAAGTATCCGTCGAGCGTCACCGCGTTCAAGCCGGGTGCATCGTCACCGTTTTTTACGATTGGGATCTTCAAGGGCTATCCGGGAAGCGTCGCGGTCGACGCGACCGGCGACGTTTTCGTCAACGAATCCGTTAGCGAGGAAGGCTACGTGCAAGAATACGCGCCAGGGAAAAGCACTCCCGAATTGACGCTCGACACCGGTGTCGGCGGCTACGCATTCGGTACGGGCAGCATGGCCTTCGATCCGCAAGGCAACCTCTACGTCGCCGAGTCGGCGCAACTCAAGCTGCAAATCGTCGAGCTCGTCAAGGGATCGCAGCAGTTCACGCCGGTCAACCTCGATTTGAATTCCAACAACATCAACGGCCCCGGCATGGGGATCGACAAGGCCGGCAACATCTATGTTGGAAGCAGTGAAGCGGGGACGGTTTCGGTCTTTCCGCCGGGCCAGAGCGAGCCGTCGCGGACGATCTCGCCGCTGGGCGCCTATGGCTTGACGTGGGTTACGCCGCAAGGTGCGGTCTACCAGTCGAGCGGTGAGGGCGACGTCTACGAAATAGCTCCCGGCGCAAGCTCGCCGACGGATAACCTCTACTGCCAATGCCAGACGCTGGGTGCTGCCGTAAGCCGATAAGCGCATAGGCGTCGCGAAAACCCTCGGCAGGAGCGATGCGCGGCGCGCAGTAACTCGGGGTTCGCTTGGAAACCATCTGCGAGCTTTGCGGCGCAGCGTTGAGCGCCGCCGGAACCGTCCCCGGGTATCAGGAGCCGAACACTTACGCGATTTGGGATTGCGCGAGGTGCCACACCATGACGGCAGATCCGCGCAAAGTGGATCCGCATGTCTACGATGCGATCTACGCTGTGCCGGGCGGAGCGCCGGGATACGACCGGTTCTTCGGCTACGCACGGCGGATTCGGACGGCGCGTGATCCGCTGGGCTATTTAACCTCGCGCGCGGACACCGCCTGGGGCGTTCATAAGGCGTTGCGCGAGCACGGCGCGCGGACGGTTCTCGAGGCGGGCTGCGGTCTCGGCTATCTCACCTATGCGCTCGACCGGGGCGGTTACGACGTCCGCGGCATCGACGTTTCCGAACAAGCGGTCGAGCAAGCTAAGCGCGCCTACGGCGATCTCTACGAGACGGCATCGGTCGAGTCGTACGCCCAAAGCTCGCAGCGTAAGTTCGACGCGATCGTGATGGTCGAGCTGATCGAGCACCTCGAGGATCCGATTACCGTCGTGCGCAACGCGGTGCAGTTGCTCTCGCCCGGCGGTTCGCTCATCCTCACCACGCCCAATCGCACGTTCTACGGCTTCGATCGGCCGTGGAGCACCGATCTTCCACCGTTGCATCTCTGGTGGTTCTCCGAAGACTCGATCGAGGTGCTCGCCCAGCGCGTCGGCTGCACCGCGGAGTTTTTGGATTTCGCCGAATATAACGCGCGCTATCCGGTTCTGCACGCCTTCACGTCCGAGCACGCCGTCATGCTCGACGCGCAGGGACGGGTGTTACGCAAGGAGAGCTTGCCGATGTCGCTCGCGCGGCGAGCCGGAATCGTCCACGAAGGCTATTGGCTGGCGACCCGCGCCGCGGGTTTCTTTAATCGGACCAAGGCGCCGCGCCGTTCGACGATGGTCGCGATCTTACGGCCGGCGTAGCGTAGCGGTGCGCTAAACCGCGGGAGCCTTTACGCCAGCCGTCGCGTAAAGCGCCCGCGTGTCGTACATCACGCCGCCTTTGAAGGTAGTTCCGACGTTGCGCAGCTGCGAGATGTCGGCAAGCGGGTCGCCGCGCACGAGAATTGCGTCGGCCAGCTTGCCCGGCTGCAGCGATCCCAGCGTATCGTCCATGCGCATTACGCGTGCCGGGACGATCGTCGCGCTCTGCAGCACCTGCGCGTTCGCGATGCCGGCTTGCGAGTACATCTCGAGCTCGTGAATAAGGTCGAATCCGGGTAGTATGTCGTCGGTTCCGCCAACGATCCGGATGCCGTTGTCATGCAGCAGCGCGATCATCTGGAGATAGGCTTTTGCCGAAGCGCCATATTTCGCGTCAAGGCCCGGCCCCATCGGAAGCCCGCCGGTCGTTAGCGTCCGGCTAACCTGTGCCGGCAGCCAGTCCGCGATCTCGGCGAAACCCGTCGAGGCCATATCGCCGCTGCGGGTCATCGTAGCGCTGTAGAAGATTCCGACCGTCGGATCGCTGACGATGTTTTTGGATTTGAGCAAAGCGATGAAGTCTTTGACTTGTTGGCTCTGCAAGTCGATCGTGCCGGCGCGCTGCGCGGTAGCCGTCAGCCGAATGGGCGTCTGGGTTTGGTCCTTCGTATCCGGCATGAAATTCAAAAATAGGAAATTGACATGCTGGATCTCGTCGAACCCCTCGTTCACCGCGTCCTGCGCCAGCATCCCGGCCGGGATGTGGCCGCTGACGCGCATTCCCGATGCATGCGCTTCCTTTACGATCGTCGGCACGAGCTGCGGATCCATCGAGCTGTAGATCTTGATCTGCACCGCACCGAGGCTCTTCCACATCCGCACCTGCTCGATCGCCTGATCCGCCGTTGCGGTCGTAGTGCCGATCGGGGCGGTGTACTTTCCGGTTCCGTCCATCAGGCCGGCGATCACGACGCGCGGGCCTATCAGCTCGCCGCTTGAGAACTGAGCTTGCGTCTTTGCAATGTACTTCGGATCGTTGCCGGGATCGCGAATCGTCGTCACGCCTTCAGCCAGCAGCCGCGGTCCGAACTCGGCGGCAAGGTGCATGTGCATGTTCCACAGCCCCGGCAAGAGCGTCCAACCCGCGCCGTCGATGCGGCGCGCGTCGCCGGGAATCGTGACGGCCGAGTCACCGGCGGCTACGACTTTATCGCCACTGAAGATAGCCGTGGCATTCGGAATCGTCGTGCCGCGCTCGGAATCGAAGAGCGTCACGTTGGTAATCGCGATGGCCGTCCCGAGGCGCTGCGGCAGCGTCGTCGCAATCTGCCGCCCGAGCTGCGCCACGCGCTCGTTCTGCGCATCGAGCAGTTGAGGCAGCACTGCGTTCCAGCCGTGGGGAATCACCGCGCCCCATTGGGAGCCGAGCATGAAGAGCTCGCCGTTTTCGTCGAGCCATACCTGTGACGGCGAAAAGTCCAGGCCGGTCGCTTCATACATGGTTACGCGCTTGCGCTGCGCCCCGTTGCTGACGTCGAGCGTTTTGACGGACGAGACGTGCGTTTCGCCGCTCGGCCAGAGCGCGAGCGATTGCTGAGGCGCGCGCAACGCGGCGCGCACCAAAATCGCGCTCTCCTCCGGCGTCCCGTCCATGCTGACGTAGAAGCGAGACGTCGTATTGGGCTGCGTCTCGTTCTCCGCCGCATTTTTCCACGACGCGATGCCGTTGCGCGCCGTAAAGCGTTCGTCCACCGTCACTTTGAGGTAACTGTATCCGGTGGTATGAACTTTGGAAATCAAGCCGGAGGAATCGGTCGCGATGGTGCTGCGCAGTTTCGGCCCGCGGCCGCGGTCGATAAACGCGAAGCGGACGTCAAGCGAGCCGTCGGGCATGCGGATCGTCGTCTGCGAGCCTTTGACGACGCCCGACGAAACGTAATCGTACTGCACCGGCGTGCCGTAGAGCCTGGCAGCGGCCAGCGCCGGCGCCGCCCAGATGGTAGCGGCGGCAGATCCCACGACCGCCAGCCAATCGCGCCGCGCGATCGGCGGCTCGCCCGCCATGCAGCAGCGAGCCCCCGGGGCTAACCGCAGACCAAAAAGCGTCGCGTTACCGTGGAACGTACACATCGCCGGCACCTAACCTTTCTCGATTCCCGTGATTCGAGATGCTCCACGGGGCGCCTCGGAAGCCGGCGGCCGAGCGAGATCGCGTGCCGCTACGAAACGCATATCGCCGCCTCGGCCGGCGTATTATTCTCAAAGCTCAAGACGGAAAGGGCTTTGCGAGGTATCGAACAATCGTTCGGAATGTAGCGATGCATTTGCGGGAAAGTACCGGTCCCTCATGGTGATCGATCACGACGTCATCGTCCTCGGCGCGGGGCTGGCAGGCATGCGCGCCGCGCTCGAAGCCGCGCGCGACGGCGCCAACGTCGCGATCGTCACCAAAGTGCATCCGATTCGCAGTCACTCCAGCGCCGCTCAGGGCGGCATTAACGCCGCCATCGGCGAGGGCGACAGCTGGGAATCGCACGCATTCGACACGATCAAGGGCAGCGATTACCTGGCCGACCAAGACGCAGTCGAAGTCATGGTCCGCGAGGCGCCGCAGGACATCATCGAATTCGAGCACATGGGCGTCATCTTCTATCGCAACGAAGAAGGGCGACTCGGCACGCGGGCCTTCGGGGGCGCATCCCAAGCACGCACCTACTTCGTCGGCGACATCACCGGTCAGGCGCTGCTCGTCACGCTCTACGACCAGATTCTCAAAGCCGGCGTCAAGGTTTACGAAGAGTGGTTTGCCACCAAGCTCTACATGGACGGCGGCGCCTGTTGCGGCGTCGTGGCCTTGGAGATGGTTACCGGCGAACTGCATTTGCTGCGCGCAAAGGCCGTAATCGTCGCCGCCGGCGGTATGGGCCGCCTTTACGAACCGAGCACCAACGCTTTGATTTGCACCGGCGACGGATACTCGCTTGCCTATCGCGCCGGAGCTCCGCTGATGGACATGGCGATGGTGCAGTATCACCCCACCACGCTTGCCGGCAGCGGGTTCTTGATGACCGAAGCCGCTCGCGGCGAGGGCGCCTATCTGCTCAACTCGCTTGGCGAGCGCTTTATGAAGAAATACGCGCCGAATAAGATGGAGCTTGCCGCGCGCGACGTTACGTCGCGCGCCGAAGCCACCGAAATCGCAGAGGGCCGCGGCATCGACGGCAACGTGCTCTTGGATCTGCGCCATCTGGGTCCCGAAGTTATTCTCAAGAAGCTGCCGCAGATTCACGAGATGGCGCTGGATTATCTCAGCATTGACATGATCAAGGAGCCTGTCCCGGTACGCCCGGGCATGCACTACGAAATGGGCGGCATCAAAACCGACGTGGAGGGCGCGACGGTCATCGCCGGCCTCTATGCGGCCGGTGAAGTTGCTTGCGTAAGCGTCCACGGCGGAAATCGGCTCGGCGCCAACTCGCTGCTCGATACGATCGTCTTCGGACGGCGCTCGGGACGCGCGGCCGCCGGCTATGCAAAGGGCACGCCGCCCAATCGTGGAGGCGAGGACGTTTTACGCGCCGAGCAAGAGCGGCTGCAGCAGCTGCTCGCGCGGTCCTATACCGGCGAAACGTGCGCGGGCCTGCGCTTGGAGCTCGCGACGATGATGGATGAGAAAGTCGGGCTCTATCGCAGCGACGCGGGATTGCACCAGGCCCTCGAGGCGCTGCGAGGATTCCGCAAGCGCTACGAAAACGTGGCGGTCGGTGACAAAGGGCGCGTCTTCAACCAAGCGCTGACGTTCGTTCTCGAGCTCGGCTATCTGCTCGACTGCGGCGAGACGGTCATACGCGATGCGATCGTTCGCAAAGAAAGCCGCGGCGCGCACACCCACGTCGACTACCCCGAACGTAACGATGCCGATTGGCTCAAGCACACGCTGCTGACGCTCCACCGCGACCGCGAGGAACCTGAGGTCTCGCACGTGCCCGTCACGATCACTCGCTGGAAACCCGAGGTTCGAACCTATTAATGCAGTTCACGATTGAAGTCGGACGCTACAATCCCGAAGGCGTCTACGCCGACGACGCACAACCCGGGCTGCCGTTTCCGCCGCCGTGGGACAAATCGCCGGTGCGGCGCTATCAGACTTATACCGTTGATCTTCCCGAGCACGCGGTCGTTCTCGATGCGTTGATCGCGATTCGCGAGTATCTGGATCCATCGCTGGCGGTGCGGTGCGCCTGCCGCAGCGCGATCTGCGGATCCTGCGGGATGTGGATCAACGGACACGCGAATCTCGCCTGCAAGAGCAAGCTCGCCGCCTTTTCGCAGGGCGGCAAGACTCGGGTCGAGTCGCCGCCTTCGATGCCGTTGATTCGCGACTTAGTTTGCGACATGAAGCCGTTCTGGGATAAGCATCTCGCGGTGCGGCCGTGGCTCGAGAACAAGCAGCCGACTCCGCCGGCCGATCGCGAGTATCGCGTGCCCAACGCCTCGATGGAAGAGCTGATCCAGGAAGTGAGCTGCATCAGTTGCGGCGTTTGCCTGATGGACTGCGAGTCGTTTGCGGTGAACCAAGATTTCCTCGGACCGCAGGCGCTGGCGCAAGCTTACCGTTACGCCGGCGATCCGCGGGACGACAAGACGAAGGAGCGGCTGGGCCAGTATAGCGGTCCCGGCGGCATCTGGGATTGCACGCACTGCTTCGAATGCGTGCAGCAATGCCCTAAGGGCGTGGCGCCGCTCGATCAGATCCTTAAGCTGCGCAAGATGGCCGTTGACGCCGGCTTTACTCACAATCCCGGCACGCGCCACGCCGATGCGTTCGCCGAGTCGGTCAAACACAGCGGCCGCCTGAACGAGCTGACGCTGATGCCCAAATCGACGGGTTTGTTCAACATCGTCGGGCAGCTCAAGACGTTGCCCAGCGCGATCAACATGGCGCGCGCCGGAAAGTTGCCGCCGCTGATCCACAAATCGATTCCCGGCGTCGAACGGATCAGAAAAATCTTCCAGCGAGTCGGAGGGAGATTCAAGTGAAGGTTGCCTTCTATCCCGGCTGCGTTTCGAAAGGCGCCTGTCCGGAGCTGTACGTTTCGGCCAGGCTGATCGCGGAGCCGCTCGGACTAGAGCTGCACGAGCTGGTCTCCGCGCCCTGCACCGGCGCCGGCGTTCTGAGCGAGCAGAATCGCGAGCTCGCCGACGCGCTCAACGGTTTGACGCTGGCGATGGCCGAGGCGGAAGGCGCCGATCTGATGACGATCTGTAGCACCTGCCAGGGCGTTCTTTCGGATCACAACTTCCATCTGAAGAACGACGAGGCGCGGCGCGAGAAAGCCAACGCCACGATCGCCGACCAGGGCTATAGCTACGGCGGAACGGCGACCGTCAAGCACCTACTGTGGATGCTTTTCGAGGATATCGGAATCGAGCGCGTGACGGCCTCGATCAAGCGCAAGCTCACCGGCCTGAAGATCGCGCCGTTTTACGGATGCTACATTCTGAGGCCTTCCGAAGCGCTGGGTCTGCGCGAGCGTCCCGAGCGCAAAACTTATCTCAATCAGCTGATCGCACTGCTCGGTGCCGAACCGGTTGAATACCGCGGCGCAACGAAGTGCTGTGGATTCCCGATGCTCACGTTCAATCGCGACAAGGCGCTAGCGATGGGCGGCAATCACATCATCGAAGCCAAGGAAAAGGGCGCAGATCTCTTGGTGACGCCTTGCCCGCTCTGCCACCTCAATCTCGACGGTCAACAGCCCGACGCAGCCCGCGTCTTAAAGCAAGATATCGACGTTCCGATCTTCCATCTGCCGCAGCTGCTGGGCTTGGCGTTCGGCTTCGAGCCCGACGAGTTGCGCCTAAACCACCACGTCGTCTCGACGAAGGGTGCGCTCGAGAAGGTCGAGCTGAAGGTTTAGTCTCGCTCGCCGGCTACGGCGTGAAGGCGAAGATGGTGTCGGACGCGGAGCCGTATAACGTTTGTTTGAACAGCGTCAGCCCCGTCGGTTGGTTCACCGATTTGCACGAAAACGTGTACGCGACATGCTCTTCGCCGGCGATGCTCACGCCAAAGATCGTTCCGCTATCGAAATAAAAGCAGGTATCGCCACCCGATGCCGTTCCGTATATCAGGCCGTCGCGGACGACGAGCCGTCCGTTGGGCGAGGCTGCGTCCGGCGGACCTTTGAAGAGATAGATCGGCGATTCAGCGCCGGACGTCGTTGCTTTGAAAACGGTCCCGCAGCAACCCGAGTTCGTTAGTCCGTCGCTGCCGGTCGTGCCGTAGAGAACGCCGTCGATATCGAGCATCCCGGAGACCGGACCGCTTCCATCGCTTCCGCCCCCAAATCGATGGAGTACTTTCTCGGCACCCGAGGTGGTGACTTCGAAGAGCGTGCCGCAGGAATGATCGCAGTTGCCGCCCGCGCCCCCGCCGCCGGTCGTTCCGTAAAGTTTTCCGCCGAGCGCGAGCAACGGACCATTCGGCGCGGCGCCGTCCCGCTTGCCGCGAAAACGATAGACGACGCTTTCGTTTCCAGACGTGTCGACGGAGAAGACGATTCCACATCCGGTTCCGTAGACGGAGCCGGGACACTCGCCGGCAGAGCCGCCGTTAGACGTTACACCGTAGAACTTGCCGCCGAGCCAGACGAGACCGCCGCTTGGCGTGATGCCGTCGCTTCCGCCCTTGAAATGATAGAGCGTACGCTCTCGGCCGGAACGCGTGACCGCGAAGATCGTGCCGCATCCGGACTCTTGCGGACAGCCCCCTCCGCCGCCCAACGTAGTCCCGTAGAGCACGCGATCGACGGCGATTAACGCCTGGTTCGGGTTGTGGCCGCTCGAGGTATTTCTGAACTTATAGAGATCGTGCTCCTCACCCGACGGCGTCAACGAGAAGACCGTTCCGTTACCAAGGAAGCCGTGGCCGCCGAAGGCCGTCGTTCCATAAAAGATTCCGTCGATGGCGATAAATTGACCGCCGGCACCGTATGGGCCGCCGCGATATTGCCCGAATTTGTAGATCGTCCGGTACGAGCCGTTTCCAATCGATCGAAACGCGGTGAAGCCGGTCCCGGCGTGTACGGTTAGGTTCGAGCCGCTGCCGCACCCGCTCGCGAGGATCAACGTCGCGCAGAGTGCCCCGGTTTTTGCTCTTGGGATGAAGCTCGGAAGCAAGGCCTGTTTACGCATGCTGCGCTCCTTGCGCCGGCGCCGGCGTGGCTTCGGCGCGCCTGAAGACTTCGTGTTCGCTTCCCGTTTGCTTGCCCGCGATACCTGGAACGCTCTGCAGGCGATTGGGGGCCACGGCTCAAACCGGGACCGGCGTGGAAATCGAAACCTTAATTCGAGCTATACCTGATTTTCCGATTCCCGGGATATTATTTCGTGACATCACGCCGCTGTTGCGCGACAAACAAGGCTTTGCGCGCACGATCGATCTTTTCGTCGAGCGGTTTAGGGACCGCGGTATCGATCGCGTCGTCGGCATCGAGGCTCGCGGCTACATTCTCGGCGCCCCGATTGCCTACGCGATCGGGGCCGGCTTCATTCCCGTGCGCAAGCCTGGGAAACTTCCGCACAACAAGCTCAGCGAAGAGTACGCGCTCGAATACGGGACCAATTCGCTCGAAATCCATGAAGACGCAATCGCCAAGGGCGAGCGGGTTTTGGTCGTCGACGATCTGCTCGCAACGGGCGGAACGGCGGCGGCCACGGGACGCCTGCTGGAACGGCTCGGCGCGCGGGTCGAGGCATTCGCTTTTCTGGTCGAGCTGACGGCGCTGAATGGACGCAGCAAGTTAGCCGGTCACGACGTCGCGACGTTCGTCTCGTATTAGGAGTGCAATGAAACGGGCGTTGATCGTCGTCGCAATCGCCGTCGCGCTACTGCCGGCTGCGCCGAGCGCGAGCTGGGCGCGGCACCCGACGCCGACTCCGTCGCCAACGCCTAGCCCTGTCGCCGATCCCGCCATCACCAAGATCGCGCGCCAGCAGTTCGTCGCGTGGCAGGCCGGCCTCATCAACAAGAGTCTTTACGCAAAGCAGCTGCTTCCGCAGCTCACCGACGCGAAGATCGCCGACACTTCGAGCAAGCTTGGTGAGCTCGGCGCCCTGACCGATATGGTTTACGTCGGCCCCTGGGTCAACCCGGACTTTCCTTCGGGAGCGCGGGGATACATCTATCAAATGCGCTGCATCGAGGGGAACGTGTATTTGTGGCTCGCGCTGCAGGCGGACGGCAAAATCGCCACGATTTTCTTCAAGAACCGCCTGGACGTCGAAACCGTCACCCCGGCGCCTTCGCCTAGCCCCTCGGACGGGTTATAATAACCGGACGACCATGACCATCACCGAGCTCATAGAGCGAGTCCTTCGCTACGAGCCAGCCGCCGATCCGAAGTGGCTGATGCGCGTTTACGAGCTTGCCGTTGCCGCTCATCAAGGCCAGCGCCGCGCCTCAGGCGAGTCGTACATCGAGCATCCGTTGGCCGTTGCGGGCATCCTAGCCGAGCTCGAGGTCGACCCCCAAACGATTGCCGCAGCGCTGCTGCACGACGTCGTGGAAGACACCTCGATCACCAGCGAGCAAGTCACCGAACAGTTCGGGCAGGAGGTAGCCCGTCTCGTCGAGGGCGTGACCAAGCTCACGCGGATTCCTTACCAGTCGAAGGAAGATGCGCAAGTCGAGAATCTTCGCAAGATGTTCTTGGCGATGGCAAAAGACATTCGCGTCATCATCATCAAGCTCGCCGATCGCCTGCACAACATGCGAACGCTGGCGAGCCTGCCGCCCGCCAAGCAACAGGCGATTGCCCGCGAGACGCTCGACATCTACGCCCCGATCGCGCATCGTCTCGGAATTTGGCGCATCAAATGGGAAATCGAGGACGAATGCCTGCGCTACCTCGATCCGGCGTCGTTTAACGACATCGTCGAGCGGGTCGCTAAAACCCGGCGCGAGCGTGAAGCCGACGTCGAGAAAGCCATTGCGCGGCTGCGCGCCGAGTTCGAAGAGATGAAGATCAACGCGCAGATCCAGGGGCGGCCGAAGCATTTTTACTCGATTTACTCCAAGATCAAGACCGGCCGCGATTTTTCGACGATCTACGACCTCACCGCGATTCGCATCATCGTCGACACCGTGAAAGACTGCTACGCGGCGCTGGGCGCCGTCCACGCCATGTGGACGCCGTTGCCCGGCCGGTTCAAAGACTATATCGCCATGCCCAAGCCCAATATGTATCAATCGCTTCATACCACCGTCGTGGCTCCCGGCGGCGACCCGCTCGAGATCCAGATTCGCACCTATGAAATGCACCGGACCAGCGAATACGGTATCGCGGCGCACTGGCGCTACAAAGAGGGCGGTAAGGCCGACCAGTTCGAGAACAAGCTCTCCTGGCTGCGCGCGCTGCTCGAGTGGCAGAAGGATATGCGCGACTCGCGAGTCTTCATGGAGAATCTCAAACTCGACCTGTTCGACTCGCAGGTCTTTGCGTTTTCGCCGCGCGGCGACGTCTACTCGATCCCGGCTGGCGGCACGCCGCTCGATTTTGCCTACCAAGTACACACCGACGTCGGCAATCACTGCGTCGGCGCGAAGATCAATGGGCGGATCGTTCCGCTCGATTACGCGATGCAAAACGGCGACATCTGCGAGATTCTGGTGAACAAGTCGAGCGGCCGGCCGTCGCTGGATTGGCTCTCGATCGTAAAGACTTCGAGCGCCAAACACAAAATCAAGCAGTGGTTCCGCAAGGAACGGCGCGAGGAGAACGTCCTGGCGGGTCAGGAAGCGCTCGAACAAGAGCTGGCTCGCGCGGGGCTTCGCACCGACGTCGCGCGCGGGGCGCTTCTCGAGCGGATCGCGTCGCGGTTGAACTATGCGACGCCGACCGATCTTTACGCCGCAATCGGTTTCGGCGACGCGTCGGCACAGGCCGTCGCCAACCGAATTCGCGAGGAAGTGCGGCACGACAACGTCGTCGATCTAACCAAGATCCGCAAACCGTCGTTTCGCAAGAGCCTCCGTCGCTCGACCGGCGTTCGGATCGCTGGAGTGGACGACGTCCTGGTTCGGCTCTCGAAATGCTGCTCGCCGGTGCCCGGCGATCCGATTATCGGCTACGTCACCATCGGGCGCGGCGTCAGCGTGCATCGCGCGGATTGCCCGAACGTCGCCTTCATGAACGCGACGCCGGAGCGCATACTGCAGGCCCAATGGCACGGCGATGCCGGCCTCACGCATTGCGTCGACATCGAAGTCGAAGCCGACGATCGCTCGCAGCTGCTGCAAGACATCATGGCGGTGTTTTCGGAGCTCAAGACCCAAGTGAGCTCGGTCAACGCGCGGGTTCGTAAGGACGGAGTCGCCGTTGCCAGCCTCACCGTACAGATCCGCGATCTCGACCACCTCCACAAGCTGCTCACCAAGATCGAAACGCTCAAGGACGTCCGCCGCGTCTATCGCGTCACCAAGCGCGAACGTACGGCGCTCTGAGCGCCCACATTCTAATCCTCGCACTCGCCGCGTTCGCGGCGGGGGCGATGAACAGCGTGGCCGGCGGCGGAAGCTTCCTTTCGTTTCCGGCGCTGCTCTTTGCCGGCGTCCCTGCGATTACGGCCAATGCGACCAACAACGCCGCGATGTGGGTGGGAACGATTGGGAGCGCGCGCGGTTATCGCGAGGAAGTCGTCGAGCATCGCGCGCTGCTGCTTCCGGTGATCCTGGCAAGCGTGGCCGGCTCGCTGATCGGCGCGTGCCTGCTGCTGGTGACGCCCCAAACGCTCTTCGAGCGCTTGATTCCGTGGCTGCTGCTTTTTGCAACCGCGGTCTTCGCGGCAAGCCCGCTCCTGACGCGGCCCGCAACCGCGCCGCCGCGGCACGCGCCGTGGCAGATTGCCGCGCAGTTCGCGGTTGCGATCTACGGCGGCTACTTCGGGGCGGGAATGAGCATCTTGATGCTGGCAGTGCTCGCGTTTTCGGGGCTGCCGAGTTTCAACGCGCAGAACGCGGTCAAGAACGTTCTGGCGGTTTCGATAAACGGCGTCGCCCTGCTGCCGTTCGCGATCGCGCGCATCGTCGATTGGCGTTTTGCGGTACCGATGGCGCTGATCGCGTTGCTCGGCGGCTATTTCGGTGCGCGTTTTTTTCGGCGCTTGCCCCAGCGCCTCTCTCGCGCGATCGTGATTGCAATCGGCTGTACGATGACTATAGTACTCTTTGTGCGTTTTCGCGCGTGAATGCCGGTTTTGGTCGCTTGTTTTCGCAGGGTGGGCAAAAAGGCGGTGAGAAGGTGCGGTCACCGTATCAAATGTGCCAAGAGTGAGGTTTAGCATGTCGCTTTCCAAAGGTCGCCTTGCGTTGGTCGCGGCGGCAGCCGTTCTTGCCGCCTCGGCGTGCAACGGGAACAACGCCCTGCCCTCGGGCCAGGCGGCCGCAGCAAGTTCGGCGGCGCAAGTCGCGCAACAGAGTGTTGCGTCGCCGGTCGACACGACGTCGATACTGAAAAAGCTTACGAAAGACGTCGTCATCGGAACGACGGTGGATCCGACCAACGGCGACCAGGGGCCGCATTCGCTCTCGATCGTAACCACGAGCTACGGTCTCCTCTCGAAGGGCCAGCTGGTCGTCTGCAACTTCGAGGACAAGACCGGTGCAGCCGGCGCCGGCACCACGATCGATCTCTTCGATCCGACGCCCGGTTCGAAGCCGACGACGTTCACGCAGAGTAGCGACGCCGAAGGCTGCGACAGCTCTGCAATCTCCAAGGCAAACGGCGTCTACGCCGGCGGGTTCACCAGCCACGTCTTAGCGGCGTTCACCGATGAAGGCAAGCTGCACAAGACCTACGGTTCGCCGCTCGAAAAACCGTTCTCCGACGTCGACGCGTCGAACTCGAATCTGTACCAAGCCGAGTACATCTTTACGAGCGACGCTAAGACGGGCGGAATCGTCAGCTTCAGCATCAATAATTACGGAAACCCCAAGCCGCTCCAAGTCGCCGACGGATTCGCGGTCAACCGCGAACCGGGCTGGGGCGGACTCGGCCCCTCGGGCTTGGCGTACGACTCTAAGAAAAACGTGCTGTACATCGCCGACGGCGTCGATAGCACCGTGGTCTCGTTCAACAATGCCAGCGATCTTCTCGTCGAGAACGAGATCGAAGTGGAAAAAGGCGGCAAGACGTTCAAGTGCAAGTATGAGAAGACCACTTGCGGGACGGTCGTAAAGGCCGGTTCGCCGCTCGACGCTCCCGAGGCGATGACGATCCTTCCCAACGGAAACTTGATTGCGGCCAACACCGCCGGCGGCAACACGCTGGTCGAGATGACGCCCACCGGGCAGGTGCTCGACACCAAAGTCGTCGATACCAGCAAGACTGCCGGGATCTTCGGACTCGTCGCGAGCGGCACGAACGACGACAATACGGTGCTGTTCTTCACCGACAAGAATTCCAACACTCTGCAAGAACTCGAGCCGTAAGTTTATTCGTAGTCTACTGGTATCTTCGACGGTTTTTCGTGCAAGAAAACCGAGCGCGGATACTTCGCTTGGATCGGTTGGAACGGGCGCGGCGACTGGCTGAAGTCGAAGGCATCGTCGAGCGACGCCGCGCGCCCGTCGGTATATCCTAGCGAAACCGGCCCGATGCTCCCGGCCGGCAGCCCGTTGACCTCCTCGATGAATCGCAGGATGCTGCCGAACTCGTATTGGACGTTCGAAACGTAGTCTTGTTTGGCGTACGGCGAGATGATCAGACAGCCCACCCGTATGCCGAGCCCGCGATAGTCGAGCTGCGGCGGGGGCGCGTTGTCATAGGAGCCGCCCCAATCGTCCCACAATATCACGATCGCGCTCTGGCCCCAATACTTGCTTTCTCCGATCGAATTGACGACCGAAGCAACCCATGACGGTCCTCGGTCGCTTTTGTACGCCGGGTGATCGGAATCTTCGTGACTGGGCGTTACCCAGCTCACCTGCGCGAGCTCGCCTTTCTCCGGATCCGTCAGAATGCGCGTCTGCGGCGCGATGATGTCCGAGTACCAGTCCGGGCCGTAGCGCACGTACTTCATCGCCTCGAACGGCTCCCACAAGCCCGCATCGAGCACCTGGGTAGCGTAAATCTTCCACGAAACTCCGGCGTTGTCCAGAACCTCCGCGATCGTGTTGAACTGGTCGAAGCACGGAAACGGCCCCTGAAAAAGATGTATTTTGCGGTACGGTGTTTCCGTGATGTACGAGCTCTTCGTTTGCGGCGGTGAATCGCAATCGTCGGGAATCGCACTTGGAAAGTCGACTTCGGCCTGGCCGGGAAGCTTGATGTCGTCGGTGCCGGCGACCAGCGTCACGTGCGCGGTGAAGCTCCCGCCGAACTCGGTCGGAAACATCTGGTCGGCCAGCACGTACTGCTGCGCCATCGTGTAATACGGCGCGAGCTCCTTGTGATCGACGTACCCGTATGCGTCCAGGCCGTCTCCCCCGCCGAAGGCGGTGAATCCGTCCATGTTTCCGTTGTTCCAGTCGATCATCGAGGAGTACCAATCGTGCCGCAGATCGGGATTGGTTTCGAAGGTGACCTCGTGCAACGGAACGACGGTGTCGCCCGGCGGACAAGGAGAGCTCGAGTTCAGCGGGCGCGAGAGCCGGCGCGTTGGGATGCGCACGCTCTCGCCCGGCGAGGGCGTTGGAGAAGCGCAGCCCGTCGTCGGAGCGTCAGCGCCGGGATAGCCGGCAAAAAAGTCTTCGAAGCTGCGGTTCTCTTGAATGATGACGACGACGTTCTTGATGTACTGGCTCGCGGAGCCGCCGGCGCGGCGCACGCCGCTTGGGTGGCGTTGCATTCCTAGCGGAAACGGCGCCCCCTCGGGTGCGGTGCCGTAAGAAGAACAAGCGGCCGACAGGAGCAGACCCAACAGAGTCAATCCGACCAGTGGCTTGGCAAGCATCCTGGAACCTTGGAAAACCGGCGACCGTCCTCCTATAGCGGCGGGATTTTGGACTTCAGCCCGAACTCAGACGGCCGACCTGCTGCCCGCGGCGCCAATCCGTGGGCCGCCCGCCATCGCGGGCGTCCGTAGTAAGGGAGTTACATTGACTATTTACGAGACAACCTACATTTTGCGCCCCTCGCTCGAGGAGAGCGAAGTAGAACAGCGCGCCAACGCGATTGCCGAGATCGTCAAGAGCCAAGGCGGAGAAGTAAGCTCCATCGAGCGGCTCGGAAAGAAGCGCCTCGCTTACGAGATCAAAGACGTTCGCGAAGGCAACTACGTGGTGATGCAGTTCAAGAGCGGGCCGGCGGTCTCCAAAGAGCTGGATCGGCAGCTGAAGCTGCACGAGGACGTCCTTCGAGCGCTCATCGTCCGCCTTGACGCAAAAATGCTGACGCACATGGCGGCGCTGGCTTCCGGCGCGCCGCCCGCCGCCCAGTCGTAAATTCGGCCGGCTATTTGGAAACATGTGTGCCACACTGTTGACACCCCGGGGCGATAGTCTTTCGTTCCTGACATCATCCGGCGAAAGAGAGTAAGGCATGGCAGGTTCTTATAACCGAATCATTCTGGTCGGCAATCTTACCCGCGATCCGGAGATTCGTTACACGCAATCCGGCAAAGGCGTGACGTCGTTCACGCTCGCGGTGAACAATCCGCGTAACAAGGAGGAGACCAGTTTCGTCGACATCGTCGCCTGGGATCGCCTCGGCGAGACGTGCAACACCTATTTGAAGAAAGGTTCGAACTGCCTGGTCGAGGGCCGTTTGGTGATCCGCAGCTATGAAGACAAGGACGGCAATAAGCGTAAGGCCACCGAAGTGGTGATCGACAACATGCAAATGCTCGGCTCACCGCGCGATCGCACAGCCGGCCCGGGCGCCGAAGGCGATCGCGGCGGCTTCAATGGAGGCCGAAGCCCCGCGCATGCTCCGGCCGCCGGAGGCGACGGCTTGGGCGACGACATGGAAGACGAGATTCCGTTCTAAGCAGGCGCGAGTAGGCCGGCCGCGTGACCGTCGCGCTCGCGTTCTGCGCTTCGCTGTTTGCGTCGCCCGCAATCGATGCACGCGCCGCAGACCTCGCGTCGCAAATGACGCCGGCCGAGCGGTTGGTGTTGGTTCGCGGCGACGTCGGC
>DASRXM010000047.1:0-13897 GCA_035654155.1 Candidatus Babeliales bacterium
GAAATCGGCGGCCTCGTCGCGCCGTGGCACCTGCTCTGCAAGCGTCGATTGAGCCTGTTCTGAAATCGCCTTCTGAGCCTGTCCTGAGCCTGTCGAAGGATCGAACGAACGCAGCGCCGCCTCAAAGGCAGCCTCCGATGGGGTTGGCGCAGGCAGGCCTTTAGGTGCCGCTGCCTTTTTCGCGAGGCTCCTCGAGGTCGTCGAGGTTGAGCGCGATTTCCTCGTGGCCTTGCTCCATCGCCGCGTCGTGCAGTCCGGCTTGCTGCGCGTCGAGCGGATCGATTGTCTCGTCGCCGGCATACGGCTCCTCGACCGCAACGCCGCCAATCGCGTCGTCGCGTTTCTTGCGATAGCGAGGCGGTACGGCCGGTGCGGTCGAACGCGCGGCCTTTGCCTTTTGGCGGCGCTCGCGGCGCGCGGCGACGATATCTTCACGCGCGACGCCGCTACGGCTTTGCAGAGCGGCGGATTCCGAGCGCGAGCGCGAGGTTACCGTGCGATCGGCGGCGAGGCCCGCGCGACGCCGCTTGGCCGCCGCTTCGAGCTGACGCTTGCGGAAGACCAGCACCAACGGCGCCGAGTAAAAGATCGAGTGGTAACCGCCCGAGCAAATTCCGACCAGCAGCGCGAAGGCGAAGTTCTTCAAGCTGGCACCGCCCAGCGCCAGCAGCGCGACCAGCGTGATGACGACCGTCGCCAGCGTATTGAACGAGCGCGTCATCGTCTGCTTGATCGACTCGTTGACGATCGTCTCGTACGGAGCTCCCGCCATGAGCCTGGTGTTCTCGCGAATTCGGTCGAGAATGACGATCGTGTCCATCACCGAGTAGCCGATAACGGTCAGCACCGCCGCCAGGAACGCGTCGTCGGCGGGCTTGTCGGCAAGCGCGTAGATCCCGATCATCATCGCCGCATCGCGCACCAGCGCGATCACGGTCACCAAGCCGAAGATGTAGTTCCAGCCGAACCGGAAGGCAATGTAGATGAACTGGATGCTGAGCGCGATCACCAGCGCCCATAGAGCTTTGGTTAAATATTCGCGCCCCAGCGACGGGCCGACCGACGTGATCTGCGACGCGGCACGATCAACCGGGGCGACCGTATTGAGCGCCTGCCAGACCGGCGCCGAGTTGTTCGCATACGCGGTCTGGGTTTGGATGACGAAGCCTTTGCCGTCGGTTCCGGCGGTCGTGACCGATTCTTCGGTCATGCCCAGCCCGGCCAGCGCAGCTTTAACTCTTTCAGTCGTCGTGGGCTGGGTGAACTGCACGTCAATGTCGGTGCCGCCGGTGAACGACAGCCCCAAGCGCAGCATGTTCTTGGCTTGGAAGCCGTTGCCGCCGGCAAACCCGTGATAGATCATCGCACCGACACCCAGCCCGATGACCAAGTACGAAATCGTCTGGACGATTTGGAACCATCCGACGATATTCCAGTTCAGCCGCCGAAAGAGCACTACGCTTCGGCTCCGGCAGTCTTGGCGAAGATGCCGACGTCGTCGCGCTTGACGCCGTAGAGTTCCGGCTCGGTCAGGATGTTGTTATCCACCAGCACGTCCACGAAGAAGCGCGTGATGAAGACGGCGGTGATCAGCGACACGACGGTTCCCCAGAAGAGCGTAAAGGCAAAGCCTTTGACCGTTCCGGTGCCCAGCATGTAGAGCACCCCCGCGCCGACGATCGTGGTGAAGTGGCTGTCGAAGACGGCCGAGAACGCCCGCTGAAACCCAACACGCACCGACGCGCGCAGGGTCTTGCCGTTCCACAGCTCTTCCTTGATGCGCTCGAAGATCAGCACGTTAGCGTCGACCGCCATGCCGATCGAGAGCACGAAGCCGGCAATGCCGGGCAACGTCAGCGTTGCGTGCGAAAGCGCCAGGATCGCCATCATCACCAGCACGTAAATCGCCAGCGCAAGATCGGCCAGAAGTCCCGGCAGGCGATACATCGCGATCATGAAGATCAGTACTAAGCCCAGCCCCAAAGCCGCCGCGCGCATCGATTGGATCAGGTCGATCTTGCCCAGCGTCGGTCCGATCGTTTCCTTTTCGATGATCGTGATTCGAGCCGGAAGGGCGCCGGCGTTGAGCTCGTTGGCGAGCGTGATCGTCTCTTCCTGAGTAAAGCTGCCGGTAATCTGACCGCTGTCGTAGATCGCGCCTTGGATGATCGGCGCCGAAAGATAGCGATGATCGAGGAAGATGCCCAGCGGCTTTTGCAGATTGCTGGTCGTCAGCTTACCGAACTTGGCCGGGTCCTTGGTTTGAAAGGTGATGTCCGGGCGGCCGGCCTGATCGTAGCTGGCCTGCGCAGCCTTGAGATCTTTACCCGAATATACGACGTTGCCGCTCTTTTCGTAGGCGGTCGTCGCAACGTACTGCTCGGCGGCGGCCTTATCTTTGGCGGCGAGGTTCGGCTGCTGCAGCAGCGCGACGTAGCCGTCGGCTTTCTGCATCACGTCGAAGGGTACGATCTTATACTCGAGCACCGCGACCTGCTTGAGCACCTGCTCGGCTTGATCGGGATCTTTGACCGCCGGAAGCTCGACCAAGATGCGATCGCTGCCGACGTTGCTGATCGACGGCTCGGCGACGCCCAGGCCGTTGATGCGCCGGTCGATGACCTCGCGGGTTTGAGCCTGCACCTGCGACGTGATCTTCGGAACTTCGGCGGTCGGGTTGAGCTGCAGCAAGAGCCGCGCGCCGCCTTGCAAATCGAGCCCGAGATGAATCGTCTTCTGAATCGGGATGATCGAGACGATCGAAATGGCGCAAACAGCGACGATGACCAGCGCCTTGAACGGCGCCTTCAAATTCTTCCAGTTCATTGGAGCCGGTGGAGCTTAGCTTTCGGCGGGCGCCGGGCCTGCCGTAGGCCGCCACAGCCGCCGGCCCATGTCGAGCAGTCCGCCGATCGCCGCGGCCGCGACCGCGCTCCAAAGTGCGCCCTGCGCCGGGCGCCCGTACACGAACGCCCCCGCGGCAAAGAGCGCACCATAGACTGAAGCTAAGCCCAGCACCCAGCCCGCCAGCGCAAGCGGCAGCGAATCGGGAGACGCCGGCAGCCGGGCACGCTTGCGGACCGGCGACCAGCCGGGCCCGGCCGGGTGGACTCGCGCGTAGAACGCATCGAGCACCTGCGCCTCGACCGGCGGCGTCAGGTATGTTACGGCGATCCAAACGACGGTCGTGATGGCGATGGTCGTGAGCAGCATCACGATGGTATCGACCGGATGTCCGGCTTTGGCAGCTACAAAGAATGCCAGCGACACGACGAACGACGCCGTCATCGCGCTCACTTCGCTCCATGCGTTGATGCGCCACCAATACCAGCGCAGCAAATAGATCAAACCGGTGCCGGCACCGATCGACAGCAACAGGTTGAACGCATTCTTGGCGTTGTCGAGCGCGAACGTCAGCGACACGCCGACGATCATCAATAGCGCGGTCACCAGCCGGCCGGCCAAGACCAGCTCGCGCTGACTCGAATGAGGGCGGATGAAGCGCTGATAGAAATCGTGCACCAGATACGACGTGCCCCAGTTGAGGTGGGTCTCGATCGTCGAGCGATAGGCGGCAAAGATGCCAGCGACCATGAAGCCCGCGAAGCCCGACGGCAAAAAGACCAGCATCGCGGGATAGGCGATGTCGTTGCCGATCAGATTCGGCGCTACGCTTGGAAAGCGCAGCGCGATATCGTGCAGGCTGGGATAGACGATCGTCGAGGCCAGGGCAACCACGATCCAAGGCCACGGCCGCAGCGCGTAGTGCATGACTTGAAACGCGAAGGTGCCGAAGAGCGCGTCGGACTCGGTGCGCGCCGCGAGCATGCGTTGCGCCACGTAACTGCCGCCGCCCGGCTCGGCGCCCGGATACCAGACCGACCACCACAGCACCGTGATCGGAATGACGAAGATCCCCAGCGCCGTGTGCCAGTCGCTGAAGTTCGGCAACAATGCGAGCGCACTAGGATTGTGCGCCGCGACGCGCGCGACCAGACCGTGCAAGCCGCCGACGCCGGGTGCGTGAATCGCAAAGTAAGCGGCGGCAAACGCCGAGCTCATCGTAATGCAGAACTGGATCATATCGGTGACCATCACGCCCCACAAACCCGCGGTCGCGGCAAAGACGATCGGTACGGCGACGGAGATCGCCAGCGTTTCGGCGCGAGGCCAGCCGAAAAGCACGCTTGCGATCTTTACCAGCGCGAGATTGACGGTGGCGATAATCCAGCAGTTGAAGAACAGACCCAGATAGATCGCGCGAAAGCCCCGCACGAACGAAGCTGCTGGCCCGGCGTAGCGCAGCTCGTAAAATTCCAAATCGGTCAGCACGCGCGAACGCCGCCACAGCCGAGCGAAAAAGAAAACCGTCGCCATGCCGGTGAGCAGAAACGACCACCACACCCAGTTTTCGGCAACGCCTCCGTCGCGCACGAAATTCGTGACGAGATTCGGCGTGTCGGTGGAGAAGGTCGTAGCGACGAGCGAGATGCCGATCAGCCACCACGGCGCCTGACGCCCGGCCGCAAAGAACTCGGTGATGTTGCGCCCCGCCCGTCGCGCCAGCACGATCGCCGGCACGAAGCTGATGCCTAAGGAAACGACGACGATGATCCAATCGAGCGTCGTTAGATGCATGAAGTAAGCGCGTTCGGTTTGTGCTTAGCGGTGACCTCGGCGGAGGGGCCGAATGGCGTAGCCCCCAGCCACGTACTATCCAGCCGTTTAGTAGACGGCGTTGGGATGCTCGACGGCGGCGACGGGATCGAAGATGCCATTCCCGGTCTCAAGCACCGCGGCGTTCGCTCCGCCCGGATAGTTGACGACCGTCACGGTATCGTTGCAGATGTCCGTGACGAACGCAAGCGTGTTGGCTTTATTCAAGGTAACGTTATTGGCGCAGCCAAACCCCGTCCCGATCGTAGTGTTCACGGTGCTGTAGCCAGGCGCGTCGACGACTTCAACGCTAGCTCCGTTCGGGATCAGGAGATTGCCGTTTTTGTCCAAAGCAATGTTCCCTCCGTTCATATCCGCGGACGGTAGCGGCAACGCCGTTTGGCCGCAGCCGTTTAGGCCACCGACGTATTCGACGAGCTCGAACGCGCTGCCGTTACTGTTCGACAACGCAGCGAAGACGTCGTTCTGACCGTCGACGGCGAGGCCGGTAGCATTTTGAGAGCCGGTTGAGCAGCTTGCAGCGACGTTCTGCTGCTGGTAATACTCATTGATGGAGCTGCCGCTGGGATTGCCGTAAACGCCTGCGTAAACGTTTCCATGGGCGTCGACGGTAACCGCCGTGGGGTCGTATATGTCGGCGTTATATGTAAAAATCGGCTCGCTCCAGTCGTTCGGTGCGTACTCGGTGACGTTGCCGCTGCCGAGACCGCCGCTGCCGATGTTGAAGACGTAGAGATTACCTTTGGCATCAGCAAAGACGCCGCCCGGGTTGGACATTCCATTCGTGATCGATCCGACCTCATAATAGGTTTTGCTTTGGAGCACGTCGATTGCTGGTTCGCACGTGTCCGCAACGTAAAGGTAGGCCGAGCCTGCGGACTTGGCGAGTTGGCGGTTCGCCATTCTAGCCCGAGAACGGCGCGCTTGCTCACAAACTACCAGCGGGTTAGCGTGAGCCCTCGAACGCACCGCCGCCCCAAGAGGAGCAGACGAGCTAGGCACGAGCGACGTTTGGCTCGGTGGATTGCCGGTGCAGGCCGCCGGCAGCGCGGTCGAGCCGATCGCTGCGGCTAAGGTGAAGACAGAAACGGGTCGCATATAGATCTCCTTCCGCACAGGATCGTATGCCGCCGGTGGGATCCAGCACCACGTACACCCGTACAATCGACCCGTACAAATCAGCCTCCGGCAACGAGTTCGCTCGGCTCTTCAAGGGCGACGACCTCGACCGGCGCCAGCGTCAGCTCGTTCGGCAGTTCGGCGTACGCATAAACGCTCAGCCGAATGCCCGAGCGCAGCAAAAAGTCGGCGAGCGCGGGCCGGAGCGCCGACGTGCTCACCAGGGCGGCGCGATCGCGCGGAATCCGAGCGGCGTATGCTTCAATCCGTGCGCGCAACGCCAAGGCCGCTGCGGGTTCCAACGCATGGCCGCCATGAACGCCCAAGCCCGCGATCAGCTTTCGCTCCGCGTCCGGATCGAATATCGCCGCTTCTAGGCGAAAAACGCCGCGACGCCGCAAGAGATCGGGTACGATCGCGCGACGCGCAACCTCTGCAAGTTCGCGCGGATCGTGGCTGTTCGCTTCCAACATGGCTTCGAGCACCGCGACCGGGTCGCGCGGCCAGGCGCCCTCGCGCAGCAGCAGGCCAAAGGCTTTGTGGAGGATCGCAAATGGGAGCGCTTCACCGCCAACTTCTTTGATGAGTGCGGGTACGGTCGAGCGCATGTGATCGAGCAACGTCTGCAATTCCTGACGGCCGACGAGTTCAGCCGCATGCGTTCGCGCGACTTCGGCGAGGTGCGAACCAAGCACCGAGATCGGGTCGAAGACCAGCGCGCCCGTGTTGACCGCGCCCTCACGCGCCTGATTCTCGATCCAGGCAGCGGGCAAGCCGTAGACGGGCTCGCGTTCTATGGCGGCGGCAAAACGCGCTAATACCGCCTCGTCGGCGACGGCCAGAAGCCGCTCCAGCTCCAGCCGCCCGAACCCGGCGAAACGATCGCGCACGCGAATCGCATAGGTGCGCGAGTCGCGCGCCAGATCGTCGCGAAGCCGCACCCCGGGCAAGACGACGCCGATGTCGGCGGCGAGCGCGCGGCGCACTTCGCCGATTTTATCGAGAAGTACTTCGGCAAGCGGTGAGGCAAGGAGCGGCGCGAGATCGGCTCCGATCTCGATTGCGATCGCATCGACGCCGACCAGACCAAGCGCGAGTTCGGGACGGCGCATTGCGCTGCGTTTGATCCGATCGCGAGCTTCGATGGCCTCGGCTTCTCGCCGTTTTCGATTGCGTCTCGACGCGTGTGCAACCGCAAACGCGCTAATCCCTAGCAAGAGAAATAGCGGACGAGGAAGCGCCGGCACGCAAGCCAGCGCGAGCAGCAACCCGCCGGTGCAGCGTAACACGTCGGGACGCGAAAAAAGCTGCGCCGCCAAATCGGCTCCAAGCGCTCCATCTGAAGCAACCCGCGTCACCATCATGCCCATTGCGGTCGAGATCAAGAAGGCGGGAAGCGTCGTGACCAGCGCGTTACCGATCGAGAGAAGCGCAAAGGTGTTCAAAGCGTCGATTACAGAGAGCCCGTGATATGCGATTCCGACCGCGACCCCGCCAGCCAAATTTAAGGCGACGATGACCAGGGCGGCGATCGCGTCGCCCTTGACGAATTTTCCCGCTCCGTCCATCGCACCATAGAAGTCGGCCTCGCGCTGCACGGCTTCACGTTTGCGCCGCGCGCCGTCCGCATCGAGCACGCCGGCATGAACGTCGGCATCGATCGCCATTTGCTTACCCGGCATCGCGTCGAGCGTAAAGCGCGCTGCTACCTCGGCCACGCGCTGCGAGCCGCTGGCAATGACGACAAACTGGATGGTGACGAGTATCGAAAAGACGATCAGTCCTACGACCAGATTGCCGTGCACGACGAAGGCGCCGAAGGCGGGAATGATTGCGCCCACCGCTCCAGGGGTTGCCCCCGCCGTCAGAATCAGGCGCGTAGCCGAGACATCGAGTGAGAGCCGGAATAAGGTCGCAATCAGCAGCGCCGGCGCAAAAGCCGAAAATTCGAGCGGTTCCTCGACCGTCACCGAGAGCAGCAGCACCAACGCGGAGCCGAACACGTTGATGCCAAGAAGCACGTCGAGCAGCCAGGGCGGAAGCGGCACGATGAGAATGCCAACCACCATCAGGAGCAACACCGCAAACGCGTAGACCGAGCGTCTTTGCCCGTTCATGCGGATGACTCTCCGTGGCGCAGGGCGGCGACCACCTCGGCGACCGCGACATAGTGAGCCAGCGGAATCGGCCGGCCGATGCGCGCGTCACGATAAAGGGCGCGCGCAAGCCGCACGTCCTCAACGACCGGTATCGAGTAAGCTGCAGCGATCTCGCGGACGCGCAGCGCCGCTGCGTCCGCGGCGCGTACCAGCACTCGAGGAACGGGGACGGTTGGCGGTTGGTACTCGAGCGCCACCGCGACGTGCTCGGGATTGCTGACGACAAATGCCGCGTCCTTGAGGCGATGGATTCCGGTCGCAAGCAGCGCTCGATGTAAGGCGCGGCGACGTCCGCGGGCCGTCGCATCGCCTTCTTCCTCTTTTAACTCGCGCTTTCGCTCGTGAAGGCTCATGCGCAGCTTGCGCAGCCAAATGTTTCGGGCCGCGCCGTACTCGGCAATCGCAAAACAGAATCCCACGCCCGCCACGGCAAGCGCGACTTCGCGCGACGCAGCCCACGCCGTAGCAGCCGCATCGAGCGGACTTGCGGTTTGCAGCAATCCCAAGGCACCGCGAAGCAAGAAAGGCGAGATCACCGCGACGGCACACGTAAACGCAAGCGCGGCTCGCAGCGAGTGCAATGCCGTCTCACGCGACAGAAGGCGCTTTAGGCCTTCTATGGGATTGAGGCGCTCGGCTTTGGGTGCGATTGAGAGCAGCACGAACCCGCCGTTTTGCACGACATATCCAAACGCGCCGGCAATCGAGGCGGAACCGGCGACAACCAGGGCCAAGGCGAGAATCCAGGCCGCGCCCGCGTAGTCGGGAGCCGTAAGCGACGCCGAGAGCGTCTTGCACGCAACCGCACCGAACGTGGGCGCGATCGCCGCAACCGTCATGACGGCGGCTGCAAACGACAGATTTGCGGCAAGCTCACCGGAGCGAGCTACGTTCCCTTCGCGCCTCGCCGTGTCGATTCGGCGCTGGGTAGCCTCGAACGGCTTATCAGAGGCTTCGCTCAGGGCCGACCCCCGGGGATTGCCAGAAGCGGCGCGGGCACGTGCTGCGCGGCGAGCGGTAAGGCTATCGCGGTCGCCACGAGCGCAGCTGCGAAAGCGAGCGGAAACGCGAGCGTGAAGCTTCCGAATCTCGGAATGGCGCGGGAGAGAGCACCGAGCGCGATTTGCACGACGAATGCCAGCGCGATCGACGGCGCCGCGACTTGCGACGCCACCAGCGCGAAGCTTGCCGCAAAGACGGACGCATAAACGCTCCAGTCGTTTGGGTGGAGCGGAGCGCCGAGCGGAATCCGTACGAAGCTATTCGCAAACCCTGCGATCACCGGTCGATAAGCGCCCGAAAGAAAGAAGGCGCCGGTGTATGCAATCGACCAGATACGGCCGAATCCGCTCGGCGCCACGAGTTGCAAACTCGGTGCGATGGCTTTGACCCCGACATAATCGTCAACGATTCGGCCTCCGGCATAGGCGCCATCATAGACCAGCGCTGCCGTCATGCCGATCGCGCTGCCCAGCAGAAACTCGGTCACCGCAGCCAGCACGAACGCCATACCGTCGGACGCCGGCGCGGCTGCGACGAAGGGAACGATTGCGATGGTCAGCGCCGCAGCCAGACCTCCGCGAAGCACTCCGGGGACGCTGGGATGCGCGAAGCCGGGGGCTCTAAAGACGAAGCCGGCACAACGCGCAAAGACGAGCAGCGCGGTTACCATCCGGTCGCGAACGGAATGACTGCGAGCGCACGAGCGAAGAGCGCACCGAGCAAGTGCATCGCGGGCTTACCGAACAGCACGATCGTCAAGCCGACCGCTAATATTTTGGGCAGCAGCGTCAGCGTCTGTTCCTGCACTTGGGTCGCTGCCTGGACGACCGCGACGACCGTGCCAACCAACGCCGCGGCTCCGAGCATGGGCAAAGCGATCAGAGCCGTCGTTATCAGGGCATCGTGAAGCAGCCCGTCGAGGACGTCCACCGCTCAACCTTAGGCGAACGGCGTTGCGGTGCGATTACCGCGTTGTTATGGTACTCGGACTTTGAAAGAAAGCCGGCCTCCACGCGCTCGCCGCGAGAAGAGACGAGACGATCGCGCGTGTCGCGGGCGACCGGTTTAAGGTGTAAAAATGAATCCCCGGTACCCCGGCGCGTTGTAGTTCGAGCACTTGCATCGAAGCATATGCAACGCCCAGATCCTCTACGGCTCGGCCGTCGTCTTTTCGCGACTCCATTTCGACCCGCAGCTTGGGCGGAATGGTCGCGCCGCACAATGTTACGAATCTTTGAATCTGCGCGAAGTTGGTAATTGGCATCAGTCCGGGCAAGATCGGCAGATTCACGCCGGCGCCCCGCGCCAGGCGTTCGAATTCGAAGAAGCGGCTGTTATCAAAAAAGAGCTGCGACACCAGAAAATCCGCGCCCGCTTCCACTTTGAGCTTTAGGAAGCGCAGGTCTTCTTCTATCGTTGACGCTTCGAGATGCTTCTCCGGATGGCAGGCGGCACCGATGCAGAAACCATAGTTTCGCCGCAGCATCGCGATCAGCTCGCTGGCGTGAGCGAATCCGCCGGGTGAAGGTCGGAACGCCGTTCCCGCGGGAGGATCGCCCCGCAGCGCCAGGACGTTTTCGATGCCGCCGCGCGCCAAGTCGTCGAAAACCGCCCGCAGCTCCGCCCTGTCGGCGCCGATGCAGGTGACGTGCGCAACCACGGTCAGCCCGAGCTCCTGCTGGATTTGCTTCGCGAGAGCGACCGTGCGGGTGCGAGTCGAGCCGCCGGCACCGTAGGTTATCGAGACGAACGCTGGACGCAAGGGCTGCAACGCCTCGATCGTTTCGAAAAGGCGCCGCGAGCCCTCATCGTCCTTGGGTGGGAAAAACTCGAATGAAAAAAACGGCCGGTGAGTCGCAAGCGCCTCGCTTATACGCATTGAATCTTGAATTTATCGGAAGCTGGCCGCAACGCCTCCGCAGAGCATGGCCCAACCATCAACCATGACGAAGAGCAGGAGTTTGACCGGCAGCGACACCACCGGCGGGCTCAACATCATCATGCCCAGTCCCATCAACATGGCGGCCACCGCCAAGTCGATTGCTACGAAAGGCAGATAAAGCGCGAATCCTATCGCAAACGCGGTTCGCAGCTCGCCGACGACAAAGGCCGGTACGATCACCGTGAGCGGCAGCCGCACCGCCGGCGCCGGCCGCAGACGCGAGACGCGCTCGAAAAGCGCCAGGTCGGCCGTCCTTGCTTGTCGCAGCATGAACGCGCGCAGCGGAACGATTGCCTCGGCCACTGCCTGCGAGGTCGTCATCGTACCGCGGGAGTACGGTTCGATCGCGTCTCGCCTGATGCTTTGCACCGTCGGCGCCATCACTACCAGCGTCAACACGAGTGCGAGTCCGGTCAAGACTGCGTTCGGCGGAAGTGCCGATGCGCCGATCGCCGAGCGCACCAGCGAGAGCACGACCACGATCCGAACGAACGACGTACACATGACCAGCAAAAGAGGCACCAGCGAAATCGTCGTTAGCGTGACGAGCAAGTCTAACGGCACGCCGGCGTGTCTTCCGTGCGATCCGAAAAAGAGCTCCACCGGCATCAAAACGAGAGCAGCTCGGTTATCCGCAGTCCGAAGCTGTTCTCGATTGCGACAATCTCTCCGCGGGCAACCGGTTTATTGTTGACGAGCAGGTCGACCGGGTGATTCACCGCTCGATCGAGCTCTACGATCGAACCGGTGCCCAGCTTGAGGACTTCAGCGATCGGCATCGTGCAGGCACCCAGCTCGACCGTCAGCTGCAGTGGAACCTGCATGAGCACGCCCAGGTTTGCCGGCTCGCCCGCATGCTTGGGATCGGTCGCCTTCACAACGCTTCCAGCGCGAGGGCGTACCGTCCGTTTCGAACGCCGCAACTACCGCGAGCAAAGCAACGTCCCTGCGCCGTTAACCCGCAGCGAGTGCTTGCGCCGATATCGAGTGGAACGACCTGCCCGAAGACGAACCCGACGATAGCTGCGGCCTCGATCGTTCCCGCATCGATTGCCGCGCGCATCGACAAACGCACGTCGGCAAGGTCGGCTAAAGTCAAAGCGCCGCGCGGTTCCGGCGACGGGTCACGCGAAAGCGCGATACCGATTCGAGCGATGGTGGGCTCTTCGATCAACAACTCGAAATAGGTAACGAAGCCGCTAATTCCGGCGACGCGTTCGGCGGCTGCGGGCTCGCGGGTTCCGCAAACCGGACCCAGGCTAGCCGCGACGGCGTTGATGGTGCGGTCGATGACGTCGCATTCAATCGGCGATAGCCCTCTTGGTGCCGTTGACTGATCGTGAGCTTCACCGAATAGTGCGGCGGCCAGCGCCACTGCGTCCGGCGTGCGAAGAACGAGGGCCGCGTCGGCAACGTTACCGCGAACGCGGTAGATGCGAGCATCGCGCAAAATTAGCGCCCACGCTTGCGGTGAAGGGATCGTCGGTTCGAACAGTTTCAAACTAACCACCCCGCGCAAGATCGAGCTCAGCGTCTCTCGCACGCCGTTGGCGACGACGCAGGCCGCGCTGGCGGGCAAGGCCGAGCGCGCCTCAAATCGGGCTCTCCTCACGCGCTTTCCGCTTGCGGCATCGCATCGCCGCTCGAATCCCAAGGAGTTCATTTCAGCAGATCCATTGCGGTTTTCCCGAGATGGCCTTTCGCCGCTTCGGCGGCCTGGAGCGCGTCAAATGCTTGGTACGCTTCCCTGAGGCGAATCAGGCTTTCGTCGATATCGATTCGGCTTCGTTCTCGTCGCATCGGTGTCAACGGTCCAAAGCCTTCCTCGTTTGCCAATCCCATCTTCGGCTCGACATCGGGCACGGCGGTGCGATGAGTTCCATCGGCCGTCTCTAGGCGCGTGGCTGCGGGGAATCGGGCCAACGCCACGCGCCCAACGGCGACGCGCTGCAACTCGCGCGCGCCGCTGCGCGGATCGACCGTCTCGCGCTGATAATAGAACGTACCGTCGGCAGCCACGCCGGCAGCGCGAACTCTGAGCAGCGCTTCGTCGAGCCGATCGACACACAAATTTTCGAGCGGGCCGCCGGCGCGTCGTATACCGGCGACAGGATGACCGGTCGCTTCGACGAGCCGTCCTGCCTGGAGAGAAAACGACCCATTGCGGGTGTACGTCCGATGCCCGCGATCGTCGGTAGTGACGAAGTATGTATCGTCCGGCGCAACTACCGCGAGCGGATCGAGCGTGAAGTCGGATGACGTCCGCGCCGTCGCTACGTCATCAAATTGAGGAACGGCGCCGGGCGTGTAGGCGCGTCGCACGTCGGAGGCGCGTTCCGCAATGCGATCGAGCGCCGCGTTCAGGGCGGGGTTTAGGAACATCGTCACTCCTCTATAGATGCGGATGCAACGCCGAAACCGCGTGCCGCCAAAGCTAGTCGAGCCTGCGCCAACGCGCGCGTCACCACGGCGCGCAGTTCGGGACGGCAGAGCGCGAGCAGGATCGTGCTGGTGCCGTTGGTTTGAAGCACGATGTGAATCCGCGCGCTGCCGCGCCCCATCGAAAAGGTCGACCGCTTGGGAAATGGCCGCGCCGCGCAAAATGCCGCCTCAATCCTTTCCGCGAGCGCCGCACGCAATTGACGTTGGCGCGACACCGTAACCGTCTCCGCACCGCCCGGGTTTGCCGCTTGCCGAACCGAACGTACGAGCCCGGCCGGCACGTCCGCCGCGCCGCGATGCGTAACCGAAACCGGCATAGCGTCGCCCTGCGAGCGCGTTTGCGCGTTAACGCCGCGACGCGCTAAAACCTCCAAACGCGTCTTGGACCGAGACGTGCACCCGAGTGCCGAATACCAGGCTTGCGAAAGGGCGCGGCGGTCGAGTGCGGCGATCGGCGCCGCAATGATACTGACTTGAAGCTGCTGCGTCATCATCAAGCGATCATCGCAACACTCTATGGTTGATCGCTGATCGCAAGATTACCGACTTGAGAAAT
>DASRXM010000048.1:0-51859 GCA_035654155.1 Candidatus Babeliales bacterium
CGCGTCGCCGCCCGATCCGGAGAACTGATTGACGATCATCACCTTCGGCCCATAGATCCCTAAGAGCGGATCGAGCGAGGTCTTGCCGTAGCGCGGGACGAGAATCGCCATCGGCTTGCGACTGAGATAGTCGATGATGTAGTCCGCGACTTGCCCGCCGTGGTTGAAGCGCTCGTCGATGATCACTCCTTGCTTGTCGATCTGCGAAAAATAGTAGCGGTTGAAGTTCGTGAATCCGCCGTATTGAGTGTCGGGCAGGTACACGTAGGCGAGCTTTCCGCCGCTGAGCCGGTCGACGAGTCGCCGGTTGTCCTCAATCCAGGCGAGGTTTCGCAGAGGGAACTCATTTGCAACCGGGACGACCGTCACGCTGCGCGAGGAAGCGCCGGTCGGATCGGAGCCAACCGTCAGGACGACCTGCTTTCCGACGGTCTCCTGAAAGAAGCTGTAGATGCTCTGCGTTGCGCGGACTTGCCGGCCGTTGACCGCGAGCAAATACTCGCCGGCCGCGACTTGCTGGCCGGGCTGCGTGAGCGGTCCGTACAGTCTTGGATTCCAATTCTCGCCGTTGTAGATGCGCTCGAAGCGATAGCGGTCGTGGTCGACCACGTAATCGGCACCGAGCAAACCGACCGTGACCTTTTGCACCGACGGCTGAGAACCGGCGGTCACGAACATGTGGCCGACCGAAAGATAGCTGAGCATCTCTTTGAAGAGAAACGTTAAATCGTCGCGCCCGCCGATGCCGGCGAGGTACGGCGCAAAGCGCGCCTCGGCTTCGCGAACGTTCAGGCCGTGATAGTTCGGATCGTAAAAGAAATCGCGCTCGATCCGCCAGGTCTCACGATACATCTGGCGCCAATCGAGCCTCGGATCGACGTTGGTTTCCATCCCGTCCAGCGCCAGCGCGCCGTCACCCGGTTTCGGCGGCGAACTGGAAGACACAACAAACCACGAGTCACCCTTCTGATAGAGCATCTTTTGGCCGTTGAACGAGAGCGCGAAATCGTCGACGCCGCTCAGCAGCGGCATTGTCGCGCGGGAAGCCAGATCGAACTTAAATACCGACATCGGGGGCGGCTCGGGCGTGACCCATGTCAGCGGTTCGACCGACAAGTAAAGTTGGCCGGGCCCTCCCGCGGCCAAGCCGACGTAGTTTGCCTCGGGAATCGGCAACGTAAGAATCCGCTGCAAAATGCCGTCGAAGTCGATCGCCACCTCGGGATTGACGGGCCTCTTGGTTGCAGTGGGATGCGGCGCTGCCGGCGCCGGGGTTTCTTCGCTCGTAACCGGCTCCTCATCGCTGCGTGGCGCCGTGGGCGACGAAACGGAACGATTGAGCACCGCAACGTAGACCGCGCTGCTGACGGGCTGTTCGTCGCTGGTCATGTCCAACTGGTCCGCGGTAAGGCCGGTGTTTGTGCTCGCGGTGAAATAAAGGTACTTGCCGCTGCGATCGAAGACCGGATAGCGGCTGTCGCTCATGCCGTCGGTGATCTGGCGTCGCCTGGCGTCGCCCACATTGTAGACGAAGATCGCGTGCAGCGAGTTCCCCAGGAGCTTATCATAGGTCAGCCAGCGGCTATCGGGCGACCAGCTTTCGTCGAACGAGACGGTGCCGAACGATTCGTACGGCGACGAATCGACTTTCACCGGAACCGGGCGATCGAGATCGACGTACCAGAGATTGAGACGCGCGTCGCTATACGCGATTTTCTTGCTGTCGGGCGACCAGGTCGGACCATAGAAGAACGACGGAGATGGCCCAAGATCGATCGTCCGCGGCGGCGTCAGCCCTTTCTGATCCTCCAAGCAAAGCTTGTACTCGCCCGACGCATCTGAAAAATAGGCAATCCACCGGCCGTTGGGCGACCATGCCGGATCGCGATTTGCCGTCCCGGGAAGGTTAGTGAGATTGCGGATGTCGCCGAACTGGGTCGGCACGGTGAAAATTTGGCCGTGTGCTTCGAAAACCGCGCGCACGCCGCTCGGTGAGATCTCGGCGTTGAGGATCTGCGTCGCGACCTTCTGCCAGTGCGGGCGAACCTGCTGCAGCTCGTCGGCGATCGTTACCGTAATCGTCTCGTCGCGGCCGGACGCGATGTCGTACACGTGCAGACGGTCGAACTTTGCATAGGCGATGGCGCCATCCCCGGCTGACGCCGACGTGATGTCGAAGCCTGAAGCCGGCAGCAGGCGCGTGACCGCACGGCTGCGCGTATCGTATGCGAACAGCGTTACCGGCCCGTCGCGATCCGAAAGAAAATACACCCGGTCGCCAAGCCACATCGGCAAGTTGTCGTTTGATTCAGCCCGGGGAATCTTGACGACGCTGGAGTCGGCGAGATCGGCGATCCAAATCGGCGTCGTCTGTCCACCGCGATAGCCCTTCCAAAACGGCTCCCATTGAAAGTTCGGAACGTACGCGATGTGCGACCCGTCCGGCGAATACGAGCCGTATTCGGCCAGCGCGAGCGGCAGCATGGTTGGCATCGCGCTTCCGCGCAGCGGAATGGTATAGAGCTGGTCGGGATCGGAATAGGCTGCCGCATGCGAGCGAAAGAGCACGCGAGTGCCGTCCGGCGTCCAGCCGACCGCGACGTCGGCGCCATGGAACGTAAGGCGCCGCGGTTCTCCTCCGCTCGACGGAACGACGTAAACGTCGTAGTTGCCGTCGTAGTTCGCGGTAAACGCCACCATCGATCCGTCCGGCGAGAAATAAGGACCGGCGGCCAGATCGTATCCCGTTACGAGCCGACGCGCGGTGCCGCCATGGCGTCCGGTTATCCAAATGTAGCCGGCATACGTGAACGCGATCTGCGTTCGGCTGATCGTCGGGTCGCGAAGCAGCAGCGGTGTCGCGGCTCGCGCGGCCGCGGGCGCGCCGGCAATGGCCGTTAGTACGGACGCAATCAGCATGCGGCTCAACATCGTCAACGGCCGAGGCGGCAACGTCAGCGATTTCGCTCTTTTGAGAGTTCGGAGGCAACGTCGCGGTAGAGCGAGCGCGTCGCGCGCGCAACCAACTCGGCCACCCGGAAGAGGCCGTCGCCGGATATGGTAATTCCCTGCCAAGCAACGGCTTCGTGACGATGGACCAGCGCGTAGGTATCGTTGCCGACGTCGAAGATCGCGAATTCGCTCGACTCGGCAATCAGCCGGCCCTTCTCCAGCGTGGCGCGGTCGATGCTCTCCACCAGCTTCATTCAGCCGGGCGGTTCGACGGCTGGCGAGCGCTTCCCGCGAACTCGAGAGCGACGGGCTAGGTCAGCTTGGCTCGATCCTTGGCGCGTTGCGCAGCGGCGGCGCCCCGACGCCCGCGGCTTGCCGAATTGCATCGACGTCGCGGACGAGCGCTTCTCCCAGCGAATCGTTTGGCGGACACGTGAGATCGGGTGAAACCCAGCCCTGCCACTTAACGCGCGTCGAGGTTCCGAAGGAGGCGCTCTTCATGCAGGGCGCCGCGGAGATGTTTCCCTTGTGCGCCGCGGCCACATCTGAAAAGAAACGAGCCGCGGTCGAAGCTGAAACGGTAAACGGCTTTGGCGTCGCAACCGCGCTCCCGTCACGCTCTTGAAGCGTGATCGATCCCTTGCCGTCCGACCACAATTGAATCGTATACCCGTACGAGTTGGTCGAGCCGGAATCCACGATCGTTGCGCTGTCGCGAGACGCAGCCGCCACGCAGCCTGCAATCGCAAGACCCGCGCAAAGAGTTGCACGTAATATCATCGTCAAAAACCCGTAACGCCCGCCGGAGTGCCCCAACCACTTTCTCTATCGTAGCCGGATCCGCTCCCTACGTGATGGTACGCGGCGCCGGGGCCGTGACGCCATATCCATTGCGGTGCGTTTGCCCGCGCCGCATTAGAACCCAGAGCAAAGAGCGCGGCGACGATCGTCGCAGCCGTGCTGGTGCCGCCCATCTGTTGCCAACCGCCCGCGAATGATCCGTAGGCAGCAACGCCGGTGGCCGGATCGGCGACCGCCGCTACGTCGACTTCGTTGCGCGTCGCACAGCCTTTCACGCGTTGCCACGCCGGTTTTGAAACGTAGGCGCTGCAACCGCTTCCGCCGCTTCCCCAAGGCCGCTCGTTCCAGCCGCGCTTCGAGGATGCGGCCAGCAACGACGTTCCACCGACGCAGACGACGCCGGAGTAGCTGCACGGCGACGCGGTGACGCCCGCCTCGTTGCCGGCGGAAGCCGTGATCGCGTGGCCCGGATGCCGGTACGCGCCTTGACCGAAGTCGTCTTCCTTACTGCTATACGGGTTCGCGACCGACACGGCGCCGAGCGCCACTGCGGCGTTTGCTCCCAACGCCAAGTCGCTGTTCTTGTCGCCGTTGCTCTGCACCAGTAGGATTCTGCAGTTCGGGCAAATCGCCGATACCATATCGAGATCGAGCGCTTGTTCGAGCCGCCAGTCGTCGCTGCTATTGGGTTTTGGGAGCGGCCTAGATCGCCCGCTTTGGTTGACGACCTGAAGACAACCGGTCGCGCAAGGCGGTAATCCCATGGTCTTGCGATAAACCGCGAGGTCGCTCGCGGCGTTTGGGTACCCGTACGCGCCGACGATCGCAACGAGTGCGCCCTTCCCGCTCGTCTTTGCGATCTGAGTCACGCCGTAGGCGGCCTCGAGATCGGAAGCGCAGTACGGAACGGCTCGATTGCATGCGACGCGCACGGTGCCGTTCGAGTAGACGATGGCGTCGCACGCGCGATGCCCACCGGCAGGCTCACGGCAAACGCTTCTAGCGGCGGACGCGGCCGTTGCAACGCTCGAAGGAGCCGCGCCTGGCGAATGCGCGTCCGAAACGGGCACCGAGCCGTCAAGATCGCTCGGCTCGTCCGAGACCGGCGGGCGATCTGCCGGGGGCTGCGCGTTCGGCGAAGTCCCTTGCGCCTGATCGCCCGGCAACGGCGTCTGCTGTAACGCGGCGCCCGAGCAGGCGGCGAGCGAGAACAGGGCGAGGAGCGCGGCGAGCTTTAAAATGCGTCGAGCCCTTCCGGCGTTCCCCAGCCGGTCGGCCCGCTAAAGCCGACCCGCGCGGTGCAGATGTACTTTACCGACGAGGCGCAGAATACGCCGAGTGCTTGATCGAGATTATTCCCAACCGTAACGTTGTTGACGTGGCCTGCCTGGTGCTTCCATAGATAACTTCCACCCATCTGATTGGCGGCGTTTTCCGCCAGCGCAAAGACCGCCGCGATGATCTGCGTGGATGCGCTGGTCCCCCCGAAATACCAAAAGCACTGCGACGGCGGCGAGCATCTGCCGATTTCGGTGTTGTAAACGATCACCGGCGCGCGCAGCGAGGCCGTCGCCGAGACGTCGGCAGCCGAGCGCATCGTGCAGCCTCGATCGGTCTGCCACGATGGTTTGGCAATCCTCGTACTGCATGCGCTTCCGGTGGCGCCGCACGGCGAGTCGCCGCCGCTGCCGCACTCGTCGAGGGTCCAATCGTTCCAGACCGTCTCGTACCAGCCGCGCTTACTGTGATCGCGCACGAGATGCGTTCCGCCTACGCAAATCACGTAGGTGTAGGTGCACGGCTGGATTGGGCCGCCGCCGTACCGGCCGCCGCCACCGTTGTCTCCCGCGGCCGCCGTAATCACGACGCCGTCTTGATGAAAGGTCGGATTATCGGGACCCTCGGGACCCGTGCCCCAGGAAGCGCTGATATATTTGGCGCCTAGTACGCCCGCAATCGCCACGCCGGCATCGAGATTGTTGGTGTCGTTGTTGTCGGTCTGCACCAGGATGATCTTGCAGTTCGGACAGACTCCCGAGACCATGTCGAGATCGAGCGATTGCTCGCCCCTCCAGTCGTCACTCGGCGGCGGCTCGGGCGGCAACGGCGACGGATTTCCTTCCTGATTGACGATGCGCAAGCACTTCGACTCGGTATCGCACGCACTCAATCCCATTGTCTTGCGAAAATAGGCGAGATCGGAGGCGGCGTGATCGTAGCCGTACGCGTCCACGATAGCCACGGTCTTGCCGTTGCCCCGCGTGAGCGATGGAAGATCGTACGCCTGCTGGAGATCGATCGGGCAGTATCCCTCGCTAAACGGGCACGTCTCTTTGTCGCCGGCCACGTCGTATGCGATCCGGTCGGGCATGACGTCGGTCCGCATCATTGCAAAGCACTGCATCCGCGAGCCCCCGCCGGTCGCGCACAGCCGGCGGACCGGGTCGATCGTCAAAAAAGGAACGTCGCCGTCGGATGCTACCTGCCGGGCCGCCGACGGGCTTAACGGAACCACCGATTGGCTCGTGGCCGAGCTCGAGCATGCCGCCAGCACCGCGACCGCTAATACCGCTGGAACTTGAACCTTTTTGCCTTTCAAAAAGACCTCCAAAGCATTAACGCGGCGGCGCGCGCCGGCGTTCCATAAACAGGGCCGGGCCCGAGACTTCGCATGTACTCCCCGCCCCCACCTATCTGCTGCCGAATTCGGACGCCGTTTAAACGCGATTTGTTGATTTCCGGCAACGGCCAAGCGATCGTCGCCAGCAGTTTTGTGCCGGTCCGCGGCACGTACGAAAAGCCGAGCGACGCACTGCTGGCCGAGGCCCGCGAGCAGGTGCGCGCCTACTTTTCCCGGCGTCTGAAACGCTTCGATCTTCCCCTGCTCTTCGGCGGAACGCCGTTTGAAGTCGCAGCCTGGCGCGCCGTTGCGGCACTCGCATTCGGCGAGTTCGTTTCGTATGCGGACGTCGCGCGCGCTATCGGCAAACCGCTCGCGCATCGCGGGGTGGCGCGCGCGATGACGCGAGCGCCACTCGATCTTTTGGTTCCCGCGCACCGCGTCATCGGAGCCGACGGCCGGATCAAAGGCGCTGGCAGAGGCTCGCTGCGCGTCCGGTTAGCCGCGTTCGAGCGCGCCTAACGTCTCTTCCAAGAAACGCGCCTGATACGCGAGGATGTCCTCGACAAACGGAAACTGCGGATGGCGGCGTTGCGGCGCAACCCGATAGCCTGATCCATCGCGCTGCAATATGCCCCAACCCACCATGAGCGGGAGGGCGGCGGCAACCAGCGCTCGCGGCTTGCGGCGCAGCTCCGGATCGACGAATGCCGCCGCCGGCAAGTTCGCCAAGGCTGCTTCGACGGCGAGCGCCGCTTCTTGCGCGGTGAAGCTTTCGTTGCGTCCGTGAAGCCACGTTCCCAGCACCAGACTTGCCGTAACCGGACGAATCCCCCTCAGCTTGCGAGTCAGCGATTCCATGTCGTCGCCGTCGAAGCGCACCAGGTTGTAGAGCATCGAAAGACGCCTTCCCGCAAACGGATCGTAGCTGACGCCGGCAAGATAGATCGTCGCCAGCGGCGCGAGCCGCTCGACCGCACCGCGCATCGGGCGCATGTGTCCATCGAGGGTGTACTTGCCCTCGGGCGTTAAGTAGAACGTGCCGCCGCGCCGAACCACGTCTTGCATTGCGGCTAGGTCGCGTTCGATGTTGGCGCGCGTTTCTTCCAGGACTTCCTGCCGGTAGGGCTCGCGCAGGCTGACGAGCTTGACGAGATCCTGGCCACGCGCAAACGTATCGCCGCGCCACAAGTCGGAGGTCTTGGTTCCCGGCGCAAACCGCGCCGCGATGCGCTCTTCGAAGACGTCGCTGAGCGGCAACGGGCCGTGACGGCGCTGCACCGACCACGCAAGCGCCGCAATCGGCCGCGAGCCCAGCTCGTTTTCAATCGGCAGCATGCCCAGTGCCACGAAGAGCGGTCCCGGGTTGACGCGACGCAGAAAAAGGCGAAGCCACGGCAATCGCAATGCCAGAAATCCCGGCTCGTACATCCGGCGCGAACTCGCAGTAAAAATGGGATGCCGCCACGGACCCATTTCGACCGCCGTCGCAGTTACGATCGCTTGCGATTCGAAATCGTGCTGATGATTTGCTACGATCAGCGTTGGACCGCGGCGGCGCGGCAGCGTGCCCCAGTGCCGAACGCGATAGGCGATATGGTTCCAGCTATAGTTCAGCAAGCACGCAAACGCTCGCATCGGCCACGCCCACATTGAGGAGAGCGGCCGCCGCGCGACGCGCAGCACCGCCAGCGACGCAAGCGCGAAGCTGAAACCGCATAGACCGAAAACTGCCTGGTAGCCGGCGCGCGTCCCGTGAAACAGACCGATGAGCCATCCTCCGACCAGCGGCGCCACGACGTTGGGCACGCTGGTTGCAATGCCCCAGAGACCCAGATCGCGTCCGACGTCGCGCAGCTTGGGAATTGCATCCATCGCCATCGCCCATCCGCTGGAGATAATGCCGCCGAAGCCAATCCCGAAGAGCACTGCAAACGGAAGAATCCATCGAAGCTCCGGCGCAACCGCAAAGCCGATCGTCGCCACGGTCATGCACGCTCCCGCCAGCGACGTAACGATCTTGCGCGGCGCGCGATCCGAAAGCACGCCGAGGCAGATGCTCGACAGCACGGCGCCGCCGATGGTGGCAAAAGCGTACAGGGCGGTGCCGGCCGACGGATTTTCGACTTTCTGCACGTCGCGAAAAAAGAAAAGCACGAACGTCTGCAGCATCGTCAGGCCAAAGAATACCAGCGTGCGCGCCGCAAAGACCACGAAGAAGTCGTGCCAGTCGCGAACGTGCGCGTGCTCCTCGCCGGCGCCGTACGTGCCTTCGCGAACCGCCAACAACGAAAGGCCGCCGAGCGCCATTACGGCGGCCGCCGCCAGAAACGTCAGACTCGGACTGGGCGCTAACCCGGCGATCCCGAATCCAAGAACGCTACCGGCCAGGGTCGCCACGCCGCGTATGCCCGAGACGGTTCCCCAGTGCCGGCGCGGGACCGATTCCGGCAGCAAGGCCTGATACGCGCTTAGCGCGACGTTCGATCCGACGGTTGCCATCACGAGGAGAAACGCGAACCACCACAACGTCCGCACGTCTGAAAGACCGGCCAGCGCGACCACGTCGATAAGAATCCCGGCCGCAACGAACGAGCGCCGCGAGCCGCCGCGACGGCGTCGGGCGTCCGAGAGCCATCCACTCAATGGGGGAACCATCATGGTTCCAAGCGCCGCAATGCTTGCCAGAATCGATAGAACGAAAACGTGGTTGGACGGTGCGAGCCGAAGCGTGGTCGCCGGCACCGCAATGGTCAGCAACGCGGTGTCCTGGAACGTCAGCGGCAACCATAGCGCGTTGAGCATCACCCAAGCGCCGATTTGCCGAGCGCGTGTCGTTGGAGAATCCACTAGTGCGCTATTGCTTGACGGCGTCGATCAGAACGATGCCGCGTCCGCCGTAGTTGCGCAAGTCGTCGAGCGCCGCAATCGCGGCGCCGATCGGCGTATCGGGATCCGTTGCCTCGCTAATCGAGAATCCCGTCTGTTTCTTGGCCTGCGCATCGAGCGGATCGCGCCACATTTTCGGAACGTGCTTGAATCTGCCGATCAGACCGAGCAGCGGACCGATCTTTGCATCGAGCGTTTCAGGATCGACAACCATCACGACCACGCCGTGACGTTTGCCCGCCTCCGAGTTCTCAAAGGCGATGAAATCCAAACCCAGATCGCGCGCGTGCTCGCGCGCCGCGTCGATGCCGCTTCCGGTGACGGCAACGCGATAATCGCCGGGCGGGTGCGCGCCGAGGTCTTCAAGCCACGCTTCGAGCGCCGGCATGACCGCTTGCGTTCCGGCAACGACGTCGTGTCCGTCGTAAGTTCCGGCTCCTTGAGCGAATATCGCGCTATCGGCCGTGCCCGGCCGAGCCGCGATCGTATCGTGCCAGGAATGCGCCGACAGCACTTCCGAACCGCCGAATAGCGGGAACGCGACGGGATTGGCCGCCGAGCCCTCCGACCCGCGACTGCCGCCCGAACATGCCCCCAAAGTTGCGGCCGCAACGAGTGCGACGAGGACCAAACGCGTCACCGGCAGCCGATTCGAGGAGAAGCTCGCCGCCCCCCGTAAGCCCAGAGCCTTGTGCCTCTTTCCTACGGTTCCTACTTGAAAGTCGATCAATTGCTGGAGCTGCAGCAGCCGCTTTCGCGTCCGCGTCATCACGACGAAATGCTTTTCATCGTCATCCACCAAGTTTACGAGCTCTGGTTTAAGCAAGTCTTACACGAGATCGACGCAACGATGGCCGCGATCGATAACGACGACCTGCTGCGGGTGGCCAAGCACTTTCGGCGCATTCACGCCATCCAGCGCCTGCTTGAGCAGCAGGTCGACATCTTGGAAACGATGACGCCGCAAGAGTTCAATCAGTTCCGCGACAACTTGAACCCGGCGAGCGGCTTTCAGTCCGTGCAGTTTCGCGAGCTGGAGTTTGCCTGCGGCCTTCGCCGGACCGACGTGCTGCAATGGATCGAGCTGGACGAGTCCCAGCGCGCTCGTCTGCAGCGGCGTTCCGACGAGCCGTCGCTTTACGACCGCGTCAAGGCATTGTTGCGCCGGCGAGGGTTCGCCGTCGACGATTCCGCTGCGCTCGTGGAGACCTATCGTCAGATCTACGCAAACGCGCAAGCACATTACGATCTGTACCTCTTGCTCGAAGACCTGATCGAATTCGACGAAAGGTTTCTGCTCTGGCGCGGTCGACACGTACGAATGGTCGAGCGTATGATCGGCCAGAAGCAGGGCACCGGCGGCTCGCCGGGCGCCCGGTATCTCGAAAGCACGCTCGCGCACCGGTTTTTTCCGGAACTTTGGGAAGTTCGAACGTATCTCGGCGAGGGATCGTACGCATGAGCGGCACCCTTTCAGGGATCGGAGCCGAGCTGACCCGGCGCGAGTTTCCGATTTTGGCAAACTCGACGTATTTGGTAAGCCATTCGATGGGGGCGGCACCGTTGCGAGCACGCCAAGCGCTGCAAACGTATTGGGATGAATGGGCGGCCTCCGGGCCGGAGGCGTGGGAAGCCTGGATGCCGCGCATCGCCGAGATCGCCGACGGTATCGGGAGCATCGTGGGCGCGCCGGCGGGCACTTGCTTCTTGGGGCCCAACGTCTCGGTCTTACAGGCGGCACTCGCAACGTGCATCGACTTTCGCGGCGATCGCAACGAGGTCGTTTACGAGTCGCTGCAGTTCCCTTCGTTGACGTACGTCTGGCGCGAGTGGGAACGGTATGGAGCGGTCGTGCGCATCGCGCAATCCGACGACGGCCGGACGGTTCCGACCGAACGCATCGTGGACGCGATCACGCCGCGAACGGCCTTGGCGGTGATCTCGCACGCATATTACGTATCCGGCGCGATCGCCGACGTTCGCGCGATCGCGCGGCACTGCCGGGAAGCCGGAGCTTTGCTTTGCGTCGATGCATACCAAACGACCGGCGTCTATCCCTACGACGTTACGGCATGGGATCTCGACATCGTCACCGGCGGCTCGCACAAATGGCTCTGCGGTGGATCGGGCTGCGCTTGGATCTACGTGAAACCGTCGCTGATCGAACGGTTTCGTCCGGCCGTCACCGGCTGGATGGCGCACGCACGGCCGTTCGCTTTCGAGCCGGCGCCGATCGTTCACGCTACTTCGATGTATCGCTTCGGCAACGGCACGCCGACGATTCCAGGATATATGGTCGCGCAGCCGGGTCATCAGCTCGTTGCGTCGATCGGCGTGGACCGAATTCGCGAACGCAACGTTGCGCTGACGCAAAGAATCGCAGCGCTGGCGCTGGAGCGCGGACTTCGCATTAATTCTCCGCTTGAGCCCGAGCGCCGTACCGGCTGGATCGGGATTGACTTCGACGGAGCCGATCGCGCTTGCCGCCGGCTGATCGAGCGGCGCGTTTTCGTCGACTACAGGCCGGGCTGCGGGATACGAGTCGGGCCTCATTTCTATAGCACGGAGGACGACGTGGACGCGTTTTTCGAAAGTCTCGACGCGGTGCGGTAAGGTGCAGCCGATCGTCGTCGACCATACGAGAATTGGCGCCGCGTTCCGGCGCCTTTCGATTCCCGTCGCCATTCAGATGCTCGGCGATCAGCTCCTTGGAACGGTCGATACCATTGCGATCGGAAGTCTGGGAGCGGTGGCACTGGCCGGCGCCACCGCGGCGAACACCGTCTTCATCGCGATCGTTTTCGCCGTGTCGGGTTTCATGAGTGGAACCTCGATCGTCGCCGCGCAACGCATCGGCGCTGGCGACGTCGCCGGGTTCGCGCGCAGCGTTCGCGCCGGAGTCGTCGTCCCGCTGCTGGTTGGAATCGCCTGCTTCGCGGCAAGTCTTGCCGTCGCGGGTCCTACGATTCATGCCTTGATCGGCGCGCTTCCCAGCGCGCATGCCAGCGCCGTTTACTTGGTGCTGCGATGCGCGTCGATCGTTCCAATCGTGATATCGGGAACGCTGATCGTCGGGTTGGGCGCGGCCGGAAACCGCCAGATCGGCATTTTCGTGCTGGTTGTCGTGAACTTAATTCACATTCCGTTGCTGCTCATGCTCGGCCTGGGCTGGTGGACGCATCATCCGTTAGGGATCGTCGGGGCGGGCGTCTCCTCTTTGCTCTCGGAGACCATCGCCGCAGCCTGCGCGATCATTTACGTCGCGCGACGTCCGGCATACCGGATCTTTGCGGAAAAGGGCATCGCTTGGACGCTCGCGCGCCGCTGCGCAAAACTGGGCTTGCCCGAATCGATATTTCTCTTGGGGGTGACGGTGCCGGATATTTGCATCGTCGCGATGCTAGCGCCGCTCGGCGCGATTTTCGTCGCGGCGTTTCGCGCGCTCAACGTCGTGTCGGATCTCACGTTCGTGGTGCCGGCGCCGCTGCAGCAAGCGACGCAAGTCGTCATCGGACAACGCCTCGGCGCGCGCGATCCGCGCGGCGCGCGCTGGTTCTTCGACCGTTCGCTTCGTTTTTCGCTGGTCGTCACGACGCTTAGCGGCGCGATTGCCGCGTGCCTGGCGTGGCCGCTGGCGTATGTCTTCACCCTCAACGCCGCGGTTGCCACGATTGCGGCACTGCCGCTGGCGCTGCACATGGCCACCCTGCCGCTTAAAGGATGGGCGATGCTCTCCCTGGCGCCGATCCGCGCCTCCGGCGACACTCGTTTTTCAATGACGGTCGGCATTCTTTGCAGCGCGCTGGTGATACCGTTGGCTTGGATCGGCATCGAGCGTTTGCATCTGGGTCTCTACAGCGTACCGCTGGGCTGGATCGCCGCTTGGGCAGTGCGAGCGCTGTTAACGCAATGGAAGCTTCGGGACGGCGCGTGGATGCGGCGGGCTCCGCTCGCGGCCTAAAAGAATACTCATTGCTATGGCGTTCACCGAGGGATTCGTATCGGAGCTGGTCGGCCGGCGCGCGACGATCCACGACCAGACGATAGGAAAGGTGGCGGATTTTCTGGTCGGCAAGCCCGACGAGGTTTTCCCGCACGTCGACGGGCTGGTCATCAAGACCGCGCAAGGTCTGCGCTTCGCTCCGATCGAGACCGTTGCGGACGTCGATCGCGACGGCACCGTTGCGCTGACGGTCGCACCCAGCGAGCCGGCGCCCTCCGAGCAACAGAAGCTCTATCTCGTGGCCGATCTGCTCGACAAGCAGATCGTGGACGTAGACGGCCGCAAGGTCGTGCGCATCAATGACATCGAGCTTGCAAGTGCCGGCGGTAGGCTGCGCGTCGTAGCGGCCGACGTAAGTCTCGCCGGTCTGCTGCGCCGGCTCGGCCTGCGAGCGTTCGGCAAGCGGTGGCTCTCCAAAGTCGCAAACGCGCCGCGCTCGATGATTGCGTGGGATTCGGTAGCGCCGATTCGCGACGTTAACCCGTCGCAGGTGCGGCTCTCGGTCAAGCAAAGCCGGCTGGCGCGCCTCCATCCTTCCGATCTGGCCGAGATCATCGGCGATCTGTCGTCCCGCGAAGCACTCGCGGTCGTCGGCCAGCTCGACGATGAAACCGCAGCCGACGCGTTCGAGCATCTCGATCCGGAGACGCGCAAGAATCTCATCGAGGACATTGGGACGGAACGCGCCGCCGACATCATCGAAGAGATGGACGCCGACGACGCCGCCGATCTGCTTTCGGAACTGCCCAAGGAACAGCAGTCGCAGCTTCTCGCGGAGATGAACGCGTATACGGCGGGCGAGCTGCGCGAGCTCGTCAAGTATCCCGAAGACACGGCCGGCGGCATGATGACGCCCGATTACGTTTGGATCTACCCGCACCGAACGACCGAGGCGACCATTCGCAAGATTCGCGAAATCGCGCCGGTTTCGGAATTCATATACTACCTTTATGTGCTCGACAAGGAAGATCGTCTGCTCGGCACCGTCTCGTTGCGAACCCTGATGCTCGCATTGCCGACGGCCTTTATCGAACGGATCATGGAGACCGATTTGGTCACGGTGGGGCCGCTCGAGCCCGCCGTCGACGTAGCCTCGACGATCGCAAAGTACGACCTGCTCGCCGTACCCGTCGTCGATGATGCCGGTAAGATGCTCGGCATCGTAACGGTCGACGACGCCATCGACGCGATCATGCCCGATGAAGTTGCAAAGAAGCTGCCGCGCTTCCGCGCCCGGCAGCGCGAGCGCACGATGTTGACGTGACGGCGGAAGAGCTCGTCGAGTTCACCGAAACGCTGGCGAGAATATCCGCATCGGGGGGCGGCCCCAAAGCGCTCGCAGCCCATTTGGCGCGCGCGGCCGGCGGCGGCGTGCTGCTGGAGGATGCGAATTGGCGTAACGTCGCCGCGGCGGGAACTGGTAAGATCCCGCCCAGCGCGCGGGCGGTGGTCGAATCGGGTGCGCCTGGGCGCGCCCAGCCGGTAACTGCCGGCAATCTGAATTTCGGCTGGCTTTCGCTCTTCGGCACCAACTCCCAGCCCGATACCGATCTGTTGCTGCGCCTCACCGCGGCGGCAATCGGCGTCGAGCTGGCACGCGATTCTTCGGCACTACGCCCGCATCGGACGACATTCTGGGACTCCTTACTCGCGCGCGAGTTCCGCGATGCAGCTTCCGCCCGTGAGGAAGCTTGTGCGCGCGGCATCGCCGTGGCGCCGTATTATCTTGCGGTCGCACTCGAAGCCGAGAGCGCGGATGAGGCGCGCCAGGCCGAGCTCGGCGAGTTGCGAGCATTTGCCGCCGACGCGTTCGCTCGTCCGGACGCAGAGCTTGGCGTCGTCGAACGAGGCGTTACGCTGGTGCTCTTCGTGCCTGCAAGCCGCGCCGTCGATGCCAGCAATACAAAAACTGCGGCCAGCCTGTTGCCCAAAAGCGCGGCGCGACGCAAGCCGCACCTGCGAATTTCCGGCGGCGTTGGGACCGTCGAAACCCTTCTGGCCCTCGACGCCAGCGCGCAGTGCGCGCAGGCGGCGTTGGCCATCGGGCGGCGCGTTTACGGCGGCGGACGCGTCGCCGTTTACGACGAGCTCGGCGCTTACCGGCTGCTCTACGAAGGAGCCGACGTCGAGCGGTTTCGCGCCTTTGCTTCAGAAGCGCTGGCTCCGCTGCGAAGCTACGACGAAAAGCACCAGACCGAGCTCGAACGGACGCTCAAGCTCTACTTTAGAGTCGGCCAGAACGTCAAGACCGCGGCGGCGGAGCTGCACGTTCATCGCCACACCGTGTTTTACCGGCTGCGGCAGATCGGCGAGATCGCCTCGCGTTCGCTGGAGAGCCCGCACGATCAACTCACCCTTCGACTGGCGGTAGCAATAGATGAACTCCACAACGCGCGCTGAATGGCGCCGGCCCTCCTCGAAACGGGACGTCGTGCGCCTTGCGCGCGAGCAGGGCGTGCGCTTCGTGCGCCTTGTCTTCGCCGATATTTTTGGGGTCAGCAAAAACGTTTCGATTCCGGTTGACGAGCTCGAGACGGCGCTCGATGGACGCATCACCTTCGACGGCGGATCGATTGACGGGTTCGTGCGCGGCGAGGAGCTCGACATGCTGCTCCAACCCGACCCGTCAACCTTTGCGATCTATCCGTGGCCCGCGGCCGGCGATGCCCGCGAGGCCCGCTTGATCTGCGACATCGCGATGCCCGACGGCGCGCCCTTCGAGGGATGTCCCCGCACGACGCTGCGCCGCGCGATCGAAAGCGCTCGCCCCCTCGACGGCCAAAGCGTCGCGCTCGAAATGGAGTTCTATCTTTTCGAGCGCAAGAACGGGGACGCCGCCTCGACCGCCACATCGGATGTCGGATCCTACTTCGACTTTTCCCCGAACGATCGCGGCGAAGAGGCGCGCAACGCGATCGTGGCGGCGTTGCGCGCGATGGGCGTACCGATTGCTTCGGCCCACCACGAGCACGGCGCCGGTCAACACGAGATCGACGTCGCGCACGACGATCCGCTCGCGGCCGCCGATCACGCGCTGACGCTGCGCACGATCGCCAAGCACGTTGCAGCGGATTTCGGGCTGGAAGCGACGTTCATGCCCAAGCCGCTGGCCGAGCGCGCGGGCAGCGGGCTACATGCCGATTTCCGGCTGGCCGAGTCGAGTGACGAAGAAACCGCTTTGTACGTCGTTGGCGGATTGCTCGCGCACGCCGCGGCGACAACCGCCATTTGCAACCCCACCGTCAATTCGTACAAGCGCCTGGTCGCGGCTTGGGACGCGCCGATCTACGCGGTCTGGTCGCAGCGCAGCGCCAACGCGCTCATACGCGTGCCGCCGGGTCAGAACCCGATGCGAGTCGAGATGCGCAGCCCCGATCCCGCGTGCAACCCGTATCTTGCGCTGGCGGTCTTGATCGGCGCCGCCGCCGACGGCATCGAGCAGCATACGCTGCCCGGTCCCGCGCTGGTCGGATCGACTTACGACCTTACCGAAAAAGAACGGCGCGAACGCGGCGTGCGCACGCTGCCGGCGTCGCTGCGTGAAGCGATCGCGCAGCTCGATGCCGATCCGGTAGTCCGCGCCTGCCTCGGCGACCATCTGTACCATGCGTTTCGCGACGCAAAGCTCGAGGAGTACGAGCGCTACCGGCGCGCGGTTCATCCCTGGGAGCGCGATCAATACCTGCGGTTGTACTAGCTTGCAAACCGCCGGACCGCGTTTTCGTGCAGCGGCGACGGGGCGGCCGGTCGCGCTTCCTCGTAAAAGTCGGCAGTGAGGCATTCGCTTACGTAGTGTAAGACCGACTCGATCTCGGCGATTTCGGCCGAGCGCGCGATCGTATTACCGCGCGCGATCGCGGCCTCGCGGACGGCCGCCTCGACCGTCGAGCAAGGCGAAACCGGACGCGTACCGGAGTACACCAGCCGATCTATTTCCTCGGCGGCCCATCGCTTGACGGCTTGAATCGAGGCGTCGAGATTCTCTAGCGTCATGCATCCGACGCTAGCGCTCCAAACTTAACCAAGCCTTTGCCGCGGCAATTACTTTCATCACCTTCGCGCGCGGCTATCTTGCGACGCTTACGGTAGCTCCAAACGGATAGTAGAACCCGCTCAGAGTTTTTACAGGCGCGCCGCCCGCCGGATACGCCCAGAACGGCACCGTGCCCTTGCTTTGAGCGCTAGGCCCGATCAGCGTGGAACCCGCGATCCAAAACTGCTCAACGTTGGTACCGTTGCCCAGCTTCACCGTTGCGACTACGTTGCCGGTGTCGGACGCGCGATAGATCACGCCACCGCCCCTATCGCCGACCGCGAAGTACTTGCCGTCCCACTGCACGCCTCCCGGGCTCTGCACGGTCTTGCCAAACTTCAGGATTCGCAGCGACCTTGCACCCTTGGGCAGCTCGATGAGAATGAAGCCGGCCGAGCGATCGACACCGTCGATCAGGAGGTTGCCGTTCTCATCGTAACCGCAGAAATACGTCGAGTCGATCGTATCGTTGTTATAGGTTTGCGGCTTGCCCTGCGCTTTTGGATAGATTGCAATCGCGCCGTACAAATAGGACGAGAGCTGCGTGAGGGCGAGGTCGCCGCTTACCGGATCGACGGAGCAGCCGTATGGCGCGCCCGAAGCCGTGAGCTTTCTGATCGGGCTGCTGCCGCCGTGCGCGTAGACGTCGACCGGGCCCGCCTCGTCGACCACGAAAACGTCGCCGGCCTTATCGGAGCAGAGGCCCGCAACCGACCCGAACCCGGTGAGCTTCCCGACCAACTTCGCACTGGGGTAGGTAAAAACGTCGACGGCGTTTGCGCCGAGGTCGGAGACGTAGAGCAAGGCGCCGGCCTTGGCGTGCGCAAACTGCCGCGAGCCGTCGGACGCACCGCTAGCGGTTGCAGCTTCCGGCGTGCCTGCGCCGCAAGCGCCCAGCCCCAAGGCACCCGCGCAAAGCAGAAGCGAGGCCCGCCAAAAGCTCGGACTTCTCATGAACCTTATCCTACCACATCGGACGCAGCCAGCGCGGCGCGCCCGGCTTCGCGCCGCAGGAGATTCCAAGCGTGCTCGACGTCGCTGCGCTGGGTGCGAAGGTTGCCGATCGCGACCCGGATCGCGTAGCGGCCGCCGATCTTGGTGTGCGAAAGGAAAACTTCTCCGGTCGCGTTCACCGCATGCATGATACGCGCGTTAAGCTCCTCGAGGGCGGCCTCGCTCAAGTTGGGCGGCGCGTAACGAAAGCAGACCACCGACAATGGATGGGGCGCGAGCACCTCCCAATCCGCTTGCGCGCGTACCCAGGCGGCAAACTCTTGCGCGAGCGCGATATGGCCGCGCAGCCTCGCGCGAATTCCTTCCGCCCCGAAGTGACGCAAGACGAACCAGAGTTTGAGCGCGCGGAAACGCCGGCCCAGCTGTAAGCCGTAGTCCATATAATTGACGGCCCCGGCTTCGGGCGTCGTAAGGTATTCGGGCACCAGGCTGAAGGCGCGCCGAATCATGGATTCGTCGCGCACGAAGAGCGCCGAGCAATCCATCGGGACGAACATCCATTTATGCGGATTGACGACGAGCGAGTCGGCAAGTTCGACCCCGTCGAGCAGAGAGCGGAACTCCGGAACGATTGCGGCGATTCCGGCGTATGCGGCATCGACGTGCAGCCATACACCGAACCGGCGAGCAACTTGGGCAAGCTCCCGCACCGGATCGGTTGAGGTCGTCGACGTCGTTCCAACCGTCGCGACGACCGCGAGCGGACGCAGTCCCGCTTTGCAATCAGCTTCGAGCGCGGCGGCAAGCCCATCGGGACGCATCCGTAACGCTTCGTCGCACGCGACGCGCACGACGTTGCGCTGGCCGACGCCAAGCGCAATCGCGGCCTTTTCCACGTGCGAGTGCGTCTCTTGCGTAATGTAAACGCGCAGGGCCGGCAACGAACGGCCCGCCATGCCGAGCTCGCGTATTCCGAGATCGAGCGCTTCACGCGCGGCAGCCAGCGCCGTGAACCCCGCAATCGACGCCGTGTCATAGATGATGCCGGTCCACGCTGACGGCAGGCCCAAAAGATGGCCCAGCCATCGCATCGTCACCTGTTCCAGCTCGGTCGCCGCGGGCGAGGTTCGCCAAAGCATGGCCTTTGCGTCGAGCGTTGCGGCCAAAGCCTCGGCCGCGACCGCTACCGGCGCGGCACTTGTCGCGAAATAAGCGAAAAAGCGCGGATGATTCCAGTGCGTCGAAGCGGGCACGACGATCCGCTCGAAGTCGGCGAAGATGTCTTCGAAGGCTTCACCGGTTTCGGGGGCGTGGGACGGAAGCGCTGCGGTCACCTCGCCGGGCTGAATGGCGGGCATGACGCGGTAGCGTTCGGGATGCTCGAAATACCGGCGGATCCACGCGGCTGCGCGCTCGAACTCGTCCTGGATCATCCCCGAGAGTGTTAGCGACCCAGACGGAGAAGGCCCGCGTATGAGATATCGCACGTACCCTCGCAGCGACGTGACCGTGAGTGAGGTCGGCTTCGGACTCTGGACCACGTCGACGGGCTGGTGGGGCGAGAAGAGCGACGATGAAGCGGTTGCGTTGCTGCACGCGGCCCGGGATTTAGGCATCACGCTCTACGATGCCGCCGACACCTACGGCAACGGGCGCAGCGAAGAGCAACTCGCGAAAGCCTTTGCGGGCCGGCGCGACAACGTCGTGTATGCGACGAAATTCGGATACGATTTTTCAAACGCTGCCGGCCGCCGCGGTCAGGTTGAGTTGCCGCAAGATTTTTCGCCCGGGTTCGTGCGCGCGGCGCTCGAAGCTTCGCTGCGCCGCCTGCAAACCGACTATGTGGACATCTATCAAGCGCACAACGCGCGCATGACCCAAATCGAGGACGACGCGCTCTGGGAACTGCTGGAAGCCTTTAAGCGCGAGGGCAAAGTCCGAATGTACGGCGTTGCGCTAGGTCCGGCAATCGGGTGGCTTTACGAAGGCGTCAACGCGGTGCGGCGGCGCAACGTCGCCACGCTTCAGATCATCTGGAACATGCTCGAACAGTTCCCGGGCAACGAGCAAGTGCGCGCGGCCCACGATGCCGGTGCGGACACCGGCTACATGATTCGCGTACCGCATTCAAGCGGCATGCTCGAGGGACGGTACACGGCCGACACGACGTTCCCCAAGAACGATCATCGCCGCCACCGTCCGCGCGAGTGGCTGATCAACGGGATCGAAAAGGTCGCTCAGCTCCGTTTTCTGGAGCGCCCCGATCGCACGCTCGGCCAAGCTGCGATCGCGTGGCTGCTCGCCGAGCCTCGGGTCATGACGGTGCTGCCAAACATCTACGATCGCAACCAGCTCGCCGAGTTCGCAGCGGCTTCCGAGGCGCCCGCGCTCGATGCGGACGAGCTGGCACGGATCGAGGCACTGCGTAAAGTAAACTTTGGAATCGACGAACCACCGGAGGCGTTCAAAGGCACGATGTCGCTCGAATCGGTCGCAGGGTGAAGCACGAGCACGTCGAGACGCCGCATGCGCCGCGGCCGATCGGGCCCTACAGCCAAGCCATTCACGTCGGCAACGAGCTTTACTGCAGCGGCCAGATTCCGCTGGATCCGCAAACCGGCGAGATCGTCGCGGGCGACGTCGCGGCTCAGACCGAGCGCGCCATCGAAAACCTCGGCGCGGTGCTATGCGCGGCCGGCTGCGACTTCAACAACGTCGTGAAAACGACGCTCTTCCTGATCGACATGAGCGATTTCGCAGCCGTCAACGCGGTGTACGAAAAGTATTTCGGGCTCGCCAAGCCGGCCCGCGCCACGGTCGCGGTCGCCGCGCTCCCCCGCGGAGCCCGCATCGAAATCGACTGCATAGCAAGAACGTAAGAGCTCGGGGTTTGGGCGGCTGTGTCATCCTGAGCGGAGCGACCGCAGGGAGCGCAGTCGAAGGACAAAAGCGTAGACGGCGAACGGTTCGATGACACGTAGCCGCTAATCCCCGAGCTTTTACTGTGGAGATGTCGCTCCCGATTCCATGAGGCGCGCCGACTCTTCCTTGGCGATCTCGACAACATCGGGATCGAGCGACTCTTGCGCGATCTTTAGCTGCGCAAGCGCCAGCGCTTTTTCGCCCTGCGCGGCATAGGCCCGCGCCAAGAGGTAGCGCACGCGGCCGTCGTAGGGCGCCGCGGCGACGCCCTTGAGCAGCGCCGATTGCGCCAGCGCGTAGAGACCGTTGTGCTCGTAATCGATGCCGAGATTTACGTACGACTCCGGCACGTACGGGTTGACCGCGATAGCCTGAACGTAATAGCTGACGGCGCGCTTCCAGTCGCCGCCCAGATCGGCGAGGTATCCGAAGTTGACGATCGCTTCGGGCATCTCCGGCTCGAGACGGTGCGCGTGCTTGAAGTCTTTGAGCGCTTCGTCATTCAATCCGGCTTGAATCTTCGCGACGCCCATGTTATCCAGACAGGCGTAATTTTGCGGGTCGATGTTCAGGCAATCGCTCAGGTATTCCATCGCAGTGGTGTGATCGTGAAGGTCAAGGTACGCCATGCCGACTCCGTTGAGCGCGGCAATTGACCTCGGATCGCTGTCGAGCGCGCGCCGGTAGTAAATGATAGCTTCGTTTGGACGATGGACGGTTCCGAAAATTTCACCCAGCTCTTCCTGGATGTCGGCGTCGTTGGGGTACGTCCGAGCGGTCTGCACCATTTCGGCTTCGTATTGCGCGAGATCGCCCTTGCGCAAATGAAGCAGCACGAGGTCTCGAATGGAATCCGTGCCGGGCAACGCACTCTCGAACTGCACGATCGCGTCGTCGATGCGGTTTTCCGTCGCATAAACCACGCCCAGCCGGTTATGCGTCTCCTTATCGTGCGGGTTGCGCGCGAGGAGCTGCGAGTATACCGCCTCGGCGCGATCGAAACGCCCCTGCCGGTAGTACAAATCACCTAGAAAACGCGCCGCTTCGACGGCGCTCGGATGAGTCGCAACGAAATCCGCCAGCTGCGCCACCGCCTGGTCCATGCTCCCGGCCGCGATCAGCTGCCGAGCGTAAAGAATGGCAGTCTGCTGATCCGCCGTCGTGTGCGCTTCGGGCGAGATAATGACGGTCTCACTGAGCTGCGCGCGAGCGGGGCCCGCGAGCGTGGCCGCCAGAGGCAGCGCGCAGAACAAGGACAATATCGAGCGGGCAGATTTCATGACAGGCACCTCAACCCTACTATAGCGCACCGCCCGCGCCCCGCGTGACGCCCTAGGAATTTGCCCTAACGGACGAGAGGAAGCACGTTGCTTGGCGTCAGCGGGTAAAATGCCATCGCGATCACGGCGACCGCGCAGATCGCGGCGCTGGCCCACGCCAGTGGAACGAAGGGACGACAATCGTGGACCTCGTCTTCCTCGCGCCCATACATGACGCGTATCACTTTGGCGTACGCGTAAAGCGAGATAGCGGTTCCAACGATCAGAAGGGCCGCCAGCCAGAGATAGCCCGCTGCGACGCTGCTCGAAAGAATCAAGATCTTCCCGAGAAAGCCCGCGGTCGGCGGCAATCCGGCGAGCGCCAGCAGGAAGATCGTCATTGCGGCCGCCAGCGCCGGACGGCGCCGCCCGAGTCCGCGATAGTTTGCCAGCTTCGACCCTTCCTCGTCTTCGCCCGAGATTGCGGCGGCGACCGCAAAAGCACCGAGGTTCATGAATGCATATGCGGTCAGATAGTAGAGCGCGTACCGCAAGCCCAGCGGCGTAACGCCTGCCAGAGCCACGAGAATGTAACCGATCTGCGCGACGCCCGAGTAACCCAGCAGCCGCTTGAGATCGTGTTGAGCCAGCATTCCAACGTTGCCGGCAATCATGGATATTCCGGCCACGACCCAGACCGGCAGCAAGATCCATCCGGAAGTTCCGAGCGGCAGCGCCGCGTAAATGAAGCGCGCGAACACCGCCAGCGTTCCCGTCTTCGTCGCAACGCTCATGAACGCCGTCACCGGCAACGGCGCGCCTTCGAATACGTCGGGCGTCCAGGTGTGGAACGGCACCAGACTCAGCTTGAACACCAGCCCGATGAGAAACATCCCGAAGCCCAGCGAAAACAGCGGATTCAAAACGAGCGCAGGATTGACGAGGTCGGCCAGCTTCACGCTACCGCTCGCGCCGAACAGCAGTGCGGATCCAAAAATCAAAAAACCGGTAGCGGTCGAGCTCAGAATGAGATATTTGAGCGCCGACTCGCGAGCAGTTCGGCGGTCAACAGCGCCGCAGAGCGCGTAAAGCCCGAGCGAAAGAAGCTCCAAACCGAGGAAAATCATCATCAGATTTGCAGCTCCGGTCATGAGCATCGCGCCGCACGCGCTCCATAACATGATCGCGGTCATGCCGGCAACTCGCTGCGACGCCCCGATTGCGGCGTAAAGGATCACCGATCCGGCGGTCGCGACCAAGACGATCTCCTGGAGGACGCTGGCAAAGCCTCCGGTCATGAAGCCGCCATAAAACGCGTCGTAGTTGTGCCCGAACTGCCGGGCGGCGAGGACGGCCGCAGCCGCCGTACCGGCCAGTGCGATGCCGATCGAAAGATAGCGCTGCGGGCGCGACCCCGAGAACAGGTCGGCGACGAGAACGAGCAATGCGGTTGTTGCCAGAACGCCGACCGGGAGAATCGCGGCCCAATCGGCGTGGCCGAACGGAGACGTCATAACCGAAGCAACGGCGCCGGATCGACGCCGAGAACGACGAGCGCGGCCAGCAGCGGTGCGACGGCCAGGCCCTCGAGCCACGTAAGGTCCACGCGCACTGGCAGATCTTCTCGTTGCGGGCCATTCATAAGGTCTTGATACAGCCGAATCATGTACGCAGACGCCAGCACGATTGCAACCAGCGCGACAATGACCGGCCAAACGTATCCCGCCTGATAGACCCCGATGAGTATCACCAGCTCGCCGACAAAACCGGCAAGGCCCGGCAGCCCAAGCGCGGCGAGCACCGCGATGCACAGCGCACCGGCAAGGCGCGGATTTTTCCACCCCAGTCCGCGCAGATGCAGCAGCGAACGCGTCCCCTCGCGCTCTTCAACGTAACCCAGTACGAGGAATAGCGCGGCGGAAAAGAGCCCGTGCGCGACGATGTATACCAGCGCGCCCGCCAGTGCCAAACGATTCCCCGAAGCGATCGCGATGACGATGAGGCCCAAATGCGAAAGCGACGAGTACGCGACCAGACGCTTTGCGTCGGTCTGCACCAGCGCGATCACCGCGCCGTAGATGAGCGAGATCGCGCCCAGGACGATCAGCGGATTCGCGTACTCGCCGACGTACTGCGGGAGCAGCGCGAGCGCGACAACCAGAAAGCCGTAAAGGCCGGCTTTCGACTGCACCGCCGACACGACCGAAACCATAGGCGACGGCAGAGCGGCGTAGGTCGGGGGCATCCAGGTGTGCAGCGGCCAGATTGGAGTCTTCACCAGGAACGCAAACGCAAAACCAGCGTAAATCCAGGGTGCCCACGCGCCCACCAAATGCGCGCCGCTGCGACCGATGACGTCGGTCGACCCGTAGATGATGCCGAAAGCGGCGGTGGCAAGCAAGAGCGTTAGGCCTCCGGCAAAGTTGTAAATGAAGTAACGCCATGCCGTTGCCGGATGCTCGCCCCAGCCCACCAGCCCGAAGAAGACCGGCAGAAGCATTAAATCCCAGAACAGGGCGAAGACCAACAGATCGCGGGCCAGAAAGAGCCCGAGCATCGTCCCTTCCAGAAACAGCATCTGGGCCACGAAATCGCGAGTGCGCGCAACGCGCGTCGTGGCTATCGCGCATGCAGTGCAGAGCCCCAGGAGCAGCGCGATCCAAAACGACACCGGGGTCGCGCCGAAGTGGAAGGCCGCGGTAAACGGGCGCGCGAGCCATCGGACGCTCCACTGCGCCTCGCGGGCGGCAAGCAGCGCTGCAAGCGTGGCCAATGCGGCGGCGGTGCCCACGGCGCGCGATAAAATCCGGTCCGAACGCGGCAACGTGAACAGCAGCGCTCCGGCAACGATTGGAAGCAGAATCGTAACCATTACGAGCGGCATCAATGCGTACCCGCCGCGATTGCGTAGTAGATGATGAAGCACGTTGCGCCGAAGACCAAGATCAGTGCGTACGCGCGAACCAAACCGGTTTGAAAAGATCGCACGGCGGCCCCGGACCAGCGCGCCCAGAAGACGACGTCGCGTACGGCGCCGTCGAATACATGCGGATCGAGCGCGCGTCCGAAGAAGCGGCCGAGAAGCTGGGCAGGACGCACGAAAATCCATTCGATTGCGGCGTCGACATAAAAGAGGTTCGTCAGCACGGCCGGCATGCGGGCGGTCTCGCGTTGCAGCCGCTCGGGGGCGTCCCGCAGCGCGCTCTCGGTCGCGTAGCGCCACCACGCGATCGCAAACCCGGCGATCACCAGCGCAAAAACGATCGCCGACGTCGCCCCTTCAGAAATCCCGGGAGCAGGATTCACAATTGCGGCCGGCTCGCTGCCGAAAAGCCCGGCGAAGAAACGTGCCCACGGTGCAGCAGCGCCGCCTACCATCAGCGCTCCGCCCGCGGCCACGCTGGGAACCACCAGCACGGCAACCGGCGCGTTCATGATCCAGCCGGGAGCGTGGATCTCACCGGATTGAAGCTTGCCTCGATACTCTCCCAAGAATGCAACGAAAAGCAACCGGAACATATAGTACGCGGTGATGCCGGCCGTCAGGACTCCGATCGCATAGAGCCATGGGTGGCCATGTCGGAGCGCACCGTAGAGGTCTTCGTCCTTCGAGAAGAACCCGCTGAACCCGGGAACGCCGCACAGTGTGAGCACCCCCGTCAGCATCGCCCAAAATGCAAACGGCATCTTCTTCCACAGACCGCCCATTTTGCGGATGTCTTGTTCGTTGTGCAGCGCGTGAATGACGAGGCCCGCCGCGAGGAAGAGCTGCGCTTTGAAGAAGGCGTGCGTGAAAAAGTGCGCCACCCCGCCCTCGTAGGCACCGACGCCCACGCCCATGATCATGTAACCGATTTGTGACATCGTCGAATAGGCTAGAATTCGTTTGATGTCCCACTGCGCCGTGCCGAGGATCGCGCCGGTCAGTGCGGTCGCCGCGCCGACGGTTCCCGCCAGCAGCTGCGCTTCGGGATTGCGGCTCCACAGCGGCGCGCAGCGGGCGACCAGATACACGCCGGCGGTTACCATCGTCGCCGCGTGGATCAGCGCCGAAACCGGCGTCGGACCTTCCATCGCGTCCGGTAGCCACGTGTGCAACGGAACCTGCGCCGATTTTGCCGCCGCGCCGACGAAGAGCGTCGCGCAAATTATAAAAAGCACCGCCGGCGCCAGCCGATCGGCGCTTGCGAAGGCGTCACCAAAGCCGATCGAACGAGCGTTGGCAAAGATCACGAGAATTGCGAACATCATCCCGGCATCGCCGACGACGTTGATGACGAACGCCTTTCGGGCGGCCGCAACGGCCGACGGCCGTTCGAACCAGAACCCGATGAGAAAGTACGAGGCCAAGCCGACAAGTCCCCAGCCCACCAGCAAGCCGACGAAATTATCCGAGAGCACCAGCGTCAGCATCGCGAAGACGAAGAAGCTCATGTACGCGAAGAAACGCGCAAACGCGGGATCGCCCTCCATGTATTCGATCGAGTAGAAGACGATCAAGAATCCAACCCCGGTGATGATGAACGTCCACACCAGCGACAGCGGGTCGAGCAACAGCCCGAAATCGAATCCCGGCATCCACGAGAGCAGACTCTGATTTGCACCAAGCGCACTGCCGGCGTGCTGGGTCGCCGCACCCCAGGAGAGCGCAGCCAAAACGAACGATGCCGCGACGATTCCCGAAACCAGCCATCCGGCCACCGTCCGCAATTGGGGCCCAAACGCCCAGCAAGCGATCGCGCCCGCGAGGGGCAGCAGCCACAATGTTACGATCAGCGGATACGACCCTACTACCCCAAGCGCGTTATGCATTACGCTACTCCGGTCGTTGCACGGCTAGGCGGGTGGGTTGGAACTCTACCGCGCGAGCGCTCGTCGCGGCACATCCATGTGCCCCCTTCGACTCGCTTCGCTCGCTCAGGACTGCGCTTCGCGCAGCCACAAAGGAACTTAGGTGTGTCATCCTGAGCGAAGCGACCGCAGGGAGCGAAGTCGAAGGACGCGCTTGCAGAGTTCCAACCCGCCCGCCTAGCCATGCAACGCTCTCACATCATCCACATCCACATACTTTTCGGGGCGGAAGGTCGTGACGATGATCGCTAGGCCGATTGCGGCTTCGGCGGCGGCGACGGTGATCACGAGGAAGGCGAAGATCTGGCCGGCGTTGTGCAGCCAGACGCGCGCGAATGCGATGAAGAGGAGATTTGCGGAATTGAACATCAGCTCGATGCTCATCAGCATGATCAGCGGATTGCGCCGTACGATGACGCCGGTCACGCCGATAAAAAAGATGACCGACGCCAGCGCGACGTAGTGATTCAGCGTCACCGGCATTAGTCGCCGCCCTCGCGTAGGATTGCTTCGCGCATCGATCGGTCGGCCGCCGCTTGCTGCCGGCTCGAGTCGGCATCGCGCATTTGCTCGCCGCCCAGCGTGATGACGCCGATGACGGCAACCATCAGGATCAGTGCCGTAACCTCGAACGGAAGCAGTTGCACGGTGAAGAGCGCCCTTCCGAAGTCGGCGACGCTCCCGAAGACCGCCGCCGAACCAACCGGCCCCGAGGGGCGCGCTTGCATCGCGCTCGTTTGCGAGAGCGCGTAGATCAAGAATCCAAACGCGGCCAAGACGACCACGGAAGCAGGCATCCAGATATTCGGCAGCCGGTTCGGACCGGTCGCAAACAGCGTCACGCCGCTGCTCAGCAAAGCGATGACGAAGACGAACAGCACCAAGATGGCGCCCGAATAAACGATGATCTGAATCACGGCCAGGAACTCGGCCGAAAGCGTCAGATAGAGCACTGCCAGCACCGCAAAGTTGAGCAGCAGCGCCACGACGCTGTAGACGGGTTTGCTCGCCGAAATCGTCCAGACGGCACTAGCGATGAGAATTGCAGCAAGAAACCAAAAAAAGATCATTCCCGATCGTCCTTCAGCAGCGTAAGCCCTTGGCGTTGCTTCAAGAGAATTTCGCCGCGCCACGTAGCTTCGTAGCCGCGTGCGACGTCGGTCGTAGATTTGATCTCCGCCACGCGGCCGAGATCGCCCGGAATGCCGCCGGGACGGTCGTCGGGAGGCGTACCCACTCCCGCCGTGGGCGGCACCAGTAACCTCTCTTTGTCGTAGACGAACGACCCCCGGCGATAATCGGCCATCTCAAAGCGCGGCGTGAGGACGATCGCGTCGGTCGGGCACGCTTCTTCGCACATGCCGCAAAAGATGCAGCGCAGCTCGTCGATCTCGTAGCGCGCGGCGAAGCGCTCGCCCGGCGACCGCCGGTCCTCGGGCGAGTTTTCTGCGCCGATGACGGTAATCGCGTTCGCGGGGCAGACGCTCGAACACAGCTCGCATCCGATGCACCGTTCTTTCGCGTCGGCGTACCGTCGCAGCTCGTGTAAGCCGTGAAAGCGCGGCGCGTGCTGTTTTTTCACCGAAGGATATGGGATGGTCGGGCGCTTGCGGAACATGAAGCCAAACGTAATCGAGAGGCCTCGCAGGATCGCGCCGATGTTATAAAGCCGCTTGCGCGTCGGCATACGCCGGCTCATCCTCTATACGCCACGACGATCGCGGTCACGACCAGATTCAGCGTAGCCACCGGAAGCAGCACCTTCCAGCCGAAGGCCATAAGGCGATCGTAGCGCAACCGCGGCAGCGTGGCGCGCAGCCACATATAGAAGAACATAAAGCACGCCACTTTAAGCACAAACCAAACGACGCCGGGAACCGCGTTCAAGCCGAAGACCGGGTTCCATCCTCCGAAAAAGAGCAACGTAGCGATGCACGAGACCGTCAGCATGTTGACGTATTCGGCAATGAAGAACAGCCCGAAACGCAGGCCGGAGTATTCGGTGTGAAAGCCGGCTACCAGTTCCGTTTCGGCCTCGACGAGATCGAACGGCACGCGGTTGGTTTCCGCGACAGCGGTGATTACGTAAATGATGCAGCCGACGAATTGCGGCAACACGAACCACCAGCGCAGCTGCGCGTTGACGATTCCGTCGAGCGAGGTGGTGCCGGCCAGGATAAGCACGCCGATCAGCGATAGCGACATCGCCAGCTCGTAGCTGATCATCTGCGCCGTCGACCGGACGCTGCCAAGCAGCGGATACTTCGATCCCGAGGCCCAACCACCCAAGCAGATTCCATAAACGCCGAGCGACGTGATCGCGAGAATCAGGAGAATCCCGGCGTTGACGTTGCCGATCGCCCAGGTCGCGCCCGAGGCCGAGGCGCCAAACGGAATGATGGCATAGACCGAAAACGCCGTTAATAGCGAGATGAACGGCGCGAGCTTATAGAGCAGCGGATCGGCGGTTTCCGGAGTGAGATCCTCTTTGAGTATCAGCTTCGCCGCATCGGCGGCGGGTTGCATCAATCCCCAGGGACCGACGCGATTGGGGCCGGGACGCAACTGCATCCAGCCCAAGATTTTGCGTTCGAACAGCATGGCATACGCAAACGTAGTCACTACGACGAACAGCAGAATCGCCGACTTGACCAGCACCACGAGCCACCAGGCCATAAGTTACGCTCGCATCCCGGCCAGCCACGGATCGTGTTGCCACGTGCCGCCGCCCGAAAGGATTGGCGCCTTTGACGCGGTTGCCGGCTTAGCTGCGGCGGAGTCGCGTCGCACAAACCGCTCGTTGCCCAACCCGAATCCGGAAACCGGCTTGGCCGCGAGCGCCACGATCGTGCGATGCAGTGAGTCGGGCGACGGTACCGGCACGTCGAATTGCTCGGCGAACCCGAGCAGCATTTCGAGATCCGAGTGCACGAAGGGCGGCGCCGCCAAGGACGCATTGACCGGAAGCAGCTCGCCCCCCAAACCAAGCGTCGTGCCGCTCTTCTCAAACGCTCCTTTGGCCGGCAGCACTAAGGCCGCGCTGCGCGCCGTCTCGGTCATGAAAAGCTCGCTAACGACGAGAAACGGAATCTTGTCGAGGGCTTCGCGAGCCGCAGCAGGGTCGGAGGCGTTGCGCGCCGGGTTGACCCCGAAGAGCGACAGCACCGCGATCGCACCGGTGCGCGCGGACTCGAGCATCGCCGAACCGTCGAGTCCGGCGCCGGTCGTGCCGTAGCCCGGTCCTCCGCCGGGAAGCATGCCCATCGCCTCGGCACCACGCGCGTTTGACTGCTCGCTTGCGATGTAGGCCGATAACTCGGCAACGTCGGCGAACGCTTGCGCATAGCTGCGCCCAACAGCCGGATCGACGCCGTCCCAAATGAGCGCGACGCGCGCGGCATCCCCGGCTGCGGCGCGAGCCTCGCGCGCATCGCCGGATTGAAGGATCTTTGCGCCGCTTCGCTGCGCTTTAAGGACTCGCAGCCAAAGCACCGGGGCGCGCTCTGTCGGCGACTCGCCGGCGATTGCAACGATTTGCGCTCGATCGATCGCCTCGAGCCGTGCTGCGTGCTCGCCCGGCGATGCTTGCCGTTGCCGTCCCGCGCGCCAGTCCAAGTTCGAAATGCCGATCGACCGAAAGACGTGCTGCAACAGGTAGGCTTCCTCGTTCGTGAGCCGTCCGCCGCCAATTGCGCCAACGCTTTGCGAACCGTGCACCCGAATCGCGTCGCGCACGGCTCTTGCCCACAACAGAAACGCGTCGTTCCAACCGATCTGCACGAAGTCCCGGTCGCGGCGGTAGAGTGGCTGAGTGAGACGATCGGGCGACTCGTAGAATCCGACGTTGTAACGGCCGCGATCGCAGAGCCAGCCGTCCGAAATCGAGTCGTCCTCGACCGACATGGTTCGCAGGAGCGTGCCGTTACGCACGTCCGCGAATTGCTGGCAGCCGACCGCGCACTGCGTGCAGGTAGTCCGAGTTCGCGTGAGATCCCACGGACGGGATTTAAACCGATAGGTCTTGGACGTCAGCGCACCTACCGGACAAAGTTCGGTAACGTTCCCGGTAAAGTTGTGCCGGTACGGCGCGCGCGTCGCCGTGGCGATGATGTCCCGCGCACCGCGGTCTTTTACGACGAGCTGCCGCTCGCCGGCGATGATATCGTCGAAGCGCACGCAGCGCTGACACACGATGCAACGCTCCTCGTCGAGGACGATGGTCGGACCGAGCTCGACCCCCTTAGGTTTGGAAAGCTTCGGATCCGCGACGTCGGAGTTGCCGCGCGCGTAAGCCATCGCGTAATCCTGCAGATCGCACTCGCCGCCCTTGTCGCAGATTGGACAATCCAACGGATGATTTACCAAAAAGAGCTCGAGCACCGAGGCGCGGGCCGCCCGCACGCGCTCGCTCTGCGTTCGCACCGCCATGCCGTCTGTCGCGCCCGTGTTGCAGGCGATTTGCAGTTTGGGCATGCCCTCGATCTCGACCATGCAAATTCGGCAAAGCCCGGCCGGCCCCAGCTTGGTGTGATAGCAGTAGATCGGAATCTGCTGTTTGATCGTCTTGGCCGCTTCCACCAAGATCGTTCCCTTCGGGACGCTCAGCGGGACGCCGTCGATCGTTATGTTCGCCATCTCGGTGCCGCGCGCAATCGGCGGTGCGCTCATGCTGAGACCTCCGCGACGCTTGGGATGCGCGCCTTGAAGCGTTCGGGAAACCGCTCCATCACCGACTTGAGGAACGGCTCGATCGAATCCCCGAGCGGACAGAGATTCAACCCGGTAATCGAACTCGAGACGCGCAAGAGCATCTCGTAATCGCCGGGAATGCCCCGGCGATTGACGAGCCGTTCGAGGACGCGCTGCATCCAGTTTCCGCCTTCCCGGCAAGGCGTGCACTGTCCGCACGACTCGTGTGCGAAGAAGCGCACCAAGTTATACGCCGCCTTCACAAAGTCGGTCGTATCGTCGAAGACCACGAACGCTCCCGAGCCGAGCATCGAGCCCGCCTTTGCCATGCTTTCATAATCGTACGGCCAATCCAGATGCTCTTCGAATATGCACGCCGACGAACCGCCGCCGGGTTGCACCGCCATGAACGTGCGCCCGGGCCTCAAACCTCCGGCTAATTCGATGATCTCTCGGACGCTGGTCCCAAGCGCGACTTCGTAGTTCCCGGGGTTGCGCACGTGCCCGGAAACCGAGACGATCTTAAAGCCTTTGCTGCGCTCGGTGCCGACCGAGGAGAACCATTGCGGGCCGCGTTCGAGGATCGGCACGAGATACGCGAGCGTTTCAACGTTATTGACGATCGTCGGTTTTGAATAGAGTCCCTCGACGGCCGGAAACGGCGGCTTGAGCCGAGGCTCGCCGCGCTTGCCTTCAAGCGAGTTTAGCTGGGCGGTCTCCTCACCGCAGATGTACGCGCCGGCTCCCCGCTGAATCGTTACTTCGAGATCGTAGCCGGTATCGAAAATGTTCTTCCCGACGTAACCTGCCCGGCTCGCCTGTTCGAGAGCCTCGCGAAAAATTTCGTAGCCGCGCTTAAACTCGCCGCGAATATAGATGAATGCGTGATGAGAAACGATGGCGTACGCGCCGATGAGCATCCCCTCGAGAACCAGGTGCGGCGTCATCTCGAGAAGCATGTGATCCTTAAACGTGCCCGGCTCGGCTTCGTCACAGTTGCACACGAGGTAGCGCGGTTTCTTATCGGACGGGAGAAACGACCACTTCTTTCCGGTCGGAAAGCCGGCTCCGCCGCGCCCGCGCAGACCCGACGCTTCCGCGATGTCGAGAACGTCGACCGGCTGCAGTTCGCGCACGGTGCGTTCCCACTGCTTGTAGCCGCCACGCTCTCTGTACGCGTCGATGCCGCGCATGTCGACCTCGCCGATGCCGTCGGTCAGAATCTTAGTGACCGGCACCGGCGCCCTCCTCATCGACGACTTCGACGATCGCTCGCGATTCGACCACGGCGCGCTCGGACGTCCGGCCGAAAAAATACACGTCGCGATTGACGATGTTATCGAGCATGATCGTTCCGCTCGCATCGCCGACGCCGCCGGCGTTGTTCGGATCGGCTACGCCGCTTGCGCCGGGAGCCTTTCGTCCCGCGGCAATCTCGGCTTCTTGCAGAATCGCCCAAGTTTGCGCGGGAGCTTCAGTCTGCGCCATCGGCGCAACCGGATATGCGCCGGCGCGCATCTCGCCAAGCATCTCATCGATCTTCTGCGGCGTAAGATCGAAGGCGAATTCGAGATTCACCTCCATGCACGTCGCGCGATCGCAGGCCGCCAAACATTCGACCTCTTCGTACGAAAAGAGCCCGTCGGGCGTAGTTTGGTGATGCCCGATGCCGAGTTTCTCTCGAAAATAGGCCATGATGTCCTCGGCACCGTTGATCGTGCAGGCCAGCCCACGGCAAACTTGCAGCATGTACTTCCCAACCGGCCGCCGGTAGAGCAGCGTATAGAACGAAACCGTGCTTTCCACTTCGGCCGGCGTAATCTCGAGCATCTCCGCGACCGCATTCATGGCCTGCGGACTTACGAACCCTTCGTGCTGCTGAAACAAGTGCATGATCGGCAACAGCGCCGACCTCTTTTGCTCGTATTGCCCGATGAACTCGTCGCACCGAGGCTGCAGCCGCTCGAGCAACGCCGGGAAGTCTTTCTCGCGCTGCGTCATGCTGAGGCGCTCGACGTGATGCTGAGGAGGGTCCGCTTGCACGCGCTCACGAGTGAGGTCGCGCGATGTGGTGGTGAGGAGCGTCTGAAGGAGGAGCGCAGCCAGGATGGCGAGAGCGACGACGAAGCGAGTAGCTTTTTCGCAGGACGCGAAAAAGCGAGCGTCTCCGAACTACCATATCGCGTGACCGAACGAGGCACCGCCGTCATCGATCGACTTCTCCGAACACCGGGTCGAGCGAGCCGATCATGACGACGAGATCGGCGATTAAGTTCCCCGGGGCAATGCCCTTGAGCGCTTGGAGATTATACATGCTGGGCGGCCGCGTGCGTAGGCGATAGGGACGATTCTCGCCGTTGCTGACGATGTAATAGCCCAGCTCGCCGCGCGGCGACTCGATCGACTGATAGACGTCGCCGGGCGGCACCCGAAAGCCCTCGCTGATGAGCTTGAAGTGATGAATGAGCGCCTCCATCGAGAGCGCGATCGTTTCTTTGGGCGGCAGCGCGACCTTCGGATCGTCGATCATCACCGGTCCGGGCTCGTTCAATCGCTTGCGCGCTTGCTCGACGATGCGCATCGACTGCTCCATCTCATCGAGGCGGACCAGAAAGCGCGCGTAAGCGTCGCCCTCTTCACGGGTCGGAACGTCGAATTCGTAGCCCTCGTATCCACTGTACGGAGCGGCCTTGCGCACGTCGTACGCGATGCCGCTGGCGCGCAAGCTGGGTCCGGTGACGCTCCACGCAACCGCCTCTTCGGGCGTTAACACGCCGACGTCGATGGTGCGATCCTGAAAGATCGGATTGGCTTGCAGGAGCCCGCGCAGCTCCCGCATCCGGCCCGGAAACTTTTCGATCAACGCGTCGAGCTGAGCCATCTGACCGTCGGGCAGGTCGCCGTTGAGTCCACCCACGCGCACGTAATTCGGATGCATGCGCGCACCTCCGGCCGACTCTTGCAGATCGAGGATGTTCTCCCGTAGATCGAAGCAATAGAAAAAAACCGAGATCGCGCCGAGGTCGATCCCGTGCGTCCCAAGCCAGACGCAGTGTGACGCGATCCGGGTGAGCTCCATGTGCAACACGCGGATATCCCGCGCGCGTTGCGGGATGCGATCCGTGATGCCGAGCAGCTTTTCGACCGCAAGCGCGTAGCACAGCGCATTGGAAGAGGGCGCGAGGTAATCCATCCGTTCGACGACGGTCTGGGCCTGCGTCCAGAAGAGTCCTTCGGCCGTCTTTTCGATGCCGGTATGCAGGTAGCCGATCTCGGGGTCGGCCTTCACCACGTTCTCGCTCTCGATCTCGAGCACGATCTGCAAAACTCCGTGAGTCGACGGATGCTGCGGCCCCATAGAGAGAACCATCGTGTTTCCGCTGCGGCTCACGACCTCGGGCGAAAGCGGCGTTGCGGAAGCGGTCACGACTCGCGCGCCCGTTTTACTTCTTCTTGCAGCGCTTCAAAGGTGCGTCCGGACGGCGGCGTTCCCGCGATGACGTTGCTTTTGTTGGCAAAGCTGGGACGCGGTGCTCGCTCGCGCGCGGGCCCGCGCATTGGATAATCCTTGCGCAGCGGATGCCCTTCCCAATCGTGGGGCATCTGGATGCGGCGTAGGTCGGAGTGTCCGTCGAAGACGATCCCGAAAAGGTCGTACACCTCGCGCTCGGCCCAATCCGCCGACTTCCACAAGTCCATGACGGTCGGCAGATGTTCGTTCTCCTCGACGCCGCACAGCACGCGAAGCCTCGGCGGGCTTCCCACCTCGGCGACGCCGGCCTTTTTCGGCGGGAGCTTCAGCAGATGGTAAACCACGTCGAAGCGTGGTTTGCGCTGCAGGTAATCAACCGCACCGAGATCGAGCAGCATCGCGTACCCGTCGTCTTTGAGTTGCTGCAGCCGCGCGCGCAGGGCGCCGGGTGCGATTCGCTCGATCGCCGCGTCGTCGATTGGCGGACGCAGGCTCGGGGGATCGATCGCCGTGCCGGCGATCGGCGGAACTTGGGTACTAGGCACGATGCACTCTCGAGCTTGGCAGTTAGGCTCGCGCCAGGATGCCGCCGCGTCCGCCTTCGCGGATTTGCTGCTGGATCAAGTTCACGGCGTAGAGCAATCCGTCGGGTGTCGGCGGGCAGCCGGGCACGTACACGTCGACCGGAACGATCGTATCGACCCCTTGAATGACGGCATAGTTGTCGAAGATGCCGCCGGAACTTGCGCAGGCGCCCATCGAAATAACCCATTTCGGATCGGCCATCTGATCGTAAAGCCGCTTAACGACCGGCCCCATCTTCTGCGCAACCCTGCCGGATACGATCATGAGATCCGCCTGACGCGGCGAGCTGCGGAATACTTCAGATCCCAGTCGCGCGATGTCGTACTCCGAAGAAGTGACGGTCATCATCTCGATCGCGCAACAGGCCAGCCCCATGGTGAGCGGCCATACCGAGGAGCTTTGCGCCCAGCGCGCGACCTCGTCGAGTCGCGCGAGCATGAATTGGCCGCTCAGCGCCACACGAATCCGCCTTTCTTCCAAACGTAGGCGTAGCCAATCGCCAGCACGATGATAAACACGATCATCTCCAGGAGTCCGAAGACTCGCAGGGCGTGCATCTGAACGGCCCAGGGGTAAAATGACGCCGCTTCGACGTCGAAGACGACGAACAGCATCGCAATCAGATAGAACCGCACCGGGAATCGGCCGGCTACCGGCGAGGTCGGCTCGACGCCGCATTCGTACGCTTCGCGCTTGTGCGGATTCGGTCTAGCTCTTCCTAGGAGCCCCGGCAGAACCGTAAAGAGCAGCGCGGCCGCGAGCGCGACGCATAGGTAGATTGCGACCGGACCGTACGGATTCATGGCCCGGGACTTTTTTCACGGCGGCGCTGCACATCCTGGCATTACAGGCCACCGGCGCATTGGCCCCGTCGCATCGCGTGCTTGGACCAGGGGGACTCGATGCCTTAACCGTAGATTCGGTCATGCGCTATGCGATCTTGGGAATGCTCCTACTTTTTGCGCTCGGCGATGCATGTTCGCCGCCTCCCAACGTCGTCGGCGTCCAAGATTTCGGGCGCGTTGCCGGGCGCGTGCTCGACGCAACCACCAACCGGCCGATTCCGAGCGCGCTGCTTTCGGTCGGCTCCCTGTATACGATACGATCCGACGTGAACGGCGCATTCATCTTGCGGGCGGTTGCCGGCGACCAGACAGTTACGGCGCGCGCGGCCGGCTACACAACCGCAACGGCCGACACGACGATACCAAAAGATGCAACGGTTTCGATCGGTTACATCCGGCTCGTTCCCCTGACCTGGCCGGCCGGTCAACCGACGTTGGCGCCGCCGCCGGTTCCCACCCCGCGTCCGGCGCCGAGTGCGACGGCAAACGCTTCGCCCGGATCGTCGCCCGCGGCGACGGCCGGCGCATCGCAAGCGCCTCCAGGCGGCTCGCCGGCGCCGTCTGCGGCACCCGGCCTGGTCACACCGAGCCCCGCGCCAACGTAGAGAACCTAGCTCAACCGCAGCGCCGCAAGATCGAGGTCGTACTCGATCGAGCGATATATTTCGTCCGGAATTTCGCCGGCGTGGCGCATCGCCAGAATGGCGCGGCGCTCTGCGGCTAAGGCTTCCTTTTGCACGCTGCGATCGATTCGACTCTCCGTCGCTTCGTCGTCCTCTTCTTCGGCGGCTCTCCCCTCGAGCACGTTGATGCGCCGGCGGTACTCCTCGAGAACGCGGTCGACGATCTCACGCTCGAGCGGGCTTTTACGATGTGACTCGTCTTCGCGCAGGCGCGAGATTCCGGCTTGCAGGGCGCGGATTCGCAAACCGGCTTCGCGCCGGTGTCTTGCGCTCGTTTCGGTGACGCCCAGCCGCTCGATGAGCGGCCCCAGCGTAAGGCCTTGCAGAACCAGCGTGACCAAAACGACGCAAAACGTAAAAAAAATCGTGACGTCGCGCTCGGGAAACGGCCGGTCGCCCAAGGTGTAGGGCAGGCCCAACGCGACTGCGAGCGAGATGATGCCGCGCATTCCGGTCCACGAAAGCACCGCTACCGGCTGCCACGGCGGGCTGGGATCGCGGACGCGCAGCCGCCCGCTCAGCAGCCGCGGAACGTAGATTGCCGGAAAAACGTATGCGATGCGCACCAGGATCACGGTCACACTCAAGAGCAGACCGAAGAGCACGTAATCGCGGACGTGCGGCTCGAGCGCCTCGAGGATCGCGGGCAGTTGCAGGCCGATGACCAAAAACGCGTAGGCGTTCAGTACGAAAATCAGCAGCCTCCAAACCGACGCGCCGAGCACCCGCGTTTCCGAATCGATGAAACCGGTCGAGCGGCGGCTCAGAAGAATGCCGGCGGTCACGACCGCAAGCACGCCGGAGAATCCAAGCGCCTCGGCCGGCAGATATGCGGCAAACGGCGCGAGCAGGAAGACCACACTGGCGATCATCGCGTCGGCAAAGCCGACGCGCGCGATATATCGCAAGGCTCCTTCCAGCACGAAGGCAATCGCCACGCCGATCAGCACGCCGCCGACGGCGACGTAGAGGAAAGCGGCGCTCGCGCGCGCGAGCGAAAATGCGCCCGTAATTGCCGCCACGAGCGCAAACCGATACAGAACCAGCGCGGTTGCGTCATTCATCAGGCACTCCGCGCCGACGATGGCGGCGATGCGGCGGGGAATTGCAACCCGCTCGAAGATCGCTTCGGCTGCGACGGCGTCCGGGGGCGAAACTATTGCGCCAAGCGTGAAGGCCAATGGCCAGGTAAATGCCGGCACGGTGTAGTGAACGACAATTGCTACCACGGCCATCGTCGCAATGACCAGTCCGACCGCAAGCAGCGTGATCGTCCGCGCGTTGCGCTTGAGATCGTACCAATCCGTCGACCACGCCGCGCCGAAAAGCAGCGGCGGAATCACGAGCAGCATGATCAGCTGGGGATCGACGTGAGGCCGCGGCAGATTGCGCGAACTTGCAAGCACGATCCCGCCAATCACAAATGCGACCGGATACGGAACGCGCAACCGCTTCGCCGCTACCGCAAGCACCACGATCGCGGCAAGAAAAGTAACGAGGACCAGCGCTTCAGACATCGTCGTCGCGCTCGATCGGCTCGCCGAGAGCTCGCAAATCGAGCGCGTAACCGGCAACGACGAGGTACGCGCGGTCGGCGCGCTTTGCAAGTCGTTGCACCATGCGGCCCATCGCATCGCGAAAGAGCCTGGCCGAAGCGGCGACCGGCACGACGTCCCAGCCGATCTGCTCGCTCACGGCGATGACGTAGGCGTTCGACGCAAGCATCGCGTCGACGAATTCGGCCGCTTCTTCATCGAGTTGCGATTCGAGCACGGTGTAATCGATTTCCAGCAAGTCGATGCGTGCGGCGATTCGCGCCGCCATCCAGGTGCCCAGCGCATCGACGATCAGGCACGTGCCGGAGGGCGCATCGCGAAAAAGCGCGATCTGCGCCGCATCGCTCATCGCGGCCGTTTCGACCGTGCGCCACGCGGCGGGGCGTTCGCGCACGTGCCGGCTCAGCCGCGCGCGCCACTCGATGTCTTCCGGTGCGCCCGCGGCCGTCGCGACGTAGGTCACCTCGCGGCCGCTCTCGCGCGCCAATCGGGCGCCGAACGCGCTTTTTCCGGAGCAGACCGGTCCGGTGATGAAAACGACCGCCATCGCGATACCTTTTCGCACGAGCGGCTTGACGCCCCGCCGCGCCGAACGTACCGCCGAACATGCTGCTAAACGTTGCGAGCATTGCATTCGGAACCGTCGTAATCGCCCTCACGTTCAATGACGTCTTCCAGTCAGTGATCGTGCCGCGCGCGACCGGACGGCGCTATCGCTTGAGCTTCTACTACTGGCGCGGGATGTGGCACTTTTGGCCGGCGCTCGGCTGGCGCTTCTTTGCGAGCGACACCGATCGCCATGAAGAGTTCCTCGCCATCTTCGCCCCCCTCATGCTGGTCCAGCTTATTGGATTCTGGATAGGGCTGCTGATCGTCGGCTTCGGATGCGTCCTGTGGGGGATGCGCGACGGCATCGTTCCGCACTACGCGTCGTTTGGTACGATGCTCTATTTCGCGGGAACCTCGGTGCTAACGATCGGCTTCGGCGACGTCGTCGGCCGCGCGGGCATACCGCGCCTCGTCTCCGTTCTCGCAGGACTTGCGGGCCTGTCGTTTCTCTCGGTTATGACGGCCTATCTCTTCGCGCTATTCGGGTCGTTCCAGCAACGAGAAACTTTCGTCGTTACGGTAGCGGCGCGCGCCGGCATGCCGCCCAGCGGCGTCGACCTGCTGGCGATCGCCGCCTATTCTCAAACTTCGGACGACCTGGCGCGTTTGATGATCGAAGCGCAACGATGGGCCGCCAGCGTCATGGAGAGCCATCTCGCCTATCCGGTGCTGGCATTCTTCCGCTCGAGCCACGACGAGCAATCATGGGTCGGCACGCTCGGAACGCTGCTCGACGCGGCGACGTTGATGATGACCACCCTGGACGGCGTTCGCAACGGACAGGCGCGCCTGTTCTACAACGTCGGCCGTCACGCAACTCGCGATCTTTCGACCTACTTCCGCGTTGGAGAGGCGGAAGAGAGCGTCGGCATCGAGCGCGAGGAGTTCGATCATGCCTGCCAACGGCTGGCCGCGGCCGGATACGCGCTGCGCGACCGCGACGAGGCTTGGACGCGGTTTGCCGGCCTGCGGGCCGGCTACGCCTGGCGCCTTAACGCGTTGGCTCGCTTCTTCGAGATCCCGCCGCTACGCTGGATTGGGGACCGTTCGACGATCGGGCGACTGCCGCACGGCGAGCTCAAAACCCATGCCCCCGGTCAAACCGGTGAAGAAATTTCTTGACGTCGTCGATCGGCACGGCAAAACCGATGCTTCGTTCCTCGTCGAAGCGCGACTCAGCGACGCCCACCACTTCGCCGGTCTCCGCAACGAATACCGGCGCTCCGCTCTCACCCGGAACGATCGAAAGCGTCACTTCGAGCGCGTCTTTGCGAATCGACGAGAGTCGCCCGGTGTCGAGCGACGTCGCCAAGCCCAGACCCTCGTCGTCGAACTCGTCCGGCACCGGATAACCGATCAGGCCGAGCTCGCGCCCGACTTCCCCCTGCAAGTGCGAGGACGAACCGAGTGCGATCACTGGAAGCCGCCGGCGCGGCGTTCGCAGTAGCGCGAGATCGAGGTCCTCGTCCGCGGCTAAGATTTTCGCAGGAGCTTTCCAGCGGTTGCCGATCGTGACGTGCAAATTCCATGCACCGTCGATCGCATGCTGCACCGTCAAGATGTCGCTTCCCCAGTCGCCGGATGCCACCACGAACCCGGTTGCATAGGCATCGTCGTAACGGTCTTTCTTATTCTCCGGCGGCACCCTCATCGACAAGAGCACGACCGCCGGGCGCAGCCGCGCGACCGACGCGACGAACGCGTCGTCGGCATTGCGAGCGCATCCGGCCCAAGCAATAACGGCAAGCGTCGCAATGCAGCCGGCGATGACGGATCTCATGTGAAGCACTCGATGAGTGCGGCGCGCAAGGCATCGACGCCTGCACCGGTCGCGGCGCTGACGCAAAGGGCGCCGGGCTCATCGGGAGGTTCGGCGACGAGGTCGCACTTGTTGAACACGCGCAGACAGGGCGCGCGGTCCAGCTCGAGCTCGTGCAGGATCTCTTCGACCGCGCGGCGCTGCCGCGGCCACCGCGGATTGCTCGCGTCGAGCACGTGCAACAGGAGATCGGCTTCGCGCAGTTCTTCCAGCGTCGCGCGAAAGGCGTTCACCAGATCCTTGGGAAGATCGGTGATGAAGCCGACCGTGTCGGTTATGCGAACGTACGCACCCGGCTTGAGATACGCGCGCCGCGTCGTCGGATCGAGCGTCGCGAAAGGTCGATCCGCAACGTAGGCGTTGCTTCGCGTTAAAGCGTTGAGCAACGAGGACTTACCGACGTTGGTGTATCCGACGAGCGCGACGAGCGGGTCACCGTGGAGCGACGAACGACGCACGGCACGCTGCCTGCGAACGTCAGCGAGCATTGCGTTGAGCGTGCTGATGCGCGCGCCGATGCGCCGCCGGTCGACCTCCAGCTTCGTTTCGCCTGGGCCGCGGGTGCCGATTCCTCCGCCCAAGCGAGACAAGTCGGCACCGATTCCGATCAGATTCGACTGGCGATAGCGCAGCTGGGCCAGCTCCACTTGCAGCTTCCCTTCGCGACTGCGGGCGTGATGGGCGAAGACGTCGAGAATGAGCATGGTGCGATCGACGATCGGTAACGGAACGATTTTCTCGAGATTCTTGCGCTGGCGCGGGCGCAAGTCGTTGAGCACCAATACCAGACCGGCGCGCAGCTCGTGCGCGCGCTGCGCGATTTCGTGGGCTTTGCCGCTGCCAACGAGCGTAGCCGGGTCCACCGTGTCGCGGCGCTGCACCACTCTATCGAGCACGCTCGCGCCCGCCGCCTCTGCGAGCGCCTCGAATTCGGCGAGCTCCTCGTCGATCGAGTCGTGAAGGGCGCGCGTCTCCACCGCGACGACGAGCGCGCCGTCGCTCATTTAGCCAGCGGCGCTATGTGCTCGAGAAGCCAGCGCACGCCGTCGTTATAATTTGGCCCGGGGCGTTCGAGCACGTCGGGGTTCACCACGTAGATCCGACGCAGACGCACGGCCCGCAGGTTGCGCCACGGCTCGCGGTCGAGGGTCGTTTCCAGCTGGGTCGAGGGATCGACCACGAGCATGTCGGGCTGACGGCGCAACAGGGCCTCGGCGCTGTATTGCCCGTAGGCGGCCGAAAGATCGCTTGCGGCGTTGCGTCCGCCGGCCAACGAGATCAGTGTCGTGATATACGAGCCGGCGCCGGCGGTCCAAATCGGCATGCTCCCGAGCACGACGAAAACGCTGGGATGACGCACGAACGTCGCCGTGCGCGCGTGCAGCGCCGCAGTTTCGCGCTGCAACCCTGCAATCAACGCAACCGCCGGGCGTTGGCGGCCGGTCAACTCGCCGATTGCGCGCAGGTTGGTAAATATGCTCCCATAGGAATCGTTCGAAAGCAACACGACGCGCAATCCCGCGTTTTCCAAGGATTCGACGAAGCGCGCCTGCGGTGGGATGCCGATCACGGCGCTGGGCCGCAACGCAAGGATTTCCTCGGCATCAACGCTGCTTGCATCGGCCACGCGCGGCAAGCGTTGGGCCTGCGGCGCGTCGGTAAAAGCCGAAACGGCGACCAGTTGCGAGCCGGCGCCGATCGCATAGACGTCGTCGGCGAACGATGGCATAAGCGTAACGATTCGCCCGCGGGTTTGGGCCGGCTGCGGCTGAGAGTTGCCCGCAGACCGGTGCGGCGCGCACGCGCAAACCAGGGCGGCAACGAATGCGAGCAGCACGGGAATCGGACGCATCCCTGCGCGAGTACGAAGGGAGGAAGGCGCCGACCTTCGCGCAATTGCTTGCCTACGTTTGCGCGGGAAGCCGGTGCGAAGCCGGCACGGTCGCGCCACTGTATGCGGGGAGCCGCCCGCCGCCACTGTCCGCGAGGATGGGAAGGCACGGGCATCGGCAGCGATCCGCGAGTCAGGATACCGCCGCAAACGCTGTGACACGATCCGCCTCGCGCTAAGGAAAGGATTGCCATGCTTTCAATCATCGTTGCCGCAGTTGTCGCGGTAGCTCCCTCACCGTCACCCTCGCCGTCGAGTGTGCCGCAGATCGCGCACGTGGTCACGAGCGACCGCGGGGTCGAATCGGCAACGCGCACGGCACGCACGACGTACGTTGTAACTGCCGCACAGATCGCGCGCGACGGCGACCGCACCGTCGCCGACGCGCTGGAAGGCGTTCCCGGCGTCAACGTGGTTCGTTACGGCGCCTTCGGGGCGGCCGCAACCGTGGGAATACGCGGCAGCTCGTCGCAGCAGATCTTGGTGCTCGTTGACGGCCAGCCGATCGCCGGAGGCCAAATCGACGACGTCAACCTGGAGCAGTTCGCGGTCAGCGGAATCGATCGCATCGAAGTCGTCGAAGGCGGCGGCTCGACGCTGTATGGTTCGGGCTCGATCGGAGGCGTCATCAATATCATCACTGCCGCCCAGCCCGCGCGCAGCAACGCGACCGTCTCAACCGGTTCCTTCAACGAGCAGAACTATCTCTTGCAAACCCCGTATCTAACCTTTCAGCGCACGTACGCGACCAACGATTACTCGGTGGAAAACTCGTCGAATCGGCAAAATGCTCAAGCCAACCTGACCGCGCTGACGGTGCGCTACGGACATCCGATCGGCACCATCGACGTCACGTTGAGCGGCGACATCGGCGACGCATCGGCTGGGGCGCCGGGCGAGCTGGGATACTTCTCGCCGACGAGCGAGCAGGGAAACGTCAATCGCGATCTTCGGCTCAACCTCGAGCACAACGGCGCGCGTTCCTCGACTTCGCTCGAGTTGGGCGCTTCCTCGCAGGACCTATCGTTCACGTGCAACACGCCGGTCGATCCCAACTGCCCGAATTCGTCGTATCCGACGCCGGGACCGGGAATGATTTCGAATCCGCCGTACGCGCAGGCGCTCTACGACCAGCACTGGATGGCGAGTTTGCGTAACGTCGTCGGCGACGATCGTCAGCGCCTCGTCTACGGCCTCGACCTCATGCGCGGCATCGCGCGGATCGATGCGGGAACCGGTGGCGGGTCGCCGCTGGCTGCCGACAACGCGCCAATCTTCTACGACTATGCGCAGACCGCCGCCTACGTTCAGTCGCAGTGGTTCGGCGGCAACGGCCAGGAGCTCTATGCCGGCCTGCGCGGCGAGCGCGACGGGGACGTTGGGGGTGCGTACTCGCCCTCGCTGGGCGGAATTCTGCCGCTAACCTCGGCGCTGCAATTCAAACTCAATGCCGCGACCGCGTTTCGCGCGCCTACCGCCGAAGAACTGTACTATCCGGGGTACTCCAATCCGAATCTTTCACCCGAACGTACGAGCGTCGGGGATGCGACGCTCGCGGCGCCGACGCTCTGGGGCGGCGTTTCGCTGGGATGGTTTACGATGAGGGGCTACAATCTGATCGTCTCGCCGCCGCCGGACTACATTCCGGAAAACGTCGGTCACGCGTTGATTGACGGGCTGACGCTCGACGCAACGACGCCCCAAACGCGCGGCTATTCCGCAAACCTCTCGATCACCAATCTTTATAGTGCGCAGGATCTCGACACCGACTCGCGTCTCCCGGGGCGCGGGCCCGTTTTCGCCGTGGGCATCGGATTGCATTACGTCGCACCCTCGAACAGCCGCTTCGACGGTTTCAAGATCGCCGCCGAGACGCAAGGACCGCAGGAGGCCGCGGATCCGTACCTGGCGCCGCAATTCGCCGCGTACCAGCCCTCCACGTTCACGCTGGTGAATGCGGACGTCGGATACCGCGTAACGCCGCAGCTGCTGCTGGTGTTGCGCGGCTACAACCTCGGAAACGATTTGTACGCGGTCTACGCCGGATACCCGATGCCCGGTCGCTCGTTCACCCTCGAGCTGCGCAGCCGTTGAAGACGCTCAAAGCGATCGCGCTGATCGCGATCGTGCCGGGAGCCGGCGCGGCGAGCATGCTCGTCGGCGCGACGCCGCTGACGCTCGCGCAGATTCTCTCGCAACTGGGGCACCCGCACGAACAGAGCGTGCTGCACGCGATAGTTTGGCAACTTCGCTTACCGCGCGTGTGCATCGCGGCGACCGTCGGCGCATCGCTGGCAATCGGCGGCGCAATGCTGCAGGGGATGCTGCGCAACCCGCTGGTCGATCCGTATCTCACCGGCGTCAGCGCTGCGGCCGCAGCCGCGATTGCCGTCGCCGTCGTTGCGGGCGCCGCGGCGGCCACCCTGCCGCCGATCGGATTCGTGGCGGGTTTGGGCGCGGCGCTGCTCGTCGCGGCGCTGGCGCGGCGAGGAAGCGGCATCGACTCCAATCGGCTAATTCTCGCGGGCGTGTCGTTGTCGGCGCTCTGTGCGGCAATCGTCACGCTCGTCATCGTGCGCGCGCAATCCTACGATTACGCCGCGGCGGTCTTATCGTGGTTGGCCGGGTCGATGGCCGGTCGAGGCTGGCACGACCTTGCGGCAACATCGCCCTATCTCGCGCTCGGCGCGCTGCTCGCGTTGGCATCGGTTGGCCCGCTAAATGCGCTGCGGATCGGAGAGCTGCGCGCACGCGCCGTCGGCCTTGACGTGGATCGCGCGCAATGGACGATACTCGCGTCGGCGTCGTTGCTGGCGGCGGCCAGCGTCGCGCTGGCCGGGCTGGTCGGGTTCGTCGGCCTCATCGTGCCACATCTTACGAGGCGCGTCGTCGGCTCAGACGCGCGCGTATTGCTTCCGGGCTGCGCCGCGATCGGCGCCGCGCTTTGCATGGTCGCCGACGCAGTCTGCCGGCGCATCGTCGCCCCGGCGGAGCTTCCGATCGGCGTTTTGCTCGCAATCATCGGGGTACCGGCCTTCCTTTACCTTTATCTTCGGCCGCAGGTGCCGGCGGCGCGCGTCGTCGCATGATCGGACTTCGCGACGTATCGCTGCGAGTCGACGGACGTCTTCTGCTGAGAGCGATCGACGCGCAGATCGAAAGCGGTGAGTTCGTCGCGCTGATTGGACCAAACGGCGTCGGCAAGACGACGCTGCTTCGCGCGATTTCAGGGTTGCACGCGTACGCGGGAACGATCCTTGTGGACGGCGCAGCCGGCGCAGAACTTCCCCCACTCGCGCGCGCGCGCCGCGTCGCTTTCGTGACCGGCGACGAGGTTCTGCTCGATGCGCTGCGGGTTGCCGACGTCGTTTCAATCGGCCGTTTTCCGCATCATCGCTGGTGGCAGTGGCAGGCCCGCCCTGAGGACGAGCGCGCAATCCAACAAGCGCTGCGGGCCGTCCGAATGGAGGCCCTCTCCGAGCGATTCTTTGCGACGCTCAGCGCTGGCGAGCGCCAGCGCGTTTGGATTGCGCTGGGACTCGCGCAAGAAACGCCGATTTTGCTGCTCGACGAGCCGACCAGTCATCTCGACGTGCGGGTTGCTCACGAGATTCTCGAGTTGCTGCGTACGCTGGCGCGAGAAGGAAAGACCATCGTCTGCGCCTTGCACGACTTGAACGAGGCGGCCGCCTATGCGGACCGCATCGCGCTGCTCGGCGAGGGTACGCTCCTGACGGTCGCACCGCCCGCCCAACTTCTCAACGGCCGGTTGATCGAACGCGTCTACGGAATCGCGATGGAGCGCGTACGTCTTCCCGGCGGGGGCTTGCGAGTATTTGCAGGCCCTCGCGGCGCCATCAGGGGTTAGGCAAACGGCGCACGTCGGAGCCAAGAACCCAGCGCAGCAGCCCACGCTGGGGTCCGCTGGTCGTCACGACCGCGATAGCATCCGCGGGGCGCTCAAAGATTGGCGAATCGACGTAGTTGGACGTGCACGAGGTTACGGTCGCGTGCGTTCCGGGCGCCACCAGCGTCGCGTGCGGCAGCATCGCGTGCGCCTCGTCGAACGAGGCGGCATAATACTCGCGCAGACGCGCGCGCGAATCCCAAAGCAGAACCGAGGGATCGTCGGTCGTGCTGTAGAGCACGACCCGATCTCCGCGGTGGATCTTGCAATCGGCCAGCGCCGTGCCCAGCAACGCTGGTAAGAGCAGCAACAGCACCGCCGCGACTCTAACCACGGCTCTCTCCGTCGAGCATGCGAATCGCGAGGATCGCCAAGTCGTCGCGGATCCGTTTTCCGCCGCGCGCTCGCACCTTGGCCACCAATTCGTCGACGAGCTGTTGGGCGTGCGGACCGGCGCGTGCGATCAGCTCGATGGCGCCCCGGCCGAGCAACGGTTTCCCGGCTCGATTGCGCACTTCGGTAAGGCCGTCGGTGGTGAGCACGAGCGTATCGCCGGGATCGAGGTCGATCGTCTTCGAGTAATAAGGCTCTTCCATGACGCCCAGCACCGGACCGGTGACCGAGAGCTGATGCACGCCGTCGCGGCGGCGAAGATACGCGCAATCGTGGCCGGCGCTTGCATACTCCAGGCGGCGCGTCGCCGTATCCAGCACGCCGACAAACATCGAGACGAACAGGTATGGATTGCCGACCGCCTTCGAAAACGCAACGTTGAACTCGGCCAGGATCGCCGCGGGCTCGCTGTGGCGCACGGCGATCGCGCGGATCATGAATCGAATGAATGCGGTCAGCACCGCGGCGTCGACGCCCTTGCCGCTGATATCGGCGATCAGAACCAGCGCGCGGTTGTCGGAGAGACGATAGACGTCGAAGATGTCGCCGCCCACGGCCAGGTGGGTCGTTGCCGAAAGATAGGCGCTTCCGACCTCGCAATGCGGCAGCGGAACCGATTCGCTGCGAAATGCTTGCTGGAGGATGTCGGTGATGGTTCGTTCTTCCTCCAACTCGCGATTGAGCCGAGAACGGTAGATGTTGAGCAAGATCGCGAGAAAACCGAAGGCGACCACCCAGAAGGCGCGAGCGTAGGAAGCGCGGTCAAGCTGAATCTGCGTGCTGCGAACGAGCGCGGCATCGGTACCCGCCAGCGCTTGCCGAATCGCATAGCCGGTTCGGCTCTCGTAATCGGAAAAGAGTTTGTTCGTCTTATCGAGCTCGAGCAGCTCGCCGGGCCGGCGCAGCCATGGCGACGCGACCTGGTCGCGCCAGGCGGTCTGAAGCCGTTCGTAGGTGCCGAGCATCTCGGCCGGCGCGGTTAGATGCTGTCCTTCTAAAATCACGGAGATCTCGGATTCTTTGGCATCGTATCCCGCAGCGGCTTGCCGATATTGCGCGACGTAAAATGGATCGCGGGTCAACGAATAGCCGCGCAGCGAATTCTCCTCGTCGATCTGCAAGCGAAGAAGTTCTTCGAGGTCGAGCTGCGCCTTTTGAACTTGCGCTTGGTGCACGAACGTGTTTGCAAGCTCAGCCCGCGTTTCGAACGTTCCTTGCATGACGAACAGAAGCGTCACCGCGAGGAACGCGGTCATTAAGAGCGTCCCCGTAACGTTAGCCAGCGGCGCTTCCTTCATAAAGGCGTCACCAAGGCGCGGTCGAAGAACCGCTGGCTGTGGACGGCCGAGTGGATCCCACGATATTTAAATCCTACGACGTCCGCGGGGTTTATCCGTCCCAGCTGAGCGACGGCGTCGCTTATCAGATCGGGCGCTGTTTCGTGCCGCTTATCGGCGACGGTCGCCCCAACGGCAGCCGCGCGACCGTCTGCGTCGGTCGAGATATGCGCCCCTCGGGTCGGAAACTCTGCGAAGCCTTCGCCCGCGGGGCTGCCGAAGCCGGCGCCGACGTGGTCGATATCGGAATGGTCTCGACCGACGCCCTCTATTTTGCGGTCGGGAAGTTCCACTTCGACGGCGGCGTCATGATTACGGCTTCGCACAATCCAGCCCAATACAACGGCATGAAATTTACCCGCTCGCAGGCCCAGGCCATTTCGCTGGACACCGGCTTGAACGTCATCCGCGACCAGCTCGTTTCGGATCGGCTTCCCGCCAAGAGCGGCGACCCCGGCCCGATCACCCACCGCAACGTGCTCGACGACTTCGCGCAGCACTGTCTCTCCTTCGTCGACCGGTCGAAGATCAAGCCGTTCAAGATCGCGATTGACGCCGGAAATGGGATGGCGGGCGAAACCGTGCCGCACGTCTTTAAGAACTTGCCGTGTGACCTCGAGCCGCTTTACTTCGAGCTCGATGGGAGCTTCCCAAATCATCCTGCCAGCCCGATCGAACCCGAAAACATGATCGATTTACAGGCCGAGGTGCGTAAGCACGACTGCGATCTCGGCGTCGCCTTCGACGGCGACGCCGATCGGATGTTCATCGTCGACGAAAAGGCCGGGCTGATCGACGGCAGCACCGTAACTGCGCTGGTGGCGCTCAACACCCTCAAAAAGCACCCGGGAGCGAAGATTCTCTACAACCTCATCTGCAGCCGGAGCGTTCCCGAGCTGATTCTAAAGGCAGGCGGCATTCCGGTTCGCTCGAAGGTCGGGCATTCGATCATCAAAGCCGTAATGCGAGAACAAGACATCCTCTTTGGCGGCGAGCACAGCGGCCATTTTTACTTTCGCGACAACTGGTACGCCGACTCCGGGATGATTGCACTTCTGCAATGCCTCGAGCTGTTCAGCGAAGCGAACAAACCGGTTAGCGAGGTGATCGCTCCGATCGATACGCGCTTTCGTTCGGGCGAGATCAACAGCACGGTTTTGGATATCGGAGCCAAGCTTCGCCAGATCGAAGCGCATTATGCCGACGCGCAAATCGATCATCTCGACGGTGTGACGATTAACTATCCGGACTGGTGGATGAACGTCCGCCCCTCGAATACCGAGCCGCTTCTGCGGCTCAACGTTGAAGGCGACACCGAGGCGCTCATGGAGCAGCACCGCGACGAAGCCTTGGCTTTGATACGGAGTTAGACGCTAACGTGGAAAGATTGGTGGTCGGTCCAGCCTTCATCGCCGTCGGTGACGGCACGTCGACCTTCGGCAGGCTAGCGGTTGAAAATGCTCGCGTTGGAGCGGTCCTGCCGGCCGACGGGCCGGCAGATTATCGGTTGCCGCCGGGCAGCAGCATCGCGCCTGGCTTAATCGACCTTCACACCAACGGAGCGGGGGAATACCTCTTTAACCGCGACCAAGGCAATGCCGTCGCGATGGCTGGAGAGTCGTACGCGCAAAACGGCGCGACCGGCTTCGTCGCGAGCGTCATGACCGCGCCGTGGGAATCCATGTTGCATGCGGCGTCGGAACTGGTCGAAGCCGCAAATCAGCTCGAAGAGGACGCCCCGGTTGGGGCGCGCTGCCTGGGCATTCATTTCGAAGGACCCTTTTTGAATCCAAAGTTTCGCCGCATCCATCGTCAGGAATGGCTCTTGCCCGCCGGGACCGCGCGCGCGCAAGAGATGGTCGACGCGTGTAAGGGCGCCTGTCTGCTCGTAACGATGGCGCCGGAAATCGAAGGCGCCGCCGACGCGTTGCGCGTCTTCTTAGAGAACGGCGTCGCCTGCTCGGCCGGCCATACCGCCGCGCGATACCGCGAAGGGATGCTGGCGATCGGGCTGGGCTTTCGTTCGCTCACGCATGCCTTCAACGGCATGCCGCCGCTCGACCACCGGGATCCTTCGATCTTAGCTGCATTCATTCAGGACCGCAGGACGCTCGTTCAAGTGATTTGCGACGGGTATCACGTCTCGCCGGTCATGATCGACATTCTTCACCGCACGCTCGGCGACCGCGTCGTCTTGGTCACCGATCACATGCCTGCCGCCGATCCGGGCTACCATATCGAGGGCGGCGTCATGCGCGCCGCGGACGGAACGATCGCCGGCAGCGCGCTGCGTATCGACGAGGCCTTGCGCAATTACATGTCCTACGCGCAGATACCGTTCGCGCAAGCCGTCGTGGCCGCTACGTACGCGCCGGCCCGGTTGATTCGGCATGACGGCGAGATGGGCCGCATCGCGCGCGGCGCGCGCGCCGATCTTTCATTTTGGAACGGAGATTACCAGGTCATCGGCACGATGGTCGGCGGCCGGTTCGTCTACAATCGCATCGAGGTGCCGGTCTAATCGCCAGAGCGGCGACAAGACGTTCCGCTTCGGAGACGCTCGCTGCGGACATCCTGTCCTTTGCTCGCTCGGCTCGATTTTCGGAAGAGCAAGCTTTGAAGAAAACATCCTGTTTTGTCCGAAAATTGAGACGCTCCTCATCAGAACGTCTTGTCGCCGCCATGACGAGACGCTGCCGCTAACCGACAAGAGGGTTGGAACTCCGTTAGGCGCGACTTCGCGATTTTTTGGGGCCAGCCATGGATGGCTGTTTCAAAACTTCGTTAGC
>DASRXM010000049.1:0-17703 GCA_035654155.1 Candidatus Babeliales bacterium
CCCCGGAGGCGCCGACTTGCAGCTCTGCGAGCGTGTCGCAGCGCGGCTCAACGCCAACCTGGCGGGTCTCGAGGCGGAGTATACGCTCGAAGTGGAATCTGCGGGGTTGGATCGTCCGCTCTTGCGCCCGGCCGACTACGAGCGGTTCGCCGGCGAGCGGGCCCGGATCGTCACATCGCTGATCGTGAACGGTGGAAAGACGCATCGTGGAACGCTGCGCGGCTTGCGCGGAGAGACAGTAGTCGTGGAAACCGAGCACGGCCGGCTGCTGCTCCCGTTGGCGGCAATCAAGGCGGCCAATTTGGAATACGATCCGCGTATGGATCTCAAACGGGACAAACTTCAACGGAAACAAAGGCATGGCAACGATACAAAACACGGCAACCGACGATAAACTAATCGACGTTCTACAGTACATCGCCCGCGAGCGAAATATCTCGTTCGAGATGCTGCTCGAAGCGTTGGAAGCGGCGCTGCTCACCGCGTATAAGCGTCACTTCGGCAGCGAATCAAATGCGATCGTGATCGTGGACCGGCAGACCGGAGCGTATCGCGTCTTCCACCGGCGCGCCGTGGTCGAAGAGGTACAAGACCCGAAGCTGGAGATTTCGCTCAAGGAAGCCGGCCAGCCGTATCAGATCGGCGATTACTTCGACCAAGAGGTTACGCCGAAAGATTTCGGGCGCATCGCCGCACAGACGGCCAAGCAAGTTATCGTTCAGCGCATTCGCGAAGCCGAGCGGGACACGGTCTACAACAAGTACGTGCGTAAGCTCAACGACATCGTAACCGGCACCGTGCAGCGCTACGAGCAACGAAATATGTTCATCACCTTAGAGGGCCGTGACGAGGCGGTCATGTACCTCGAGGAACAGGTGCCGGGGGAATCCTACCGCATCAACGATTTCATTCGGGCGTACGTGCTCGACGTGAAAAAATCGCCTAAGGGGCCCCAAGTGATTCTCTCGCGCGCGGCCGAAGGGCTCGTCCAACGGCTGATGGAGCGCGAGGTGCCCGAAATTGCCGACGGCACGATCGAGATCATGGCGATCGCACGCGACCCCGGGACGCGATCCAAGGTAGCAGTGAAGAGCAATCGTAGTGAGGTCGATGCGATCGGAGCGTGCCTCGGACCAAAGTCTAGCCGGATCATGAACGTCACCGACGACCTGCGCGGCGAGAAGGTGGACATCATTCCATACGATCCCTCGCCGGCGATGTTCATATCCAAGGCGTTGGCGCCCGCTAAAGTCATCGGCGTCGAGCTCTTCGAAGACGACGGCGTTGCGCTGGTAATCGTCCCTGATTACCAGTTGTCGCTGGCGATCGGCCGCGACGGCCAGAACGTGCGCTTGGCGGCGCGGCTCACCGGCTGGCGGCTCGACATTGCGACGGAAAGCGAATCGGCCCAAGCGAGGGAACGTTATCTTGCGGAACGCGAAGAGCGAGTCGCAAGCGAACAGCCGCCGGAGACCGTCGAGGTGGCGCCTGCGGCGACCGCGGACGAGGTTGATCTGGAACTGATCCGCAAGCTCGAAGAGTTCAGGCGCGAGCGTCTCGGAAAGGAAGAAACGTAGTCCCCGTTCGCACCTGCGTCGGCTGCAGGCGGCGTCTGCCTGCGCCGCGGCTGAATCGGTTCGTGCGGACCGCTGCCGGGTGGCGGCAAGATCAACCCGCTCTCCGGCGCAAGCAGCCCGGGCGCGGGGCCTACCTCTGCTCGGAGCAGTGCGCGCTGGCCGCTCGGAAGAACAAGCGCTACCCGGGGCTTGGCACCGACGCGGCAGAATATGGTTTAATAAAGAGCCCGTGTACGAAATGAACCGCATGATGATTAGCGACGACCGTTCCCTCCGATGAGGGCAAAACTTTGATTACCTAGCGGAGCCAAGCCGTCGGTTGGGGCTCCGCGCACTCCAACTGATGGGACTCGAGCGCTCGCGTGCTCGAGAGTGAACTTGGCCGGAAAAGTAAGGATATTCGAGCTCGCCAAAGAGCTCGGGCTCACCTCGAAAGAGCTGACGACGCTCTTCAACGAACGACTCGGCGGCGTTTTCGAGGCGAAAAACCAACTCAGCGTCGTTCCGGATCAGATCGCCGATCTGGTTCGCAGCGTATTGCTGAAGCCGGCCGCGAAGTCGCCCAAGCCCAAACCGGCGCCCGCACCCGCCGCCGGCGCCGCTCCGGCCCCGCCGCCAAAACCTGCGCCAAAGGCTCCCGCCGCCGCGGCTCCGGTGACGCGGCTGCGCCCGGTTACCGGTGCGCCCCGCACCCCGGCCCCGGCCGAACCGCCTCGAAGCCCGGCCTCAGCCCCGGCCGAACCGGCGCCTGTGCGGCAGCCGGCGGCGTCGAGCCGGCCGGGTGCGCAGCCGGTGCCGCAGCTGCGCCCGGTCCCGGCAGGTCAGCCTTCAATTGCCCGTCGAGCTCCGCCGCCCACGACGGCTGCTTCCGCTTCTCCGGGTCCGCAAACCGGCGTTCCGGGCCGTCCAGGCGTAGCTCCCCGGCCTGGCGAGGCGATGCCGGGTCAAGGCGGCAAGGGCGGGCCGGCGCAACCGCGGGCCTCCGCTTCCGGCACCATAACGCCCACTCGCAGACCCAGCGGTAACGGGCCGTTCCGTCCTGTGACGCCGGGCCTTCGCTCCGCGCCCGGGCGCCCAGGCACCATGCCGACCGAGATGCCCGCGCCATCCGCGGGAGGCCGCCCCGGGGATCGCGTTCGAGCACACGAGGAGAAGGCGACTGCCAAAAAAGATCGCGAGAAGGAGCTGCTCCTCGAGAAAGAGCGCCAGCGCAAAAAGAAAGGCGAATCCGTCGCTCCGCCGCCGCCGCGCACGCTCGAAACGATCGAGATTCCCGATTTGCTCACGGTGCAGGAACTCGCCACATCGATGATCGTTCCGGTTCGCGACGTCATCACCGAACTGATCAAGATCGGGACGATGGCCACGATCAACCAAAACATATCGAGCGACGTGGCGATTCAGATCGCGAAACGGTTCGGATTCAACGCGGTCGTAAAGGAAGCCGGCGAAGAAGTAACCGTCGAGCAGGAAGAAGACAAGCCGGAAATGCTGACGGCGCGTCCGCCCGTCGTTACGGTGCTCGGACACGTCGACCACGGCAAGACGTCGCTCTTGGATAAGATACGGCAAGCCAATGTCGCGGCCGGCGAGGCAGGCGGCATCACCCAGAAGATCGGCGCTTACACGGTCGAGCGTAACGATCGCAAGATCACGTTCGTGGATACGCCCGGTCACGAGGCGTTCACGGCGATGCGCGCGCGCGGTGCGAAGGTCACCGACGTGGCAATTCTGGTCGTCGCCGCGGACGACGGCGTGATGCCGCAGACGAAGGAGGCCATCGCTCACGTCAAGGCCGCAAGCGTGCCGATCGTCGTTGCGATCAACAAGATCGATCGGCCCGAAGCTGCGCCCGAGCGCGTGAAGCAGCAGCTCGTCGAGCAGGGGCTGCAGCCCGTCGACTGGGGCGGAAGCGTTGAAATGGTTCCAGTTTCCGCGAAAACCGGTGCGGGCATCGACAGCCTTCTCGATACGGTGTTGCTCGAGGCCGATATTCGCGAGCTGCGCGCAAATAAGAACCGGCGCGCCAGCGGCGTGGTGATCGAATCGGCGCTGCACCGCGGTCGCGGCGCGGTCGCAACCGTACTCGTGCAGAACGGCACTTTGCGGGTCGGCGACATCGTCGTGGTCGGCGGCACGTTTGGGAAAGTGCGCGCGCTCATTGACGACAAGGGTAAACAAGTCAAGAAAGCCGGGCCGTCGATTCCGGTCGAGGTCATGGGCCTTTCCGACGTTCCGGCCGCCGGCGATACGCTCAGCGTCGTCAGCGACGAGCGCGTTGCGCGCGAAACCGCGGAAAAGCGAGCGACTCGGCGCCGCGACGTGCGGATTGCCGCCACCGGCACCCAGCGCGTGTCGCTGGAAACCTTTATGTCGATGCCGGCCGAAGGTCGCAAGACGCTCAACCTGATCATCAAGGCCGACGGACAAGGCTCGCTCGAAGCGCTGCGCGCGCGAATGGAATCGCTTTCGACCGACGACGTCGAGATTCGCGTCATCCACGGGGGCGTCGGCGCGATCTCGCCAAACGACGTGAACCTCGCGAGCGCCTCGAACGCGGTTCTGATCGGATTCAACATCCGTCCCGACGAGACGGCGCGGCGTCTCGCCGAAAACGAAGGCGTCGACTTGCGATTCTACCAGGTCATCTACGAGATCGAAGACGATCTCAAGAAGGCCATGCGCGGAATGCTCTCGCCGGTCGAGCGCGAGGTCGTGCTCGGACGCGCCGAGGTTCGGCAAGTCTTCAAGGTTAGCCGCGTCGGCACGATCGTTGGCTGCTACGTTACCAGCGGCAAGATTACGCGCAACGCAAAAGTGCGCGTCGTTCGCGACGCCGCGGTCGTCTTCGACGGCGAGATCGAGAGCCTGCGGCGCTTCAAGGACGACGTGCGAGAGGTTGCCGAGGGCTTCGAGTGCGGCATTCAGATCGCGCGATTCCAAGACCTCAAAGAAGGCGACGTAATCGAAGCCTACGCCCTCGAGCATATAGCAGCAGAATTGGTGCGAGCATGAAGACACATCGTGGCGACTGCGTTCGGAACGAGGACCGCCCTTCGACTTCGCGCGCTACGCTCGCTCCGCTCAGGATGACACTAGCTGGTCATGAGCGTTCTTCGCAACGGAGATTGAAAACATGAAAGCGCAGAGGATTGCGAAGATCGATCACGAGATTCAGCGCATTCTCGCCACGCTGGTTTCGCAGGAGCTGCAAGATCCGCGGCTTGCCTTCGTTACGGTCACGCGAGTCGAGGTCAGCGACGATCTGCGCTATTGCAAGGTCTTTGTTTCGGTGATCGGCGACCGTCACCAAGCCCGTCAATCGCTCGACGCGCTCAAGCATGCGGGACGGTTTTTGCGAGGCGAGCTCGGACGCAAGATTGATCTGCGCCATACGCCCGAGCTCATCTTCGTCGAGGATCGCTCGGCCGAGCGCGCGATTGCGCTGGCGAAGACGCTGCGCGAGGCTGCGGCCGGCTCCGTCGAGGAAGCGGAATGATCGACAGCACGACGCGGCTTTCGTCGGTACGAGAGGTGGTCGCGGAGCTACGCAGGCGCTCGGCTTTCGTCATGGTGAGCCACGTGAAACCCGATGGCGACACGCTGGGTGCGGGCTTGGCATTGGGATTGGCGCTCAAGCGGATGGGCAAACGCGTTGCTTACTTTCAACAAGACGCCGTGCCGCGCAACCTTCGCTTCCTGCCCGACGCCGAGCTGGTCGCGCGCGAGTTGCCGCCCGACCTGCCGGCCGACACGCTTTACGTCTTCTGCGATATGAGCGATTGGCGGCGCGCGGGAGAGTATCTGCCGCCGGTCGAGCGCGAAAATATGCTCGACATCGACCACCACCTCGGCAACTCGTTGTTTGGGAAACTGAACTTCGTGCTCGAGGACGAGTGCTCTACGGGCAGCGTCGTAATGCACCTTTTGCGCGAGCTTGGAACGCCGGTCGACGGCCGGATTGCCACCTGCATCCTCGCGACGATCATGACCGACACCGGCGGTTTCATGCACTCGAATACGAGCCCCGAAGCCCTCGAGCTCGCGGCCGAATTGATGCGGCTGGGCGCCGACAAGGAAGAAATTACCGAAGAGATTTTTTTACGCAAGCGCGTCGCGGCAGTGCGCCTGTTAGGTCGCATCATCGACACGATGCGCTTCGAGCATGGTGGCCGGTATTGCTACGCCTACGTCGACGATGCAATGCTGGCGAAAACCGGGGCGGATGGCGAGGATACCGAGGACGTCGTCAATACGCTGCTGGGCCAAGAGGGCGTTGACGTCGCGGCGCTTTTCAAAGCGATCGAAGGCGAGATTCGAGTAAGCCTGCGCTCGAGCGGGCGCATCAACGTGCAATCCGCAGCGCAGCGGCTCGGCGGAGGAGGACACTTCCGCGCTTCGGGCCTGACATATCACGGGAGCCTGGGCGAAGCGTTTTCGGCCGTTGAAGCCGCCTTGGTCACCGAAGGCCTCTAAACACCGCACGCCCGTTGCCGCGCCTGTGATCGGTTTCGTCAACCTATTCAAGGCTGCGGGACCCAGCTCGGCGCAGGCCGTGGCGCGCGTGCGGCGCCTCTATGCGTCCTACGCCGGCGATCGGACTCTGGCCGCCGGTCACTTAGGAACGCTCGATCCGCAAGCCGCAGGCGTTCTCCCGATCGCGATCGGCAAGGCCACACGGCTGATTCCGCTGCTCGGAGATCAGCGCAAGAGTTACGCGTGCACGGCCGTGTTAGGGCGCTCGACGACAACCCAAGACTCGCAAGGCGAAACGGTCGTGCGCCGTGCTGTCCCCGAGAACTGGCCCGCCCTCCTGGAAGCGGCGATTCCATCCTTCATCGGCCGTATCGCGCAAACGCCGCCGATGTATTCGGCCGCTCATCACCAAGGGCGGCGCCTCTACGAGCTCGCGCGTCGAGGAGAGAACGTCGAGCGCAGACCTCGCGCGATAACCGTGTACGGATTGACGCTGCTCGGGGTCGAGCGCACATCCTCACCGGAGCCGGTCGCGCGGCTGCGGGTTGCGTGTAGCGAAGGAACCTACATCCGAACTCTTTGTCACGATCTCGCAGCCGCGATCGGGATCCCCGCTCATATGGGAGCGCTCGTGCGCGAGGCATCGGGTCCATTCGTGTTGTACGAGGCGCGCACGCTCGACGAAATTGCATCGGAACCGCTAGGCGCTCTGATCGCGCCCGAGCACATCATCCCGTTTCCAACCATCGTGCTCGATTTGCGGGGTTCGGCCGATTTTCGGGCGGGTAGAGTGGTGCCGTTGCCCGAGGGCGCGACCGGGCGTCACGTCTTCGTGAGGGATGAATCGCGCACGCTCGTGGGCGTCGGGGAGGCGCTTGGAGCGCTGCTGGCTCCGCGCAAGGTTTTCGTGTGAACGTACGTCCGGAGTTGACGCGCGAAAGCACCCGTCCGCTCGTCGTGGCAATCGGCTTCTTCGATGGATTTCATCGCGGGCATCGCGAGATTGCGCGTCAAACGATGCGATTGCGAAAACCCGGCTGGCGTACGGGCGTGCTCACGTTCGCCAACCACCCGGCGTCGCATCTACGACCGGGGAGCGAGCCTCCATTGCTCTCGACGCCGCAGGAGCGCCTCGATCTGTTTGCGGACGCGGGCTTTGAGGAGTGTTTCTTCGCGACGTTCGACGAGAAAATCGCGACGCTCTCGCCGCAGGCGTTTCTCGAAATTCTGGTGCGGCGACTCGCCGTGCGCGGCGTCGTCGTCGGAACCACCTTCCGGTTTGGACACAAGCGAACGGGTGACGTTTCGCTGATGCGAGAGCAACTGGCGAGTCAGCAGGTTCGCTGCGTTGCGGTCGAACCGGTCGTCGAAGACGGCGAACGAATCTCGAGCACCCGGATCCGCGCACTGGTTCGTGACGGACGCCTCGAGGAAGCGGACCGTCTGCTCGGCGGGACCGGGTACGAAATTCGCGGACCGGTCGAGATCGGAGCGGGCCGAGGACACTCGCTCGGCTTTCCAACCGCAAACGTCAAAGTACCGGGTAAGCTGCTTCCGAAAGACGGGGTATACTCGGCGGTCGGTCGCTATGACGGCCGCGACTATGCCGCCCTCGTCTCGATCGGCACCAATCCGCAGTTCGGCGGCGGCGCCCGTACGGTCGAGGCCTGGCTGCGGGACTTTCCACATACGATTTACGGGCGCGAACTGTCGTTGCGCGATTTCCGCTACGTCCGCGAGCAGCGGCTTTTCTCCGACGTCGGCGAACTCATACAACAAATGCACCACGACCTTCAAGCCGTTGGCTATCCCAGCTATGGTTAGAGGAACGCACCTGGCCGTGCTTGCCGCCGCGTGCGCGTGCAGCGGGTGCGGTCACGCAAGCGGCGACGCCTCGCAGAGTTCGGCGCAGCAGGCACGGATCGGCCGGCAAGCGCCGAACTGGACCGAGCCCAGTCTGCCCGGTCCGAAGCTCTCGTTTTCATCGCTGCGCGGAAAAGCGGTGTATTTGAACTTTTTTGCAACCTGGTGCCCGCCGTGCAACGAAGAGGCGCCGTCGATCGAGGCGTTGGCTCACGAGTATGGTCCCCTCGGCTTGCAAGTCGTCGGCGTGGACGTGCTCGAGAACGCGCGCAAGGCCGCGTCGTTCCGCAACGCGCATCATTTGAGCTATCCGATCGTCGTCGACGACGGTACGCTGCGCGATCAGTACTCCGTCAATGGTTTGCCGGTCCATGTCTTCATCGATCGTAACGGAACCCTGCGGAAGATCGTCGTCGGCGAGCTCTCGCCGGCCGGAATTCTCGCCAACGTCGAACCGATGCTTCGCTAAGCGTTTGAACGATGGTGCGCGGAACGGGAATCCGAGTCGAGCGTTTTGCAGCCGCGCTCGCTGCGGCTGCGCTGGCGGCAGGATGCGCCGGCGGGGGAGGTCAGGGCAACGTCCTGATGCCCGCCGGCAGCGGACTCTCAAGCTTCGCCGGCGCGGGCAACACCGTGGTGCGGATTTTCGTGCCCTCCGGCAGTCAGTTGAACTCGTCGTCGCCTGCGCAGCCCGTTTCGCTCGCGCCGACGCCTGCCGGCAATGGCGGGACGCCTCCTCCAAGCCCGTTTCCGACCGCGGGGGCGGGTACCGGCGCCGGCGCGGGTGCGGGGCCCGGTACGGGTCCGGGCGGCGGTGGAAGCCCGGGAACCACGACAGGGCAATCGACGCCGGCGCCGCCGGGCGGCTTGCCGCCGCTGCAGTCGGCGGCACGCGGCTCACAATTGCTCGCCATCAACGTTAGCGGTCCGACGAGCTTTAGTCAGACCGTACCGATAGGACCGAACTCCGGCGGCTGCACGCCAACCTCAGGCGGTTCGATTTGTCAGTTAGCGCTGTCGCTTCCGGCCGGCACGTACTTCGGAACGATCGGAAACGCGGCGATCGCGTTTACGGTAAGTTCCAACGCGAGCAACGCGCTCAACTTGACGCTGGGAGGAGTTCCGGCACAGGTGGCCGTCGTTCCGGCGAACTTTCTAAGCGCGACCAATGCGCAGGGCGGAATCGATCTCTACGGCGCCGGGAAGCATCTGTTGCTCGTCGAGATGTTGGACGCAAATCAAAACGTGATGGTCGGCGGCGGCGCAAGCTATACGATGAGTCAAGCCGGAGGCGGCCTTTCGGTTACGGTAACGCAGTCGCCCACCGGCGCTCAAAATCTCTTTTACGTAACGGCCGCATCGGCGCCAAACACGGCGACGGCGTTGCTCCGCGCGTCTGCGAGCTACGCGGGGCCGGTCAATCCGTGCGCGCAGGCCAACGCCGCGTGCAGCGGCTCGGTGCGGCTCGACGTTCGTCAGGTTTTGGCCGTAGCTAATTCGAATGCGAGCAGCGTCACGCTTTACGTCGGGAGTCAGAGCGCGCCTTTAGCGACGATTCAAAATGCCGTGACGAGTCCCCAAGCGTTGATATTCGATTTGGGGGGCGATCTTTTCGTCGCGAATCTCGTTGGAAGCGTTACGGAATACCCTCCACCCTACGCTCAGGCAACAGTCACGACGAGCGGCGGCATCAATCATCCGCAGGCGCTTGCGTTGGACGCGCACGGCAATTTGTTCGTGGCCAACGGGAACGGCAGCAACACGGTTACGATCTACGCGCCGCCGTATGGAGGCGCGCCCTCGGCGACGATTTCCGCGGACGTCAACGATCCCGTTGGCCTAGCACTCGATGCAAACGCCGACCTCTTCATCGTTAACGCTGCCTCCAATACCGTCGCAGTTTTCGCTCCGCCCTACTCCAACGCGCCGACGGTGATTTCAAAAGGGCTCAACGCGCCGGGTTCGCTCGCGCTCGACGCACACGGTAATTTATTCGTTGCCAACTTGAACTCCACGCCGAATTCGATCGTCGAGTATGCGCCGCCGTTTTCAAGCTCGAGCGCTCCGGTTGCCACGATTTCCAACGGCGTCAACGAGCAAGGCTCGATCGCGGTGGCGTCGTCGACTCTATTCGTTCCCAATCAGGGCGCCAACACCGTCACGGAATATGCAGCCCCTTACACGAGCCCCCCAACCACGATCGTCGGCGGGCAAAGCCAGCCCGTCGCGCTGGCAGTCGACGCATTGGGCAACCTCTACGTCGCCAATTACGGCAACAACACCGTCACCGAGTACTCGCCCCCGTACGCGCCCGGCTCCTGGACGACGTTCTCGATTGGGGTGAGCGCGCCGCTCGCGATGGCGCTCTCGCCGGCAACGATCGGCGGCGCGACGGTGCTGCCTTAAGCCGCCAACACTACCAGCGCGTCGCCCTCCAGGGCAACGTTTGCGCTGCGGCCTTCGCGCAACTCCCCGCGCAGCAATGCGGTCGAGAGCGGCGTCGAGACGTAGTGCGATACGGTACGCCCGACGTACCGCGCCCCGCTTCCGGCCGCCATCGAAACGCGCGCGAGATAGAACTTGGCTTCGTCCGAAAGCGTCAGCGTGACGTTACGCGCGCCCAAACGCTGCGCGAGCGCCTCGACGTGAATTGTAACGATCGCTTCGATTTGCTCGATTCCGAGCTCCTTGAACGGGACGACGTCGTCAATTCGGTCGAGTAGTTCGGACCGAAACGCAGCCGCAAGCTCGTCGTCTTCCAGGTTCGTCGTAAGAATGATGAGCGCGTGCCGAAAGTCGATCGCGCGGCCTTTGGCGTCGGTGAGGCGCCCATCGTCGAGAATTTGCAACAAAATCGAGGCGACATCGGGATGCGCCTTTTCGACCTCGTCAAACAGCACGACACAATAGGGGCGGCGTCGTACCGGCTCGGTGAGCTGGCCCGGCTCGTCGTGTCCCGCGTAGCCCGGCGGTGCGCCCAGCAGACGCGACAGCGTGTGCGGCTCGGTGAATTCGGACAGGTCGATCCGGACCAGCGCAGCTTCGCTGCCGAAAAGCACCTCGGCCAGCGCCTTCGCCAGTTCGGTCTTCCCGACTCCGCTCGGACCGCGAAAGAGAAAGCTGCCCACCGGCTTGCGCGGATCGTGCAGGCCGGTTCGGGCTCGGCGAATCGCATCCGAGACCGACGCGATCGCGCGCTCTTGACCGATCACACGCCGCGCGAGTAGTTGCTCGAGATCGAGCAATCGGCTGGCTTGCGACTCGGTCAACGACGATTGCGGTATTCCGGTCCACCGGGTGACGACCGCGGCAACGTCGCCGGCGCTCACGTGAGGATACTCAATCGCGCCCTTATTCGAAAGCGCTACCGACGCGGCGGCTTCGTCGACGAGATCGATCGCTTTGTCGGGCAAGAAACGGTCGGCAATGTAGCGCGCGGAGAGTGCGGCGGCCGATTCGATCGCATCTTCGTCGATAACGACGTGGTGGTATCGCGCGTACTTCTCGCGCAAGCCGCGAAGGATCGCGATCGTCTCGTCGATGCTCGGCTCTTCGATCATCACGGGCTGAAAGCGGCGTTCTAAGGCGGCATCGGACTCGACGTACTTGCGGTATTCATCGAACGTCGTCGCACCGATGCATTGCAGGTCGCCGCGCGCCAGCTCGGGCTTGATCATGCTGCCCAAGTCGAGCGGGGCTCCCTCGGCGGCGCCGGCGCCGACGAGGGTATGCATCTCATCGATGAAGAGGACCACGTCGCGCGCGCTGCGCTTGACCTCGTCGAGGATGCGTTTGACGCGGCCTTCGAATTCGCCGCGGTATTTCGTTCCCGCTACCAGCGGCCCGAGCGAGAGCGCCAGAACGCGTTTTCCGCGCAAGGCCGCCGGCGCGTCGCCGGCTACGATGCGCTGCGCCAGCCCTTCTACAACTGCAGTTTTTCCAACGCCCGGCTCGCCCACGAGACATGGATTGTTTTTGCTTCGCCGTGCGAGAATCGAGACGACGCGATCGATCTCGCGTTCGCGCCCGATCACCGGGTCGAGCTTTCCCTCGCGCGCGAGCGCAGTCAAGTCGCGCGAGAACGCAGCCAGCGTGGGAGTTCCGCCGCGCAAGCGTTTGCCGAGCTCGTCCAGCCGCGACGGCTTGCCTTCGCCTTGCATCTTCTCGGCGAGCAAGGCGCTGCCGGCGATGAGACCGGCCGCTGCCAAGGCCGCTCCGACAAACGGCAAGGCGCTCGACATCGTTCGGCGCTGGGCGCAGGCGGCACAGAGACGGCGGCCTCCCAGCGACCTCGTCCCGGGAAGCGTGCCGCAGGCTTCGCAGATAGGATCCACTGCTTTGGTGTACCCTGGACGGCGCGGCCGGGTTTCGCGATCTTACGGCTCGGCCAGAAAGACAATGCTTACTGAGACCGTCACGTTGACGGTCGAGGCGTCAAACCGCGTGCTCGCGCTAGGAGTCGCGGCGCGCATCATTGGCACGGGGCCAGGTCCTCCATCGGCCAACTCAATGCTTTTGATCCCGACGATGCGCAAGGCGGCCGCTTTGGCTAGCGTTTCGGCGTTGTCTCTTGCCTGGGCGACGGCCTTTTCCGTTGCTTGCGTGCGAGCGGCAGCGGGACTTGCCAAACCGAAGGTAACGCCCTCGATTGACGTCGCGCCGGCCGCGATGCAGGCATCGCTGACGCGGCCCGCCGAACCGATGGCGCGCACCTTAACCGAGAAGCTGCGCGAAACGGTGTAACCATAGCGCTCACCTGGAGCGGTCGGCTGTGACGGCCGGGGATTATAACTGACGTTATAATAAACCAGCGCGACGTCGCTGCGCGAAATGCCGAGCTTCGTAAGGGCTGAAACGATCCGGTCGTAGGTAGTGTTGTTTTGCGCGATTGCATCGTCGGCATTCTGCGCATTGGTCTCGATTGCCGCAGCGATGGTCGCAACGTCAGGCGGCAGCGACACGCTACCTGTGCCGGCCGCGGTAATCTCGGTCGATGCTGCAACTGCGGCGCCGGCGTTGACCAGAACGGCCAGCGCTACGAGCAGAGCGATGTGCGTTCTCTTCATCACGGGTTGCTCCACCACAGAGCGGGAACGTCCCTGTCGCGGAGCAGAAGGAAGCTTCGCCGTGATCGTCCTGGCATGGATCCTCTTGGGCTTGGTTATCGGTATCTTGGCCCGTCGCGTGGTAGTCGGCGAGTCGCCCGGCGTCGCAGCCGACGCAATCGTCGGCACCCTTGGTGCAGCAGCCGGCGGGTGCCTCGACGGGCTCTTTCGGGGCAGGCTCGCGGCAGACGCGGTTCCGAGCATGGTCAGTGCCTTGATCGGTGCCGTTGTGCTACTGTGGGTTGCACGCGCCATTCGATCGAAAGTACAGGCGCCTTAGCCTGAAGGGCGCTGCAACGCGTCGAGGGAAGCTGAAAAGCCATGGCCTACGTCATCACCGAGCCGTGCATCGGCACCAAGGACAAATCGTGCGTCGACGTCTGTCCGGTCGACTGCATTCACGGCAAGGATGACGACGAGATGCTTTACATCGATCCCGAGGTTTGCATCGATTGCGGCGCCTGCGTTTCGGCTTGCCCGGTCGAAGCAATCTTTGCCGACTCCGACGTCCCGGAGAAGTGGCAAAACTACACGGCCATCAACGCCGAATACTTTAAGAAGTGATCGCCGAGATCTCGAGCCAGGCGTTCGATTCTTTTTTCGCGTGGGCGCCTTGGGTGATCGGTGCGATGATATACTTCGCGTTCTGGGTAGCCAAGCGCCACGAGCGGCCGGCGGGTCCGGTTTCGGCCGGACACACGTACGCGTGCGCCGACTGCGGGCGCCGCGGCTCGATCGAGCAAATGATTCCGCAGCACCATGGCGGCGCGATCGGCTACAAATGCCCCGACTGTGCCACAGCAGCGCAAGCAGCTGCGCACTAGGCGCCTGACGCCTATTGCTCTTGGCCGTAGTCCTTCATGACGTCGTGGATTTGCGACGCCATCGCAAGCGCCGCGTCCCATTTGCGCTGCCACATGTTGCGTCCGAAAATCAATCCGACGCATCCGGCGGCCATCGCGACGTGGGCTTTGTGAATCGTGGCATCGTCGCCCATCTTGCTTCCGCCTGAGACGAGCACGAGACTGCGACCGGCGGACTTGACCACTTTGCGCAAGCCGTCGATATCTTCAAACGGCATCGTGTTGTACGGCTTCGGGAGTTTGTCGGCCTCGTCGGGGTTCCAGACGGGCTCGTTGAGCTTAATGACGTCGGCGCCCATCTCGCAGGCCACGCGCGCCGCGTAGTCGACGGCGTAGAGCGAATCGATGCCGCCCTTGGCCTTGATCGCGGAGCCGCGTGGATACGCCCAGATCACCAGCGGCATGCCGTAGCGCTCGCAGTCTCGGCGCACGTCGTTGCACTGCGCGATGTCGAGCTCTTGTGCGGGGCTGCCGACGTAGAGCGTATAGCCGGCCGCATCGGCCCCCAGGCGCACGGCGTCTTCGACCGACGACGTGAGCGGACTGAAAGCTTCGTCGTCCGGCGGAATGTTTGTTTTTCCGTTGACCTTCAATAAAAGCGGGACGCGTCCGGCATACTTTTTTTGGTACTTCTCGGCCAGGCCGACGTGGAGTGCGATGCCCGAAAAGTTCCCTTCCACCGCCAGCCGGTAGATCCAGTCGGTGTCGATCGCATCCGGATTGTCGAAGAAGTCGACCGGTCCGTGTTCCAATCCCTGATCGATCGGAAGCATCATGAGCGTCCCGTTGGCGGGTCCGTGCTCGTACATGAGGCGATGCAAGCGAGTGCGCTTCCCAATGGAAAGGTTCATCGCGTCAAACGTGGGGCGAGCGACCTTTGGCGTTACCGTGGCTGTCATAATGAGAGCGCGTTCGCCGCCTCTCAAAGGTTATCCTGAAGCGGCGCCCAAAGGGCCGCTCGTGATTTCGCGCATCGGGTTCGTGGGATTGGGTGCAATGGGCGAGCCCATGGCAGCGTCGGTTCGCCGAGCCGGATTTGAGGTTATCGCCACGGCGCACCGGCGTCGCGAAGCGCTCGAACGGCTACGCGCGCTGGGCGTTGCCGAGGCCGTCGACCCGGCCGCGTTGGCCGGTAAGGTCGAGGCTGTCGTGATCTGCGTTCCCGACGCGCCGCAAGTCGAAGACGTGCTGTTTGGGACTCGCGGCATTGTCGAGGGTGCCGCGCCGGGCTTGCTCGTCATCGACATGTCGACGATCTCGCCGGTCGCCTCTCGCAGTTTTGCGGAGCGGCTTGGCGAGCGAGGCGCCGATTTCGTCGACGCGCCGGTCAGCGGGGGACCGGCGCGCGCGCGCGACGGCACGCTCACGATCATGGCAGGCGGCTCGGTTGCGTCGTTTACGCGAGCCGAGCCCCTCTTGCGCGCGATGGGGAAGCCGTACCATCTGGGGCCGATCGGCATGGGCGAAACCGTCAAGCTCGTGAATCAGATTATTATCGCCAACGTGATGATTGCAAACGCCGAAGGGCTGGTCTTTGCCAAGCGTTCCGGCGCCGACCTTGGAGCCGTGCGCGCCGTGCTAGCCTCGGCGACGGCCTCGAACTACCTGCTGGCGGAATGGTTGCCGAAAACCTGGTTGGCGGGCAACTTCGAAGGCGGCTTCGCGCTCGATCTCCTTCGTAAAGATCTAGCTGCCGCGCTCGACGCGGCTCGGGCGCTAACACATCCGATGCCGGCCACGGGGCTGGCATATCAGCTCTACACCGCTCGCTCCGAAAACGGGGATGGCGCGCTGGACTACAGCGCGATAGTGAAAGCGTATGAACGTAACGCAGGAGGCGAAGCCTCCGCGAACCTCCTTGGCCAAAAGCCCGGAGTTCAATAAGAAGATCCTCGTCGTGGACGACGAGTCCGCGATCCTCCAAACGCTGCGATTCAATCTCGAACGCAGCGGCTACGCGGTCGTGACCGCTGGTGACGGACGCAGCGCGATCGCAATGGCGCAGCGCGAGCAACCCGATCTCATCGTGCTCGACATCATGCTTCCGGTCCTGGACGGCGTCGAAGCCTGCAAGGAGATCCGCAAGTTCAGTCCGGTGCCGATCATCATGCTCACGGCCAAGGATCAAGAGATCGATAAAGTCCTGGCGCTCGAACTGGGCGCGGACGATTACGTTACCAAGCCATTTGCCTTGCACGAGTTTCTCGCGCGCGTGAAAGCGCGGCTGCGGCGCCAAACCTCGATCCATGCCGGACACGAGGAAGCGATCGCACTCGGGACGATCGTGCTCGACCCCTCGCGTCAGCAGCTTACCGTGCGCGGAAAGGAAGTCTCGCTCGCGCCCAAAGAGTTCGGGCTGCTGCGGGTTCTCATGGAGAATCACGGCCGCGTCGTAACGCGTCAGACGCTGCTCGACAAGGTTTGGGGCTACGACTTCGAGGGCGAGCAGCAGACCGTCAGCGTTCACATCCGCTGGTTGCGCGAGAAGATCGAAGAGGATTCGCGGACGCCCCGCCACATTCTGACGGTGCGCAGCCGCGGCTATATGTTCAAAGCCTAGTGTCGTAACTGCGCCTTGACGCCGCTGGAATGGTCGGTTCTGGCCGCGCTCGCCGGGCTGTGCGCCGGCATCGCAGCCGCGCGCGCCCTGAACAGGCCGCCCGCCCCGCAACCGGTTCGCGCGTTGCCACCGGCGCTCGTCGAGCCCTCGCCAAGCGTCGACGGAGCGTTTGCGCGGCTCGTTCGCGCGCTGCCGATCGGAGTGGTCTTGGTCGATCGCACCAGCCGCGTCGAGTTTGCCAATGCGGCAGCCGGCACGACCTTCGGATTTGACCCCGATCGCGCCCTCAATCTGCACATCATTGAGGCGATACCCAACATCGAGCTGGAACGGCGAATCGCCGACGCTCTGCGGGGCGAAGCCTCGGTGGCGCCGCTGCTCCTGACGGGTGCGTCGGGTCAGCGCACCTATCGCGTATCGGTCTATCCGTTGACCGATGACGCCGGCGATTCGCAACGCGTCGTCGTTTTCTCCGACGATCAGACTGCGCTTATTCGGCTGGACCGGGCGCGCAAAGAGTTTCTTTCAAACGTTTCACACGAACTGCGGACGCCGCTCTCATCGATCAAGTTGATGCTGGAGACGGTGCTGGAGGCTCCGGAACAAGAGGCGCGCGATCTCTTCGTACCGCAAGCGCTCGCGCAGGTGGACCGGCTGGCTGCGCTCGTGGGACAGCTCTTGGAGCAGGCGCGGGCCGAATCCGGGCAACTCAAGCTCGACGTTCGCGACGTCGATCTCGAAGAAGTTGCGCGGCCGATCGTCGCTTCGTTCGAACAACAAGCCTCCAACAAAGGGGTCTCGCTCGAGCTGGCGGCCTTGCGTCCGGTGCGCGTCGAAGCCGACCCCGACCGGTTGGCGCAAGTCTTCGTCAATTTGATCGACAACGCGCTGCGTCACACGTCGGGCGGGGGGCGGATCCGGGTCGAGCTCGACGCGCGCGATAGCGACGCGGTCTTGCGCGTGCGCGATACCGGAGAAGGCATTCCGTATCGCGACCTGCCGCATATCTTCGAGCGCTTCTATGTCGTCGATCGCTCACGCACGCGCGGCAGCGGCGGTGCGGGCCTGGGCTTGGCGATCGTTAAGGGCATCGTCGATGCGCACGGCGGCGCGATATCGGCAGAGTCGATGTTGGGACGCGGCACCGCATTTACCATTCGCCTGCCGATCATGCGAATTAAGCGCGAGTAAGCCTTAAGATTGTTAACGGCAAACGGGCATCGCGAGCCGGCCGACGAACGCCTGGGACCACCCATGAT
>DASRXM010000050.1:0-35293 GCA_035654155.1 Candidatus Babeliales bacterium
AGCCCAAGACGGCGACCTCGAAGCGACGTATTGACCTGTCGGCGGAAGCTGTTACAGTTCTAAAGAATCACCGGAAGGCACAGATGAAGAGCGGTGCGCCGAACCGCCACAACCTGGTCTTTCCGAACGAAATCGGGGGCTTCATAGATCGCAACGACTTCACGAAGCGTGTGTTCAAGCCGATGCTCACGAAGGCAGAACTGCCTGACTGCACATTCCACAGCCTGCGCCATGCCGGAAACTCTCTGCTCGCGCAGGCGGGTGCGCCCCTCAAGGTTTTGCAGCAACGGCTAGGCCATTCGACGGCCAGCACGACGCTGCAGACCTATACTCACCTCGCTGCCAGCGATGGCCAGGCCGCCGCTTCAACCCTAGGGACGTTGTTGGCTAGTGGGCTAAATAGTGGGATAAATTCCGGTGGCGGCGCGAGAGCGCAGAAGCCGCGCAAACAAAAAAGCCTTGTCAATAAAGGCTTTTCTAGTATGGGCCGTCCTGGGATCGAACCAGGGACCTCATGCTTATCAAGCATGCGCTCTAACCAGCTGAGCTAACGGCCCGAGCGAAGCTAGAGTATAGCACGCGGCGCGAAGCTTCCCTTCAAAAAGCTGTGTCATCCAGAGCGGAGTGAGCGCAGCGAGCGAAGTCGAAGGACTAAATTAGCGCGATCCACTTTTTGGTAATTTCGTCTTCGTTCTTCAGAAACGCCATCAGCAGCGCCTGAAGAACCTCGTGCTCGCGCTCGATCTCCGCGCGCTGGGCGGCGTCGAAGTCGAAGGCTTGGTGCTGGGCGGCGATTTGCGCCTGCTGGTCGGCGGTGAGGTCTGAGCCTGCGGCCGAAGCGGCGCTACCGCGAGGGGCGGCTGGGGTGCCGCGCGTCGCGGTAGTGCGTTCGGTGCGAACCGGGGTTAGCGGCCAGCTCATCCTTCAGTAATCGACTGAATGAACTTTTTCGTGATCGAATCGTCCATCTTGCGTTGCGCCATGTCGACGTTGCGCAGCGTGTCGACCTCGCGCATGTTCTCACTGCGCTCGTCCATCATCTGATCGAAAACTTCCGACTGCATCTGCAGCTGCTCCTGGTTTTGGATCTCCGACGCATACATGCCGAGCTGGAAGGTTTCGTCTTGCTGGTTGAGCGCGTTCATCGCGGCATTCTCGGCGTTGCCGGCGGTGCCGTTGCCAAGCGCGCCGCCGATTGCGTTGCCGAGAAGACCGGAGCCGAGTCCTTCGAGGACCGGCAGCAAGAATGCCATGTCGTTGCTCCTTTAATAGATCAGTTCGAGTCTTCGCTGAACTGCATGTAGTCGGTGAATCCGGGCTGGTAACTGGGAGGCTGCTGCGCGCCCGGCAGCGTCGGAGGGCTAAGCGGCATGCTCTGGGCTTGCGCCGAGAGCGAACCGAGATTTGAAATCAGGCCGTTCAGCTCGGCGCTCGCAGAGTTCTGGAGCGACTCGGTCGGTTCGCCGGCGACGGTTCCGGCTACTGTTGGCGCGGAGGCGCCGACGGTGCCGCTGACCAGCTTGCTCAAAGGTTGAGCGATGGTTCCTTCAATCGGAGGCAAGGACGCCACGTGTATCTCCTGTTCTACGAGTTGTTCTCGTCGGTGTCGTCGAGCATCGAGACGTAATCGGTTGCATGCGGACGATAGCCGCGCTCCGCTTCCTGTTGGCCGAAGAGGCTGGGAGGCATCAGCGGAATACTTTGGGCCCGATCCTGGAGCTGACTGACGGCGGCGATCGCGGTGCTCGAATCCGCCGCGGCCGAAGCTTGCGGCGATTCCGGCGCCGCCGATTCGCCGGTAAGCTGCTGATAATGCCGCAGCACCGAATCGGCGTAGGTGAGGTCGGTGCCGTCGGCCCAGCGCGTCATCGTGCCCGTCGCGGTCGGCGAGCCGCTGTTGTAGGCGCTCAGCGCCTCACGGACGTTTCCGCCGTATTGCTTCAGAAGTCCCGACAGCATGCCGGCGGCATAATCGGCGTTCTTGCCCGGATCCATCGCGTCGGGCGTCGAGGCGAAAGAGTGCCAGCGGTCGTCGATTTGAAACAGCCCGTGGCCGTGACCGCCGTCGCCGATCTCGTTGTGGCCCGCGTTGGCCCCCGGGCCGCCGGTCTCTTGCGCGGCGACCGCCGCCAGCAGATCGGGATCGAGGCCGTACCGGCGGGCGGCCGCGCTGATTTGAGGGGCGTAGGCGACGCCTTCGGCAGCCAATCTCGAGGTGGTCGGATCGATGCTCATGCGAGCCTTCTATCCCCCGGCGGAAGCGTTTGACAAGGCGAGAGGCGGGTTCTAGAATGGCAAAGTCCGTGGCGGCCCCGCTGGTAGGCGGGGCCTCGTGCTACGGGCCGCATTTCTATGGATCGTTCCCACAGAGTCGACATCAGCGGCCTGCTCGCGGGCAGTCGCCAGTTCATGACGGTTGCCGACGAGGTTCCGATCGAGCCGTTCGAAGGACTATCGTTTCCGGATCCGGTTCGGGTGGAACTGGAATTGCGGCAGGCGGACCGCATGCTGGTGGTCGAGGGTACCGTTGATGCCCGCGTCCACGGCCCATGCGACGCTTGCCTGGAAGACGTCGACCTTGAGGTTCACGTCGACGTGGAGGAGCGGCTCGACCCGGCGCACGGTCGCAACGTCGATCCGTTCGGCGAGAGCAACGTCCTGACGGGGGAACGGCTAGACGTGGCGGATTTGGCCCAACAGAGCGTGTTGAGCGCCCTGCCGATGGGGCTGCGATGCAGTCCGAAGTGTCGAGGCCTGTGCGCTATTTGCGGGGTGAATCGAAATACGGGCGAATGCTCGTGCGAGCCCGCGTACTATCAGAACGGAGAATAACGTGGCGAACTTAAAATGGAAGACGCCTCGCAGTAAGACCCGCAGCCGCCGCGCGGCGAACTGGAAGCTCGCCGCGGTCACGACGGTACTTTGTCCGCAGTGTCACCAGCCCAAGCGACCGCATTTCGCCTGTGCGAACTGCGGCACGTATAAGGGCCGGCAGGTCACGAAGATTCAAGAAGAATCGGCCGGTTAACACCGGTGCCTTCCTGCGGCGTGAAGATCGCGGGCGTCGGCCACTACGCGCCGCCGCGCGTCGTTACCAATCACGATCTCGAAGCCTGGCTCGACACCACCGACGACTGGATCACGACCCGCACCGGAATGAAGCGGCGTCATTGGGCCTCGGAAGAGGAAGCGACCAGCGATCTGGCAACGGCCGCGGCGAGTGCCGCGCTCGTTCACGCGGGATTGCGGGCGCAGGAAATCGATTGCTTCATCGTCGCGACCGTCACGCCGGACTTCTATTTCCCGGCAACGGCTTGTCTCGTAGCGACGCGGCTGGGAGCGACGGAAAAACCCGCCTTCGACATCGCGATTGCCTGCAGCGGATTCATTTACGGTCTTACGGTCGCTTCAGGCCTGATCCGCTCGGGCGTCTATCGCCGGATCATGCTGATCGGCGCGGAGACGCTTTCAAAAATTCTCGATAAGGAGGACCGCGCGACTGCGATTCTCTTCGGCGACGGGGCCGGCGCGGTGATCTTAGAGCGTTGCGAGGAGGACAGTTTCCTCGCATCCGACTTGGGCGCCGACGGCAGCCGTCCCGAACTGCTCTACGCGCACGGCAGCGGCGCACGCCATCCCCTCGATCACGCCGCGCTCGATGCCAAAGTGCATCTCATACACATGCAGGGCCGCGAAACGTTCAAGCTTGCCGTGCAAAAGATGGTGGAATCGACCGACGCGGTGTTGGCCAAGGCGAACCTATCAAAAGCCGACGTTACGTACTTGATACCGCACCAGGCCAACCGGCGCATCATCGATGCAACCGCGCGATATCTAAACCTGCCCGAGGATAAGGTCGTCGTCAACATCGCCGAGTACGGCAACACGTCGGCGGCTTCAATTCCAATGGCGCTATCCGAAACGGTGCGCGCCGGCCTCGTGAAGCCCGGCGATCTGATCGTTTTCGTAGCGTTCGGCGGCGGTCTCTCCTGGGGTGCGGTCGCCTGGCGATGGGCGGCGTGATGCGCGTCGCGGCGGTCTTTCCCGGGCAAGGCTCGCAAGGCGTCGGGATGGGCTGCGAAGTTGCGGAGCGTTCGCGAGCCGCGCGCTCGATCTTCGACCGCGCCGCCGCCGTGCTCGGCTACGACCTGCTGGCGTTGCAGCGGGACGGTCCGGAAGAGAAGCTGCGCGAGACAGAGTTCAGCCAGCCCGCGATTTTTACGACGAATCTCGCGCTGTACGACGCAGCCTCAAACGGCTTGCAGCCGATCGCGACCGCCGGGCATTCCTTCGCCGAACTTTGCAGTCTCGTAATTGCGCGCGCACTCTCGTTTGAAGAAGCGCTGCGCATCGTGGCCGAGCGCGGCAAAGCCATGCAAGCAGCCGCGCAGCGCGTGAGGGGCGGCATGTCGGCGATTCTGGGGCTTGAGGCCGCGCAGGTTCGCCGCGTGCTCGAGCGCACCCGCGGCGCAGGTCGCGTCGCGCTGGCAAATTTCAACTCGCCGACGCAAATCGTCATCAGCGGGGAGCTCGATGCCGTGCAAGCCGCGGGACAAGCGATGCTCGACGCCGGCGCCAAACGAATCGTTCCGCTCAACGTTTCGGGCGCGTGGCATAGCGAGCTGATGGAACCCGCCGTCGGGCCGTTGGCGGCGGTCGTGGAATCAAGCCACTTTGCAATCCCGGCGTTCCACGTGATCTCAAACGTGGACGGCCGGCCGTATCGGGATGTCGAGACGATCAAATCAAACTTGATCCGATCGGTCGTCGACGAAGTGCGCTGGCACGATACTGCGGTGCGGCTGCTTACGTACCGGCCCGAGCTGATCGTCGAGTTCGGCGCAAGCGGGGTGCTCAGCGCGCTGTTCAGGCGGATGGACGGGGCGCCGCCCGCAATGGTCGTCAGCGACCTTGCCGGCATCGAAAAATTCCGCAGCGCTATCGAGAAGCCGGCGGAAGCCAGCGCATGAGGTTTGATGAAAAAACGGCGCTCGTGACCGGAGCGAGCCGAGGAATCGGACGCGCTATCGCAGTTGAGTTTGCGCGGCGCGGTGCCGACCTCGCGCTTATCGGGCGCGACGTCGCTGCGCTGCGAGAAACGGCGGATGCGTGCGCCGGCGCGCGTCCCGGCGCGGTCGCCGAGATTTTCCAAGGCGACGTAACGGAGCGGTCGGCCATCGAAGGAATCGTAGGCGACGTCGTTTTGCGGTTTGGCCGGATCGACTGCGCGATTGCAAATGCCGGTCAATCGGCCGACGCGTTACTCCTGCGGCTGAAGCCTGAAACGATCGATCGGATGCTCGACGTGAACCTGAAGTCGGCCTTCTATCTTTGCGCGGCCGTCGCTAAGCCGATGATGAAGCAACGCGGAGGCTCGATCATTCTTATGACGAGCATCGTCGGCATGATGGGCAACGCCGGCCAGGCCGCGTACGCGGCCTCCAAAGCGGGCCTGCTTGGCCTGTGTAAATCGCTCGCAAAGGAGTTGGGTTCGAGGAATATAAGAGTCAACGCCGTCGCGCCGGGTCTCATCGAGACCGCAATGACCGAGACCATGCCCGACGCCGCCAGGGAGTTTCTAATCAAGCAAGCCGCTCTCGGCCGAGCCGGGAAGCCGGAAGACGTCAGCGGGGTCGTCGCGTTTCTCTGTTCCGACGCCGCCGGCTACGTTACCGGACAAACGCTCGTGGTCGACGGCGGCGTTCTGATGTGACTGGTCGATCTGAAAGGAGACGTGATGTCCACCACCTTCGATAAAGTTAAGAAGATCATCGTCGAGCAGCTCGGCGTCGACGAGTCGGAAGTGACGCCCGAAGCGTCGATCACCGACGACCTCGGTGCCGATTCACTCGACCAGGTCGAGCTGGTGATGGCGTTCGAGACCGAGTTCAACATCGACATTCCCGACGAAGAAGCGGAGAAGATTAAAACCGTCGGCGACGCAGTCAAGCGAATCGACGAGACGACGGCGGGTTCGTCGACTTCCTAGCTTCTAGAAATTCACTCATACCACAGTGCTCGATCAACTCCAGGAACGGCTCGGCGCGATCTTCGATCGCCTGAGCGGACGCGGCAGAATAAGCGAGGCCGAGGTCAACGACGCGCTGCGCGAGATTCGAGTAGCGTTGCTCGAGGCCGACGTTTCTCTGCCGGCTGCCAAGTCGTTCGTCGCGCGCATCAAAGAGCGCGCGACCGGCGCCAGCATTTTAGAATCCCTCACGCCCGCGCAGACGATTCTGAAGATCGTCTACGACGAGCTCGTCGAGCTGCTCGGGCCGCCGACCGGGTCGGGGATCGCGAGACTGCAATTCTCAGACGCGCCGCCGTCGGTAATCATGCTCGTCGGACTGCAGGGCTCGGGCAAGACGACGCAGGCCGCAAAGCTTGCCCTGCGGCTCAAAGAGCAGGGGCGCCGGTCGATGCTGATTGCGGCGGACGTGTATCGCCCGGCGGCAATCGAACAGCTGAAAACGCTGGCCAAGCAGATCGGGCTTCCGGTCTACGAACAGGCCGCGGCCGACCCGGTGCAAATCGTGCGAGACGGCATCGCGCAAGCGAAGCGGCTCGGGCTTTCGACCGCGATCGTTGACACGGCGGGACGTCTGCAGATCGACGAGCAGCTCATGGAGGAGCTCGCGGAAATCAAGGCCGCCGCCGTTCCCCGCGAGATTTTGCTGGTCGCCGATGCGATGACGGGACAAGAAGCGACCAACGTGGCCCGCGGTTTTCACGAGCGTCTCGGCATTACGGGCGTCATTCTAACGAAGCTCGACGGCGACACGCGCGGCGGCGCCGCGCTCTCGATTCACAGCGTTACCGGCGCACCGATTAAGTTCGTCGGCGTCGGCGAGAAGCTTCCGGCGCTCGAACCGTTCTATCCCGAGCGGCTCGCGTCGCGGATTTTGGGGATGGGCGATGCCCTGACCCTGATCGAAAAGACGCGCAGTCTCTATTCCGAAGCGGAAGCAAAAAAACTCGAAGAGAAGCTGCTCAAACAAACCTTTACGCTTGACGATTTTCTCGAGCAGATGCGCCAAGTGCGCAAGCTCGGTTCCGTCAACGACATCTTGAAGATGGTGCCCGGGCTGTCGAAAGTGCTGCCGAAGAACTTCGAGATTCCAGAGCGCGAGTTCGTGAAGGTGGAAGCCATAATCTGCTCGATGACGCGCGGCGAGCGCCGCAATCCGCAGGTCCTAGACGGTTCGCGCCGCAAGCGAATCGCGCGGGGCTCGGGCACGCAGGTTTCCGACGTGAACCGCCTCGTCAAGCAATTCGATAACGCCCGTCAAATGACCAAGCACCTCAGCCGAGTCAGGCGGGGTAGATAGAGAGATAATGGTACGAATCAGATTGCGCCGCATCGGCGCTAAGAAACAGCCGACCTATCGATTTGTCGTGACCGACGCGCGCGCGCCGCGCGACGGGCGCTTCATCGAGATCCTCGGACATTACAATCCGCGCACCGAGCCGCGGACGGTCGTCGTCGACGAAGAAAAGGCTCGTAAATGGCTTGCGCAAGGAGCGCAGCCTTCCGATACGGTGCGTCGCCTATTTGCCGAGAAAGGCCTCGTCGAGCGCGGGCCGATACCGGCCACGAAACGGCGTCCGCGCAACGCGGAGGGCGCAGCCTCGTGAGCTCATTTGATGACGAGTTCGGCCTCTTCAGCGAGACGGTTGTCGATGAGCCGGAGCGCACCGGCACCCCGCGTACGCAGCCTACGCCGCGCAATCAGCCCGCGCCGCGCACGCAATCCGCTCCACGCCCCCAGCCCGCGCCGCGGCCGTCTCGCCCGCCGGCCCGCCGTGAGCGCCGGCCGAGCGCGTCGCCGGCCGATCCATGGGCCGGGCATCGCCGCGCTACCGAACTTTTGGATTTTCTCGCACGCAAGCTGGTGCAGAAGCCGGAATCGGTCAGCGTGGAGCTCTTCATTGACGAACAGGCGCAGCCGGTGATCGAACTGATCGTCGATCCGGAAGACTTGGGTAAAGTCATCGGACGATCGGGGCGCGTGGCGCATGCGTTGCGCACGGTCGTGCGCGCAACCGCCGAAGGACGGGTCGCCGTCGACATTTTGGATAGCGAAGAGGCGGCGCAGGACGTGACGGATGGCCCTTCGACATAGCTCAGGGCAAGCTTGACGGCTAACGATGAGATAGTCGTCGGTCGAATCGCCGGCGCTTTCGGCGTTCGTGGAGAGCTCAAGTGCGACCCGACCAGCGCGGGTCGCACGGTTTTTTCGCCGGGCGCTACGCTGCGTTGCGCGCGCGGCGACGCTTCGGCGACGGTTCGAATCGCCGGCGTTCGGCCGCACAAAGGACGTTTATTGATTCGGATCGACGACGTCGGCGATGCTGATGCGGCCGAGGCTTACTCAGGCGCACTGCTCTATGCGCCGCGCCAAGCCGTCGCCTTGCGCCCCGGCGAATACCTCGACGACGATCTCGTCGGTTGCACGGTCGCCGGCAAAAACGGAATAGCCTATGGCGAAGTCACCAGCGTGGAGCATTATCCGGCCAGCGACATGCTGATCGTGAACGGGCAAATGGTTCCGATGGTTAGCTCGATCGTCGTTGAAATCGATCTCGCGGGGCGTCGCATCGTGGTCGATCCCCCCGGCGGCTTGTTGGACTAGGCGCGCTCTAGCTGTTGTCGGGGTGGGCCTTTGCGTAGGCAGTGACGGCGGCGTCGACGGCGCTCTTGATCGAGGAGCCTTTGCCGACCTCACGTTCCAGCGCCGCTCCGAAACACGTGTACACGACCAGGTTGAACGTAACTTGCGCGCCGTGATGCACGGGTATCTCTTGAAGGCTGCCGGTCGCGATCGTGTTGTCGCGGTTGGCACCGCAGATCGCGTCGGTCGACTGCGCGACGTTTGACGTGACGCCGGTCATCTGTGCGTTGAAATGTCCGTTCAGCGCGAAATAGAGCTCGTGTAACGCGTTGTTGAGATCGGCCGGTGCCACGTATCCCGAGGCGGTGAGCGGCGCGACGATGACGCCGCGAGACGGCTTGACGATCGGCGTCGGGGTAGGCGTCGCCGAACCCTTATGTTTGAAGACGGAGCTCACGATGCTGCCGATCCCCGAAATCGGAACGCTCGCGCCGTTGGAGGATGTCGGCGCCGGCGTATTTGAAGGCTGAGTTTCGGCGGTCTCGGTTCCGCGGCCGACGAACGCAAGAATTTGCGAGCGCGCGAGCAGCGACTGCGACGCAACGTCGGCAACGCTCTGAACCTGCGCGGTCTGCGAAAAGAGTATCACGCCGCTATCGACGCTTACGACTTGCTCGACGACCGCGGCCGAGTCGCCGACCGGCGTAACGTAGCCGCTGATATAAAAGTCGGCGTGAAGGGTGCGCGCGTTCTCCAAGAAGTCCGACCGCTTGACGCCTTGCGGCACCTCCGGAACGGTAATGCCGCCGGCCGCGATCATCTCGTGGCCCAAAATCTCGGCAATTGCGATGCCGAGCCTCGGATCCGAACCGGTCTGGACGTCGAACGGATAGACCAGAACGACCGGCTGCTGCTCGATCGCTGCCGGCGTCGCAGTGGGCGCGGGCGACGGCGTCGGAGCTACCGCCACTAAGAGCAGCGACAAAAATAGCAGGCGTTTCCTAAGCATCGGCCGCGCGTTCTTCGCGAATTCCGTCCGGATACCCGGCTGGCCACGCGATGCTGTACTCGGCGCCGAAGAGAAAGACCGAGCCGATACAGTAGAACCAGAGCAATAGCACGAGCGGCGCCGTCAGCGCTCCATAGATCCGCGTGAAGTCGACGTGCGTCAGGTACGCGGCGAATGCATACTGGACCACCGGCCATGCCACCGCCACCACTGCGGCGCCGCGCAGCGCAAATCCCCAGGACACGTTCCGGTTCGGGAGCCAGCGATAGAGTACCACCGCGACGATGAAGACCAGCGCGATCGACAGCAAGTATGCCAGGATATGCGTCACGCGGCGGGGGTCGTGAATTCCGGCAACGTGGAACGTTATCGCGAGAACGATCGGCAGCGCGACCGCGATTAGCAGCAATATGCCCGTCACCGGCAGCATGACGAAGGAGAGCAGCAGGTTGTGCACCAGCGGCCGGCCCTTCGGAACGTTGAGCGCGCGGTCGAGCGCGTAAGCCAGACCCATAAAGAGATTCTTTCCCGACCAGAGCAAAAACGCGAGCGCGATGATACTCGAGATTCCGCGCCCGTAGATATACGTGGCGAGGTTGTTTACGATATAGTCGTGCAACGTGGGAGCGAGGGTGTCGAAGAAGAGCAGCGCGCGATGCTGCGAGTCCGGTATGACCCAGGTGATCGCGCTGAGCGTTAATACGCTGAGCGGAAAGAGCGCAAACAGCGCGTTAAAGGCTACCGACTGCGCGTGGAAAGCACACCCGTCGCGCGCGAAACGAACGACGGCTTCGTGGAATGCAGAAATGAGTCGCTGCACTGGAAGCGGTATATCGTGGGAACGTGCCGCTATTCCCACCCGGAACTCACGTGACGGTGCTGGTCGACGGACGCCCGCTGGCGGCGTACGCGGGTGCGTATCTGGCCCGCGGGCGAGTCTTCGTGCCGGTTTCGCCCGTTCTTACCCAGCTGGCCGACCGCCTGTGGTTTGATGGCGACACCCTCGTCGTCGAGCGTGACGCGCGCCGCGTGCGCGTGCGATTGAATGCAACCGATGACCTCAATGCCGCATTCGTGCCGGCGGCGCCGGTGCTTCGAGCGCTGGGCGTGGGGGTGACCTACGATTCTGCGTCTCATCGTCTCACGCTCTCTATTCCCAGGGGCGGCACCGTCGCATCACCGACGCCGTTTAACTCCGGAATCCCTTCGGTTGCGCCGAGTACGGTCTTTACGCCCGTTCCGCCGGCCACGCCTCGCCCGGTTTGGACGGGCTCGCCATTACCGCGGCGCACCGCGTTACCGGTCCCGCCGCCGCGGGCTTTCAAGCGTCGGGGATGAGCACGATCTTTCCGGAACCGCTTTCGATTCTCTCATAGGCGTCGCGCGCCCGCGACAGCCCAAACCGCTGCGCGACCGCTGACGGCCAAACTTGCCGTGATTCGAAGTACGGGTTGAGTTTTGCATAGATGCTCGCGACTTCTTCTAAACTCATTGCGGCGGTATCGAGACCGAATAGTTGCAACTCTCGGCGATAAAGCGCGAACAAATCGAGATGCGCCTCGCGTCCGCCGCGCGCGGAAAATACGACCATGCGACCGCCCTTTGCCAGCGCGTCGAAAAGCGGCCCAAAAACCGGCGCACCGACCGCATTGAGCGCTACCTCGGCGCCGCGTCCCGATGTAAGCTCGCGAACGGCTTGCGGCACGTCATCGCTACCGGATCGCAGGATTGCCGCGGGCGCGAGCTTCTCCAGCGGTGCGAGATTGTCGGCCGATCGCACCAGGGCGATCGCTCGGCCGCCGAGCGCAGACGCTAGCGCAACCGCAGCCGATCCGACGGCGCCTGCCGCGCCCGACACTACGACCGTTTCGTTTGCTTTAAAACCCGCAAGTTCGACGAGCGCGGACCACGCCGTGACGTATGGAACGCCTACGACCGCAGCCGATTCAGGCGAGAGATGCGACGGTCGCCGGATTGCGGCAATCACCGGAAGCACGAGCTGTTCTGCGTGCGAGCCGTCGCGCGTCATGCCGAGCTCCCCGCCGCCCGAACCCCACACCGGCATATTCAAAAACTCGCGGGGGCCTTCGACGATCGTACCGGCAAAATCGCGCCCCAAGATTCGCGGCAGCGTCGTCTGAGGAAATCGTCCCAATGCTACGCCGGCGTCGCTGGGATTGACGCCGGCGGCTTCTACTCGAATGCGAACGCAATCCCGCGGTAACGGCGGATCCGGAACGTCGCGGATTCGCAGATTCTCCAGCGGGCCGAATTCGTCGATCTGCAGCGCCTTCACGAGCGAGCGGCGACCGCGCCAAGGTCCAAATCGCCCAAGCCGCGGGCGGAAACGTCGCGCAGCAGCGCCTCCATCGCATCGATGACGGGGAGGCGTTCGTGATGGGCCGCGGCCTGTATCAGGAGCGCGTCTTTGTGCGCCATGTCGAGCGTCCAGACCGGCTGGTAATCTTGCGCAACCATGCGCTTTCCGCGACCTCGAATCTGGCCGCACGGATCGTAAAACTCGAACAGCGCGTAAGCTTGTTCGCGCGAGAGCGCCTGTTCCTCGGCAATGCGCATGAAATCGTTAAGGCCGCCGACGATTGCAAGAATCATCGCGTTGCCCAAGAGCTTGTAGATCGCCGCGGCTTCGGGGCGCTCGCCGAGGTAGCGAAGATCGCTGCACATCGCTTCAAGAGCGTCGCGAACGCGAATGACGATCGCACCCTCGCCGGAAACCATCATCACGCCCGTGGCTTGCGCCGCCATCGGCGGCCCCATGAAAACCGGCGCGTGGACGAACTCGTATCCCGCCTCGGCGAGCCGCTGGGTGCGCTGGGCGACGCGCTGCGGCAGCACCGTCGAATGATCGACGATCGGCGCTTCGGGCGCGATGCCACTAAGCGCGGCGTCGATGACGGCGTCAACGCTTGCATCGTCGCTCAAGCAAAGATGTATGCGATCCGCGCCGCGAGCCGCCTCGGCCGCGTCGTCGAATGCAACCGCGCCGAACGGTTCGAGCGCTTGTGCCTTCGCATGCGTCCGGTTCCACACGTGCACGGTGACGCCGCGCTCGAGCATCGCCCGTATCATTGCGGAGCCGAGCATTCCGGCGCCGTAAAATGCAACGCTCACGACTCCCCCTTTTTGCACATCTTACCCCGCCTCAGCGACCGTTGGTTGCGACGAGGTCCTCGACCAGAACGAACTGTATCCCGGAGGCTTCCAAGCGCGGTATCATGGCTCGCACGGCGGCAAGCGTGGTCGGTCGCGGATGGCCGATCGCGATCGCGCTGCCCTTTTCCCGCGCAATTGCGGCGGCTTGCAGGAGTTGGGCTTCGCTGTACGCGACGTCGGCGCGGTTGTCCAGAAAAACGTCGCGTCCGGCGGTAGGAACTCCTAAAGCCTGCGCCGTTTGTTCGCCGACCGAAGCTGGATTCGTACGAGAATCGATGAAAAAGTCGCCGCGCTGCGCGAGGACGCCGATGACCGCCCGCATCACGCGCTCGTCAGCCGTCGCTTTGCTGCCCTCGTGATTGTTCACGCCGCGCGCCCGTGGTATTTGATCGAGATCGCTTTCGACTTGGGCGACGATCTGCGGATCGGACATCTCCGTTGTAACTTTTCCCGGGCCCGGATTGAGTCCGGAGAGCGTTTCCATCGGCAGGTGCAGCATGACGCCCTTGCCGGCATCGGCCGCCTCGCGCGAAATTTCGGCCGTATAGGGAACGTCGGGCAGCACCGAGAGCGTCAGCGGAATCTGAAGCGCGACAAACCCGCGCTCGGTATCGATCCACTGACCGCAGTCGTCCACGATCAGCGCCAGTTTCACGCCGTTTGGGTTTGCGGTAACGAGCGAGGAGTTTTTCGGGACGGGGCTCGGCGACTGCGTAGGAGCGATGGTCTCCCGCGCGGTTGGTACCGGAGCCGGGGTTACGACGGGCGTCGGCGGCAGCCGTACGATTCGCACCGTTGGATGCGGCAGCGGACGCAGCAGCCACCAGCCGGCAGCCGCGGCGAGCACCGCGAATGCAACGAGCACGAGCCATCGAGACACCCGCGAACCCATTCGTCATTCCAGGATATCGCCCTCGTAAGGATGTAGCACCGCCCAATGCAGTTAGAAGGGCGAACGTTTCTCATTAGCGGAGGCAGCTCCGGTCTGGGCGCGGCCTGCGCCGCCGAATTCTCGCGATGCGGCGCCAACGTGCTCATTTGCGACGTAAGCGAGCGCGGCAAGGACCTCGCGCGAGAGCTCGGCGAACGCGCCGCATTTGCGCGGACCGACGTCACCGATGCCGCGCAGGTGCAAAGCGCGGTCAACCTGGCAGCGCAACGATTCGGCGCGCTGCACGGCGCCATCAACTGCGCCGGCATAGCCACCGCCGAGCGCGTGATCGGCCGTGACGGGCCGCAACCGCTCGATCATTTCAGCAAAGTGATCGGCGTAAATTTGATCGGAACGTTCAACGTCATCCGATTGGCGGCCGCCAAGATGATCGAGCGCCCGGTCGAACCCGGCGAAGACCGCGGCGTCATCGTGTGCACGGCTTCGGTTGCCGCTTACGATGGCCAGATCGGGCAAGCCGCCTACTCCGCCTCAAAAGGAGGCGTCGTCGGTTTGACGCTGCCGGTTGCGCGCGAATTCGCGCAACATCAAATCCGCGTTGCGAGCATCGCTCCGGGCATCTTCGATACGCCGATGCTTGCCGGGCTTCCCGAGGCCGCGCGCGAATCGCTGGGCAAGCAAGTGCCTTTTCCGTCGCGCCTCGGACGGCCGGCCGAATACGCCCTGCTCGCGCGCCACATCGTCGAGAATCAAATGCTCAACGGCGAAGTAATTCGCTTGGACGGCGCGATTCGGATGGCGCCGCGGTAGGAGCCTTCGGGGCGGCGTAACAACAAAGCAGCGTGAAGTCCGCGCTCATTGCTGCGCTCGTATTGCTTGCGGTCGTTGTCGCCGCGCAGCCGACGCATGCCGGCAACGCGCCGCCGTGGCGAACGCCGTCGCCCGCGCGCACCGACCCGACGGCGACGCCTATTCCGCTGCCGTCGCCGGAGCGCTTGCTCTATTTGATCCGGCGGCAATTCCGCTCGCATCGTCCGCCGCCGCCGTTCCTCACTTACACGCTGATTCGCAAGCAAACGCTCGACGATGGATATCCGGATCTGCTCAACAGCTACACATATCACATTTGGTGCAGAACCGTCGATCGGGCTGCGCTCGGCCGGCGCGTGTATCGCGGTTCCTCGCGCGGAACGCTCGAGTTTCTACGACCGTCGTTCAACGAGCCGTGGGATCCGGGGCCGCCGACCGCCGACCTCTTCGAGCCGGCACCGGCCCATCCGCATAATAATCCGCGCGAATTCGTGCCGACACCCGAGCCTTCGGGAAGCCTCCCCCCAACCATCGCGAGCGTAACCGTGCTGGGAGAGTTCGATTATCGAGTCACGCGCATCGCCAATGAGGGCGACCTCATTCACGTCAGCCTGCTTCCGCGGCGCGATCCGGACCGCAACCGTCTACGCGAGCTTTATGTGGACGCAAAGACCCTGGAGCTAAAGGAAGTCGTCGCGACCGACAAGCTGTACGAAGAGGACAGCGGTCATCACGTCTACCCGATGCTGTTCACGGTCACGCTGAGCTGGATGAACAATATGCCGATCGTGACCCACATCCACGGAACTCCGACCTACGAAAGCGACGCCGAGTATCTGGGCCGCGACGCGACGGTGGATTACGATTTTACGGATATCACGTTTCCGGCCTCACTGCCGGATTGGTATTTCGATCCACGCACCTATGCGGACCACGCCGCCGACGCTCCGGCTTAGCAGGGCTTAGCTTCCGAACGGAGCGTTGGCTTTGACCATCTGTGGAAACTGTTGACGCAGCTTGCGCAGCTTAGGCAAGTCGTTGATCACGATGTAGGGATTATCCGGATTGTGCACCGCGAAATCCTGATGATAGCCTTCGGCCGGATAGAAGCCGCGCAGCGGCGCCACGATCGTGACGATCTTTGACGAATAGGCGTGTTCCTGCGTTAAATGCGCGATATAAGCCAGCGCTTCGGATTGCTGTTGGGCCGACGTGTAGAAAATTTCCGAGCGGTATTGGGTGCCTTCGTCGGGACCTTGGCGATTGAGCTGCGTTGGGTCGTGCGCCACCAGGAAATACACCTCGAGCAGCTGCTTAAACGAAATCACGGCTGGATCGTAGGTTACTTCAACCGACTCGGCGTGCCCGGTCGCGCCGGTGCTGACCGTTTCATACTGGGCCGTATCGGCGCTGCCGCCTGCGTAGCCGGCCACCGCTCGATCGACGCCTCGCAGCGACTCAAAGACCAGCTGCATTCCCCAAAAACAGCCGCCGGCAAGCACCACGCGCTGCGTGGTCGTGGTTGCCTGCGTCGGCATACCGGTGCCCAGGCAGAGTGCGAGTAGGACCAAGGCGGCGGCGTAGCGTTTCATATCCATTGAAACGCTTTATTCGGGTAAATGGATGAGCTCGCGGGTCAACGCAGGTGGTCGTCGAGCCAGTTCAGCCAAAGACGGGTGAGCTCGGCCGTCTGACGAGGGTCGGCCGGACCGTGCGTTGAGGCCGGAAAAACCGCGAAGCGCACCGGAACCCGATTGTCACGCAGCGCGTGATATAACGCGTAGGACTGGGTAATCGGGACGACGGGGTCGAGCGTCGTCGCCCAGATCAGGGTCGGCGTGGTGATTTGCGCGTAGTACGTGATCGGCGAGTTGTCGCTGTAGATTCGCCAGCCGTCTCCGGTATACGGCGACGTCCCGAGCGGATATCGATCCTGAACGTTAGACGTCGAGGCGTCGTATTCGGTGAACTCGCTGTTGACCGCAGCGCCCGAGACTGCGGCGCGCCAGCGGTGATCGTGACCGATCAGCCACGACGTTAGCTCGCCCCCGTACGACCAGCCGCAAACGGCGACGCGCGAGGCGTCGACGTCAGCCCGTTGCTCGAGCGTAGCCAGTCCGGCAAGAATGTCAGCGCTGGGTCCTGCGACCGTATTGCGCACGATCCCGAGCATGTAGGCGTTGCCGAGGTTGTCGCTGCCGCGATAGTTTGGCTGTAAGACCACGTAACCGCGCGAGGCGATCATCTGTGCCAGCGGCCATTGCTCGTAGACGAAATCGCGCGTGCTCGAGAGCCCCGGGCCGCCGTGGATGAGCAAGACGACGGGGTATTTCTTTGCGGCATCGTGTGACGGCGGCCAAGTCACCACCCCGTCCTCCGCGAATCCGTCGGGGCCGGTCCAATCGAGCTCGCGCATGTCGCCGATCGCAATTCCACGCAGAAAATCGTTGAAGTGCGTCAGCTGCCGCGGTGTAGCTGCGCGCGCGGGCAGATAGTAGAGTTCGCGCGCGCTGCCGGCGCTGGTTCCGATGAAGGCGATCGATCCGTCGCGCGCGATGTCGCCGGCGACTCCGGAGTCGAAGGTCGCGCTCGAGTACGGATCGCAGACGGGATGCACGTCTCCAAGCGCGATCGGTGCCCAGGCTCCAGAGAGATCGACGTTCCAGACCCGGTTCGCGGTGGCGTCGGTGGCGCAAACGAAGAGGTGACGCCCGTCGGGATACCACAGCGTGCCTGCGACGTTACGATCGAGGGCGGGCGCGAGCTGCGCGTCGCGCTCGCCGGTCATGATTCGTACGGTGTTTTCCGCGTTAAAATCGCTGCCGCGCGGATACCAGTAGCTCAGATGCGATCCGTCCGGCGAATATGCCGGGCTCAATTCAAACGCGCCGTTCGCGGTGAGTTTCGCGCTCGTGCGCGAAGTGACGTCCACTTGCCAAAGCGTTGAATACTCGCTGTCGCCGCTAAAGGTATTCTCGATTCGGGTGTAGGCAATACGCTTGCCGTCGGGTGTCCAAGCGATCTGAGGCGAGAATATTCCGCCGGGATCGGTCGGAGCGATCGTCCAAGCGCCGCTGGTCAGACGACGCGCTGCTCCGCCGCCTGCCGGAACGATCCAAAGATGATCCGGCGGCGTCAGCGCCGTGGCGGTATAATCGTTGTCCTCTGCAAAGAAAAACGTCGAGGCCGGCTGCGGATCCGCCGCGACATAGGCGATCGTCCGCCCGTCGGGACTCCAGGCCATGTCGATGACGTCGCCCGGGGCGCGCGTCAACTGCTGCGTCCGGCCGTCGCCGCGGAGGACGAAGAGCTGGCGGGCTCCCGAGGTCGCCTCGGCGAGGTATGCGAGCGCGTCGCCTTGGCGCGACCAGCGCGGAACCGCCACGTCGCGGCCGCGGACTAACGTCCGAATCCGCCCGGAACGAACGTCCACGATCGTCAGGCTGTTGACGTACCGGGCTCGGGGCGCGTCCTGTGTAACCGCTACCAGTGCGACGCGTGTTCCATCAGCAGTAATGGCAGGCTCCTCGAGATCCACGATGCGCGCCATGTCGCCGATTTGCAGAACCGATGCGGCCAGAAGGATGCTAAGCATTTGCCTCGGGTTCGGGCACGGATGCGGCGATGCCCGCGTGGAACCGTAGCGCGAAAATGCTCGGCCCGCTGCATCCGCTGGTGCGCGAATGGTTCTTTTCGGCCTTCGGCACTCCAACCGAACCGCAAGCTCGCGGGTGGCCTGCGATTCGTGCGGGCGACGACGTGCTCATTTCGGCGCCGACCGGCTCCGGAAAAACCCTTGCGGCATTCACCCTTGCGCTCGACGATCTCGTGCGACGCGCCGCCTCGAACGATCTTCCCGGCGCAACGCTCGTCGTCTACGTATCACCGCTCAAGGCTTTGACCAACGACGTCCGCGAGAACCTCGAGAAGCCGCTTTCGCAAATTGTTGGATTAGCTCGTAAACAGGGCGTGCCGCTGGGGCAGATCCGCACCGCGGTGCGGACCGGCGATACTACGCCTTCTCAACGCGCGCAGATGTTGCGCAACCCGCCCCACGTTCTGGTGACGACGCCCGAATCGCTCTTCATCCTGCTGACGGCGGAAAGATCTCGCCGGCTCTTCGCCGGGGTCACAACGGTGGTCGTCGACGAGATTCACGCCATGGCCGGCAACAAGCGGGGATCGCATCTTGCGCTGACGTTGGCGCGCCTCGACGACCTCGTCGCGCGTGAAAACGGGACGAAACCGCAGCGGATCGGACTTTCGGCGACGGTGCGGCCCTTGGAAGAAGTGGGCCGTTTCTTGAGCCCGCGCGCGCATCTCGTGAACGTCGGCCATCGCCGCGCGATGGAGATCTCGGTCGAAGTTCCTTCCGACGAGCTGGGTCCGGTCGCCAGCAAGGAGATGTGGTCGGAGATCTACGACCGCGTTGCGCAAGAGGTGACGGCGCACCGCACCACGCTCATCTTCGTGGGAACGCGACGGATGAGCGAGCGCGTGGCCTTTGCGTTGAACGAGCGGCTTGGCGAAGGAGTCGTGATGCCGCATCACGGCAGCTTGGCGCGCGAAATCCGATTCGACGTGGAGCGGCGGCTGCGCGGCGGTGAGTTGCGCGTGGTCGTTGCGACGGCCTCGCTGGAATTGGGCATCGACATCGGTTCGGTCGATCTCGTCATCCAATTGGGCTCGCCGCGCGCGATCGCAGTCGCCCTGCAGCGGATCGGCCGCTCGGGACATTGGGTCGGCGCGATGCCCAAGGGAATATTCTACGTCACGACGCGCGACGAGTTGCTCGAATGCGCGGCACTCGTTCGCGCGATTCGCTGCGGTGCGCTCGACGCGCTAACGATACCGGCGGCGCCGCTCGACATTCTCGCACAGCAGCTGGTCGCGGCCTGTGCGCAGCACGAATGGGGCGCCGACGAGCTCTATGCGATGGTGCGCCGCGCATACCCGTACCGCGATCTCGAACGCAAAGACTTCGAGGACGTTTTGTCGATGTTGGCCGACGGCGTGGCAACCTCGCGCGGCCGCAGCGGAACGTTCTTGCATTTCGATCGCGTCAACGGACGGCTTCGCGCGCGGCGCGGCGCGCGACTCGCGGCGATCACGTGCGGCGGCGCGATTCCCGATACGGCCAACTACCGGGTGATCGTCGAGCCCGACGGTCAGGTCGTCGGCACGTTGGATGAAGATTTCGCGATCGAGAGCATGGCCGGCGATATTTTCTTGCTCGGGACCAATTCGTGGAAAATCCGGCGCGTCGAGGCCGGAGTGGTGCGGGTCGAAGACGCGCACGGCGCGCCGCCATCGATTCCTTTTTGGAACGGCGAGGGCCTAGGGCGCACCATCGAGCTATCGCGGGAGGTATGCGCCGTTCGCCGCGCGATTGACGACCGCCGCGACGACGAAGACGCGTGCGCGTGGCTCGAAACAGAGTGCGCGCTCGATCGCGCCGGCGCCGAGCAGGCCGTTCGTTACGTTAGGGCCGGCAAAGCCGTTCTCGGCGTCGTTCCCAGCGAGGAAACGATTGTCGCCGAACGCTTCTTCGACGAAGGCGGCGGGATGCAGCTCATCCTGCACACCCCCTTTGGCGCGCGGATCAACCGCGCGTGGGGGCTCGCGCTGCGCAAGAAGTTCTGCCGGTCGTTCAACCTCGAGCTGCAAGCCGCGGCAACCGACAACGGCTTCGTGCTTTCGTTGAGCGATCAGCATGCGTTCCCGCTGGAGATCGTTTTTGAGTTCGTGAAGTCGGCGAGCGCGGAGCAGACGCTGACGCAAGCGCTGCTTCCCGCGCCGATGTTTGGCGCGCGGTGGCGATGGAACGCCGCGCGGGCGCTGGCAATTCTTCGCTTCAGCGGCGGTCGCAAGGTTCCGCCGCAGCTGCTGCGGATGTGCGCCGACGATCTGCTCGCCGCCGTCTTTCCCGACCAGGCGGCCTGTCCCGAGAATCTCACCGGACCGATTCGGGTACCCGACCACGTCCTCGTGCGCGAAACGATCGGCAACTGTCTGCACGAGGCCATGGATCTCGATGGACTGCTCGGCATACTGCGCGCCGTCGAATCGGGAGCGATCCGGACCGTCGCGATCGACACGCCGGAGCCGTCGCCGTTCTGCCACGAGATCCTCAACGCCAACCCATACGCGTATCTGGACGACGCCCCGCTTGAGGAACGCCGCGCCAGGGCCGTTCAGTTGCGCCGAACGCTCCGAGACGACGTCGACGGCGCAGGAATTCTCGACCCGGCCGCGATCGCCCAAGTCGCCGCGGAATCTTGGCCCGTCGTACGCGACGCCGACGAGCTGCACGACGCGCTCTCTTCGCTGATCGTGCTGCCGCCGGTTCCGCAGTGGTCGCACTGGTTCGAGGAGCTCTTGGCCAACAACCGCAGTGTCATCCTGAGCGGAGCGACTGTAGGGAGCGGAGTCGAAGGACCTCGAGAAGTTTGGACGTGCGCCGAGCGCTCGGAACTAGCGCATGCGGCGTACGGCGACGACCCGCAAGCACGCGACGAGGCGATTACCGAAGTTTTGCGTGGCTGGCTCGAGTGCAGCGGACCGTTGAGCGTGGAACAGATGGCGCGACGCCTGAGCTTCCCCAGCGACGCCATCCAAGCAGCGTTGATTCGCCTGGAAGCCCAAGGCCAAGTCTTGCGCGGATCGTTCTCGGCCGCCAACGTTCCCGAGGAATGGTGCAATCGCCGCGTGCTGGCGCGCATTCACCGTCTGACGATTGGGACGCTGCGCCGCGAAATCGAACCGGTCACCGCGGCGGCGTACGTCACCTTTTTGCATCGCTGGCAGCACGTCGCGCCGGCATCGCGTCTGCACGGAATCGACGGAACGCTGCAAATCGTGCGGCAGCTCGAAGGCTATGAGATTCCGGCGTTTGCATGGGAGACGCAGATTCTGCCCGTGCGCGTGGCCGGCTATCGTCCGGAGCTATTGGATCGGCTCTGTTATTCGGGCGAAGTGATGTGGGGGCGGCTCTCGCCGCACCCGGCGCTCGAGCCCGGACCATCCGAAACCCGCAGCCGCGTGCGGCCGACGCGACTGGCGCCGATCGCGCTGTTCTTGCGCGCTAATGCCGAAGAGCTGATCGTGCGGCGCGAGAACGACTGCGCGGCGCTGACGCCGGCGGCACGCGACGTGCTCGAACAACTCGAAATTTTAAGGACGCCGTTCTTTGCGGAGATAGCTCGCGCGACCAAACGGCTACCCAGCGAAGTGGAAGAGGCGCTCTGGCAGCTGGTCGCGGCGGGATTGGTGACGGCCGACGGATTCGACGCGCTTCGTTCGCTCAGCGACGCGAAGCGCCGGCTCGGTGAGAAGGGCTTGCGGGCGCGCCCGCGTTCGACGAGCGGACGCTGGACGTTGCTCCATGCGGCAGCCGAACGCGTCGATCGCGAGGCCTTCGCTCGGCGTTTGCTCGCGCGTTGGGGCGTCGTCTTTCGCGATGTGATCGCGCGAGAAAACCTGGCGCCGCCATGGCGCGAGCTGCTGCTCGTTTTTCGGCGCATGGAAGCGCGCGGCGAGATCCGCGGCGGACGCTTCGTCGCGGGCTTCGTCGGCGAACAGTTTGCCCTGCCGGAGGCGGTCGATGCCTTGCGAGCGGCGCGCCGTAGCGCTTCCGACGCCGAGCCGATAACGCTGGGGGCTTACGATCCGCTCAATCTTGCCGGAAGCGTGCTACCCCCAGCGGTTGCGCTGGGCGCCTAGCATTCCGAACTGGCTTGTTTGCCGGAGTAAATTTCGATGAAACCGGTCGCCGCCGCCGGAACGATTTGACCTTTTAAAAGCGTTCCGATGCCACCGATCACCCCGCCGTACTTGCCCTTGGTGGCAACCGCGTAGCACGGCGTGAATTTCACGGTGATCGATTCGATCGTGGCTTCTCCGAAAGCCGTGTAGGTTTTGCCCGCGACGATCTGCTTGGCAGTGAGGCCGCCTCCGGCTTTGAGGTTTGTTCCGAACGCGGTTGAGCCCGAAATTGCGAGTTGCAAGTAAAAGATGGCCGTGCCGGAACCAAGCTGGGGCAGCTTGGCGTAATCGGTCGTGCTGCTCTTCTCCGTAAGCTTTACGGATGGATCGACGCTCGGGTATTCGACGCTGCCGCCGAAGCCGCCGAACTCCGGGATGCAGAACGACCCGCCCTCGGTCGAGAGCGTTACCGTCAGCGATGCATACTGTTTCGTATCTTTCTGGCCTTTGCATTTTGGCACCGTCGCATTCGGCAACGCTGTCCGTTCCGCGCTGCCGCCGGCGGACGCGAAGGGCGATGCGGGGATGGCCGCGTTCTGCGCGCAGCCTGCAAGAAATCCGGCTGCCAGCGCGGCGAGCAAGCCGGGCTGTGACAGACGCAGAGTCAACATGGCAAACCTCCTAAGCTTAAGGTGCTAGCATTCTTGAGAAACTTGCGCACCGGAATAAATTTCTAAAACCCCGTAACCCGCCCCCGTGATCGTTGTGTTACGGAGCATACTTCCGATGTTCGGAATAAGGCCGCCGTACGGTCCGCTCATCGCATTCGAGTAGCACGGCGGAAACATCAGCGCGAGATGCCCCACCGTAACCTCTCCGTACGACGTGTACGGTTGGCCGGGCTCGATCTGCGCAGACTGCACGCCGCCCTCGGATTTCACGCTACCTTCGAAATGAGTTCCGGCGCGAAAGTGCAGGTTCAGATACAGGATTGGCGTTCCGGTGCCAAGCAACGGCTCGTCGTAGATGTTGCTGGTGCTCGTGCGAATGGTTAATACGACGGATCGCTCGACCTTCGGGTATTCGATCGATCCGCCGAATCCGCCAAACGCCGGAACGCAGAGCGATCCGCCCTTGGTTGAAAGCGTTACCTTCAGCGAGGCGCGTTTCTTGTTATCCTGTTGGCCTTTGCACTTGGGCGGGGCGACGTTCGCTGCCGCAGGGGCGAACGCGGGTGCCGGAAGCGCCGCGGGCTGCTGCCCGCACGCGGCCACCAGTGCGGCCAGCGCCGCCGCGTATGAAGCACGAAGCGAGAGGCGCATAGTTAAGACGGTGAACCTCCGGAACGGGTGATGGGCGCAAGCAACTTCGGTCATTATTATCTGTGGCTAGGTCTCTTTCTTCTCGGGTGCTACCACGGCGTCAACCCCGGCATGGGATGGCTGTTCGCTGTCGCGCTTGGATTGCAAGATCGCAGCACTGCGGCCGTGCTGCGCGCGATCGTTCCGCTGGCGCTGGGCCATTTCGTCTCCGTTGCGGTGGTCGTCACGATCGCGGTTGCAGCCGTGGCGGCGTTTCCGCACGCCCTGGTGCGTGACGTCGCCGCAAGCATACTTCTGGCGTTCGGAGCCTACCGTCTAATCAGAGCGCGGCATCCACGCTGGGTTGGGGTGCGCGTCGGCTTCTGGGGTCTGGCCTTATGGGGGTTTCTGATGTCGGCGGCTCACGGTGCCGGTCTCATGCTGCTGCCGTTCGTGACGGCGGCGTCTTCCGTGGCGCATCGGATGGCGATGCCGATGCCGGCGGCTCCGGCGCACGAGACCGTTGCAACCGGTGCGCTCATGGTGATCGTGCACACCGCCGGCTACCTCGCAGCGATGACGGCCGTAGCTCTCGTCGTCTACCGGTGGGTCGGCGTAAGCTTCTTGCGCCGGGCCTGGGTCAACGTCGACGTGATTTGGGGGGTCGCCTTAATCTTGAGCGGGATTGTCGCTTTTATGACCTAAGTCACCGGACTATGCTGTTAAAACCAGATCCGACGTTCTACGCGTCCCCGAAGGACGCGATCAAAGCCCCTGCCGAGACGCTTGCCTACGTCGCGCTGCTCAGCGCGACGGGGAGCGGATCGGCCGACGCGCTCGCCGCCGTTGGCGCCGACAAAGCTTCGGGGACCTACGCTCGCGAGCTGGGCCGAGTCGAGTTACCGAACACCGGCGACGAGCTCCATCATTTCGGATGGAACGCGTGCAGCGCCGCGCTCTGTCCGTTCGCGCCGCGTCCGCACGTCGAGCGCCGGTATCTTATCGTTCCGGGCCTGCGCTCGTCACGGATTCACATCTTGGACACCAAGCCGGATCCGGCCCAGCCCCGGATCGTGCGCGTCATCGAGCCCGAGGAAATAATCGCGCGCACCGGTTATTCGCGGCCGCACACGGTTCACTGCGGTCCCGATGCGATCTACGTGAGCGCGCTGGGTAATGCCGACGGCGATGGTCCGGGCGGAATTTTTATGCTGGACTGCGACAGTTTCGACATCATTGGCCGGTGGGAAGCCGATCGTGGACCGCAATATCTGGCCTACGATTTCTGGTGGCATCTCATGCACGATGTGATGATCACCAGCGAATGGGGCACGCCGAACATGATCGAGGCAGGCCTCAACCCCAGCCTTCTGCTGGAAGGCAAATACGGTCATCAACTCCACTTTTGGGATTTGCGGAAGCGGCGCCACATCGAGGCGTTCGATCTCGGCGCCGAACAGCAGATGGTGCTCGAGCTTCGCCCGGCGCACGACCCGGCGAACACGTACGGCTTCGCGGGCGTCGTGGTTTCGCTGAAAGATCTTTCCAGCTCGATTTGGCTGTGGCATCGTGAAAACGGCAAGTGGGACGTCAAAAAGGTCATCGAGATTCCGGCCGAGCCCGCCGACCCGTCACAGTTGCCCGACTTGCTCAAAGGCTTCTCGGCCGTTCCGCCGCTGCTGAGCGACATCGACCTGTCCGTCGACGACCGCTACCTTTACGCGTCGTGCTGGGGAACGGGAGAAATGCGCCAGTACGACGTCAGCGATCCTTTCAATCCCAAGCTCGTCGGATCGGTGCGCATCGGCGGCATCGTTCGGCGCGCGCCGCATCCGAGCAATGCCTCGAAGCCGCTGGCCGGCGGACCGCAAATGGTCGAGATCAGCCGCGACGGGAAGCGCGTGTACTTCACCAACTCGCTCTATCGCGCGTGGGACGATCAGTTCTACCCCGACGGCGTTGGAAGCTGGATGGTTAAGCTCGACGTGGGCGGTGACGGCACAATCGCGTTCGATCCGAAGTTCTTCGTCGAATTCGATCCCGGGCATCGCGCGCACCAGGTCCGCCTGCAGGGCGGCGATGCTTCGTCGGATTCCTACTGCTTCTCGTGACCTGTTCGGCTCGGCACTGCGTAACAGCAGTGTTATCCTGAGCCAAGGTGCGAAGCTCCAGAGTGTCATCCTGAGCGGAGCGACCGCAGGGAGCGCAGTCGAAGGACGGCTCGATAATCGAGTTTTTCGCTGGCTCCGTTCAAGCGGTCCTTCGACTTCGGCGCTCCGCTTCGCTTCGCGCCTCCGCTCAGGATGACACGCTAATGATGACGCGTTAGTTGTGGGCTAACGCCGCTAACCGCGTTTCGCCCGCGCTCGCGAGCGCTTCGAGATCCTTGGCCGCGGCATACTCTGCCGCGGTCGGCTTTGCATAGGCCGCTTCAAGCGAGTTCATCAAGAAGGCGAGTTGTTCGCGAATCTTGGTCGGATGGACGACGTCGTACTCGCTCGAGCTCACCCCGAGCAGCGTCAGCGAAGCGATTTGGTCGTCGATCTGCGCGCGTTGCGCCGCCGGCGCCCGGTTGCGCGCGCTCAGCGCCGCCGCAATCGCGCGGTCGAGCCGGTCGATCGAGCCGAGCAGCTCCATCTCGAGCGCCAAGCGCGCTTGCAGCTCACCCGGCGCGGGATGGATGCGCGGATCGAGCTCGACCTTCAGCGGCGCCTGGAGCCGCTGCGAACCGTCTTGCAGCACGACGGTGTAGGCGCCCGGCACGATCGTCGGTCCGTCGCCGATATCGGGCCAATCGTCGGTGGGAACCGTTTTAAAACCCGGATAGTCGTAGGCCGGCGAGTATTTCAGGTCCCATTGAAAGTGATTGATGCCCGGTTCGACTGCGGTAGATTCGTCCAGTTCGTGCTGTCGCTGCTGATTCGCGTCGAGCTTCTCTTCTTGCTCGGGCGTGAGTTTGTGCTCGTGCTTCGGCTTGAGGTGGAGCGAAAAGCTTCGAATCGTCGCACCGTTTGCGTCGAGAAACGAGAGAGTGGCCGGAGTGCTTGCGTTGTAGCTCGGCGGCAGGTTGAAGAACACCGCGGCCCCATAGGCCGGATTATCCCCGGTGTTGGGCGGCGAGAAGAACGTCGGTCCGCCGTAGGCGTTGGTTATCCAGGCCGTCTCCGGAGCGAAGAGCTGCAGGTTTGCCGTCGAGAGCGACGTTTGGCGAGCAAGTTGCTCGAGCAGCGCGATGTTGTCAACGATCCAAAACGCGCGGCCGTGCGTTGCCGCCACCAGCTCGCCTTCACGCGTGTCGATCGCGAGATCGCGAACCTGGACGCCTGGTAAATTGAGCGTCAGCGGCTGCCACTGATTTCCGCCGTCGAGGCTGACGTATACCGTGCTGCGCGTTCCCGTAAAGAGCAGCCGCGGCTCGCGCGGATCTTGGCGAACGACAAAGGCGTACTGATCCGCCGGCAAGCCGTTGGTGATGGTTGTCCAGTGCGCCCCGTAGTCGGCCGTTTCGTACACATAGGGATGATAGTCGTCCCACATGTAGCGCGAGGCGGTGAGATACGCCGTTCCCTTTTCGGTATGCGAGGGTTCGATCGAGCTGATCTGCGCCCACTGCGGGAGCTGTGGGGGCGTGACCAGCGTCCAATGCGCGCCGTGATCGGTAGTGACGTGTACGAGGCCGTCGGCCGAACCGGCCCATAAAACGTTGGCATCGAGCGGAGAAACGGCCAGCGACGCGATGTCGGGGAACGTTTCCGCGCCGGTTTGATCGGGGTAAACCGGTCCGCCGGAAGTGCTCTCGGTGCTGGGATCGTTGCGGGTCAGATCGGGGCTGATGATCTGCCAGGTCTGGCCTTTATCCAAGCTGGAGAAGACGACTTGCGCGGCGACCAAAAGCTCGCGCGGATTCGCCGGCGAGAAGAAGATCGGGTGCGTCCAACTGAAACGGTACTTCGTCTCGATTGCCGGATTGCCGGCCATGTAACGCGGCCACGGGCTGACGTTCTTTTCGTCGCCGGTTTTGTAGTTGAGTCGCGCGAACGAGCTGAAGTAGCCGCTGCCGAACGTCACGTCGTGGTCGTCGGGATCGGGTGCGATGAACGTGCTCTCGCCCAGCGCGACCGGATGCCACTGCTCGGGGCCAATGCCGGGGCCGACGGCGGCGCTGGGACCCTCAAACGCGCCTTCGTCTTGGTCCGCGCCGAAGACGTGAAACGGGAACTGGTCATCGATTGCGACGTGATAAAACTGCCCGGTCGGCTGATTGTGATCGCCGCTCCAGGTTAGCCCGCCGTCCACGGAAACGGTTCCGCCGCCGTCGTCGCCCATGAGAATAATCTTCGGATTGCGCGGGTTGATCCAGGCGATGTGGTTGTCGCCGTGAGGCCCGGTCAAGCCCTTCCAAGTTCTTCCTCCGTCCTTCGTCTTGAACAGTGCGTCGACGTTGGGCGCGTAGGCGACGTCGGGATTGGTTGGATCGACGAAGATCGCCGTGTAATAGAAGGCACGCTGGCGCAGCTTCCACTCGGAATTGACCCGCTTCCACGTCGCACCGGCGTCGTTGGACCGGAAGACGCCGCCGTCTCCGGCCTGGACGATCGCATAGACGATCCGTGGATTGCTCGGCGCGACGGAGACGCCGATCTTGCCGAGTATGCCGGTGGCGAATCCCGGATTTGTCGAGATTTTATTCCAGTGCGCGCCGCCGTCGGTGGTCTTATACAAGCCGCTGCCCGGGCCGCCGCTGGTGAGCTTCCAAGGTTGGCGCTGCGCTTGCCACATCGCGGCGTAGAGCACGTTGTGGTTGCGAGCATCCATGACGAGATCGACGCCGCCCGTCTTATCGTCGACGAAGAAGATCTTCGTCCAATGCGCGCCGCCGTCGGTAGTCTTGAAGATGCCGCGCTCGGGATCCGGCTTAAAGACGTGCCCCAATGAGGCCGCATAGACCAGGTTCGGATCGCGCGGGTCGATTACGAGCTTGGCGATCGTGTGGGTCTCGCGCAGGCCCGCGTACGACCACGTCTTTCCAGCGTTGGTGGTCTTGTAGACGCCGTCGCCGGTGTCGAAGTCGCCGCGAATGTCCGATTCGCCGGTGCCCACGTAGATGATGTTCGAATTCGAAGGAGCCACGGTGATCGCCCCGATCGAATCGGCGATGCCGGGGATCTTACCGTCGGTGATGTTCGTCCAGGTCAAGCCGTAGTCGTCGCTCTTCCAGACGCCGCCCTCCACGCCGCCGAAGTAGAACAGGTTGGGCTGATTCGGCACGCCCGCAACGGCGACGGAACGGCCGCCGATATAGGGGCCGATGCTCCGCCATTGCAGCTTACTCGTAAGCTGCTGAGAGGGAGAGCCCGAACCGGCAGCATTTCCACCAAGGGGGATGAGGATGAACGATGCGGCGATGACGGCAATTCGAAGGCGCTTCATGTCGGCGGTATCACGCGCGAAGCGTCGAAAATCCTGTCCCGTATGAGCGCTATAACTGATGAGATGATGCGCGAGCGGCTCACGCGAGCGAAACCCTATACCGTTGTGCTCCTGCGAAAGGGACCGCGCTGGGACGCATCCGATGCCCCGCAAATCGTTTGGGAGCACGGACGGCGCAACTTCGAGCTTCGCGAGGCCAAGAAACTTTCGATCGTGTGTCCGCTCGGCGACGATACCGACGTTCGCGGAGTCGGGATCTTCGATGCGGGCCCGCAGGAAACCGAAAGCATCATGCGCGGCGATCCGGCGGTCGAGGCCGGCGTCTTGGTCTTTGAAGCCTATCCTTGCCGGGGTTTTCCCGGTGACGCGTTGCCGTAATGCGCGCAGCGCCTCCGCCGTTCAGGATCGACGGCATCGAACACGTGCTGCTCCTGGTAAGCGGCATGGATAAGGCGCTCGATTTCTATCAGGACGCTCTGGGCGCGCGGCTCGAGTCGCAGTTTCCGAAGTACGCGATGGCCGAGCTTCGCGTCGGCGCATCGCACCTCGATCTGGTAGATATCCTGGCGCCCGAGGGTGCCTGGGCCGCTCCGCCGGTCGCCGGCGGGCGCAACGTAGATCACATCGCATTGCGCGTCGGCAAGTGCGAAGAGACGGCGTTTCGCCGGCACTTGGCTGCGCAGGCCGTAGAAATCGTAGAAGAACGGGCCAATGAGGAGCCCGCCGGCAAGAGCCTCTCGCTCTACGTGCGCGACCCTTCCGGCAACACTATCGAACTGATGGCGTCGTTTAGTTCTAGCGGCGAGAGCGAACGATCGACGTCAGGTGATGAACGGCGAGACGCACCACGGTGACGGGGTGCGTCAGCACGGTGGTCAACCGGCCGACGATCGATTCGGGGTCGTGAAAAACGCCGAGCTGCCGCAGCACGGTTCCGCGATCGTAATAAATCCGTTCGCTCGCAAGCCGGTCGTTGCCGTCGAACGCAAATATTCCACAAAGCGGTATGGCTAAGGTTCGTCCGGTGCCCGGAAGTCCGCGCCACGTGCCGATGTGCGTACCGCGTATGATGACTTCGAGGATCACGTGGTCGGGCGTAACGTGCTCGCGCTGCACGTCGATCTGCAGGTCGGGAACGCTGCGGATCAATCCTTCGTAATACGCACGCACGCCGTTACGGCCCGTGTGATGCTCGTTCCACGGCTCATCGTCGTATTGCGCCGTATCCCCAAACGTCGCCATAATGGCGTCGAGATCGTGCGCGTTCTCCCCATGCACGTGTTCGCGAACCAAAGCGAGTCTGGCGGCGGGGCGCGGGTCGTTCTTTAGAGAAGCTTCCACCAGCGTTACGTTCTCGCAGAGGTTACGGCGGGCCCGTATAGCCGGGCTTGTACGGCGGTCCGATTCCCCCGGAAACGATCATCGGCGGCCGAGGAGCCCGTGCGAAGTCGAAATCGTTGCGAAGGTCGCCCAGCTGCGAGGCGCTTTCGGGGACGCTCCCGCGTGGATCGGGCCGACCGTCCGTCTTCGGATCGAGGCGCGCCCCGCCGAGGAAGTCGTCTTCGATGAACTTGACGTAGGCGTCGTGGCTGAGCGTCTGACGATCGATGTAGCCCTTGCGCGCGTACGCGCTGATGACCAGTCCCGGCACCCGCAATCCGTAGCCGAAGAAGTTGACTTTCGGCGGCGCAACGTGATCGTAGAAGCCGCCCCAATCGTCCCAGCTCACGAAAATCGCAGTCGAGCTCCAATATTTGCTGCGCATCACCGCATTGACGATCCCGGCCACGTAAGCTTGGCCGGTGCTGACGAGCGCCGGCGGATGTTCGCTGTAGCGATTGCCGGCCGTTAGCCAAGCGACAGCCGGCAGTTTTCCGCTGCGCAGGTCGATAAAGAAAAGGCTGGTGTCCTTGACGTTACCGAGTTCGCCGTCTTGCTTGACGTCGGTGAACGAGGGCAGCGGATTCCAGATCCCTGGCGTTCGCGCGCTCTGCGGACGAAGGCTGCAGCTGCTCTGATCGTTCGCGCAGTCGGGTTCGAACCCGTCCATAACGTAGTACGCCCACGACACGCCGTGCGCGTGCAGCAAGTACGTTAAGTCCGTCCATGGATAGTCCGGCCGCCCGGCTACTTGCGGCGAGCTTTTATCGAAGAGGTCGCGCGGTAAATCCTGTTCGTGAAAATACGTTCGTTCCGGTTCGCAGCTCATCGGATCGCCGACGGTCGCGCAGGTCGCAGCCCACTCCGACACCATGTACAGATGCGCCGGCAAGCTCCACGACGCGACCGGCTCGAACAGGTGGTCTTGGAGAACGAAGTTGCGCGCGTAAGACCAATACACGGGCAGCTCGCGCTGGTCGTGGTAGCCCATGACGCTGCGCTCGTGTCCCTTAACGACGCAGGTAGGGATATCGGTCGGGCAGCCGCCGGTCTCGCTTGCGGCATCCATAACCGCGATGAAGCCGTCCATCTTGCCGCCATCCACATCGAGGTCCGCGGCCTTTGCGTTGTGCGGACCGCCCGTGTCCTCGTCGTTCGTATCGTGATACGGGCGGATGCACGTACTCTCGGCGGGGTCGGGAAGGCAGACTTGCGCGAGGCCGTTACGCATCGGAATTCCGTCGGCGCCTGGAAACGATCCGAAATAGCTATCGAACGAGCGGTTCTCTTGCATGATGACGATGACGTGCCGGATCTTGTGAATGCCATCGGACGGGGCGACCGCTCTTGCGCCGCCGCCGAGAGCGAACGCGAGGAACGCGGCAGCGGTTATCGCAAATCTGCAACCGCGGGGTTGCGATTTACGCGGGACCGTGGTATCGTGATAGGCAACTAGGAGGTTGCGTATGAGCTCCACGACCGATCGAATCGAGAAGACCGTCCTGCTACGCGCACCGGTGGAACGGGTCTGGCGCGCGATCACCGACCCCGTCGAGTTCGGCGATTGGTTCGGCCTAGAGTTGGACGGCGCGTTTCTGCCGGGCGCGACCGTGCTGGGACGCATCAAGCCGACGCGGGTTGACCCCGCGGTCGCCGAGATGCAGCAGAAGCATGCAGGGCTCGAGCTGTCGCTTTTCGTCGAGCGCGTCGAGCCGATGAGCCTGCTTTCATATCGATGGCATCCGTTCGCCGTCGATCCCGGAGTCGACTACTCGAACGAGCCGATGACGGTCGTAACCTTTACGCTGGAGCCGGATGGCGGCGCAACGCGCCTGCGCGTCGTCGAGTCGGGCTTCGACTCGATTCCGGTCGAACGCCGTCGGGCGGCGTTTGAGGCGAACGGGCAAGGTTGGGCGATCCAAATGCAGTTGGTCGAGAAGTACCTGTTGTTGCCGCAAGCGTGAAGGTCGTTCCGATCCTGGCCGCGCTCGGCGACGAGTCGCGCCTCCAGATCGTTATGAAGCTTTGCCGAAGCGGCCCGCAATCGATCGCAAAGCTTGCCGAAGGCGCCGCGATTTCGCGTCAAGGCGTAACGAAGCACCTGCACGCCCTTCACGAGGCGGGTTTGTTGCGAAGCGAACGCCGCGGCCGCGAGCGAATCTGGCGGCTCGAGCCGAAGCGATTGGACGACGTACGCCGATACCTCGCGAGGATTTCGCAGCAGTGGGACGATGCGCTCTCGCGTCTGCGGTCCGCCGTCGAGGAATGATGGATGCTTGCGCGGGCGCTACTTTTCTGATATCGTTCTAGCGCACGAAAGGAGGACGCCTATGTCTGCCGCTCAACGCATGCCGCGCTCGGTTCCGCGTTCTCCGGGGGTGGTTTTCACCTAACAGCTCGTAGCTCGCGAAACTCGCAGCGCCTCTCTCACTGGCATTTTTTGAGAAGAGGTTTTTTCAAACGTGTCATCTTTGCAATCGTGTTACCGCGTCGCGGTCGATCGCGGCGCAACCCTCGGCGTACTGACGCCCGAGGGATTACTCGCTCCCTACACGCTGCATTGCTCGGAGCGGCCGGTGGTGGGCGATGAGGTCCGCGTGGATGCGGCTTCGCGGCGAATCGTAGGTATTCTGCCGCGTCGCAGCTGGGTCGTGCGCCGGCGAACCGACGGGACGGCGCAGTTTGTCGCGGCCAACGTGACGACCGGATTGATCGTTACCTCGACGCAGCGGCGGGAATTCTCGCCGCGCCGGATCGTGCGATACCTTATCGCGCTACGTTCCGGCCGCGTGGATCCCGTCGTCGTATTGAATAAGTGCGACGCCGGAAGCGACGTGAGCGATTTGGTTGAAGCGCTGCGGGCAGTTGCCGGCGATGCTCCGGTTATCCCGGTATCGGCCCTGGACGGAACTCGGTGCGAGGCGTTAAACGGCTATCTCGCGCCTGGGGCGACGCTCGTGCTGTGCGGTTCTTCGGGCGTCGGGAAGTCGACATTGCTGAACCGGCTGGCCGGCGAAGACATGATGGTAACGAGCCCGGTTCGCGAGGATGGGCGCGGGCGCCATACCACCTCGTTTCGTCAGCTGTTCGTGCTTGCCAATGGCGCGGCGATTGTCGACACGCCCGGAATGCGGGCGTTCTCGGCTTGGGCCAGCGCTGCTGACGTCGATCAGGCCTTTGCCGACGTCGGAGAGTTATCGGCAGGCTGCCGTTTCGCAGACTGCACGCACTCGTGCGAGCCGGGATGTGCCGTGCTATCCGGCGCGAGCGTTGAACGCATCGAGCAATGGCGCAAGCTGCGCCGCGAAGCCGAGTGGCTGGCATCCCGCGAGGATGTCGCGTTGGCCGCCGAGCGCAAACGGCGCTGGAAGAACATCCATAAAGCAGCGCGCCGGCAACGCGAGGCTAAGATGTCTTGAGGTCGCGAAGGTCCTTGACCGCAGCTCGAAGTTCGGCAATAGCCGCCGAAAGCGAGCCATTTTGGTGCACGCCGTCTTGGGAGAGCAGTCCCAGCGCGCTTCCAACGCCGTCAGCGACGAGCTGCAGTGCCTCGGACTCATCGGGCGCATACACCTCGCTGTCTTGCTTGCTGCCGCAAATCAACGCGCCGACCAGTTCGCCGCGCGCCACGAGAGGAAACGCAAACTGGCCGCGCAGGTCGGTTGACGTCAAGGACTCCAGATCGACGGGTTTATGCCAAGCGCGCAGCGCGACGAGTGCCGGATCGTTTTCACCAATGGTAGAAGCGCCGTTGCCGAGCAGGAGGATCGACGCATCCGCTCCGGTCGAGGCTCTGACGATTGCGACGGTGCGCTCCAACAGAACCGAACGCTCCGTGATGAAGCCGGCCTCATGGGCAAACCGCCGCAGGGCGGCTTCGTCTTCGTAGCGCTTGCGAAAGAACACGCGATCCACGAATCGCTCGGCAGTCCTGTGCACGTATTGCATCGAGACGCCGAGCGCGAGGGCCGCGATCGCGCCGATGAGGGCGCTCGTCGTATGATTGGCGTTCAGCCACTCGTTTGCGATCCACTCGACGACGACGAACGCAGCGATCAAGATCCCCGAGACAATCGCAAAAATTGCGGCCCGGTTGAGGACGAATCCGATATCCAGCAAGCGGCGAGTCAGGGCAACGTAGGTGAGCACCATCGGAGTGAGGATGTTGAGAGCCGCCGCAACGTAGTAAACGGTCCATGCGAGGTCGTAGGATTTGATGACGCCCTGCAGCGCCTCGGCTCCGAACCCGACGAAGATGAGTATTGCCCCGGGAACCAGCGACCAAATCGCCCGCTGACGCTCGGCGCCTTGCGTCGCGCCGATAGCAAAGAGCGTACAGGCGGTCGCAGCGAGGCACGCAGCAGCTAACGGTACCGCCGCAACAGCCGCGCTGAGCGCGATGGGGTCGACCTTCAAGGTAGTGATGCCGGCGATTTTCAGCAAGCCAATGGCAACGGCAGCGGCGACTAGCGCGTAGCACAACCACTGCGCCGCGCGCCGGAGCATTGAGCGAGGCGGCGCAAAGCTGGCCGCGCAGGCGGCCCAGAACGCAACTGCGCACATGCCCAAGACATTAGCGGACGCCGCAGTTACGAGTACCCACAGCCAATCGGATGAGACGTAGTGCTGGTTCGTAGTTTCCCAAAAGCCATACGCGATGAGGAGCAGGCACAACGCTCGCATCTGGGGGTCGTCGCTTCGGCGCCACGCGATGACGGCGGCAAAGAGCGCGATCCAGATGAAGCCGAACCAGATGGGCGCAAGCAGAAGGAGGCGAAGCCGACTTGCGCTTTGGGTGACGATGGTGAATCGGTGCCGTTGCGAGCCTCGCTGCGCGACGACTGTGACGGCGCGCCCCGTGGGTGGCTGGCCGAAGAGCCAGAACCGCTCGACCGGCGGATTAGCTCGGATATCGATCAGGTCGCCCGGACGAAGGCCCGCACGGTCGGCGCCGTGCCCGGGATCGATCGATAACACAACG
>DASRXM010000051.1:0-55207 GCA_035654155.1 Candidatus Babeliales bacterium
GTCACAGTCCATCACGAGCCCGATGGTACCGGTTGGAGCGGTCACCGTGACCTGCGAATTGCGATATCCGGCTACCTCGCCGATCGACAACGCTTCGTCCCACATTTTCCTTGCGAGCGCCCACGTTTTCTGCGTGAACAGAGTCGGCATGTGCGTGACCGGTTTTACGCTCAGCCCTTCGTACTCGCTCGAGTCGACTGCGTATGCGGCGCGGCGATGATTGCGAATGACGCGCAACATCGGCTCGCGATTAGCTTCAAAACGAGCAAACGGTCCGAGCTTCTGCGCGATTTCCGCTGAGGTGCGGTACGCCATGCCAGTCTGCAAAGCGTTGATCGCGCCGCACCAACCGAAGCTCTCTTCGGAGTCATAAGGCAAGCCCATGCGCATCAAGAGCGTGCCGAGATTGGCATAACCTAATCCGAGCGTGCGATAACCATGATTTTTCTCGGCGATTCGCTTCGACGGCATTTGGCCCATCGCTACGGAAATTTCGAGCGTGGTCGTCCACGTGCGGGTTGCATCGGCAAAGCGCTGGGCGTCAAAATTGCCGTCGTCGTTGAGGAATTTGACGAGGTTGAGGCTTGCGAGGTTGCACGCACTGTCATCTACCCAAACAAATTCGGAACACGGATTCGTCGCATTGATGCGCTCGTCGTTCGAACAGGTGTGCCACTCTTGGATCGTATCGTCGAATTGCAAGCCGGGATCGGCGCATTGCCACGCCGCTACGCCTATCTGCTCCCATAAATCGCGGGCTTTGAGACGTTTGACGACGTCGCCCGTCGTGCGTGCCGTCAAGAGCCAGTCGTCGTCGCGATCGAGCGCTTCAAAAAAGCCGTTGGTCAAGCGTACGGAGTTGTTCGAATTCTGACCCGACACAGTCGTGTAAGCTTCGGAATCCCATGCGGTGTCATACTGCTCGACCTCGAGGCGCGTGTAGCCTTGCCGCGCATAGTCGAGCGCGCTCTGTGTCGCGCCCGACGGAACGCCGGCGGCGATCGCTTCGCGAATCGCATTGCGCAGCGAACCGTTGAGGGCCGGATCGAGGCGCGCGTGCTCGGGGACGCGAGTATCGTGCGCGGCCGAGATAATCGCATTGAGGTGTTTTTCGAACATCCGAGAGCCGATAACCAGGTCGGCCACCTTGCGTTCTTCGCGAACTTTCCAATTGACGAACTCTTCGATGTCCGGGTGGTCGGCGTTGAGCACCACCATCTTAGCCGCGCGCCGGGTGGTACCGCCGGACTTTATTGCGCCCGCGGCGCGATCGAAAACTTTGAGAAACGACATCAGCCCGCTGGACGTGCCGCCGCCCGTGAGTTTTTCGCCGGCCGCGCGGATCTTGGAAAAATTTGCGCCGCTGCCGCTGCCGCCTTTGAAGATGCGTGCTTCACGAATGACGCCGTCGAAGAGGCCCCCTTCGTTGACAAGATCGTCTTCGATCCCAAGGATATAGCAAGCGCTAACTTGCGGGTGAGAAAAAGTATCTGGCGACGCCTGGGCGACGCCGTCGGCTGCGTCAACGAACCAATGCCCCTGCGCGGGGCCCGAAATGCCGTACGCCCAATGCAAACCGGTGTTAAACCACTGCGGCGAATTCGGCGCGCCGATTTGGCGCGCCAGCATCGCGCACATCTCGTCGTAATAGACTTGCGCGTCGTCTTCGGAGTCGAAATAGCCGTGCTTCCAGCCCCAATACGCCCAGCAGCCGGCCATTCGATTGAAGACCTGGCGCGCATCGCGTTCCGAGCCGAACTGCTCGTCGCGCGACATCGCGTCGAGCGCAGGTCCGTCCGCGACCGAGCGCTGCAGCCACTCCGGCACGCCCTCTTCGGAGACCCGTTTGGTTGCCTTGGGAACCCCCGCCTTGCGGCAATATTTCTGCGCTAGGACGTCGACCGCGACCTGACTCCAGGTCGACGGCACCATCACGTCCGAGGCCTCGAAGATCACCGATCCGTCGGGATTGACGATCTTCGAGCTCCGAGGCTCGAATTTTACGCCGGAATAAGGGTCACCGGGTGCGGAATAGGTGCGCGCGAACTTCATCTGCAGCTCCTCGTCTGTATCGAACACACGTTCGCATTCGATAGTTTCTAGGGCGCCGCCAGCATTACCTATTGTGCTTGGCGCGCCCTTTACCACAAGATATTGGGGTCACGCCGAAAATCCTTGTGAGCGCCCTGTGCCCAATCCGGCGAAGATTCGGTGGAGAAATCTCGCGCCCGAACGGCCGGGTGGAGGGCGTGTGGACAGGCCCGAGGATACCGGGGATAACCGGTACAAGGCAAAACCTCATGCTCGGTCCCGATCGTTTTGCGCCGCGTCTCCACGACGTTCCTCACGAGGAGCTCGAGGCGGCCGGAATTCGCGGCCTAATCGTGGATCTCGACAACACGCTTCTGGGCTTTCGCCAGACCGAACTCGCTCAAGAGCACTTGGCTTGGGTGACGCGGGCGCGCGAACGAGGGTTTCGGATCGTGATGCTCTCCAACAACTTCTCGGAGCGGGTCAACACGCTGGCCGCCCAGCTTGACGTGGCCTGCTTTCCCAACGCGCTCAAGCCGCTTCCGTTTGGCTTCCTGCGGGCGAAGCAATGCCTGCGCTTGCGCCGCCGCGAAATAGCGGTGGTGGGCGATCAGCTCTTCACCGACGTGCTGGGCGGCAAACTCTGCGGGCTGTACACGATTCTCACCGAGCCGATCGAGTTAAAGGATTTTGCGGTAACCCGAATCTTTCGGTTTTTCGAGCGCCTCATGCTGCGAGGAAAGCGGTGATGAAGCTCGCCCTGATCGGCGATCCGGTCGAGCACAGCGCAAGCCCGCGGCTGCAGCGCGGTTATCTCGATGAGGCCGATATCGACGGAAGCTACGTCGCGATCAGAGTTGCTCGTGGCGACGGCGCTTCGGCGATCCGCCGGCTGCGCGAAAACGCATACACCGGCTGCAACGTCACCTATCCGCTAAAAGAAGAAGCCTTTGAAGTTTGCGATGCATTGACCGAGGAAGCGCGGCGCGTTCATGCGGTCAACACCATTTTCTTCGGCCGCGAGGTCGTGGGCACCAACACCGACGGAATCGGCGCGCGCACGGCGATCGAAACGATGCTCGACGAGCCGGTTGCCCTTAAGCGAATCGGCGTGCTCGGCTACGGTGCGACCGCGCGAGCAATTCTCGCCGAGCTGCAGGACAACGACGCGTACACTTTTGTCTGGGGGCGCGATCCGGAGCGCGTACGCGAAACATGTAGTAGCTTTGAAGCCAAGCCGTGGCCAAACTCGAATCCGCCGGAGATTGTGATCAGCACGCTGCCGCCCGAAGCGCGCCTTTCGAGCGACCTCGTCACCGCGTTGAACGCCGCCGACCTCGTCATGGATGCAAACTACGGCGCTCGCTCGACGCTCGCGCGCCAACTTCGCCGCGAAGTCGCGGCGGGCGACGCAATGTTAGAGGCGCAAGCGCGCGCGAGCTTCGATTTCTGGCTGGCCCACCTCGATCGCGTTGCGGGCGCGTGATCGCGCGCCGGTGGCGGAGAGGGAGGGATTCGAACCCTCGAGAGGCTCAACACCTCTGCTCGCTTTCCAAGCGAGTGCCTTCAACCGCTCGACCACCTCTCCGAATTACCGGAGTCCCCTTATTGCCGCGCTGCTTACAAGGGTCCTCGTCGGCCTGAAATAAGGACCATAGTGGCGTCTTCGCGAAGCAAAGAGCATGCAATCGCCTGATCCGCGACCGCAATCCGAGCACTTCGAAGATCGCCAGGAGCGTAACTTGGCGCGTACGTTCTTCTGGATTGGTCTCGGCGTCGGCCTTGCGGCACTCGGCGCGACTCTCGCGTACGTTTCACTTCGCTTCGCCGCGGCCGATCGCGGCGGGGACCCGACGACGCAGCGCATTCAAGAGCTCATCGACGAAGCCAACTCACTATTGAAGGCGCTTGACGACCAGCGACACAGCGCCTAAGTCCGGCACGTCCCTTCGTCGCGGCGCAGAACTCGAGGTCTCGTTCACCGATTTACTCGCCAGCGGTCAGGCCGTCGGGCGGATTGACGGCATGGTGGTTTTTTGTTTCGGTCCACTCCCGCTGGAGCGTGCGCGCGTTCGAGTAGGCGAAGTCAAACAGCGCTACGCCGTCGCCGACCTGATCGACGTGGTCGACGCATCGCCGGCGCGCGCACAGCCGTTTTGCCCGGTCTTCGGCACGTGCGGAGGCTGTCAGCTTCAGCACTTGAATTACTCGGGACAACTTGCGTGGAAGCGCAACGTCGTGCGCAACGCGCTGCAGCGCATCGGCGGGTTTGCCGAAGCGCGGGTGGCCGAAACGATCGGCATGGACGACGCCCGAGCCTATCGCAACAAGATGTCGCTGGTGGTCGACCATCGGCAAGCGACGCCCGCACTCGGCTTCTACCGCCAGCGGTCGCACGAGGTCGTCGCGATCGACGCCTGCCCGATCGTAACGCCGAAGCTCAACGCGGACCTCGAGTACTTGGCGAAGAGACGTTCCGCCGGGCCGGTGCGAGCCATGCTCGGCGATGCGCGGCATCTCGTGTCGCGCAGCGCGGGAAACCAAAGCGTGCTGACGATCACGACCGAACGCCGCAGCGAGAGCGCGCTGCGCGCGGCGCCCGTGCTGCTTGCAGAGATGCCGGGTCTGGCCGGGGTGACGAACTCCTTCGACTTGAGCAGCGCCAATGCAATCGTCGGACGCCGCCACAACGTGCTGGCCGGCGAGGGCGAAATTGAAGAGACGATCGCAGGGCTGCGGTATCGCGTCTCGGCTGGGTCGTTCTTTCAAGTCAACGCCGAGATGCTGGCGAAAATCTTCGCTCACATCGAGCCGTGGCTGGCGCCGGCGCGCGCGATCGTGGATCTCTACTGCGGTGCCGGAACGTTCTCGCTGCTGTTCGCAAAGCATGGTTGGAAGGTCTACGGCGTTGAGGAGAACGCGCAGGCCGTCGCCGAGGGCAGCGCCAACGCGCGGCGCAACGGCCTCGACCGGCTCGTACGCTTTCACGCAGGGCGTGTCGAGCAGCTGGCGGCCACGCCGGCGCTTCGCAACGCGCTGCAAGAGGCCGACGTGGTCTTTCTCGATCCGCCGCGCAAAGGTTGCGACGAAGCGACGCTTGCGGCAATCGCCGGCGCGCGCGCTTCCGAGCTGTGGTATCTCTCGTGCGATCCCGCAACGCTGGCACGGGATTCGAAGTTCTTGGTGGCCAAGGGCTACAGGCTGGGAAGCGCGCAGCCATTTGATATGTTTCCGCAGACCGGGCACGTCGAGACGCTCGCCCGATTGGAGTATTTGTAGTTGCCCACCGACACGATCGACATCCGCTACGTCGCCAAGCTAGCGCGCATCGCACTGACCGATGAGGAGATCGAGGTTTTTGGCCGCCAGCTCGGCGACTTGCTCGCTCACGTCAACGCACTCTCGAAACTCGATACCGAAAGCGTCCCCGCCACGGCCCAGGTCGTCGAGTCGCGCAACGTTACGCGCGAAGACGTGATTACACCGGGGCTCGACCGCGAGCGCGTTCTGGCGCAAGCGCCGCAACGGCAGGGCAACTTCTTTCGGGTGCCGCGGATCATCGCGGAATGAGCGTGCCGATGGATGCGCGGATCGAAAAGACCGCCTCCGAGATCGCCGCCGACGTTCGGGCGCGGCGCCTCAGCGCGGTCGAAGTGACCGAAGCGACGCTCGCGCACGTCGAAGCCGTCGACGGCCTCATCGGTTCGTACCTAACGGTGCTGAGCGACGCCGCCCGCGAGCATGCCGCGCGCGTTGACGAGCGCATCCGCAACGGCGAGTCGCTTTCGCTCGCGGGCGTTCCGCTCGCGGTGAAAGATAACATGTGCCTTGAAAGCACCCGCACGACGTGCGGCAGCAAGATACTCGAACACTGGATCGCGCCGTATACGGCGACTGCGGTCGCGCGGCTGCTCGATGCCGGCGCGGTGCCGATCGGTAAGGCAAACTGCGACGAGTTCGCGATGGGCAGCTCGTGCGAGAACTCTGCGCTGGGGGTGACGCGCAATCCGTACGATACGAGCCGCGTGCCCGGGGGATCGAGCGGCGGCTCGGCCGCGGCCGTCGCGGCCTATGAGGCCGCAATTGGTCTGGGAAGCGATACCGGCGGTTCGATTCGAGAACCCGGCGCGTTCTGCAATCTGGTCGGTTTCAAGCCGACATACGGCCGCGTTTCGCGCTACGGGCTGATCGCGTTTGCCTCGAGTCTGGATCAAATCGGTCCGCTCGCGCGAACGGTCGAAGATGCGGCGCTCGTTTACGATGCGATGGCCGGCTACGATCCGATGGACGAGACCTCGATCGAACGGGCGGTGGAGCCGGCCGCGGGCGCATTGCTCGACGATTTGAAGGGCGTGCGCATTGGAATCGTGCGCGATTTCGATACCGGCGCGCTTGGCGCTGAGCTCGACGCCCTCTATCGTCAAGCCTACCGGGACCTCGAGCAGCTTGGAGCCGAGCTCGTCGAAGTGACGCTGCCGACGGCCGATTACGGCGTGCCGACATATTATCTGATAGCGCCGGCCGAATGCTCGTCGAACCTGGCACGTTTCGACGGCGTGCGTTACGGCCTGCGGGTCGACGGCGAAGACGTGCAAGCGATGTACGACAACACCCGAGCCGCGGGCTTCGGGCCGGAAGTCAAGCGCCGGATTCTGATCGGAACGTATGCGCTATCGAGCGGGTACTACGACGCCTACTACGTTCGCGCGCAGAAGGCGCGGACGCTGATCGCGCGCGACTTCGAGCGCGCGTTCGCGCGGTGCGATTTGATCGCGTGTCCCGCCGCCAGCTGTACGGCCTTCGAATTTGCGGCGAAGAGCGATCCGTACAGCATGTACTTGATGGACTACTACACGATTCCGATGTCGCTGGCCGGGTTGCCGGCGCTTTCGGTTCCGTGCGGTTGGAGCACGCCGGAAGGCGGCGCCGTCCCGATGCCGGTCGGACTCCAGCTCTGCACGCCGCTCTTTGGTGAGCGCCTCTTGCTCGGCGCAGCCCACGCGTACGAGCGAGCGACCCGGCACGCGTCGGCGCGAAAGCCGCTCGCGCAGGAGGCGCGCGCGTGAGCCCAGCCTACGAAGCGGTCATCGGCATCGAATGCCACGTCGAGCTCAAGACGGCGACGAAGATGTTCTGTGGCTGCCCCAACGCGTTTGGCGGCGAGCCGAACACGAAGATCTGCCCGGTCTGCCTCGGAATGCCGGGCGCGCTTCCGGTTCCCAACGCGTACGCGATCGAGCTAATCGTTACCACCGGGCTCGCCTTGGGTGCGTCGATTCCGGACTTCTCGAAGTTCGACCGCAAGAATTATTTTTATCCCGACATGCCGAAAGATTATCAGATCTCGCAGTACGACATGCCGCTGACGGTCGGCGGCGCCGTCAAATACTGGCTCGAAGACGGTACGACGAAGGAGTGCCGCCTGACGCGGATTCACCTCGAGGAAGATACCGGCAAATCGACTCACGCCGGTTCCGGCGACGGACGGATTGCGGGCAGCGAGTATTCCTTGCTCGACTTCAATCGAGCCGGCGTCCCGCTGATGGAGTGCGTCTCGGAACCGGAGCTGCGCAGCCCGCAGGAGGCAATCGCGTACCTGGAATCGCTGCGGCGCACGCTGCTTGCGCTCGGGGTGAGCGACGTGAAGATGGAGGAAGGCTCGCTGCGCTGCGATGCCAACGTTTCCGTCCGGCTCGCCGGTTCGACCGAGTTGGGCACCAAGACGGAGATCAAGAACATGAATTCGTTTCGCTCGGTCGAGCGCGCCATCGCAAGTGAAATCGAACGCCAGATCGAGGTCCTCACGTCGGGCGGCCGAGTGGTGCAGGAGACGCGCGGCTGGGATGAAGTCAACGGGGTGACGCATTCGATGCGCAGCAAAGAGGAAGCGCACGATTATCGTTACTTCCCCGATCCCGATCTGGTGCCGCTGGAGATTTCGCGCATCGACGTCGACCGGTTGCGGACGACCTTACCGGCGCTGCCGTGGCAGCGTTTCGAGCGCTACACAGCTGCCTACGGGCTGGGCGCAAAACAAGCCACGCAGCTGATCGACAACCGATCGCTGGGAACGTATTTCGACCGCGTCGTGGAGTGCAGCGGCAACCCGCAGCAGTCGAGCAACTTCGTGCTGGGCGATCTCGCGCGGCTTGCTAACGAGAGCGGCGTTGCCGTCGGCGACTCGCAAGTCTTGCCCGAGCATCTTGCGGAGCTCATCGGATTGGTTGAGGGCAAACGGATTAACTCGACGACCGCGAAAGCCTTGGTCGAGCGGATGTGGAACGGCGCGGGCTCGCCGGCGGCAATCGTCGATCGCGAGGGCCTCGCGCAAACGAGCGATCCGGCAACGATCGAGCCGCTCGTGGATGAGGTGCTGGCGGCCCACTCCGCCGTCGTTGCGGACTATCGCGCTGGTAAGACGAACGCCATGGGCTTTCTCGTCGGTCAAGTCATGAAAGCCTCGCGCGGCAAGGCCAATCCGGCGCTCGTCAACGACCTGGTGCGCGAAAAGCTCTCGCGCTAGCGCCGCTTTCGTCTCGATGGCACTGGCCGATACCCGCACGCTGCAAGCACTGGACTTCGACGCGATACGCGGGCGCGTGGTTGAGGCCACGCGAACGCAACGCGGCAACGCCTACGCGCTCGAGCTGGCGCCGCTGGCCGACTTCGAAGCCGTACGGCGCGAACAGCAGCGAACGCAAGCGATGCGCGCGCTCGTGACGGGTGAGGATTTTCACGTGATGCCGGCCGTGGAGACGGAGCCGTTCACCCAAGCCGCGCAGGCCGGTCGCACGCTGGGGCCAACGGATCTTCGCGCCGTCGGCGATGCGATTGCGGCCGCATCCTCGGCGGTTCGCGCGATCCGAGAGCACGCCGATCTGGCTGCCGTTGCGGCAAGCTATACGCCGCTGCGCGAGTTGCAGCGCTCGATTCTCGACGCAATCGACGAACGCGGTGCGGTGCTGGATCGCGCGTCGCCGGCGCTCGGCCGGATTCGGCGCGGCCTCGCGCAAGCCCAAGGCGAGGCCCGCCACAAGGTAGCGGCGATCTTAAACTCGGTAAAGTACGCCAAGGCGATTGGCGACCGCATCGTGACCATCCGCAACGGGCGATTCGTGATCCCGATAAAAGCCGAATTCTCCGCCAGCCTTCCGAACATCGTGCACGACACCAGCGCGAGCGGACAAACCTTATTCGTCGAGCCGGTTGCGGCGCTCGAGGCGAACAACCGGGTGCGCACGCTGCAAATCGAAGAAGAACGCGAGGTCGCGCGGATCCTCGAGCAGCTTTCGCGCGACGTGGGCCGGGCTGCGCCGGCGATCGATGCCGACGTGGAAGTGCTGGCTCGTCTCGACGTGCTGGCGGCAAAAGCCGAAGTCGCGCGGCGTACTGAAAGCGTTGCGCCGCAGCTGAGCGATCAGCCCGTGCTGACGATCGAGCGGGGGCGTCATCCGTTGCTGGGCGAACGCGCGGTGCCGCAGTCGCTCGCACTCGACGACCGAACGCGCGTGCTGATCGTGAGCGGGCCGAATATGGGCGGTAAAACGGTCGCACTGAAAATGGCCGGTTTGTTCGTCGTGATGACATACTGCGGGATGCAGGTTTCGGCCGGCCGCTCGACCTGCATCGGCCGTTTCGAGCGCGTGGTCGCCGACATCGGCGACGAGCAATCGCTGGCGGCCAATGCCTCGACGTTTTCGGCGCACTTGCAGCGAATGCGCGAGATGCTCGATGGAGCCGGCGACGGTACGCTGGCGATCGTCGACGAAATCGGCGGCGGCACCGAACCCAGCGCGGGTGCGGCCCTTGCGATCGCGATGCTCGAGCGCCTGCTCGAGCGCGGCGCCCGCGCGATCGTCTCGACCCATTCGCTTGACCTCAAGCTTTTTGCGCATTCCACGTCCGGCGTCGCTAACGCAAGCGTGCGCTTCGATCCCGCAACGTTCGCGCCGACGTTCGAGCTGGACGTGGGGACACCGGGCCAGTCGCTGGCCTTTCCGCTTGCAACCCGCTTGGGAATCGACTCGGCGATCGTCGAACGGGCGGCCGCGCTTTTGGAAGGACGCGAACGCGACTATGAGGCCGCCTTGGCGGAGCTATCCGTACGCAATAACGAGCTGCGCGACGAGCGGTCGCAGCTCGAGGTCGAGCGGACGCAGGCAGCCCGCGAGCTCGAGCTGCTGCGTCACGATCGCGACGAGCTCGATGCCGAACGTCGCCGCTTCGGCGCGCGCGCCGAAGACCGGTTGCAGCAGGGCCTGCGAGATTTCGTTCGGGAGCTGGGCGGGCGCAAAGCGACGCGTTCGCAAGCGCGGCTTCTATCGGAAACGATCGAAACGATGCGCCGTGAACTCGGAATTGGCCGCAGCGAAAGCCCGAACGAGCAGCCGCAGACGTACTCGCCCGGCGATCGCGTTCGCATCGTTTCGCTCGATCGGGAAGCCGTTGTTGCCGAAGACTGGGACGAAAGGTTGCTCGTTTCCGTCGGTTCAATGAAGATGATGGTGGAGAAGAGCGACGTTCGACGCGACGAGCGCGCCGCGAAGATCGCCCAAAGCCGCACGCTGCAAGCTGAAACAGCAATGAGCGCGGCCGCTCGCACAACCGCGGCCCTCGACGTGCGCGGAAAACGCTACGCCGAAGCCGAGCCGCTGGTGGAACGCTGGCTCGACGACGCGCTGCTCGCGGGCAACTCGCCGCTGCGCTTGATTCACGGTAAGGGAACCGGCATGCTCGGAAAGGGCTTGCAAGAGTATCTTCGCACCCACCCCGCCGTGAAAAGTCTGCGTTACGGCAACGAAGAGGAAGGGTCCACCGGCGTTACGCTGATCGAGCTGCGCACGTGACGTCGCGCGCGACCGATCTGCTCGACGGCTTTGACCACGTCGAAACCGTGGCGGAATTCGAGCAGCGGCTCGGCGCGGGCCGTCCGCTGCGCGTCAAGCTCGGCATCGATCCCACCAGTCCGGACCTGCATCTCGGCCACATGGTCGTTCTCCATCAACTGCAGCGTTTCGCGCAAGCAGGGCACCGCGTTATCCTGATCATCGGCGATTTCACGGCGCGGATCGGCGATCCGAGCGGCCGCAACGTGACCCGGCCGCAGCTGTCGCGCGAGGAGATCGAAGCCAATATGCGCGCCTATCGCGAGCAGGCCGGAAAAGTGCTCGATCTCGATCGGTTCGAGGTTCGGTACAATTCGGAGTGGCTCGACGCATTGAGCCTATCCGATCTCGTGAGGCTTCTCGCCAAAACGACCGTCGCGCAAATGCTGGATCGCAACGATTTTCGGGAGCGTTACGATTCCGGCGCGCCGATTTCGCTACACGAGTTTCTCTATCCGGTCGCGCAGGCGTACGACTCGGTTGCGATCGAGGCCGACGTCGAGCTGGGGGGCACCGATCAGCTTTTCAACCTGTTGCTGGGGCGCCACTATCAGCGCGAGTTCGATCAGGTTCCCCAGATCTGCGCGACGGTTCCGCTGCTCGTCGGGCTCGACGGCCAGAAGAAGATGAGCAAATCGCTGGGAAATTACGTCGGCGTTACGGAGCCGCCGGCCGAGCAGTTCGGAAAACTGATGAAGATTCCCGACGAGCTGCTGCCGGTTTACGCGCGCTATGCTGCGTTTCGCTCGGGCGCCGACGCGCAGCGGCTTGCCGCCGATCTCGCAACCAACGCGAACCCGATGGCCGAGAAGAAGCGCCTCGCCGAAGAGATCGTCGCGCGATATCACGGCGCGGCCGCTGCCGCGACGGCGCGCGATTACTTCGAGCGCACCGTTCAGAGACGGGAACTTCCAACCGGCGATCTCGACGAAATGTCGTTGGGCGATTGCAAGCGCGTGACCGAGGTCTTAGTGAAGGCCGGTTTTGCGCAGAGCCGGCGCGAAGCCGAGCGCCTCGTTTCGGGCAATGCGGTCAAGATCGACGGCGAGCTGGTGCGCGACGCAAACGCCGCGTGGACGCACGCTGCGCCCGCCGTGCTGTCAGTCGGAGCGCGCAGGTTCGTCCGCGTCTTGCCTTAGCTAGAGACGGCCGGCAAGCTCCCGGACTTCCTCGGCCGTAAAAACGTATTGCGTCTTGCAGTATTCGCACGTCGCCTCGGTGCGATCGCGCTCTCGAGTGAGCGCGATGAGCTCGTCGGCTCCCAGGCCCAGCAGCACGGCTTCGACTTTGGTGCGGTCGCAGCGGCACGCAAAGCGGACGTCCATCCCGTGCTGCGAGCGAAGCTCCAAATCGCCGGCGAGCTCGCGCAACAGATCGTTTAAACCAGCGCCCTGCGCGATCAACTGCGTGACCGGCGCCATGCTTGCAGCACGCGCTTCGAGACGCGCGAGCGCGCGCTCGTCGGCACCCGGCAGCGCTCGGGCAAGCAGACCGCCCGCGGCGACGACGCCGCGCGGATTGGCAAGCACTCCCAGCGCCACAATGCTGGGAATCTGCTCCGACTGCGCGAGATAGACGGCCAGATCTTCGGCGATCTCGCCGCAATGGAGCGGAACGACCCCGACGTAGGGTTGGCCGATGTCGGACGAGCGCGTGACTTGCAGCGAACCGGCGCCGATCGCGCCAGCGACGTCGAACTTGCCTCGCGGATCGACCGGAAGCTCGACGCGTCCGTTGCGGGCGTAGCCGCGCGCACCGGCGGTACGCTTGTCGAGCAGCCACGCGTCGGCCGCGATCGTTCCGAGCGGTCCGTCGCCGGCGATTTGCAACGAGATGCGTTCGTTGCCTTTGACCGCGGCGCTGAAGAGCGCCGCGCCGGTCACGAGTCGCCCGACGGCAGCCGTCGCCGTGGGCCAGAGGTCGCGTCGATCCCGAATTTCGGCGACGAGGTCGGTCGTGATCGCCCCGACGAGGGCGATTCCGGCTTCGAGGTTCGTCGCGGCGAGCAGCGCATCGGGCATAAGCGCCTGATGTGCGGAGGCCGGTGGTTTTCCTTCAAAGAACTCCAGGCGACGATGCGCGTCCTAGTCTTGCACGGACCAAACCTCAACTTGCTTGGCGAACGCGAACCCGAGATTTATGGTTCGCTGACGCTCGACGAGCTCAACGAGGCGATCGCCGCCGCCGCGAAAGAGCTTGGGGTAGAGGTCCGCTGCGAGCAGCACAATGCCGAAGGCGCGATTGTTGACGCGCTGCACGCCGCGCGGCGCGATTATTCGGGTGTCGCGATCAATCCGGGCGCGTACGCGCACTACTCGTACGCGATCGCCGACGCAATCGCAGCGATCGGCATTCCGGTCGTCGAAGTCCATCTATCCAACATTGCGGCCCGCGAACCGTTTCGCCGAACGAGCGTAACGGCGGCCGCTTGTCGTGGGAGCATCAGCGGCTTCGCCGCTGCGAGCTATATTCTCGCGCTCCGAGCGCTCGTCGAGATTCTCGCGCGATGAACCGTCGCGGAAGGAGCATGCCATCCCACAGGCGCAGAACGGATTCTGTCATCCTGAGCTTGTCGAAGGATGTCGACGAGCAACTCAGCGTCGGGCTGTAGCGAAGCTTGGTTATCGCGCTAGTCTGGGGGACTAGAGATCGCTGGTTCGAATCCAGTCAGCCCGAAATGAACTACGTCCTTGACGAACGGCGAAGGGTGACACCAGGGAGTACTCGTCGTCCTTCGAGACGCGCGCTGCGCGCGCTCCTCAGGATGACACGGGGGGTGAAGCTTCACACGGCGAGCGCTTCGGCGACGGCTTGATCTTCGGACCACGCTGCGCCCTCGGCCGCGAGCCGTGCAATCTCGTCGGCGCTCAGCGTCTCGCGCAGCGGGGCCATGAGCTTGTCGTAGCCCCATTGCTCGGGACCGCCGCGTTGCACTCCCAGGGCGGTGAATTGTGCCTCCGCGTAGCCGAGCAGCCGCCCACAGCGTTGTGCGTCGCCGCCCAGTACGGCGAGCAGTGCAAGATGCAGCATCGCACCGGCGATGATTACATCGCTTTGCACTTGCCGCGCCACCCGCAATGCCTCGCGCGCCGAGTCGCGGGCTGCGCTGAGGTCGCCGATTGCGATCCGGTACGCGGTGCAGTTGGTGTGGGCATAGGCGATGTGCGCTGCGTTCTTCCCGCGCACAAGAATCTCGAGCGCTTCGCTCGCGGCTTGCAACGCCAGCTCCGGATGCTTCTCGGCAAATTCCAACTCCGCCGTATTGCCTAGCACGACAGCGGTCCCCGACTCGTTCCCAAGCGCCTTGTAGGCCGCGAGCGCCTGCGTGAAGAGCTCGCGCGCCGCGCGAACGTCGCCGTCAGACACCGCGATGGCTGCCTGCGTGTCGAGACAGTTTGCCAGGTTGAACGCGTCCCCACACGCCCGCGCCGTCACCAGTGCTTCTTCGATCGCAGTCTTGGCTTCATCGAGCCGTCCCATCTGAGCAAGCGCAAACGCCTGGATTCGCTGCGCACGACCGGTCCAGCGGGCATCGCCCACGGTCGCATACCGCCGCATCGCCCGCTGCGCAGTGTCGTGCATGCGCTGGCCGGATGAAAGACCGCTTAGCGCCAACCACAGGCGCGCCGCGATCTCCGAGTGTTCGGCTTCGCTCACGCGCTCGAGCGCGAGGCCGATCCAATAGCGCCCCTCGACGGTCAGACCGGCATTTCTCCAAAGCGATCCCAATGCGCCGGCGATTGCCCCGCCCAGCACGGCATCGTTGCCGCGCGTGAGCGCCCACTCCAGCGCCGACCGGTCGTTGTCGAGCTCCAGCTCCGACTCGGCAACCCACGCTATCATCGAACCCATACCTAAGCGTTCGTCGGCGGCGCGTGCTTGGTCAAGGAAGTACTCGGCGTGACGGCGAGCCATTCGTTCGTGTTCCCCTGCTGCACTGAGTTTCTCGAGCGCATAGGCGGCGGTGGATTCGAGCAGTCGATAGCGTTCGTGCTCGCCGCTGGTGTCGGCCACGACCAGCGACTTATCGGTCAGCGATGAGAGCAAATCTAAAATGTCGATTTCATCGATCCTTCGACTGCTCTCGCTGCGCTCGCTCCGCTCAGGATGACAATCGCTGCACACCGCGGTGGCCGCATCCAGGCTAAAACCGCCGGCAAAGATCCCCACCCGATTGAACAGCAGCTGCTCTTGCGGCGCGAGCAGGTCGTAGCTCCAGTCGATGAGCGCGCTTAGCGTCTTCTGACGCGGCAGTGCGCTACGGCTGCCGCCGGTGAGAATCTTGAAGCGTTCGTTGAGCCGTTGAGCGAGGTTTGGGATGCTCAAGACTTTCACGCGCGCCGCAGCTAGTTCGATCGCCAGCGGAATGCCATCGAGGCGGCGGCAGATATCGGCTACGATCGGCGCGGTATCATCGGTCAGCTTAAAGGATCGATCGATTGAGCGCGCTCGATCGACGAAGAGCGCGACCGCGCCGAATTCCATGATCGCTGCCGGTGTAAGATCGGCGATCTTATGCGGCACGTCGAGCGACGGAAGCTGTACCACCTGTTCGCCACTCACCCCAAGCGCCTGACGCGATGTTGCCAGCATCCGCACGTCGGGGCAACTGCCGGCGATCGCATCGGCGATCGCTGCGACCGTTTCCAAGATGTGCTCGCAGTTATCGAAGATCAGCAGCAGTTGCTTACGCCGCAGCCACTGCGGAATCGACTCGTCAACCCGGCGTCCCTCGACCTGGGCCATCCCGATCGCTTGGGCGATCACGCTTGCCACCAGTTCGGGATCGGTGATCGGCGCAAAGTCAATTAGCCAGACGCCATCGGGATTGTAGTCGAGCACCTCGGCTCCCACTTGCAGCGCCAGGCGTGTCTTGCCGACACCGCCCGAACCAAAGAGCGTCAAGAGCTTATGCTGGCTTAGCAGCGTTTTGACTTCTTCAAGATCGCGCTCGCGGCCACGAAAGCTCGTGCGCTGAATCGGAAGGTTGTTGGGGAGCGTGTCGAGCGACTTGAGCTCCGCAAACTCCGCGGGCAGTCCCGCGATGCTGAGCTGCCAGACTTGCTCGGCTTCGGTGAGATCTTTGAGACGATGCGAGCCGAGATCGAGCAGTGACGCGCCAGCGGGAAGATCGCGATAGGCCAGGTCGCGCGTAACGCCCGATATCAGGATCTGACCGCCGTGCCCAATCGACATCAGCCGCGCAACCCGATTGACGGCCGGTCCGAAATAGTCGCCGTTGCGCTCCGACGCTTCACCGGCGTGCAGGCCCATCCGAACCGGCAACCCGCCAACAGCTGAAAAGTCTTCTGCGCTCAGCGTCCGTTGTGCGTCGCACGCGGTCGCAACGACGTCGGAGACGCGCGCAAAAGCCACACAAAACGCGTCGCCGATCGCTTTGAAGACGTAGCCGTTATGCCGCTCGACCGCCTCACGCAAGAGCGTATCGTGGCGCTTCACTGCATCGTCCATGGCATCGCGGTGCGATTCCCAGCGTTGAGTTGAGCCCTCGATATCGGTAAAGAGAAACGCGACCGTGCCGGTCGGACGCGCCGAAGACGGCGGGCCTGCGTCGAGCTGGGTCGCCATGGGTTTCGCGTTTCGTATCTACCGGCGTTCCCCTCCGGCGATCATCTCTCTCAATTAGATAGAGGACGCTCTGGAATGAGGGGGAAGCCCATGACCGACGCGCGGTGCTTTTGCCGCACGCGAAAGGCTACCATGAGTGACGAAAAACGACCCACCGAAGAGAAAGAGCTCAAGGAGACCGACCTGGACAATGTAAGCGGCGGCCGCGTTGAGGCCGAGCGCTCCGGTCGAGGCATCGCGCCCGAGGGGCGCGATGGCGGCGCAAAGCCGGATGAGATATTGGGCGGAGGCTGGTAGAGCCTTACCCTTCCCAATGTAGCGGATGACTGACGCGCGGTGCTTTTAGCGCGCGCGAAAGGCTACCATGAGTGACGAAAAACGACCCTCCGAAGAGAAAGAGCTCAAGGACACCGACCTAGATAAGGTGAGCGGCGGGCGCGTTGAGGCCGAGCGCTCCGGTCGAGGCATCGCGCCCGAGGGGCGCGACGGCGGGCTCAAGCCAGATATCGACCGGGTTGTCTAGCTGCGGCCTCCCTTCCAGTCTATCGCTAAGCTATCGTTAAACCGACTGCCGTTCTGCTAGGTCGGCAAAAGGGCCCGGCACCGCCACGAGTTCGTCGTACGTGCCGTCCTGCACGATCCGTCCTTCTTCCAGCACAACGATGCGGTCGGCGTTTTGAATTGTCGAAAGCCGGTGCGCGATCACGATTCGGGTGGCGTCGAGTTGTTCTAGCGTCTTCATGACGATGGCTTGCGTTTCGTTGTCCAGCGCGCTGGTCGCCTCGTCGAAGAGCAGGATGCGTGGCGACGTGACGATCGCGCGCGCGATCGCGATGCGCTGCCGCTGACCCGTCGATAACCCGCCGCCGTCGGAACCGAGGTACGTCTCGAGCTGCATCGGCAGCTTCTCGATGTCCGCCGCGATGCCGACGCGCCGCGCGGCGTCCCAGGCTTGATCGTGCGTGATGTACCGCGCGCCGGCGATGTTCTCGAAGATCGAGCCCGCAAGCGCGCCCGTCGATTGCAACACCGAACCTATTTGGCGTCTTACGGCCGCGCGATCGACCGAAGCCAGATCGTGCGCGCCGTAGTATACCGCGCCGTGATCGGGCCTCTCGAACCCGAGCAACAGGCGGAACAGCGTCGACTTGCCTGAGCCCGAGGGCCCCACGATCGCGACGAACGAACCGGGGGTAATCTTCAAATCAATGCGGTCCAGCGTGATTCGCGGCGCGTTTTCGTAACGGAAAGTCAGATCCCGCAACTCAATCGCGCCTGTGACGGTGCCGGGGTCGCCATGGGCCTCCAAAATTTCGGGAAGCTCGCGCAACAGCGGGCGCGCGCGCTCGTAGATCGGAATGACGCGAATCACCTGCACGAATGCATCGCCGAGCCCGAGCAGCGAAGCTAGCAATTGACCGAAGGCAGCGCTTGCGGCGATGAACGTGCCCGCGGAGAACGCTCCGTGCCTGACGACAAAGATGTATCCGATAATCGCCAAGGTCGTCGCCGCGGGCCATATCGCACTAAAAATCGCAAAACGGTAGACGATCGTGCCCACCCGTGTCGTGATGCGCCGCATGGCGATAAAACGGTGCAGCCACCCGACGAATGCGCGCGTCTCGGCACGGGCGACCCGCAGCTTCGAAATGCCATTGAATATCTGCAGGACGAAGCCCGCGATGCTCCCGTAACGGTCGAAGATCTGCCTTCTTAACGGTAGCGTTGCCACTGCCTCGGCGACCGCGGCGCCAATGGCGATGAGCGCCAAGAAAGCGCACAGCCATGCCAGCCCGACGTCGTAAATAAAGAGCAGCGCGAAACTCACGAGCGAGAAGACGCCGCTGAGAGCCGCGGATATCGTGATGTCGCTGACGTACTGCTCGATTCGATCGATGCCCATCAAGCGATCGGCGAGATCGCCGATCTCGTAACGCCGGAAGAAGAAGGCCGGAAGTGCCAGCAGCCGCTCCATGACTGCGGATTGCAGCGTGCTTCCGACCCGAGCTTGAAGGCGCACGATCGCCAGGCCTCGCACGATCTCCGTAACGGCCGCCGTAAGCGCGACCGCCAGCAAGGCGAAGCCCATCGTGAAGAGCTGCGGCCGCATCGCGCCGGGGATGATCGTTCCATAGAGAAAAGCCGTCGCGAGCGGAATCGTTCCGGCTAGGATGCCGCCCGCGAATCCGAGCGTCAGAATTTGCAGCGCATCGACGCGGCTATTACGCAGGCCGAATCGTAAGAGATCCCAAACGCCGACGGGGCCTGGCGCGAACGGGCGAAGGAAGACATACGCCGACGCGTCGATCTCTGAGGCAACGCCGGCATCCACGCGTTCCGACGCGCAGTCGCGCGCCGGGTCGACCAGCACGTAGCCGCCGCGTCCTCGACGCGGCAAAAGCGCTACCGGCACGTGCTCGGCGCCTCGAAACGCCAACAATGGGCCGTGCTCGCGGCGGTGCCAGCCGCTGCGCAAGCGCACGCGACGGATTGACAGCCGCGATTCGGTCGCGATGGCCTGGACCGCCGCCACGGGATCGCTATGCGCGTCGCGCGGCGCGGCGATCGTTAAATGATCGGCCTGCGCGACAACGCGCGCGGCTGCCACGATCGCGTCGTCACCCGGCTCGACGGCCAGCCGATCGCGTTCGAAGAGATGGGTTGCCTCTTCGAGGCCGCTGTGCAGTGCGCGCGCGTCAAAGGCTTGTGTCGCGCGCCGCATTGCAGCTCGCTGCTGACCCTCTTTCGCCGACTGCGCTTGCCAATAAGCCCAAAACGCCGCGTGCACGACGTCAAGCCCGCGCGCAACCTCCTCCGCCTGAAGATTCGCGCTGCCCAACGAATCAATTCGCGCGTCGACCTTCGCTTCGAACGTGAAACGCCCGTGGATCGGCACCACGCCCGTCTTCTGGTCGCACGGATGGGCATTCAGAAGCACGCCGCGGCCGGTCGCAACGCGCACGTAGGCGAGTCGATGCGACGAATGCGCGAGTTCCCCCGCTTTGAGCTCGAGAGAGGCGGGTGGCTGCACCGGGCGCGCCCGTTGTAAATCCAGATCGATGGCGTCGCCGGCAAGCGTCGCGAGATAGCGCCGCAGCGCTTCGTCACGTTGCGCCGGCTCGACGCCTTCGACGCTCCACGGTTCCAAGGCGGTGGGAACGACACCGACCGCGATCAACGCAAGCGTCGCTCCATTCGAGGTGACGGACGTTCCGAGCATGACGTCGCCGGGTCGCGCGGCACCGAGAAACGAGCGCCGGCCGGTCGGCCTGCCGTTCGCGTCAAGCTCGACGACAAAAAGCGCGGCCTCCCCGGAACTTACCCGGTAGGCCTGCGACGGCGTCGCCAGAACGAGAATCTCGTCGCCGGCAATTCGGAACTCGCCCGCGAGCATTACTGCGATCTGACCAGCGAACGATAGCGGCCTTCACGCGCGACCAGCTGATCGTGCGTGCCGCGTTCCGCGATCGTCCCACCGTCCAGCACCAGGATTTCGTCGGCATCGCGAATCGTGCTCAAGCGGTGCGCGACGATCAAACAGGCGCAACCGCGCCGGCGAAGGGCCTCGTCGATAAGCAGCTCGGTGAGTGGATCGAGCGCGCTCGTCGCTTCGTCGAGAACGACGAGCGCGGGGTCGCGCACGAGCGCTCGCGCGATCTCCAGCCGCTGCCGCTGGCCGCCGCTGAAATTGATGCCGCCCTCGGCCATCGCGGCTTCGTATCCTTCCGGCCGCCCGGCCACATCGGCGTGAATGCACGCATCGCGCGCGGCCCGCTCGATTGCGCTATCGGAAATGGCCGGATCCCATAACGTAAGATTGTTTCGCACCGTACCCGGATAGAGCGATATCTCTTGGTCCACGAATGCGACATCGGTCGCCAAGAGGGCCGGGTCGATTGCCTCGCGTTCAAGACCGTCGAAAAGAACTTGCCCGGACCATGGCACAAACAAGCCCGAAACGATTTTGGAGATCGTGGATTTTCCGCTGCCCGATGGGCCGACGAGTGCGATTCGGCGACCCGGCGCGATAACGAACGAAATCTCGCGGACGGCCGGCGGCCCGTGCTTATTGTAGCCGAAGGAGACGTCGCGCAGTTCGAGCTCACCGACCAAACGAACGCGCTCGACGCGAGCCGCGACGCGCGGCCTGTCGAGCGGGTAACGCATGACGTCCTCGATGCGCCGCACGCCGCCATCCATCTCTTGCACGTCGGCGCCGAGCTCGACGAACGTCGTGAAGGGCGCGATAAAAAGCTGCATTAAGAGCGCGTAGGCAAAGAGCGTTCCGACTGAGATGGCGCCGTCGATCACGCGCAGACCGCCTAAGGTGAGGATCGCCATGATATTGAGCGTGATCAGTAAGCGCGGCACCGCGTTGAGCACCTGTGACGGTGTGGCAAAGCGCTGACGGGCGTTGACCACGCGCGCCTGGCGACCGAGCCACTTCATGAAAAATGTCGACTCGGCCCCGCCCGATTTGAGCATTTCGATGCGCTCCAAGCCCGACACGGAGCTGCCGAGCAACATCGCTTCCTCTTGCAACAGCGCGGCATTTGCATCCGAACGGCGGCGGGCCACGATTCGAAGCGCGAGTATGTTGAGCGCGGCGATGCCGAGCGATACCGCGGCAAGAAAACGATCGTAGCTCGCCATCAGCAGCAGGTAGAAAATAGCCGCAAGGACGCCGATCGCGCTGGCGGCCAGCCGGCTCGACAGCAGCTCGGCAACGCGATCGCAGATCGCGACTCGATTCGCGATCTCGGCAGGCGAGCGCTGCGCAAAGAAAGTCATCGGCAGATGCAGACAGTGCCAAAGCATTCGGCTCGCGTTCGCCAATGCGAGCTTGGCCTGCATGCGAAGAATCGCGTTCTGCTGGAGCTCGAGCAGCACGATTTGCAGCGCGATGCTGGCGAGGATCCCGAGCGCGATGAACGGCACCCAACCCAGGCTTTTGCCGACCATAACTTCATCGATGAAGGTTTTAACGAAGGTCGGCAAAGCGATGCTCGGGGCGACCAGCGCGAGGCCTGCGAGAACGATGAAGAGCACGGCTCCCCAGGAGCCGGCAAGCTGTTCGCGCAGGGTCGTTGTCGTCGCCGGTACGTCCGTGCTTCGCTTGAAATCCGGGCCGGGAGCGAACGCCAGACAGACGCCCGTGTACGCGTGGTCGAACTCTTCCCAATCGCACAGCCGCCGCCCGCCGGCCGGATCGTTGAGCACGGCGCCGTTCTTCGTGAACCCTTCGACCACGACGAAGTGATAGAACTGCCAAAAGATGATGAAGGGCGGTGTCAGCGTTCGGAGTTCTCCGATATCGTATCTGTAACCATGAGCTTCGAGGCCGTACGAACGCGCCGCGCGCAGAAGGTTTCCGGCAGAACTTCCGTCTCGAGTGACGCCGCACGCTACGCGTAATTCTTCGAGCGGAACGTGGCGACCGTAATAGCCCAGGATCATTCCGAGCGAGGCTGCGCCGCACTCGACGGCTTCCATTTGCAGCACGGTCGGCGTGCGCACCGTCTTTCGAGCGCCGTTTTCCGGCGTTCCATATCGGCGCCCGATCGACTCGAGGAGCTTCATTCCTGCGTTTGGGGGAGTACGAACGAAATCGGAGCGCGCTGGGAGACGATGATCGTGGCGTTACACGGGGTGCCGGGCGAGAGCGTCCGGCGCGCGTTCTGAAGGCCCGACCAAATCAAATTCCCTTGCGCGTCGACGTCGAGCGCCACGTGGACTTCGCGAACCGGAATTTCAGGCGCAAATCCGGCGGCTACCGCATCGTTTTGGAGCGCGGCTTTGATGCGATCCGGGCTTGCCGGGAACGGCGCGACGTACGTGACGTGACCGCGCAGATAGCCAAACACGTCCGGTCGCGCATCGGCCGGCGACAGGCGCACGTCCATCCCGACGGCAACCCGGCGATCGGTTTCGACCGGTACGAAGATCGCGGCCGCCGGCGCCGCACCGACCGGCTCGATCGCCGCGATCGCGTCTCCTGAATGAATGAAGCTCCCCAGCTGCGGGGAGCGCTGCGCGAGTCGCCCAGGGCCAGGCGCTCGCAATGCGATAACGTCGCCTGCCGGCGTGCGCACGCGCGCGATCGCGGCGCCTTGCGCCACGACGTCGCCAACTTGACCGGGCAGCGCAATCAACGTCCCGTCGGCGGTCGCGACTACCGGCTGCACGCCGCTTCCGGCAACGACCACGCCGCGGCCCGGCAAACCGATCGGCACGCGGCCGAAGATAGACCAGACGACGACAAGAAACAGCAGAATCCCAACTGCGCCCAGCGCGATGAGGCTGCGCGACGAAACGATCTCGATTGCTTCGTCGAAGCGCTCGACGGAGTCGATCGAGGCGACGGCCTTTTCTCGAAAAAAGCCGCCGCCGTCGGACGTGCCCGGCGTACTCATGAACGCGTCGACGGGGCCGCCGGCGCGACCGCATCGCCGTCGGCTAAACCTGCGACGTTTTGCGCGACGATTATGTCGCCCGGCCGAAGGCCCGAAACGATCAGCGAGCTGCCCTCGTTCTCGGCTCCGACGCGCACCGGTCGCTTATGCGCGGTGCCGTTGCTTACGACGAACACGTACGTGCCGTTTGGTTCGCGTACGATCGAGTCGGCCGGCACGGCGATTGCGCGCGGGAGATCCATCGTCAGAATTGCAACGTTGACGGTCATTCCGTCGCGCAGAAATGGTGGTGGATGGTCGATCGCGATGGTGGTCGCGACCGTGCGCGACGCAGAAGGTCCGTCACCGTTTTTCTGCGCCATGGGCGCGATTTCGACGACTCTACCGGTCAGCGTCTGCCCTGGAAAATCCTCGCCCGTAACGCGCGCGCGCTCTCCGACCCGTACGTTGATGACGTCTTGTTCGTCAACCCTCGTGCGCACGACGAAGCCCCGCGCAGCCGCCAGCGTCAGCAGCGGTTGCTCGATCTCGATTGCGTCGCCTGGCTGAAGCGGTCGCATCGGGTCGCTCTTCTCGGCTGCCACGCTCAAGACCGTCGCACCGTACGGCGCACGAATCTGCATGGCATCGGCTTGCTCGCGCGCGAGCGCGTACTCTGCCTGCGCGCGCGAAGCTTCGGCCGCCGCGGCCGCAACCTCGCCGCCGCCTGAGTCCACGCGAGCCGCGTCGAGCTGCGCACGCGCTTGTACGAGACCCTCTTGCGCCGATCGAAGATTGTCCTCGAGCACCGTTCTCGAACGATGCAACTGGGTGTCGAGCGACGCGTGCGCCAACTGCGCCTGGTTATAGGTTCCTTCGGCCTGCTCGTACTTCGCCTCGGCCTGATCGAGTTGATCGCGCGAGACGGCCTTCTCGCTGTAAAGATCTCGATAGGCGAAATAGACGCGGCGCGCTTCACGAAGATTCGTCGTCGCGCTTGCAAAATTGGCCTCGGCTTGCGCGCGCTGCTCGGCGGCGGTCGTTTCGCCGTATCCAAGCCCCGATTGTAAACCGTTGGCTAGATCTTGTTGGGCCTGCGCTAGGCGCGTTCGGGCGGTCTCCAGATTCGCTTGCGCTTGGGCGAGGTTCGAGCCCCCGGCCGCCTGCGCGCTCTGGGCTTTCGCCGTTGCCGATGCAAAGGCGGCAGCGCTGCTCGCAACGGTCGCGACGACCTGCGGATTCTCGATGGTAGCCAGCAGCGCGCCTCGTACGACGCGGTCGCCGGCTTTGACGTAGATTCGGCCAAGATTGCCTGCGACTTGACTCGAGATCGTCTGAATCTGCGGGTACTGCGCGACGCCGCTCTCCGGCAACTCGATTGCGAACGGCACGTAGCCGATCGTCATCGTGGGTACGGGTAGCGAAGCGCGCCGAGCGTGAACGATAAGAACGACGCCTGCGAGCAATATCAGGCCGCCGATCACGAAAAAGAACCTTTTCCTACCTGAATCCATCACAGGTCGGCGACCGTCGCGGCCGGATCGTACGTGCCGAGCGCCGAGCGAACTTTGACGACCGCGTTGATGAGTGCGATTTGGGAGGTGAAGAGGTCCGCTTGTGCCTGAAGCGAGGTCCCCTGGGCTGCTTTAGTATCGGTCAGCGAAATGAGCCCGTTGGTATATTGCAACTGCGAGATGCGGGCAGCTTCGGCTCCGAGATCGGCGGCTTTACGCTGGTACGTGAGCGACTCCCGCGCGGTTTGCGCTTCCCGCAGGGATTGCAGCACGTCTTCCTGGGCGGCGGTTCGCGCGGAGTCTAGCGCGAGTTGCGCCGACTCGACGGCTGCGTTGGCCGCGCGGTGAGCGGCCGCGCGCGTTCCGTAATCAATAATCGGTATCGCGAGGGTCGAGGTGGCACCGATGTCCCAGAATCCGGGCGTCCCGCGAACCACACCCGCAAAGGGAAAACCGATGCATGAGACTTGGTTGGGATTCGAGGCGCACGATTGGTTTAGCGTATTGATCTGATTCTGTTGGTCCACGAAACCCGTCGGCGACGTTTGATTTCCAAATGAAGCAAAGACGCTTACCTGCGGAAGCAAGTCCGTGTCGATGCTGGACCGGGAGAGTTGCGCGATTGCGAGGCCCGCAAGCGCTGCGGCAACTTCGGGGCGATTGCTTTGCGCGATTTGGACGAGGGCTGCCGTCGAACCGGTGGGGAGCGGTGGGTTGGGCAAGACGCTCGGAACGGCGAATGCGGTATCGAGGGTCGCGCCGATGGCTTGGGCGAGCCCTTCGCGCGCGGTTTCTCGATTCGACTGCGCATTAAGCACCGCTACCTGCGTTTGTTCGACGCCGGCCTCGGCGCGCAACACGTCGACGCCCGCAACCAGGCCTACTTTTTCTTTCGCCTGCGCGGCGCTCAGTAATGCCTGTTGATAGATAAGGTTAGCCTGAGCCAGCTCGTAAAGGTGCTGCCAATTCGCGATTGCGAAGAACATGTCGACCAGCTTAGCGGTGATTTGCGTTTGCGTTTGCCGCAGATCGGCGCGCGACGATTCAACCTCGCGGCGGTATTGCTGCGTCAGGATCTGGTTGAGCGACCCGTTATAGAGCGTCCATTGCGAACCGACCTGCGCCGTGTTCTGTGAGAAGTTCGGGATTGGCGCGATGCCGTACTGAGCGTACGGACCGGCGTAGTTGTTCTGCTTCTCCATCTGGTTCTGGAGGCTGGCGACGACCGGAGGGTACTCGGTTGCGCGTTGGCGCGTCCAATTCGATTCGGCTTGCGCAAGCGCCGTTCGCTTGACCGCGATCGTGGCGTTGTGACTCATCGCATAGCCGACGGTCTGCGTAAGCGTCAACGGCTGACCGGCTCGCCCAGCGGCGGGTGCAATGGAGAAGCCGCAGACTGCTACCCAAGTTATGGCGATGCGTCGCATGCCATATGCGAGCATGTGCGTCGGTTCAACGAGAGCTGATGGCATTCCCGCGAATGATTTGCGCGTCGAGCCGGCGCCGTACACGCCTGAAAGGGGAACGCCCCTCGACGCGAAACGCGCAAGCCATGGCGACCCAGCTCGATTCAGGTCCGCCGGCCTCGGCGCGCCCGACCGACTGAGGCGTTGCGCGCCTCGCTGAGGCGCAAAGGAATTGTGTCATCCTGATCGGAGCGATACCATTGTGTCATCCTGAGCGGAGCGACCGCAGGGAGCGCAGTCGAAGGACGATCGAATTCTCATAGCTCAAGCGCAGGTCGGGCATTGGGAGACGCCGAGGCTCCGCTCGGAGGGGAACGCCGCTAGAGACGAAACGCGCAACGCATGGCGACGCGGCCCCGTCTTTCGCCCTTGGTCCTTCGTCCTTCGTCCTTCGACTACGCTCGCTCTCGCTCGCTCCGCTCAGGATGACACCAATTCCTTATCGCCAAGCGCCGCAGGCGCGCAGTCCTGAGCGAGGCACGCAGTGCCGAGTCGAAGGGTCCGTTCAGGATGACACAGCTTCCTTACCGCCAAGCGCCCTGAGCTTGCCGAAGGGCGCGCAGTCCTGAGCGAGGCACGCAGTGCCGAGTCGAAAGGTCAGGATGACAATGTAGCAGCGCGTCCGACCGGCACGGTCGCGTTTCTCTTCACCGACATCGAGGGCTCTACGCAACGGTGGGAATTGCACCGCGAAGCCATGGACGACGCGGTGAAACGCCACGATGCGCTTTTGCGCGAAGCAATCGATCGGCATAACGGCTATGTCTTCAAGACCGTCGGCGATGCATTTTGCGCGGCCTTCGCGCGCGTCTCCGATGGCGTCGCGACCGCGTGCGAAGCGCAACTGACATTGAGCGCACAAGATTTTTCTGCCGTTGGCGGATTGGCGATTCGCATTGGCCTCCACGTCGGGGAGGCCTCGGAGCGTGATGGCGACTACTTCGGACCGGCGGTCAACCGGGTTGCACGGCTCACGTCCATCGGCTACGGCGGTCAGATCTTGTTATCAGGCGTTACCAGCGACCTTGCCGGCAGTGACCTCCCCACCGGCGCGTCGCTGCTCGATCTGGGCTTGCATCGTCTCAAAGACCTTGTTGAACCCGAGCACGTTTGGCAACTCAGCATTGAAACGTTGCCGACCGAGTTTCCGGCGCTGCGATCGCTCGATGCACGTCCCAACAACCTTCCGATTCAACGCACCAGCTTCGTTGGGCGCGAGCAAGATATCGCCGACGTCGTGGAACTGCTGGACCGACACCGCCTGCTCACACTCGTGGGTTCGGGCGGCGTCGGCAAGACGCGACTTGCCCTGCACGTTGGCGCAGAGCTGCTCGATCGCTATCCCGACGGCGTGTGGTTTGTCGATCTTGCGCCGATTTCCGATCCGGAGCTGGTGTCGAGCGTGACCGCGCAAGCGTTGGGCATGAGCCAGCAACAGGGCAGCCGGGTCGACCAAGCGATTCCGCTCTGGCTCAAACGCAAAAAGCTGCTTGTCATCTTCGATAACTGCGAGCACGTCTTGGAGCCGGCGGCGCAACTCGCAGAGTCGATTCTCGCTGCTGCGCCCGACGTTCGGATCCTTGCCACGTCGCGACAAGCACTCAATGTCGAGGGTGAAGCGGCGCATCAGCTTCCATCGCTTCCGCTCCCCGCTGAGGTTGCTGCCCTGACGGTAGACGAAGCACTGCGGTACGGTGCGATCGTACTCTTCGTCGATCGCGCCAACGCGGCGGATACGCGATTTACGCTGACCGACGATACCGCTCCGATTGTCGCCGATATATGCCGCCGCCTCGACGGCATTCCGCTGGCGATCGAGCTGGCTGCGGCTCGGGTGAAGGTGCTCAGTATTCCCAACCTCGCCCAACGGCTCAACGAACGCTTCAAGATTCTCACCGGCGGCAGCCGTACCGCACTCCCGCGTCAGAAGACGCTGAGCGCGCTCATTGACTGGAGCTACGACCTGCTCACGCCTCAAGAGCAGCTGCTCTTCAATCGGGTGGGGATCTTTGCCGGCGGCTTCAGTCTTGATGCCGCTACGTCGGTGTGCAGCGGCGACGGCCTTGATGAGATCGACATTTTAGATCTGCTCTCATCGCTGACCGATAAGTCGCTGGTCGTGGCCGACACCAGCGGCGAGCACGAGCGCTATCGGTTGCTCGAATCCACCGCCGCCTATGCGCTCGACAAACTGAGCGCGGCGGGCGAGCGCGAGACGCTGGCTCGCCGTCACGCCGAGTATTTCCGCGATCAAGCTCTTGCCGCGACCGAACGCCTAGGCACGGGCTCGACGCTTGCGTGGACTGCAGGCGTTGAGTTGGAACTCGACAATTTTCGTGCGGCATTGGGGTGGGCGCTCACGCGCGGCAACGACGCCGTGCTGGGCGGAGCCATCGCCGGCGCATTGGGAGGGCTCTGGTTGAACGCCGGCCTGACCGTCGAGGGGCGCTACTGGATCTCGCTTGCGTTCGACCGCGTGAGCGACGCCGAACAGCCGCAGATCGCGGCGCGTCTGTGGCAGGCGCTGAACCTGCTTTCATCGGGCCAGCGCAAGCACGATGCGGCGCAGCGGGCGATGCAGTTGTATGCGTCGGTGGGCGATGCCCGCGGGACCGCTCGGGCGCAGCAGTCGCTTGCGTCCGCGTTGAGACAGATGGGGCAGCTCGATGACGCCACAGCGGAGAACGAGCAGGCGCTGGCGACGGCCCGCGCGTGTGGGGACACATTTTGTGTGGCAGGCTGTCTCATTCTGCAGGCGGGCATCGCGCGGATGCGCGGCGATATTGACGCGGGGCGCGAGCTCTACGCGCAGGCGCTGGCAGCCTTGAAGGCGCTGGGGAACGAGTCGGGGACCGCTATCGTGTTGGGCAACATGGCGGAAATGGAATTTGCCGGCGGACATCCCGAGCAGGCGCTGCAAGCCGCGAGCGAAGCGCTTGAGATTCATCTGCGCGGAACGAACGCAACGAGCATTGCCATTCTCCACGGCAACTGCGCTGCGTACCAGATTGCGATTGGCGATCTGGGCGCAGCCCGCGATTCGGCGCGCGAGGGATTGCGTTTGGCGCGGCAAGTACGACACGAACCATCCATCGCCAATGTGCTGCAGCATCTGGCGCTGCTCGCCGGGCTGGGCGGCGCGGCACGGCGCGCGGCGCAGCTGCTCGGCTACGTGGACGCGCAGTACACCGCGCTGGAAATGCAACGCGAACCCACGGAGCAATGCGGCTACGACAAGCTCACGATTGCGCTGCACGAGCAACTGAGCACCGACGAGATTGCGCGACTCGCGGCCGACGGCGCGGCGTGGTCCGAAGATCAAGCCGTCGAGGAAGCGCTCAAGGTTTAGCCCGGAGGCTCGGCGCGGGGCCAAGGCGTCACGTGCCCTGTGCGCAAATCAGGGGCTTTTGGTACTATAGACGTAACGTGAAGAGCTATTGCATCGCTATCTGCGCGGCGGTTATGGTGCTTGCCGGATGCTCGCAGGCGGCGATCCATTCGGGCGCGTTGCCCAACGCGGGCTCGGCCGGGCCCGCGGCCGGGGCGTTCGGGCCGCCGACGGGGCCGTTCTTGTATGTCGGAAGCGGCGTTACTGGACTCGCCCAGTACTCGCTGGGCGATTCCAAACCACGGCGCATGGTTGCCACGCAAGCTTACGTCGGAGCGCTTGCCTTCGATTCCAACGATCATTTATTTGCTTCCGGCGGCGGAGTCTCCGAGGGTCTCGTCGCGGTCTACGATGCGCGAACGCTGACGCTGCTGCGCTCGATCGGATTGGCCGGAGCGAATGGACTTGCAACCGATTCTTCGGGCTACCTCTTTGTTGCGAATTGCAGCGTCGTATCGGAATATGCCCCCGGCGGAACAAAACTTTTTCACGTCTACCGCGATCACGTGGGCGGCACGTGCGCGCTGGCGTTCGATCGATCGGGTAACCTGTACGCAGCCGGCGAGCATTCGATTGCGATCTTGGAACCGGCAAATCAACCGGGGCTTTTGAAATACTCCCGAAGCATCGTCAAAGGCATTAACTCGCCGGTCGCGCTTGCGTTCGGGCCGTCCGGCGATCTGTTCGTCGCAAACTGCCTTCGATGCGCGTACTCGTCGCCGCCGCGGCCCGATTCGGTCACGGTCTACGCGCCGGGTGCTTCGTCGCCGTCCCGCACCATTACGAGCGGCATCAAAGGTCCGGTCGCGCTGGCAATCGATTCCGAAAATCGGCTTTTCGTTGCAAACGTCCCAGTGCCTAACGACAAACGCCCGGGCTGGGTGAGTCTCTACTCGCCCACCGGAACGCGGCCGTCGCTGACGATTACCGATCACGTGCGCGTCCCCGTCGCGTTGGCGATCGATCCGTCAGCCGATCTCTACGTCGCCAACGAATACGGGAATTCGGTAACCGTCTATGGGGACGGCGGCAAGAAGCTGCTGCAAAGCATCACCCACGGAGTGCGATTCCCGGCTGCGCTTGCGATCGGGCCGGAGTAGCTTCAATGAAGATCGGCACCTTGGAGATGAAGATCGCCCGTGTGGAAGGGTTTCAAGTGCGCATTCGCACTTCGGACGGGCGCGACATTCGTTCCGATCGCGAAGGCATGCCGCAGTGGCCGTACGAGAAGGGCGCACGCGATCGGTGGTCGGTTGCGCAGTGGAAGCTAGCGCGCTTCGTTAGCCTTTATCCGGGATTCGGCGTCGACGTGCTCGACGGCGACGGTGAGGTCGTCGAGTTCGGTCAGACGCTTTTGGAAACGGTTCGCGAGAGTTACGATTAATTACTGAAAGCCGAGCCGCTCGACGAGCGCGGCGACCGCGGTATCGAGATCGCCGATGCTCGTAGCGATCTCGGCAAACTCGGCGATGATGCCGTAGTGGCGCATCTCCTGCGCGAACTCGGGATCGTCCCGTTCGACCGCGGTCATCGTTCGCAGCAACGCGCGCAAACGTTCGTTGAGTGCTTGCGCGCGTTGTTTAACGAGCGTAACTTCGTCGGAAACCATAAGCATAGTCAACTTTCTCGTGGTCGCTCGCGTTCCTGTGCGGCGCGTGCATTCATAAAGAGGAAAAAGCGCGTCCCGTCCGCCAACTACACGATACGCAAACTGGAGGTGCGCGGTTGCGATTTCCGGCGGCCGGACCGCTATTTTTTCTGATTTTGGCATGTGGCGCAATCGTTGCTTGCAGCGAGAGCAATAGCTCATCAGGTAATGCAGCAAGCGGGCCATTGCCGCCCGCCGGCGCAACGCGCGGCGTTAAAGGAACCACTCCGATCAAGCACGTCGTGATCGTCATTCAAGAGAATCGCAGTTTCGACGATTTCTTTGCAACGTTTCCGGGCGCAAACGGGACGACGGTGGGCGAAGCGATCCCGATGCCGTCGCCGATCGCCAGCTCGTGCGCGGCGAAGGGACAGCCGGTTATAACGCAAGCTACCACGGTTCCGCTAACGGAAGTGAGCCTCACCGGCGAGGGCTTCCCGACGATTCCGCCGCATGGGGATCCGTTCGGTTGGGACAACGACGTGCCGCACGTCTATCCGAGCGGCTATTTGGGTGAATGTAACTCGGCCGACTGGTGGCACCCAAGCGCCTCGAATCCGTGCCAAATGAACGGGTTTGACGTTACCTTGTTCGGTGCGAACGGCGAGGGCCCGCAAGCGACGTGCACCTACACCTACCAGTATGTGAACCCGCAGCAAATTCAACCATATTGGGAGATGGCCGAGCAGTACGTGCTTGCCGACGCCGCCTTTCAAACGCAAGGCAGCGAAAGCTTCACGGCGCACCAAGATCTGATCGCGGCCGGAACCGCTCTGAGTTCAAGCCCGCCCGAAAGCATCATCGACGATCCGACCGGCTTTCCGTGGGGCTGCGACGCTCAGCCGCCCAGCCCGCCCAGTCAAGAGGGCTCGGTGACGACGCTTATCACGACCTCGGGTCAGTACCTCTTGGACCGAGGCCCCTTCCCGTGCTTCACGTACGAAACGATCCGCGATTTGCTCGACGCAAAGCAGGTCTCGTGGAAATTCTATGCCGACAAAGTCTATCCGTGGCACAGCGCAAAGAACGATTCCCCGGGCATCTGGAGCGCGTTCGACGCGATCAAAGCCGTTCGTTACAGCAAAGAATGGGGAACGAACGTCACGACCAGCATTAACGGCGATCTCGACATTTTTAAGGATATCACGGCGAAAACGCTTCCGTCGGTTTGTTGGGTAACTCCGGATGCGGCCGATTCCGACCACCCCGACGAAGTAAACAAGAAGGATCAGCCGGTGGATACGGGCCCGTCGTGGGTGGCATCCGTCGTCAACGCGATCGGTAAAAGCGAATACTGGGACAGCACCGCAATCATCGTTCTATGGGATGATTGGGGCGGATTTTACGATCACGTTCCGCCGCCGTTCTACGACAATCAGGGCGGTCTGGGCTTCCGCATTCCGCTCATCATCGTATCGGCCTACGTGCAACCACACGTCGAGCACACGCAATACGAGACCGCAAGCGTGCTGAAGTTTCTGGAAGACAACTGGAACCTTGGTTCGCTCGGCCGGGAAGACCAGCGCGCCACCAGCCTCGGCAACGCGTTCGATTTCACTCAGACGCCGCGGCCGTTCCAAGCGATACCGGCCAAATATCCCCTGTCGTTCTTCCTTCACAAGAAGCCGTCGGGCGTGCCGCCCGATAGCGAATAGAGCGCCTCGTGAAGTCGAAGGGGGTTTATTTCGTCCTGCTTGCGGTCGCCGCGGGCGTCGTTGCATGCAACGGCGCATCGTCGTCGACGAGCCCTGGGCTGCTGCCCTACGCGGCCCGCCCGCTCACCGGCAACGTGCCGATCAAGCACGTCGTCATCGTGATTCAAGAAAACCGCAGCTTCGACAACTTCTTTGCCACGTTTCCGGGCGCGGACGGCGCGACGGTCGGTCAGGTGGCCGCGATGCCCTCGCCGCTGGCCTCGGCCTGCGCTTCGATCGGCGGAGCCGTGATCACGAAGCCAACCACCGTACCGCTTACCGAAGTGAACTTGATCGGCCAAGGCTTCCCCGGCAACTTTGGAGAGCTTTCACAGGACGAAGACCTCGGTCACATTCACAGCAGCTTTCAAACCGATCGTGATGGCGGAAAAATGGACGGTTGGGATCTCCTCGGCGACAACGCCAACGGCAGCGGCGCCCAACCAGTCTGCACGTATCCCTATCAATACGTCAATCCCTCGGACATCGCCCCGTACTGGGATCTCGCCAAACAATACGTCCTTGCCGATCACACGTTTCAGACCCAAGCCAGCGGCAGCTTCACCGCGCACCAAGACCTGATCGCGGCCGGGACGCAAATTTCGTCGGACGAAGCGCTGATCGACAACCCTTCATATTTTCCGTGGGGCTGCGACGCCTACAAAACCGTGGTGACCGCGATCATCAAGCGCGGCGGCAAGGTATACCGTTACGGCGGGCCCTTCCCGTGCCTTTCCTACACGACGCTGCGCGATCTGCTCGATGCCAAGAACGTTTCCTGGAAGTTCTACGCGATGCCGGTGCAGTCGTGGAAGGGTTGCCAGCACGGCGATACCCCGGGCTTGTGGAGCGCCTTCGATGCGATCAAAGCGGTGCGTTATAGCTCGGAGTGGTACAAGAACGTCACGAAGACCAACACCGTTTTCTTCACGGACATCTCAAAGGGCGAGCTTCCGGCCGTGTCGTGGATTACGCCCGACGGCCCCAACTCCGATCATCCGGCGGAATACAACGCCCCGGCTTGCGAACCCAACGGTCCGCCCTATCCCGCGGTGGATAACGGTCCGTCGTGGGTTGCCTCGGTCGTCAACGCGATCGGAAAGAGCTCGTATTGGGATTCGACGGCGATCGTCGTTCTATGGGACGATTGGGGCGGATTTTACGATCACATGCCGCCCCCGACGCCGTTCAACTGGCAGGGCGGTCCCGGCTTTCGGGTGCCGATGCTGATCGTTTCGCCCTACGTAAAACCGCACGTCGAGCACACCGTCTATTCATTCGGCAGCATCTTGAGATTTATCGAGGACGTCTGGGATCTGGGGACGCTGGGCAAGAGCGACGCGCATGCCACCAGCATCGGCAACGCCTTCGATTTCAGCATGTCGCCACGCAAATTCGGCGCCATACCCTCAAAGTATTCAAAGGAATTCTTCATCCATCAGAAACCGTCGGGCATTCCGCCCGATACCGAATAGGTGGAACGGTCATGAAGGTTTTTTCGTTACCTCTAAGGATCGCCGTAGCGGCTGCGAGCTTTGTGCTGGGCGCGTGCGGGGGCGGGGGTTCGTCGTCGTCGCCGGGCGTCGTCCCAAACAATCCGCAGTCGGGCTCTCCGGGCACTCCGATCCAGCACGTGGTGCTGATCGTGCAGGAGAATCGCAGCTTCGACAATTTTTTTGCGAAGTTTCCGGGCGCCGACGGCGCCACGCGGGGCGAAGAAGAGGTTTTGGAGGGCAGCAAGTACGTCGACAAATGGGTAACGCTTCAGTCGCATTCGCTGATCATGAGCACCGATTTGCAGCATTGCCATAAGGCCTTTGAAACCTCATACGACGGCGGCAAGATGGACGGCTTCGATCTGATCGGTACCGGGGCGTGCGGAGGTCAGTACAAGCCGGCCGGCACGCTCCCATACCAGTACGTCAAGGAAGCCGACATCCAGCCGTACTGGGATATGGCCGAGCAATGGGTTCTGGCCGACCACATGTTTCAAACGCAAGGCAGCGGCAGTTTCACCGCGCACCAGGACTTGATCCGCGGCGGCACCTGCATCACGTCGATTGCTTCTTGCGAGACGCCGTCGCAGACGACTTTGAGCATGATCGATACGCCCGACGCGATGCCGTGGGGCTGCAACTCGCCCAGCGGCGCGCGCACGTGGACGATCAACTACGGCGGCGACGTGGTGCACAACGGCCCGTTTCCCTGCTCGGACGATTTTCCGGACTACGGGTCGAGCGGTTACGAAACGCTGCGCGATCTATTCGACGCCGCCGGCGTGTCGTGGAAATACTACACGCCTTGCTTTAGCGGTTATTCTCAGGGCTGCCCACCGAGCTCGAAATGTCCCGATTGCTCGGGCGATACGCTCAACGCCTTCGACGTCATCTATCCGGTGCGCTACGGCTCCGAATGGGGGACCAAGGTCTCGATGCCCGACACCAACATCTTCAACGACATCTCCGGCGGCACGCTGCCCAACGTGTCGTGGGTGATTCCGGAAGACGACGAGGCGGACCATCCCGGCTATGCAATCGATAAAGGCCCCGAGTGGGTCGCCAGCGTCGTCAACGCGCTCGGCGAGAGCTCGTATTGGGACTCGACCGCGATCTTCATCCTGTGGGACGATTGGGGCGGGTTCTACGACAGCGTCGCGCCGCCGTTTCAAGATAAGTTCGGAGGCTTGGGATTCCGGGTTCCCTGCATGGTGATCTCGCCGTACGACATCGCGGGCTCGGGTAGCCAGGGCGGCTACGTCGAGCACACCCAATACGAGTTCGGCAGCATCCTGAAATATATCGAGGTGAACTGGGGCCTTCCGTCGCTGCATACCACCGACGCGCGCGCCACCTCCATCGGTAACGTCTTCGATTACAGTCAGAAACCGCGCGCCTTCAACGCCATCCCGTCGAAGTACACGGCGCGGTATTTTTTGAACCGGCCGCATCCGCCCCAACATGGCGATCCGCAATAACCGCACCGTAGCCCTCCTTTTCCTGTTTGCGCTCTGCGGTTGCTCTTTCGGCGAGCCGTCGTCGCCGGCGTTGCGCGCCGATGGCGCGGTGAGCGCGCTCGTGCAAACCGGTGGCGGAAAGATCGCGCACGTCGTCTATATCGTCCAGGAGAACCGCAGCTTCGACGATATGTTTCAAGGCTATCCCGGCGCGGATACGGTCTCCAGCGGCAAGAACTCAAAGGGCGAGACCATCAAACTGCAGCCGACGAGCCTCGCGGTAGAGTACGACATCGATCATTCGGCGCAAGCGATGTTCGCGGCATGCCACGGCACCGGCAAGCTACCGGGAACGCAGTGCCGGATGGATGGATTCAACAAGGAGAGCGCGTACGGCGGACCGCCCAATCCCCAATACGTCTACGTGCCGCACTCGGACTCCAAACCGTACTTTGACATGGCACACGAGGGCGTGCTGGCGGACCGAATGTTTCAGTCCCAACTCGACGAGAGTTACGTCGCGCATCAATACATCATTGCCGCGCAGGCTCAATCCAGCGTCGATCTGCCGTTTGGACTCTGGGGCTGCGGCGGCGGATCCGGCGACGTTATCGCGACGGTGACCCAGCGCCGCAAGACCGACGGTTTGGCGCAGTCGGTGTGTTTCGACTACCAAACCCTCGGCGACGAGCTCGACCGCGCCGGTCTCTCTTGGCGGTTCTACACCAGCAAGTACGCGTCGCCGTCGAGCGGTGACGGGAGCTATTGGTCGAGCTATCAGTCGATCAGGCACATTTACTACGGACCGGATTGGGTCGAAGACGTGATTACGCCGCAGACGCGATTTCTCACCGACATTGCCGCCGGGAAGCTTGCCAGCTTTACGTGGATCACGCCGATTTGCGTCAACTCGGATCATCCTAACTGCGGTGGCGGATACGGACCGTCGTGGGTTGCCGCGCTGGTCAACGCAGTCGGCAAGAGCAAGTTTTGGAAAACGACCGCGATCTTCGTGCAATGGGACGACTGGGGCGGCCTCTACGACCACGTTCCGCCGCCTTTTGAGGATTACGACGGCTTAGGTTTCCGCGTTCCGCTGTTGATCCTCTCGCCGTACGCGCGGGAGAATCGTGTGTCGCACGTGCAGTACGAGACCGCGAGCGTTCTGCGTTTTGCCGAGGATCTTTTCGGGCTTTCGCCCCTTGCCGCGGCGGATAAGCGCGCCACATCGCCCGCGGCGGATTGCTTCGACTTCACGCAGCCGCCGAAGGCGTTCATTCCGATCAAGGCACCGAAGGTTCCGAGCTTCTTCCTGCATCAACGCAACGATCTACGGCCTCCCGACAATGCATAAACCGCTCTTGGCGGCGGCCGTTATTTCGCTCTCGGGCTGCGCGGGCGCTGCGCTGCCCTACATGCAGGACGGGGCGCCGCTGCACGCGCTCGCGAGCACGGGCGCCGGAAAGATCACGCACGTGGTTTACATCGTGCAAGAGAATCGCAGCTTCGACAATCTTTTTCAGGGGTATCCCGGAGCCGACACCGTGCCGCGAGGCAGAAACTCCGAAGGCAAGCTCGTCAAATTGCGGCCGGTGAGTTTGGCCGACCAATATGACATCGATCACTCGGCTGCGGCAATGTTCGCAGCCTGCGACGGAACCGGTAAGCTTCCCGGGACGAACTGCCGGATGGACGGCTTCGACAAAGAGTTTTCGCTCGGCGGACCGCCCGGCGTGAAGTATCCCCAGTACGTCTTCGTACCGCATAGCGAGTCGCAGCCGTACTTCGACATGGCGCACGAGTGGGTTCTCGGCGACCGGATGTTTCAATCGCACCTCGACGAGAGTTTCGTCAGCCACCAGTACATCATCGCCGCACAGGCTGAAGCAAGCGTCGATCTGCCTTATGGATTGTGGGGATGCTCGGGCGGTCCCAGCGACGCGGTTCCGACGATCACAACGAGCCGAACCTACGGCGCAACTCAGCAACCCTGCTTCGACTATCAAACTCTGGGCGACGAGCTGGACGCCGCGCACCTTTCATGGCGATTCTATACCAGCCAATACGGCAGCGCGGCGAGCGGAGACGGGAGCTATTGGTCGAGCTATCAGGCCGTGCGGCACATTTACTATGGGCCTGACTGGAAGAAAGACGTCATCGCGCCGAACTGGCGATTTATCACCGACGTGCGGCACGGGCAACTTGCGAACTTTACCTGGATCACGCCCGTCTGCGACGATTCGGATCACGTGAACTGCGGCGGCGGTTTTGGCCCGTCGTGGGTCGCGGCTCTGGTCAACGCGGTCGGAAAAAGCAAATTCTGGAGCTCGACGGCGATCTTCGTGCAGTGGGACGATTGGGGCGGTCTCTACGATCACGTTCCTCCGCCGTACGAGGACTTCGACGGGTTAGGCTTCCGCGTTCCGTTGCTGGTGATCTCGCCGTACGCCAAACATGGCTACGTTTCACACGTCCAGTACGAAACGGCCAGTATGTTGCGCTTTGCGGAAGATCTCTACGGCCTCGGGCAGATGGCGGCAGCGGACCGGCGTGCCAACTCGCCGGCGGTCGATTGTTTCGACTTCTCACAAAAGCCGCGGCCCTTCGTGAAGATCAAGGCTCCGCTGCCGCCGAAGTTCTTCATGCATCAGTACGGCGAATACCAAGCCCCCGACTACGAGTAGAAAGTTTGACGGCGTCGTCTCGGGCGGCGTAAGTGTGTCATCTTGAGCGGAGCGAGCGCAGTCGAAGGACGCACCCTAAATCGTTAGATCCGCGCCAACCACGATTCGGGATGCGCCGGTTATGCCGCGCGTCGCGAATGCGGCGAAGCGCCCGTAGAATTCCAACCATCGCGTCGGGTTTCGCGTTGCGCCGAGCTCGAACCGGTTGGATGGAGTGCGCACGGTGTTGCTGCCGCTGAATCGCAACTCCCTTGCGTACGCGGCGTACATACGCGTCGAGCCGGAGCGGTTGAGTGGAACGGTGTACGTTGAAACGAATTGGTCGAGCTCTTCGGGCGGGCGACTTGCCTGCGCGTACACGTTACCCGAAAGCTTCAACAGTACGTCCCATTGACGTGAGAGACCGCCCCAACCCGATGGTATGGGCGCACCGAAGTAGTAGTCGCCGGAAACAAACGTGGTGTGGTAACCGTCTACGGTATTGGGGTCGGAGTGCTGATAGGTGTAGCCGGTGCGCACTTCCCAATGATCGCGCCCGTCCGGCGCGCTGAACCGCAGCTTGACGTCCGCGACGTCAAACGGCGGATCGAATTTGCCGGACTGCTCCTCCTCGCTCGACCCGTCGTCCTGATCGTCAAGCATGGTCATTTGATAAGCTCGCGCCAGCCTGAATCGAACCGAGAACCCGCGAACGGAGATGGGCTTGTACTGAAGCCGAAACTGCGTTCGCACCAAGTTGCTGCAGAAGGCGGCGGAACTGAGGCACTTCGTGTATGCAGGCTCGATGCCGCCGGTAATCGTCGCGCCGTCCGCACGGGATGCGCCGCCGGCAGCGACGCACAGAGATAGTACGGCCGCCCAGGCCGTGACGCGCGCTGTCACCACGGCGCGGGATCGTAAGGCGTACGAAACCATCGTGACGAATACGACACTATTGTGCCACCACGGTTCAAACGTTACGCGGCCCTATCCTTGCTGACAGCCCTAGCCTTTTGTGCATGCGAGGCGCGGACGCTGGCATCCGTGGAAGTGAACGCACCGACTCCCGCGCACCCGAGGGTCGTCCGCGTCGGCTTATCGATCCGCAACCTGGCCGCCATCGACGAGGTGAAGGAGAGCTGGCAAGTTACCGGGTTAATTACCGCAAAGTGGAACGATCCGAGTCTGCGATATAAGCCTGGGCGCCGAGGCCGCGTTTACCGCGATTTGCCCGACGATCTGTGGAAGCCCGAGTTCGAATTTACAAACGAAGTAACGCCCGCGAACTTCCGGTTCGTCGATTTCTATGCCGAGCCGGATGGAACTGTCGTGTACACCCAAGCGTTTAGCGCAACGCTCTCGACCGGCTTGGACTTGCGGCGATTTCCGTTCGATTCTCAACTCTTATCCGTCGTCGTTCAAGCGGGTGGCGACGACCTCGATAGCACGATTCTAAAGCCGGATCCCCCGGACTCGGCGTTGCCGAACCGCGCCTATGCCGGTCTCGCGCAGTGGGTGCCGCTTTCGCTCACCGAGGGTTCGGGCACCGTCGCAGGGAGCGCCGGCCGCGCGCACGATGTGGAGTTCGGCCTTAAGGTGCGGCGTAATTCCAAATCGTACGTTTTTAAGTTCATCGTGCCGCTGCTGCTGCTAGTGATTATATCGTGGGTGACGTTCTGGCTTTCGCACGAGGAGTTCAGGACCAAAGACCAGCTCCAGTCGGCCGTGGCCACCCTCTTGATTGTCGTCGCCTTTAATATCACGGCCAGCAGCCTCTTACCAAAGACGGAGTACGTCACGTACATCGACGCGCTGTTATTCACGTGTTTCATCTTTGTAATTATCGCGATCGCGACGATCGTTGGGATCCACCTGCTGCAGATCAATCACTCGGAGCAGCGCGCGCTGTTCGTACGGCGGCTCGCGGGCGTCGTTCTCCCGGTTACCTTTCTAATCGCTCAGCTCACGTTGTTCTTCGCATTCCACATCGCGGGCTAGCTGGGCTAACGAACGGCTACTCCGTGTCGACCGGCTTATTCGACGGACGCTGATGCCGGAAGAATTGCGCGGAGTATTTCGACGGAATTGCCACGAACGAGCGCGCCGGCTGAGTGAAATCGAAGCAGTCCACGATGCTGGTGGCACGCACGTCGGTCGTTCCCAAACTCCCCAGGTTCCAGTTGTTCTCGATGAACTTTAGGATGCTGCCAAACTCGTATTGTTGATGCTCGACGTAGCCGGGGGCTCCGTTCGTTTCGCGCGCGTACGCGGAAACGAGCAGCAGCGGCACGCGAAATCCCAGACCGCCCCAATGATCGACCAGCGGCGGGGGCACGTGATCGTAGAAGCCGCCCCAATCGTCCCACACAACGATCACCGCAGTGGACTTCCAATAGGCGCTCTGTCCGATTGCATTGACGACGGAGGCCACCCATGAGGGGCCGGTGTCCGATCCGCCCCCGGGGTGATCGGAGTTCGTGTTATCGGGAATCAGCCACGCGACCGAGGGCAACGTGCCGCCGCTGATGTCGTCGAAAATGTCGGTCGCCGACATCGTGACGTTGGTGCCCCACTCGGGGCCGTAGCGAACCGCGGCGACCGTATCGAACGCATTCCAATACTTGCCGACGTTGCCGATCACGGCCGGCGAGTAGTATTTCCAAGTCACCTGCTTTGCATCGAGCAGGTCGCGCAGCGTTGCGTAATACTTCCCCAACGCGGGAAACTTATTGGTGCACGGAAAGGGGCCTTTATTGTATTGATACTCGAGCGACGTTCCGCTCCAGACCAGCAGCGACGTGACCGTCGAGGGCTTCTGCGCGTCGCAGCCCCACGGCACGCTCGATGGAAAATCCACCAGGCTCGTCGTCTGATCTTTGTCGATCGTGGTGGCGCCGCGAATCAAATCCTGATGGGCGGTGTAACTGCCGCTGCCTTGCGTTTGGAACATATGGTCGCCGAGCACGTACGTCTTGGCGATGTCCCAATACGGCCCGATATCGTTTGGATTGACGTATTGGTATGGCGCGATGCCGGCTTTCCCGGGACACTTGACGCTGCCGCCGCCTTCCAAATTGAATCCGTCCATTTTCCCGCCGTCATAATCTTCCTCAAAGCCTTTGTACGAGTGTCCAAAATCGCATTCGTCAACGAGGCTCGCTTCAGTCAGCTTGACGAGCTTATCGCCGGAGCCGACTTTCATTTCGCCGGTTTTCGTGCCGTCCGCGCCGGGGAACCTCGCAAAAAAATTATCGAAGCTACGGTTCTCCTGAATCATGACTATGACGTGTTTGATGTAGTGGGAGCTGATGTGCGGATTCTGTGGCGGAGCGCTCTGTGGCATTGCCTGCAGCGGAGCGTTTGTCGAAACGCCGCTGCACGCGACCATCGCGAACGCAACGACCAGCGCGATTGCGCGTTTCAACCGCCGCCTCCACTGCGCAGACGAGCCAGCAGCAAGCCGAGATAGTCGGGCTCGCCCGCGAGCTGATGCTGCCGGTATTGCTGCGCGTCGAACAGCCAATCGGGCAGCGTCGCCGGCAAGCCGATCTCGTCATTTTGCACGTCGAATTGAAAGGAAGCCGGCGGGTCTTGATAGGTCCAGACCGCGCGCGAAACCACCCAGCAGCTGAGAACGTTGCGAAAATAGACCGTTACGTCGGTTGGACTGCGCGGCGCGCTCGGCGTGGGGGCGTACGTTCCAACGAAGTGCGCCTTCACCAAGTCGTGGGTCTGAACGTCGATCCAGAGGTCGCGCAGATTATGTTTGCTCGGGTCGCTCTTGGGATGCAGCGTCATATGATAGGCTTGACGTCCCTCTACGTTCTGGATCGGCGGGACCGGCGCCGCACTCGAGCCGATCGTGTACGGGGACGCGTTGAAGGCAACAACCGTGGCGATCGTCTTGAGACCGCTAAGATCCGGCAGCATCTCAATGCCGCCTGCCGGAGCCACGCGCACCGACGAGCGCATCGTCCAGGCGAACGGCCCGAGGAACTCGGGCAAGATCATCGCCGGGGGAAGCTTGCCGTTGGGTTGAGGGTCGCTGACGTTTTCCATGCCGTCGGAGAGGCGAACGGCATAGCGATGCACTTCAACCGAATTCGTTTCGCCCGTGTAGTATCCCATCGGCGTTTCGCGAACGTGCCACGTCGCCGTCCACACCGCGTACGGCGGAACCGGATAGGATTGCAGGCGGCGAAACGCCGCGTCGAAGATTTGCTGCCCCGGCTCGAGCGGCGCGGCCGCGGCTGCTTGCGCGGGCGCGAGCACGATCTTCATGGCGTCAAAGTCGACGGTATAGGCGTAATTGCGCAGGAAGTCGTGCGAGATCGCTCCCCAGACGGTAAAGGAGAAAATTCCAAACGGCGAGCCCTGCGGCGTGTAGATCCCGGCGACGTTCTGCTGCACGGCCGAGCCCACCGCGACGCGTTGCGCGACGAAGGGTATGGCAGTGACGGCCCCGCCCCCGCCGACGCCGGTAGAAGCCTGCGCTTCGTTGAGTTTGATTCCGGCTGCCTTTACAAGCTCCGGCGACGGCAGCAATCCGCCGCCGGCCAGGCCGGAGTCGAAGAGAAAGAGCCCTGGCGGCGCGTCGTTCACTTGGGCTTGCGCGATGACGAAGTGATCGCCGACCAGATAGCACGGCACGGTCACGGCGCGCACCGCTGCCGCTTGCGCCTCAAAGGCCGCCGACGCCGCTGACGTGCGAGGACGCAGGATCAACTGGTTGTGCGGATAGTCGATGGTGACCAAGAAGCGCTCGAAATACGTGGTGCCGACGATTCCGTCGATCTTTAGGTTCGGAAACAACGACGAGGAGTGGGTCGGCATCACATGGACGGGCACTTGGTACGCGATTGCGCCGCCGAGCGCCAGCGAATCGAGCGTACCGCTCTGCATGGCGGCGCGCTCGCCGCCTGCGAACACGCCGGTGCCGGCGTTTTGGGTCTTGACGCCGATCTGCGCCGCAAAATCGGGCTCGAGCACGACGTCCGCGCCGGTGTCCACCAGGAGGTTTGCCTGCGTTCCATTTGCGAGAACCCGCACGACCGGCAGGGGATCGGCCGTAACGAACGGCACAAGCGCTTCGTCGCCGGCCACTGTCGTGCGGCGCGCCGCTTCGGCCTTGCGGCGCGCCAGCTCTACGAGCAGCCGCGCCGCGCGCGCGTTTTGCGGATCGGCAGCCGCCACCGCGCGCAAGAGGGGCTCGGCCGCCGCCAAATCGTTTTGGTACAAGCGTATTGCGCCTAAACCGAGTTGGGCGTTTGCGTCTCCGGGATGACGCTGCAGGTATGCCTCGTAGGCGGTGGCCGCACGAAGAAAATCGCCGCTGGCGAACAGCGCCGCCGCATCCTCTTGCGCGCGGGCGACGGCAGCGGCGGTGCTAAACATCACCGCAGCGACGATCAGGCTCCGTCCGAACATGCCTTCGGGCTTCGCGACGAGTTAACAAACTCCCCGAATGCCTCATTCCCCGTCAAGGAACGGTCGGCTGGCTTTCGAAGTTTCGAGGACTTCTCGAAGGAGCTGCGCCGATGAAACGTTTGCGTTCGATCGCACTTTGGAGCCTCGCCGTTGCGCTCGCCACGGGATGCCGGAGCAATCTCGGCGGTCTGCCGGCAACCGGTCCGGTCGCCCTGGCCCCCAATGCAACGACGAACCAAACGCCTGGCGCGCCGAAGCAGCCCGAGCTCACGATGCCCCTGACGCGGGTCGGCTCGTCGAACACGATCACGGCCGATCCGCCCGTGCCGCGGCCGGACACCAAGCCGTGCGTCGTGACGCTGTTTTACCACTACGCCTTCAAGAACTTTAGCAACAAGACGTTTCCGTACAAACCGCCGGCCGATTGTCCCGGGCCGTGGGCGAAAGTGGTCTTCAACTTCGACGTGCGCGTGACCAAAGGGATTCAGTACGATCGCACCGGCATCATCTGGGTGGACGGCGGGGTCATTTATTTCGGTACGACCTCGGAGCCGTCTCCGAATCTCGCGCCGCATTGGCACGTCGCGCGCGATGTAACCGATCTCTCGGCACTTTTCACCAAAGCCTCAACTGGTCAGGTCTCCCTCTGGAACTGTTACTGCCCGCCCGACTACAACGGCTATCAAATCGGCAAGGCGTACCTGCAGTTCTATCCGCCCGACGCCAAGTATCCGGCGCCGCCCGTTCCCGACGAAGTCATCGGCTTGCCGTATAGCCCGCCGCTCGGCAACGTTGCCACGCTACCTCACACGCCGATGGAGTATGCGGGTTATCTTCCGACCAACATCGTGCAGGCCTACGCCGACGTCTTTCTGCAATCGCAAGACAAAGAAGAACAATGGTTCATGGACGTCCCCGACAAGGTTTGGCGGCAGTCGAAGCATGCATTGGGTTTCTCGCGCGGCTCGGCGTTTCGCGAAGGAGTCGTAACCGTGGACGGTCAGCCCGCCGGCCTGGCGCCGATCTACCCATGGATTTACACCGGCGGAATGGATCCATATCTTTGGTTCCCGATTCCCGGCGTGCAAACGCTCGACTTCGCACCGTTCCGGGTGAACATCACCCCATTCGCGGGCCAGCTTTCCAACGGGGCAGCGCATACGATCGACGTGCGCGTCTTTCGGGCCTACGATTACTTTAGCGGTGCCGGCGACTTGCTGCTCTACCTCGATCCGAAGCAGACGTCGCTGACCGGGAGCGTGACGGAAGACACGCTTCCGAAAGAGCCGGATCTCTCCATCACCGATACCATCGCGTATGGAACCGGCACCGGGATATTTGGCGGCGCGACCGCAGAAGGCTCGGTTGATACCCACAGCCGCAACGACTACACGATCTCGGGCTACGTCAACTCGTCATCAGGCAAAATTACGACGACCATCAACGGTTCGGCGCACTTCGTCAACGAGCAAAGCTTCGACTACACTTCGAGCCGCTACGTGCAGCTCGCCACCCAAAACACGCATTTCGGTACGACGATCACCACCCAGGACGGTTCTCACCAAACGATCGAAACGGACTCGTTCGAGTATCCGCTCGACGTGAGCTATCCGATCCTGGCGCACGGTTCGGAGCTCTTGAATCCGGTCAAGGTCTACCAAGGCTTTCGCGCCGACCGGTCCGTAAGCAGCGGCGGGCCCCCGCTCACAACGCAGATCTCGAACACGGTCAAAAGCGTCAATACGCTGATCTTCAATTCGAGCTTTGAGATCACCGGCGAGCGGAACAGCTCGTCGCTGCAGCTTTACACCTGGGCCGCAAAGCGCCCGGACGTGTGCTACGGCGAGCAGATTGAAACCAAGAATAACGTCGTAACGGCGATCAGCGAGCCGGGCTGCACCGCCAAGCCGCCGCCGCGCCGTCGTCCCCGCGCGTAGCCGGCCACGCGTCGTTACTGCGTTCCGATCTTCTCGTTGGCGTTGTCGAGGAGGTAGATTTTGTCGGCGTGACGCGCGCCCAGGGCCTTCTGGTCGTAGATGATTCCAACATACTGGCCGGCCTTGACCTTGCTCATTTGGTACGTAGTCTTACCGTCGGCCGAAAAGACCTGATCGAACTTCGGCACGAGCTCGAAGCTCAACGTTTGCTTGGTCTTGGGGTCTTCCACCTTGATATTGCTGGTCGAGACGTGAACGGTTATGCCGTAGAACGTGTTGGTCGCGAACGCCGCCTGCGGTACGACTGCGAGGAGGAGCGCGAGCAGCGGCGCCGTGACCCGGAGAATCGATGCATGAATCATGATTGACGTGTACCCGCCTAGCAGGCGGTCTATACGTTCGAACCGGCGAAGCGGCAGGCGTGGAGGCGATGCTGTTTGCCGACGGCGGATCGCGCGGCAACCCAGGGCCCGCCGCGAGCGCCGCGGTGCTGCTCGATCCGCAGGGCGAGCTCCTGGAGGAGATCGGCGCTTATCTCGGCGTCGCGACCAACAACGTCGCCGAATGGACGGCGCTGCTTCTCGGTTTGGAAGCCGCCGCGAAGCGTGGAATCCGCCGCTTGAGCGTCCGCTTGGATTCCGAGCTGGTGGTAAAGCAACTGCGCGGCGAGTACCGCGTCAAACACGCCGGCTTGCAGCCGCTGCACCAACGCGCGCGGGCCTTGCTGCGCAAGTTTGCGGAGGTTGAGGTTCGCCACGTGCCGCGCGCGCAGAACGCTCTTGCCGATGGACTGGTGAACCGGGTTCTCGACCAGGAAGCCTCAACGCCGGCAAAGTAGGCGGCAACATGCGGCGGTTTCCGATCGAGATCTTCATCGTGGTCATCTGCGCGGTAATGTTGGTTCTGGGTTGGCGGATTTACGGCACCGGCGAGATGGGGCGCTTCGGTCCGGCGATCCATGCGCAGCATGCCCCAAGTGAGCTCTATGCTCGAATGCTGGTCCGCTATCCGAAGCCGCCGATCTTTGAGGAAGAATATCGCATGTCCGACATCGAGGGCGTTTCGAAGTTCTACTATCGCATTCGTGGGTACGATGGGCGCCAAATCACGGTTAGCGCGCCACCCGCGCGGGTATACGACGTCAGCTTTTTCTTCGGCAAGCTCGGGCAGGACGGGATCTGGGACCTCGTCAACAAGCCGCCGCTTCCCAACGCCTCGGCCCGTTACACCGTTTACGTGAAGCAGCTCGCCGATTACAAGCAAGGAGAGCGCACCGTTACGTTCACCGACCCGCAATACTGGGCGTTGAAGGCGGGGCAGCAGTACGAGATCGATCTCTCTAAGGGCGTTCCCAAGGATCTTGTGCACATCGAGAGCCAGCAGGCCGGAGATGCGCAGTACGTCAAGATCGTCGCCGACTTTCGAGATTTTGGTCCGGATGAGTTCAAGCATAACGTCGAAGTAGCTCAGGCCCGGATTCGCGGAGTCCACGGCTAGCGTGGGAAGGCGTTTGGCGGTGCGAGCCCTGGTGGCGCTGGCGCTGCTCGCAGTAACGGCGTTCCAGGGCTACAAAATTCTAGAAAGCCCCGACAGCCAGCTCTTCGGCAAGACCCTGGTTCGGGGGCCGAAGGACCGGCGGGTGGTCGCGCTGACCTACGACGACGGCCCCAATCCTCCATATACGAACCAGATTCTCGCGGTGCTCCGCGCGGAGCACGTGAAGGCGACGTTCTTCGTGGTCGGCCGCGCCGTGCAAGCATATCCGCGCGTCGTACGCGCCGAGGTCGAAGACGGCAACGCCATCGGCAATCACACCTGGCGGCACGAGCACCTGCTGCTCGACGACCAGAACGGATTGCGCCGGACACTCGAGCGAACGGACGAGTCGATCTTTGCCGCCGCGGGCGTCCATTCGCGAATTATGCGGCCGCCGTTCGGTGCGCGGGATTGGATGGTGCTCGCCGAGGTCCGCAAGCTGGGGTACACGCCGGTGATGTGGTCGGTGCCGCTGGCTGACGATTGGGAGTACCCACCCGCGCGCGTCATAGCCGCGCGGGTCCTTCGTTACGCAGGCGACGGAGCGATCATCGCTCTTCACGATGGCAACCGCGGAATCGTTTGCGCCCGGATGCGCGTCGCGGCGCGTGTATGCGATCGCAGCGCCGACGTCGAGGCGACGCGTATCATCGTGGAGACGCTCAAGGCCGAGGGTTACCGGTTCGTCACGATTCCCGAGCTGCTCGCCATGGAGGCGCCCCAGCCTATGCGTACGCCTTCCCGTTTAAGCGAATGAATCCGTCGGGATGCCGATGAGCGGGATCGTGATGCGTCCAGTGAACGACCGGCAGTTTTCCCGGATCGTGCACCATTTCGCCGCGAACCTCGATCGTGTCGCCGAGGTGAACCGGACAGCGCGGCGCGATGCTGACGTTATCCACGATTTCGATGTTGCCGGCGCTGCTGGCTACGTTGAATGCTTCGTGCACGGCATGGGTGCGCGAGCCGTAGAAGAAGCGCGGCGCCGACGCGACCGTGGCCGCGAAATCGACCCACGCCGGCGCGGTGGCGGTATAGGCTGCAGCCAAATCCATCGCGGCTCACATCACGCGCGCCACGGCGCTTGCCTAGGGTCATTTGCGTGAGAACGATCCGCACGGCGCGTTTGCTGCTGGTGCCGGTCACTTCGGCCAACGCCGGTTTGCTTTGGGAGGTGCTGCAAGAACCCGATTTGCGCGATTTTCAGGATCTTCCCGATGTGGACCGCGCGCAGTTCTTACGGGTGGTCGGCGCTCGCCCAACCCGATTTGCCCCAGGAGCCGCGGGACGCTTCGAATGGCTGCTCCACTTCGAGGACGCCGGCGGCGAGCCGGTCGGTTGGGTTTCGCTGCGGATCGCCGAGTCAGGCCGCTCGGCGGCCGAAATCGGATACAGCGTCGTGCGCGCGCATCGCGGCCGCGGCATCGCGACCGAAGCGGTCGCCGCGCTCGTCGAGGAAGGCTTCCGGCGCGCGCGGCTGCGCGAGATTCGGGCGTATTGTCTGCCGGAGAATCACTCGTCGCGCGCGGTGTTGCGCCACAACGGATTCGAAGACGAAGGAACGTTGACGCGCGGAGCGACCGTTGGAGGCAAACCGGTCGACGTGATCGCGCATTCCCTCCAGCGCAGTCGCTGGACCTCAAAGCTTAACGCGAGTCCTCAGGCCACTCGATCGTAACGCCCGCTTCGTGGAAACCGGCGTATCGCTGCGTCAGTTCCCCGCGCAGATAGGCCAGAAGCGGCTCGCGCACCACACCAACCGCGATTCGTTCGCCAACCTCGGCAAGCGGAACCCACGCCGCCTCAACCACGTGATCGTCCTCGACCTGTGTCATCCTGAGCGGAGCGACCGCAGGGAGCGCAGTCGAAGGACGAAGAGACGTAAACTCAACGCTAAACGTTACGTTCAACACGTGAACGTCGCCGTCGTAGCTCTCGCTCACGTACGCTACCTGACCAGCCTCAACGCGTAAGCCGGTCTCTTCATAAAACTCGCGCACCACGGTTTCAGCGAGCAGCTCGCCCAGCAGTTGACGCCCGCCGGGAAGATTCCATAGCGGTTGCGGATGCGACGGATAGCGTGAGGCCACCATCAGCAGGCGGCCTTCGCTGATCGCAATGCCGGTTGCCAGGTGGATCATCGAGCCGCCGCCGCGATGACGTCGAGCGTGCGCGCCGCGGTGCGTTCCCAGCTGAACTGCGCTGCTCGGATCGGCCCTTGGCAGCGCAACTCGGCGGCGTAAGCTTCGTCGCCGGAGACCCGCAGAATCGCGTCGGCGAGCTGCTCCTCGTCACCCGCGCAAACGTAGCATGCGGCATCGCCGCCGGCTTCAGGGATCGCCGAGGCATTTGAGGCAACCACCGGCGCGCCGTAGCTCATCGCCTCGAGCACCGGCAGGCCGAAGCCTTCGTAGCGCGACGGAAAAGCCAACAGCGCGCAGTTGCGGTAGAGCGCGGCCAGCAAATCGTCGTCCACGAATCCCAGCTCGGTCACCCGCACGCCGTCCGCCGGCCTCCAGCCGTCGAGGCGTGTTGTCACGACGAGCGAGAGATCGGGCCGCCGCCGCGCGACTCGTGCCATCGCCGCGAGCAGCGTGTCGAAGCCCTTGCGTCGCTCGGGCGCTCCGACATATAAGACGTACGGACCCAGCGCCGATACGTCGAGCGCGACTGCGGCGGGCATCCGAGTCGGCGCGACGCCCAGCGCGATCGGCACCAGACGCTGCGGCGAAATCCCAAGCTCCCGCGAGAGCTCGGCTTGCGCGAAGTGCGAATCGGTAATCAACGCTTTGCAGCGCTGCGCCGCCGCTCGAAAGATCGCTTGCGTCTGTGGTGCGTAATCGGGAACGACGAAGTTCGATGCGTCGTGCAGCGTTGCGGTCGCCGGCAGCGAGAAGTTCGTCCAACTGCAGCCGTTAAACGGAAACCAAAGCGCGTCGAGCCGGGCTCGTCCGTGGAGGCCTCGCGAGACGACGCGATACCGCCGCTGCTCGACCTCGCGAAGGTAGCGTTGGCGGACCGTCCAGGTATGCCACTCCGGTACGATCAGCGTCACGTCGACCCGCTCGCGTTCGCGCTCCCACCAGACGCGGAGTATCTCGCGCAGGTAGCGTCCGATGCCCCGGCGATCGCCGGGAAGGTTCCATGCATCGACTCCGAGTCTGATCATCGAGCAACCGCCCGAAAGAGCTCGACGTGGCGCCGAGCGCTCTCGTCCCAGCTGAAGGTAGCGGCGCGTTGCACTCCCGCGACGCGTAGCCGCGCGCGCAGGGGCTCGTCGTCAACGATGCTCCGTAACGCCACCGCCCAAGCCTGCACATCGTCAGCCGGCGCGTAGAGCGCGGCATCACCGCCGATCTCCGGAAGCGAGCCGGCACGCGCAGCCACTACCGGAGTGCCGCAACCCATCGCTTCAAGCATCGGCATGCCGAAGGTTTCGTGATATGACGCAAGTGCAAGCGCGAGCGCGCCGCGATAACAGGCGCGCAGCGATTCATCGCGCCCTACGATCAAATCGTCGCCGAGATTGCCGACCGCAATCACTCCGGGCAACTCCGGCGCCCGCGGCCCGGCGACGGCCAGCGCCGGCCCTTCGCCCTGCGGCCAGGCCCGCCGGTAGGCTGCATAGAGCAACTTAAAATTCTTGCGCGGCTCGGCAATCGGGTCGCCGACGAAGAGCAGAAACCGGCGTCCGCGCAGCGGCGGTGGAAGCGGCTCGGGCGGCCCGGGCACAAACGACGTCTCGACGCCATGCTCGATCACTTCGATTCGTTCCGCAGGCACGTGCAGGAGCTCGCGGACTTCCGAAGCGCCAAAATGCGAAACGGCAACGATCCGCGCGGCGGTCCGTGCCGAGCGGAGGAACGGCTGCTGCGCGTGCTCGCGACGCCGCGGATCGGGGTCGGGATAGTGAAACGGTACTGCGTCGTGAATCGTTGCGACGCTCGGAATCGGCGACGAGAAGAAGGTTCCGTTGGCCGGATGCCAGATGACGTCGAGCGTGCCGGCTGCGCGAGCGCCGACGGCAAATGCGCCGCTGCCGAGCGCGCGCTCGTAATCGCCGCGCATTCGCCGTGGGAAGAGCCCGGTAGCCAAAAGCGTGAGCTCCACGTCGTCGCGAACGACGAGCCGCCGGAGAACGGCGCGCGCATAGCGGCCGATGCCGCGCGTATCCTGCGCGATGACGCGCGCGTCTACTGCCAGGCGTAGAGGCGGCATCGCGCCGACTTCGAATCTTCGTTCATGGTGTCATTCTGTCGGGCGACGTAGCGGCGCACCTCATCCTTGGGCCGCGCGAAGAGCCGTTTTTAACGGCAATGCTCGAATCCATCCAAGACGTGGCGTCGCTGCTGATCGTCAACGACAATGCCGCCGATCCCTCGCCGCACTCGGAGATCTTGGCCGCGAGCCGCTTCGGGCGTGAGAATCGCCTGATCGTGGATCGCACGCCGTTTAGCGGGTTCGCTGCGGCGCGCAACGTTTGTCTTGGCTTGCATGCCGAACGAAGCAAGGCGCGGTGGGTGGCGTTCGTCGACGCCGACGAAATTCACGGCGATGCCGCGCGCCGCATCGCGGCTCGGCTCGACCGGGTGCCCTCCGCCTACGATTTCGTTGACGGCTACACGTGGCATTTCTTTGGATCCTTCGATTACTACACGTCAATCGAGCGGCGGATGATGTTTTTTCGCTTTCGTCCGGATCTGCGATGGGAGGGCGCGGTGCACGAGCGGCTGGCCGGCCTGAGCGGAAAGCGGCTCGCGCTGCCGTACGTATATGGGCATTACGGTCACACTCTCGAGCCGCGTCGCCATGCCGAAAAGGGCCGTCACTATTCGTCGCTCGGGGCGCCGGGCAACGTCCTTCGGGAGGACGAGCTGGGGTTCTTCGACGTTCCCGCCTATTTCGCGCCGGTCTATCCCAGGCTGCTCGCCTTCGGCGGGCGGCACCCCACGGCCGGCCGTCAGGTGCTCGAAAGCCTGGCACGGCCCTTACGGCGGGACCACGAGCTGACGGCCCGGATCGTGAAAAGCCAGCCCCGGGGGGTAAAGCTCCGTAATCTCGTGCGTAAGCTCAACTACGAACTGCGGTGGCGCTCGCGGGGCCTCTCGGGATTGGCCCGCGACCTAATTTCCGATGGGTCTGTGAATACGAAATTATTGCGAAGATATGATTAAAATGATACAATGGATACCTGCACGGGGCATCTTATGACCGCCCCTAGGAATTTATGACCTCAGGTATGACGCGCCTTGGTCCGTCAATAATCCGGCGCCAGGGCCTTGAGGAATGGTTGGGACGCTTTAAGAGCGTTCCAGTTCGGTTTTTGGTCGCGCCGCCGGGCTTCGGCAAGACCATGGCGCTTCTGGGCTATCTGCGCCACATGGCCACCAACGGGTTCTACTGCTCGCTGGAAGCCGGCGCCGACGCGGCAAGCGTCTGGGGCGCGGTCGGCGAGGCGCTGGCCCCGGGTTCGGGCTCGGCTTCTCACGAAGCCGTCATCAAGGCCCTCGTGGCACAGGCTCCGCTCGAGCTGGCCATCGATTGCAGCCAGGTTCCAGAGGCCGGCGGCATCGCGGCGATCGTCAAGCTGATCGAGGAGCTGCCCGAGCAAATCTCGCTGCTGATCGCCTGCCGCTCGCGAGCCGCTCTCCAGGTGGCGCGGTTCGTTTCCGAGGGCAGCGCCGTGCTGTGCGATGCCGAGCGGCTGGCCTTTGATGCAGCCGGCATCCGCCAAGTTGCTGAGACCTGCGGCGTGGCGTATTCACACGCGGATGTGGCGCGCATGCTCGAGGCGACCGACGGATGGCCTCAGGTCGTCGGCGGCGCGCTGAGAAAGGCCGCCGAAGACAGTTGCAACCTCGGCCAGGCGTTCGAGCACTGGCGCATGCGGCACGGTCACCTTTTCAACGAATTTGTATCCGAAGCGCTCAAACACGTTTGCGAGAACGAAGCCAACCTGGTCCTCAAATTAATGAGCGGCTCGCACCTCGACGATCGTTCGCAGCTGCAAGCGCTCGAACAGCAAGGGCTCTTCGTCATTCATACCGGCGATGGCTATCGTCCGCTGCGGGCGCTCTCGCGCAGCCGCATCTACGATCGGTACGGGCGTCTGATTCAGCCCGCCGCGCCGATGCACGTCCGTTTATTTGGCTGGTTTGCCGCGGAGATCGACCGGCAACCGGTCGAGTGGATTCGCCGGCGCGATCGGCAGATTTTCAAATACGTTTCGATGCAGCCCAACGGCAGCGTGTCGCGAGCGGAGCTCGGACGGCTCTTCTGGCCCGATACCGAACGGCATCTCGTCGCTCAAAGCCTGCGAACGGCTTGCTCGAATATTCGCAAAGCCATCGCTCGCATCGTCGGATTCGACCGTGTCGATTCGTATTTCCGCGCCGGCGACGAGCTCTCGATCGATCCCGACAACGTGATCATCGACGTAGCCCGCTTTGTCTCGCACCTCGACGACGCCGAAGAGCAATACAATCGTGGTGAATTGCGGGCGGCCTACACGCACTACCGCAGCGCCGCGCGCGTATACCGCGGAGACCTGCTGATCGGCGATGCCCACGAGGCCTGGGTCGCCGCGCTCGACGCTACGCTCAAGGAGCGTCACGTGACCATGCTCGAGCACATGGCGCGAATCGTCGCTACGCTCGACTATCAACGCACCGATAAGCCCAGCCTGCGCCTAGTTTCGGGATCGTAGCCTTCGTGCGCGGCCGGTGGCTGGGGGCGGTCATCGTCCTCGCAACCCTTGCTGCGCTCGGCCTCCAAACGGAAGTAGTCGCACGCACCGGTTTTCTGATGGGCGATTTCCGCGCATTCTATTGCGCGGCCCGGGTCGCGTCGCATGGGGCCAATCCGTACTATACCGAGCCGCTCCATAGCTGCGAAGTCGCGGCCGGTGCCAAGCGGTTCTTTGAGAAAAATCCGGGCGTCACGATTCCCGCACCGCTGCCCGGCTACGCGATCGCATTGCTGGTGCCGTTTTCGATGTTGCCGTTCGCCGCGGCCGCGAGCCTCTGGGCAACGCTCTTGCTGGGCACACTGTCTGCCTGCGTCCTTGCCCTCGCGCGCGTCGCCGACGTCTCGTGGGAGATGGCGCTTGCAGCCTTTTCGATCGCGCTGGGCGCGATTTGCTTGCCGTTCGGCGAGGTCGTTCCGATCGCGCTGGCCTGCGCGTGCATGGCAGCATACTGCGCGCGACGGGGGAACATGCGGATCGCAGCCCTCCTCGCCGCCGGCGCGATGGTCGAACCGCACCTTGGCCTGCCGGTTTGCGTTACGCTGGCGCTGTGGAAGCCGGCGACTCGCCTCGCGCTTGTGCTGTGCTTCGCGGCGCTGGCGGCGCTCGCGCTGTTGCTGCTCGGCCCAGCGGCGAACGTCGAGTATTTGACCGGCGTGCTGCCGGCGCACGCCCTGTCGGAGATCAACCGCGACACGCAGTACAGCCTGGCCGCGGTACTGGCGGCTTTGGGTGCGCCTGCCGCGTCGGCCGAACGCGCCGGCATGCTGTGGTATGTCGCGATGTTGGTCGCGGGAGCGGCAACCGGCGGAGTGCTGGCACGGCGAACCGGCAATGCGGCCTTCCTCGTTTGCGTTCCGCTGGCATTCGCGGTCTTCGGCGGAACGTTCATCCACCTCACGCAGATTGCTGCGGCGCTCCCGGCGGCGGTGCTGCTCGCCTCGTACTCCACCGGATCGCGCCGGGTGCTCGCCGTGGTGGCATTGCTGCTGCTCGCCGTTCCGTGGGGCTGGGTCGTCTCTCCCGCGTTGCTGATCGCGCCGCTCGTTCCGGTCGGATACCTTGCCTGGCGTTACTGGAGCGACAACCTTTCGGCGGCGCTGATAACGGCAATCGCCGCAACGTTACTGCTGCTAGGATTGGGAGAGAGCTACACGCTCACCGCAACGCACTTTGGCGTCGCGGTTTCAGCGCCGGTCATCGATCCGCGCTTGCCCGAAGCAGCCTGGAGCGCGTACTCGCGCAACGGCTCGCATGCGAACCTTGCCGCGTGGGCGGTGAGAATTCCAACCTGGACCGGATTGGCGCTTTTGCTGATGCTGTTGGTCCGCGAAGCGCG
>DASRXM010000052.1:0-52287 GCA_035654155.1 Candidatus Babeliales bacterium
AGCGCTGCGGATCCGCTCCATAGCGTTCGCAGTACCGCTGCGCGTCGGGTGCGGTCGAAAGATCGACCGACGAAGCGAGAAACTCAAGCACCATCTTGCGGCTGTGGCGCACGCGCTCGGTGTCGGTGCGTACCGTCATGCCCGGTTCGGCGCGGCGCGCGCATGCGGCGACCAGCACTCGCGAGCCCTCGAGCTCGACGACGCAGACCCTGCATGCGTTCACGGGCGTCAGCGATTGCAGAAAGCAGAGCGTGGGCGTGACGATTCCGGCGGTCGTGCAGGCGTCCAGAATCGTCGCGCCTTCCGGAACGCGCGCCGGTATGCCGTCCACCGTGAGATCCACGAACGTCATGGCGCGCCGGCTCCGAAGAGCTTCAAGTTGCGTCGCGCCGACTCGATCGCGTTTGCCGCCGTCTGCCCGAGCCCGCAAATGGACGCATCGCGCATGACCCGGCCGATTTCATCCAGCAAACCAAAATCGTTACGTTCCAGCGCCTCCTCTTGACGAACCGTGCCGACCCGGCACGGCACGCACTGTCCGCACGATTCCTCGCGGAAGAACCGCGCAACGCGGCGCACGACGGCGAGCATATCCGCAGTTTCGTCAAACGGCATCACGACGCCCGACCCCAGCGTTGCGCCGGCAGCCCGGGCGTCTTCAAACGACAAGCGCATGTCGAGCGCATCGGGTGCGACGAACGTTCCGGCGGCGCCTCCGAGCAAGATCGCCTGCAGCCGCCGTCCTGCGGGCAGACCGCCCGCCATCTCGATGAGCGCGCGCAGCGTGGTGCCGTGCGCCGCCTCGTAGAGACCGGGGCGCGCGATGGCGCCCGAAAGACAAAACAACCGCGTGCCGGTCGATTCAGCCGTTCCGATTCGCGCGTACGCCGCGCCGCCGTCAAGCAAGACCAACGGAAGGTTCGCTAGCGTCTCGACGTTGTTCACGAGCGTCGGCTTGCCGAAGAGTCCCGCTTGCACGGGGAAGGGCGGCTTGCTCCGCGGTTCGCCGCGCTTGCCTTCGATCGAATTGAACAGCGCGGTCTCTTCGCCGCAAATATAGGCGCCGGCTCCGCGCCGGATCTCGATCTCCAGGCGCATGCCGGTGCCCATAAGGTTTTCGCCCAGCAATCCAGCCGCGCGCGCTCGCGCGATTGCGCCTGCGATGCGCTTGGCCGCCAGCGGATACTCGGCGCGAATGTAAATGAAGGAGCGCTCGCAGCCGATCGCGAGCGCCGCAATCGTCATCGCTTCGACGATCGCAAACGGATCCGACTCCATCAACACGCGATCTTTGAAAGTTCCAGGCTCCGATTCGTCGGCGTTGCAAACCAGATAATGCGGGCGCGCCGGTGCGGCGGCGACCGCCTCCATTTTTCGTCCGGTCGGAAACGCCGCGCCGCCGCGTCCGAGCAGCTTGGACGCGACGACTTCGGCGACGGTTCCCTCGGGCCCGAGCTCGACGGCTTTGCGCAGCGCCGAGTAACCGCCGCAAGCTCGATAATCGTCGAGACTCTCGGGATCCACTCGGCCGACGCGCCGGAGCAAGCGCAGCTCAGGCCCGCCGACGCGAGTTTGCGTCGAGGTGTCTAGGCTAAGCTGCGCGGTCGCGGGCGCAATCGAAAGCGACGACGGCAGTTCGCCGGCAGTCTCGATCAGCACCGCCGGCGCGCGATCGCACAATCCCAGGCACGGGCTCGAAAGCAGCGTCGCTTCCGATGGCTCGAGTTTCTTTCGCAGCGCGCCGGAGCCGGCGAGCATGCACGCGATGTCGTCGCATACGTGAACCGCTCGGGCGGCGCGCGGCTTGGTGGCAAAGCGCGCGTAAAACGTCGCGACGCCGTAGACGTCGGCCGGCGCTACGCCGCAGCGCTCGCTCACGTAGTTGAGCGCTCCCGGGCTGATCCAGCCCAACCGATCTTGCACCGCATGCAGCGCCGGCAGCACGAGATGGCGCCGGACGCGCGCGCCGTTCGCCGGCAACGCGGCGTCCACGGCGGTGCGCTCCTCGTCGGTCGCAAGGTCTGGAGTAAAATGCAGATCCACTACACGCGCTCGACTCGCACGGCGCAAGCTTTGAATTCGGCGGTGCCCGACTTGGGGTCGGTCGCATCGATCGTCAAGAGATTCGTCGCAACGTCGTCGTTGTGGTGAAAGGTTGTAAAAACTAAGCCGGCGCGCAAGCCGGGGTCGATCCGAACCGGCACGACAATCGAGCCGCGGCGCGAGGTAACGCGCACCGGGTCGCCTTCCGCAACGCCGTAGCGAACCGCATCTTCGCGCGAGATGTCGAGCGTTTCGCCGCGCCGCAGCGGCGAGCTGTAGCCGCCGCTCTGTACGCCGGTGTTGAACGAATCCAAGCGCCGTCCGGTTGTGAGGCGAACCGGATATTGCTCGTCGAGCGCTTCGACCGGCGGGTCGTGGTGCACGGCCGCGAACGGCGCGGGCGCGCCTTCCCGCGGCTCTTTCCAGAGCCGGGAATGCAAGAATTGTTCGCCGGGGTGCCGCTCGTCGTAGCACGGCCAGTGAATGCCGCCCAACTGCTCGAGGCGCTCGTAACTCATTCCCGCATGCCACGGCGAGAGCGAACGGCATTCGTCCCAGGCGGCCTGCGCGGTGTAATCGGGCCAGTCGCTTCCTAAGCGCCGCGCCAGCCCGCAGATGATCGCGATGTCGTCGCGTGCCTCTCCGGGCGGACGAAGCGCTTGACGGCAGCGCTGCACGCGTCGCTCGCTGCTGGTCACGGTGCCGTCGGACTCGCACCAGCTCGCAGAAGCGGGGAAGACCACTTCCGCCAGCTCTCCCGTCTTGGTGAGGAAGATGTCTTGCACGATCAAGTGCCGCAACCCGCGCAGCAACGCCAGCGCGTGTTCTTGATCGGCCTCCGACTGGGCCGGATTCTCGCCGATCACGTAGAGGGTATCGAGCTCGCCGCGCTCCATCGCATGGAACATATCGGTGAGGTTCCAGCCGCGCTTGCGCGGCAACTCGACGCCCCAAGCGCGTTCGAACTTGGCGATGCTGACCGGATCCTCGACGTCTTGGCCGCCGGGAAACTTATTCGGGATCGCGCCCATGTCGCCGCCGCCCTGCACGTTGTTCTGTCCGCGAAGCGGATTCAGGCCGCAACCGTAACGTCCGACGTGACCGGTGAGCAGCGCAAGATTGATGAGCGCGCGCACGTTGTCCACCGCGTTGTGATGTTCGGTGATGCCCAGCGTCCAACAGATTTGCGCGTGCCGTGCGGTCGCATACGTGCGAGCCAGCTCGGCAATGAGAGCGGCCGGAACGCCCGTGGTTCGTTCAGCGTACTCGAGCGTATAGGGCTCGACCGCGACCCGGTATGCATCGAAATCGGAGGTCGCGTTTGCGATGAAGCGCTGATTTTCCACGCCCGCGGTGAGGATCTCGCGCCCAATCGCGTTAGCCAGCGCGATATCGGACCCGACGTCGAGTCCGAGCCAGCCCTCGGCCCACTGTGCGCTCGAGGTGCGCCGCGGATCGACGACGTAGAGCTTCGCGCCGTTGCGAATCGCCTTCAAAACGTGGTGAAAGAAGATCGGATGCGTCTCGCGCGCATTCGATCCCCACAGGACGATCAGGTCGGCTTGCTCGATCTCCTCGTACGAGCTCGTGCCGCCGCCTGCCCCGAATACCGCCGTCAGACCGACGACGCTAGGGGCGTGTCAAGTTCGGTTGCAGCTATCGATGTTGTTGCTGCCGATCACCGCGCGAGAGAACTTTTGGGCGGCGTAGTTCATCTCGTTGGTGGCTTTCGAGCAGCTGAACATTCCGAACGTGCGAGTGCCGTCGCGATCGCGCGCGTCGCGCAAGCCCGATGCGGCGCGGTCGAGAGCCTCCTCCCACGTTGCTCGGCGCAAGCCTTTGGCGTCGCGCACGAGCGGATGCGTCAACCGGAGATAGGGTTCGCTCACGCGCGGGTAATTCGAGCGGGCTCGGGCCCCTCCCCCACCGCCGCCGAACGCTGCAATCAACGGATGGCCGGTCGGCGTGCGACGCTTGGCCAAAGGAGCTTGGGAGCGGCAAAGGCAAAACGCCCGGGCCAGGAGGTAGCGAAGCGTGGATCTTTCGTCGATTACCGTCTACTCCGACGGCCAATTTCTCAACTACGAAGACGCCAAAGTCGGGCTGCTCACCCATGGGCTTCAATACGGAACCGGCTGCTTTGAGGGAATTCGCGGCTACTGGGTGCCCGAAGAGCGCGAGCTCTTTCTGGTGCTGCTGCGCGACCATTTCGAGCGGCTGGAAACCTCCGCGAAAATTCTCACCATGCGTCTGCCCAAGAGCGTCGACGAGCTGATCGAGATTACGGTCGAGCTCTGCCTGCGCAATCGTTACGAAAGTCACATCTACGTTCGCCCGTTTGCTTACAAAGCCGCCGAAGACGTCGGCGTGCGACTGCACAACGTCCCCGACGGATTTGCGATCGTGCCGATCCCCTATACGCAATATCTCGACGCCGACCGCGGCCTCGACGTCTGCGTCAGCTCCTGGCGGCGAACCGACGATACGATGGCGCCGCCGCGCGCAAAGATCACCGGACTTTACGTCAACTCCGCGCTTGCCAAGAGCGAGGCGGTCGAGAACGGGTACGACGAAGCGATCCTGTTATCGCACGATGGCCACGTTTCCGAAGGTTCGGCCGAGAACATCTTCCTGGTGCGGCGCGGCGTGCTGTATACGCCCGATCCTTCGCAAAACGTCCTCGAAGGCGTTACCCGCCGGATGATCATCGAGATTGCGAGAAATGACTTCGGCCTCGACGTTGTGGAGCGCTCGATCGATCGTGGCGAGCTGTACGCCGCCGACGAAGTGTTCTTTACCGGGACCGCGGTCGGTATTTGCGCGGTCTCGTCGATCGATCGCCGAACCGTCGGAGACGGGAAGATCGGACCGGTCACCGAGCGCTTGAGAACGCTCTACGAGCGCATCGTTACGGCACGCGAGCCTCGCTACGACGGCTGGCTCACGCGCGTCTACGCCACCGCAAAAATCAACGCGTAGGAAGCGTCTCGGCGCTTAACGCTGAGGAATTTGTGCCATCCTGAGCGGAGGGCCGCTTTGTGTCATCCTGAGCGGAGGGCCGCAGAGTAAGCCTGCGCATTCTAGGTGTTACTTGAAGAGGCCCGGAGTCGAAGGACCACGGTTTGGGCTTCGTCCTTCGTCCTTCGACTTCGCTCGCTACGCTCGCTCCGCTCAGGATGACAGCGCTGCGCTCGCTCCGCTCAGGATGACAGTTACGGCGGGGTGGTGCCGTCGCTCCAGTACTGGGCGTCGGGCGACACATCCGTGCTTGCGAGGCCGGTCGCCGTTCGCCAGTGCGCCAAGCGCAGCTCGTCGAGGTAGGCCAGTCGCGAAACGGAGTGAATGAAGGCGCGGCCTAAGTCCTGCGAAGGCAGCGCGGTGGTCATGACTGCGATAACGTAGGGCGCGTCGGCCGCGTAAACGATCCCGGCGTCGTTGAGCGTATCGAAGAACGAGCCGGTCTTGTGGGCGACCGTTACGTAATCCGGCAACGGTTCGGGCAACAACGTGTTGTACTGGTCCGCCTCTAAGATATCGATCATCTCGTTCGACGACCACTCGTCGACCAGCTCGCGCCGCGCCATGAGTGCGAGCAGACGAACCAAATCGGACGGCGAGGTTCGCAACGTCTGCCGAATCGACCAGTCGTCCGTGCGCACGTCGCCGGCGAGGTGCGTGCGCTTCAGGCCGAGCTGCTTCATCTCCGCGTTGATGTTGCGCCGGCCGACGAGCCGGATCAACATGTTCGTTGCCGTGTTGTCGCTGATGTCGATCATCTTTGCGAGCAGCTCCGACACGGGATACGACGTGCCGGCCGGAGCGTCGCAAAGCTCGCCCGAACCAAAGTCCTTGTCGGAGTCTTCGAGCGTGACGCGCCTTTGCAAGTCGAAGCGGCCGGCCTCGAGCTGCGCGAAAACCTCGACCATGACCGGAAGCTTGATCGTCGATGCGGCCGGCATGCTTCGGCCGGCGTTAAGCCTGGCGTCATAGCCGGTATTGAGATCGAGCACGTCCAGCGCGATGGCGCCCTGGACGTGCCGCGCGAGCGTGCGAACGCCTTGATTCAGACTTGCGATTGGGGGTGGGAGATACGCGAAAGCCGGTGCGGTCGCGGCAATCTCGGCTATCAGAGCGAACGCTGCGAGTGACACGGCACGCGCAAACATTCGCGCCCGCTTCGATTCGCGCGGCGCTGGTCCTGCCGGTTCGTCCGCTGCGAGGGGCACCGGCGCGAGAATCGAAGGCTTGCTTGTGAGTGCCACGCTCGTGCCGGTAGAACGCGTTGACATCGTGGGCGTTCCAATGGATTTGGGTGCGAGCCGGCGCGGCGTGGATATGGGACCGTCGGCCGTGCGGTACGCAAAGCTGCACGAAGCACTCCAACGCCTCGGCATCCAGACTATCGTCGATCGCGGCAACTTGCACGTGCCGATTCGCGAATCGGCCGCGTCGGACGACGCTTCGGCCAAGTTCCTGGCGGTGATCGAGGAAGTCTGCGACGAACTTGCGGTAATCGTCGAAGACGCCGTGCGAGCCGGCGGTTTGCCCATCGTCCTCGGAGGCGATCACTCGATCGCGATGGGGACGCTGGCCGGATTGACCCGCGCGCGCGGCGCACCGCCGGGACTCGTCTGGATCGACGCGCATGCCGACATCAATAGCCCGGGCAGCTCGGCGACCGGAAACGTTCACGGCATGCCGCTCTATTTCGCGCTACGCAACGGCTTTGCCCGATCCAATCAGACCGTGCAAATCGGACTGCGCGACGTCGACCCCAACGAAAAGCGGCTGCTGCGCGAGTTTGGCGTCAAGACCTTCACCATGACCGACGTTGACAAGCGCGGCATGATGCACGTGATGGAGGAGGCGCGCGCGATCGCCGGGTCGGACGACGCGGCCATCCACGTTTCGTTCGATATGGACGCCCTCGACCCGAGCGAGGCGCCCGGTACCGGAACGCCGGTGAAGGGCGGCTTGAGTTATCGCGAGGCGCACTTGGTGATGGAGATGCTCTACGATAGCGGACGTCTGGGGTCGATCGAGATGGTCGAAATCAACCCGATTCTGGATAACCGAAACCAAACCGCCGCGCTCGCGGTCGGCTTGATTTGCTCGGCCCTCGGAAAGTCGATTCTGTAAAACTAGTTGTCATCCTGAGCGGAGGCGCGCAGCGCCGTAGTCGAAGGGGAGCGGAAACGCCGTTATTGCGTCCTTCGACTGCGGGCCGCTTCAAACGTCGTCGACGATGCGCAGGTTAGCACAACGGCCCTCCGCTCAGGATGACACTTTGTGGGTCGAGTGCTTACAGCTTAATCGTTGCGCGGCCTTCGCAAGCCACGCCGCCGCCGCAGACCGCCGGATCCCAGCTCGCGTCGCTCAGCAGCGAACGAATGCGGGTTTCGAGCGCCGGATCGATCGGCGGTTCGAAATCGACGCTCTCCGTCCGTCCGTCATCGCCGACCGTAACGACGAGCGTCACGTGCGCGCCGAGCGCGTCGAGTTCTTTGCGAACGCTCGGGTCGAGCACCGGTTCGGGTTGCTCGGCACCGAACGGCAAATAGCCGCCGGGCTGGCGCGACCCAACGCTCGCTACCGAGCGGATCGCCGGCGACGTCGTTGCATTTGGGGCGGCGTCGGCGAGTGCGCTTCCCGTGCCGGCTCGTTGAACGGCTCCGACGGCCGGCGCAGCCGGCGCGTTTGATGCGACCACGGGTTCAGGCGTCGCGCGCCGATGCGGTCTCAGGCTGACGGTCCGAACGTTGCCCGTGAAGTTAATCGCGGTCTTCGGACTGTGATGCGGAGCGATCGCGCGCGGCGGCGGATGCGGCGCGCGCGGAGGAACGATCTCGACGTGAAGTATGCGAGAGAAGCTCACCGTTTCCACCGGGATGCTCGTGGATGCCGTCCACGCCAGCGCCGGAATTGCAAGCGCCACGGCACAATGAATTCCTAACGAGGCGAGCGTCGCCCGCCCCATTCGCTGATTCCCCGCAAACGCAGACGCCATCATCGTTTTCTTCGATTTTCAGCGCTCCGGCGCCCCCGTTCGTGACCGCCGTCGAGCTTGCCGGCCTCCGCTCCCCAATGATCCCAGCCGCTTGCCGATTCGCGCGCGAATAGCTCGATTCGGGAACGGCGCCCGCACAGCTCTTCGATGCGCTTGCGAAACACCGACGGTTTACGGCTGTGTTGGGCGCGCGGTTCCATCACGACTTGGGCTTGAGCGAGATCCAGGATCGGAAAGGGCCGGCCGGTCGGCATAGTCGAGGCCACGAGCACGAACTCGGTCGTCGGCTTGGTGAACGTCGGAGGCACGCCTTGCCCGCGGATCGCCTTGCCGAGCCGATTGGTCTTCACCCAGACGTACGCGACGCCGCGGTAATGCAGCCCCCAGCTCTCAATTAAATCGATGGCGAAATTCAAGCGCGGCCCGGTCGACCACAAAAAGAGAGCCGCGCGCTTGTTCATGATCGAACGAACCGGCAACCGCGCGAGCTCGTCTTGACTCATCAACGGATAATGCTTGGCTGCGGCTGCGTCCTTGACTTGGCTTCCGTAGTAGTACCACGGCGGGTCGGCATATACGATGTCGTAACGTCTCGCTGGAAACGGTGGAAGCTCGTCGTGCGGCTGCGCCGGTTTGCGCCGCGCTATCCGTCGCAGATGCGCCTGATTCTTTTCCGACGCGGCCATCATCGTTCTCTTCGATGGATTCACGCTATAGCTTTGTCAGCAACGCTGCGACGAGCGCGCCGCACAGCGTTGCAGCAAAGTTGACGCCGTCGTTTTCGATCCAAGCCAAACCCCGCTGCAGCCTGGTCCGCGTACCGCATTCGTGCAGCCGCGTTTCGCATTCGCGCGCACAAGCCGGGCACCAGCGGTGTGCCTGCAGCGACGCCCCAAGGACTGAATCGAGCAATGCGCCGGCCACGCCGGCCACCGCGACGCCGAGCAGCGGCCCGATCCGGACCGCCCAGGCCACCCCGGCCACGAATAGCGCGCCGCCTATCGTTGCGGTCGCTCCGAGCAGCGTAACGCCACCGGATAGCCCGGCGCGCATTCGGCGAAACGAAAGGATCGAAACCGGCGCCGCCGGCGAAAGCTCGCCGATTTCGGTGCCCCACGTGTCGGCCGACGCGGCCGCAAACGCACCCGCGAAGGCCGCTGAAAAAGCCGCGCTGCCGCCGGAAGCGGCCAGCGCGCACAGTGCCGCGACGGCGCCGTTTGCAAGCACTTGCCATCCGCTGCGCGGACGAATGCGCGCTTCGCCGGCGATTGCGTTTTTGCGTGCTCGTCCAACTCGCGTGAGCAGCGTGGAAGGCACGAAGAACGCGAAAAGCACCGCTGCGGCGGGCCATCCCCCGCTGCCGAATACAGCGGCGCCGATTGCAAATGCGGCAGCCGCGCCGCTGCGCGAAAGCGCGCGCACTCGATAGGCCAACAACGCCACGATTGCGGCGAGCGCGGCGCCGAGCGCGAGCTGCGTCACGCCGGCGATGCGAAGTACGCCTCGAGGGCTTCGAGCAGCCCGGCCGTGGTGTACGTCCCGGCGACGATGTCAACGCGCAACCCAACGTCCGCGGCGGCACGCGCCGTAATCGGCCCGATGCACGCGATGCACTTTCCGTCCGCCGCTCGCTCGGCCTCGGATGCTCCGCCGAGCAACGCGACGAAGCCGCGAACGGTGCTCGCGCTGGTAAACGTGATCGCGTCGGCGCGAGCGATCTTGCCGGCAAAGTTGGAGTCGCTCGGGACGACGGTTCTGTATGCGGGTGCGACGGACACGACCCGCCCCGCCTCCTCGAGCATGCGCGGGAGCACGTCGCGCGCCTCCTGTGCGCGAAAAACCAGCACCCGGTCGCCGGGGCGCGATCGCTCGATCACCACGCGCGCGACCTCTTCGCCGACAAACGCTTCGGGAACCGCGTCGGCGCGTACGCCGCGATCGCGCAAGCGTGCCGCGGTGCGGTCGCCGATTGCCGCGACCTTCGCGCTCCCTATGGCGCGTGCATCGAGACCTCGCGTCGCCAAGCGCTCGAAGAATGCGTCGACGCCGTTTTGCGAGGTAAAGATCAGCCAAGCATACGAATGCAGCTGGTCGAGAGCGCGCTCGGCGAGCAGCGGATCGTCGGGCGGTTCGATTGCAATCGCCGGAGCGAAAATCGGCTCGGCGCCGCGCTCGAGCAGCGCGCGAGCAAAAGCTTGCGATTGCTCGCCGGCGCGCGTGATCGCGATTCGTTTTGCGAAGAGGCCGCCGGCGTCGAACCAGCGCAGCCGCTCGCGCAGCCGCGCGACACCTCCGACCACGACAACGGCGGGCGATTCAATCTTCGCTCGCTCGGCTTCGTCGGCGATGGTCGCGAGCGTTGCCCGTACGCAGCGTTGACTCGGCCGGGTTCCGTCTTGGATGATCGCAACAGGCGTTTGCGGATCCAGTCCGTTGCCGACGAGCTGTCGCGCAATCTCGCGCAAGTTTGCGACGGCCATCAGGATCACCAGCGTGCGATGCGAATCGGCGAGCTTCACCCAGTCCAGCGTCGAGGCCGGCTTGCCCGGATCTTCATGTCCGGTGAGCACGGTAAACGACGCGGCGTGATCTCGGTGCGTGATGGGTATTCCGGCGTAGGCTGGTGCAGCTAGGGCCGAGCTGACTCCCGGAACGACCTCGAACGGAACGCCCGCGGCTTGCAGTGCTTCGGCCTCTTCCCCGCCACGGCCGAAGATGAACGGATCGCCGCCCTTCAGACGCACGACGCGACATCCTGCGCGCGCCTTGGCGATCATCAGCGCCTCGATCTCGCGCTGCGCCGCTGCATGATCCCCGCCGCGTTTGCCGACGAAGACCTTTTCGCATTCCTCCGGCGCCAGCGCGACGACGGCGTCGCTTGCGAGCGCATCGTAGAGCAGCACGTCGGCAACACGCAGGACCTGTGCCGCCCGTAACGTCAGCAGGCCCGGATCGCCCGGGCCTGCGCCGACCAGGTAAACGCGTCCCGTCATTCTTCCAAGGGAGTTTGTCCCGAGCTGAGTTTGAGCTCGAAGAGCTGCTCGAGCACACGCGCGCTGGAGAGGGCTTGGGCGTGATCGAGCGTCGCCTGCTCGCGAATCTTCAAGATAGCCGAATGCAGCAGCTTGGAAACGATGGTCATGGTCATACCGGTGACCAACATCCGCTCGCGCGCGCCTAGGTCGGGACAGCGCGCGAGCAAACGCTCGAGCTCGGCGGCGCGAATTGCCTCGGCTTTCTGGGTAAGCCGCGCGATCACCGGTACGGCGATGCGGGACTGATACCAGTCTTCGAAGCGCGCCACGTGCTCGGTGATAATCTCCTCGACTGCCGGAATCGCTTCACGGCGCAGCTCCAACCGTTCGTTCACGACCGACTTGAGACCGTCGATGTCAACCAGCGAAACGTTTGCAACGTTCTCCGCCTGCGGATCGACGTCTCGCGGGACTGCGATGTCGACGATGAAAAGAGGGCGATCGGGTCGCCGTGCCATCGCCGACGCGACCCGCTCTTGGGTCAACACGAAATCCGGCGCGCCGGTCGACGCAACCACGACGTCGGCGCCGGCAAGCGCCTCGACGATATCGGACATCTCGACGGTTTCACCGAAACCTGCATCCGCAACGATCTCGCGAGAGCGTGAGGCCGTGCGGTTTGCGACGACGACTCGGCCGGCGCCCTCTCGGCGCAGTCGCTTGACGGCCGTTCGTCCCATCTTTCCGGCCCCGATCACGAGAACGCACGCCCCCGCCAGCGTCCCCAGGCGTGCTCTGGCCGACTCGATCGCCGCCGTCGCGATCGAAACCGACTCGCCGCCGATGCGCGTCTGTGCGCGCGCCATTTTTCCGGCGGCCAGCGCGTCGCGAAAGAGGCGATGCAGGGTTCTCCCCAGCGATTTCGCGCGCGACGCGGCAACGTATGCGTCTTTGACCTGGCCGAGAATCTCGGCTTCGCCGATCAACATCGAGTCCAATCCGGTGCAGACGCGAAAGAGATGCTCCACTGCTTGATGACCGAGCCGCGTGTACAGGTACGACTCGATGTCGTAGCTCGTCGTGCCGTGACCGAAGTTTGCAAGAAACTTCTTGATTTGGGCCACGCCGCGCTCGTAGTCGTCGAGCTCCGCGTAAATCTCCAGGCGGCCGCAGGTCTGCAGCATCACCGCCTCGCGCACGGCTAGGTAATCGTGCAGCGCGGTTAGCGCTTCGGCCATGCGTGAAGCCGGAAAGGCGTGTCGTTCGCGCACTTCGACCGGCGCGGTTTGATGCGAGAGCCCGATGCAGGTGATCGGCATTATGCCGCCGCCAGCGCCGCCAGCGAGGCCTCGGCAGCCGCGAGCGTGCGCTCCAGCTCGTGCGGGCCATGCGAAGCCGATACGAAGTTCGTTTCAAACGGAGACGGAGCAAGGTACACGCCGCGGTCGAGCATCGCGGCGAAGTACTTCGCGAAGAGCTGCCGGTCGGACTCCCGCGCGGACTCGAGATCGGTGACCGGTCCGGGTGTGAAGAAAACCGAGAACATCGAGCCGGCACGCGTGCAGCAGTGAGGGATCCCGCGCGCGCGCAGTATTTCGCTCAGGCCTTCGGTCAAATGCCGGGTCGTTTCTTCCAGACGATCGTAGAGCGTGGGATCGGCCGCGATCACGCTCAAGGCGGCGTGCCCGGCTGCCATCGCCAGCGGATTGCCGGAGAGCGTGCCCGCCTGATAGACGGGGCCCTCCGGCGAGAGGTGGGCCATCACATCGGCGCGCCCTCCGAAAGCGCCGACCGGCAACCCTCCGCCGATAACCTTCCCCAGCGTCGTCAGATCGGGCAGCACGCCCTCGCGCTCTTGCGCTCCTCCGCGCGCGACGCGAAAACCGCTCATCACCTCGTCGAAGATGAGCAGCGCTCCGGTTTGCGTGCAGAGCGCGCGAATGCGCTGCAAGTACCCCGGGTTGGGCAGAACTAGCCCCATATTTCCGGGATACGGCTCGACGATCGCGGCGGCAATCGAGCCGGCGTGCATTTCGAAGGCTCCTTCGAGCGCCGACACGTCGTTGAACGGCAAGACGATCGTGTCGCGCGCGGTGCCCTCGGTCACGCCGGGAGAGTCGGGCACGCCGTGCGTGAGCGCACCCGAGCCGGCGGCGATCAAAAACGAATCGCCGTGGCCGTGATAACAGCCCGCGAACTTGACGATCTTCGGGCGCTGGGTGAAACCCCGCGCCAGCCGGACGGCGGCGGCCGTCGCTTCGGTTCCGCTGGAAACGAAACGCAAGCGCGCGATCGACGGCACCATCGAAAGGACCAGCTCGGCCAGCTCGCTCTCCGCTTCAGTTGGCGTTCCAAACGAGGTTCCTCTCGTCAACGCGTTCGCGACGGCCCGCGTCACAGCCGGATTGGCGTGCCCAAGCAGCAGCGCGCCCCACGACATGACGTAGTCGATGTATTCATGACCGTCGAGGTCGTAGAGGATCGCGCCCGAGCCGCTTTTCATGAAGACCGGCGACAACCCGACCGCACCCAGAGCGCGAACCGGCGAATTCACCCCTCCTGCGATGACGCGCCGCGCCCGCGCGAAAGCCGCAATCGAGCGCTCTAATTTCACGCGAGATCCTCGACGCGGTTCACGTTGCGAAAATAACGGGCGTCACAGCTGACGAAACGCGCGGCCATGCTCTCGATACAATCGCGCACTCCCGCAAAGGGGTTGCGGCGCAACCCGAAGCCGGCGCGTAACAATGCGACGCGCCCGTAGAGCGCCGCCAGCGGTTCGATCTCTCCGTCATGTTCCGGCACGACCGCTTCGTCGCCGCGCCGCCAGGCCTCCGCGAGGTGCCGCAAAATGCGGCTTTCGAGCTGCGGCTGGTCGGCGGCCACCGCAAAGATGCGATCGGCGCGAATTTGCGCGCCGGCATCGAGCAGCGCGCGAAGCGGACCCCCGCCGGGGCGGCGGTCGACCAACAGCGGCGCGTCGAGCCGCGCATCCAGCTCGCGCCCGAAAGATCCCTTGCCGGCAACGTAAACGGGACAGCCGAGCTCGCGCACCCGCTCGTAAACGCGAGCCAGCATCGCAAGCCCTTCAATCGGATGGTCCAGTTTTCGCGGAAAACGCCGAGCTTCGCCGCCCGCCAGCAGCACCACCGCGTCAGCCATGCCGCTTTGCGTACTCGGCCGCAAAATACGTAATCACGATGTCGGCGCCGGCGCGCACGAACGAGGTCAAAATCTCGTCGATCGCGCGCTCGCCGTCAAGCCATCCGTTGGCGATTGCGGCGTGGAGCATTGCGTACTCGCCGCTGACGTTATAGACCGCCAGGGGTACGTCGAAGCGCTCGCGCGCGGCACGCAGGACGTCCAAATAGGGAAGGCCGGGCTTGACCATCACGATGTCGGCCCCTTGAGCGACGTCGAGTGCGATTTCGCGCAAAGCCTCGCGGGCATTGGGCGGATCCATCTGATATCCGCGTCGGTCGCCGAACTGCGGCGCGGTCCCGGCCGCCTCGCGAAACGGTCCGTAGAATGCCGATGCGTACTTGGCGCTGTACGACATGATCGCCACGTCGGTCGCGGCTGCGCCGTCGAGTGCGGCACGAATCGCGGCCACTCGCCCGTCCATCATGTCCGACGGGGCAATCACGTCGGCACCCGCGCGTGCATACGTCACCGCGATCCGCGAAAGAAGCTCGACCGTTGCATCGTTATCGACCGCGCCGCGCGCGTCGAGGATCCCGCAGTGACCGTGAGCGGTGTATTCGCAGCAACAGACGTCGGCCATGACGAGCATTTCAGGCAAGGCCGCTTTGATCGCCCCAATCGCGCGCGCTACGATCCCATCGGGATCGTAGCTGCTGGTGGCGCCGTCGTCTTTCTGGGCCGGAATTCCAAAGAGCAAGAGGCTCTTAATTCCGAGTGCGAACAGCTGGCACGCCTGCGCGACCGCTCCGCCCAGGTCGTAACGCGCGATGCCCGGCATCGCTGCTATGGGTCCCACGTCCCGCTGCAGCTCGGCGACGAAGAGCGGCTGCACGAGCTGCTCGACGTGCACCCGATGCTCTCGAACGAGCGCGCGCACGACCTCATTGCGGCGCAGCCGCCGCGGGCGTAAGAGAATCAATTGACGGCTCCGCTAGGTTCGCTGCGAGCCTTCAGCCGTTCGGCCAAATCGGCGCCTAGCAATTCGGCTTGCGCGAGCGTAACGCACCGGCCCTCGACGCGCGCGCGAGCGAGCGCTCCGGGCGCTGCAGCGAAGGCACCCTCGATGACGAGCGTTTCGGCAATGAAGTGCGCGTGCACGCCGATTGGCGCGCTGCAGCCGGCACGCATCGCGGCGAGCGCGGCGCGTTCCGCTCCGACGCATGCCTCCGCTTGCGGATCGTTGACGGCGTCGCGCAAGGCGTTGAGAAACCGGTCGTCGCCGCTGCGCGTTTCGATCGCGAGCGCGCCCTGCCCCGCGGCCGGGACGAGTTGCTCGATTGCAAACGGCACGACGTACGCGGCGCCGGTCCCGAGGCGATTCAGTCCTGCCATCGCAAGCACGATTGCATCGTATTGCCCGCGCGCGAGTTTGCGCAAGCGCGTATCGACGTTTCCGCGCAACGTTTCGTAACGCAAATCAGGCCGGAGCGCCGCGAGCTGGGCGCGCCGGCGCGGGCTCGAGGTTCCCACCCGCGCGCCGGCCGGCAGCGATTCGAAACTCGCATAGCGCTCGCTGCAAAAAGCGTCGCGGGCGTCTTCGCGCCGCGAGACCGCGGCGATGCGCATGTCCGCCGCCAGCATGCTGGGAAGATCCTTGCTCGAGTGCACGGCATAGTCGGCGCGGCCTTCGCGCAACGCGCTCTCCAACTCCTTGACGAATACGTTGTTGGTTCCGAGGGCTTCGATCGGTCCGCTCCGAGCGCGATCGCCCGTCGTCGTTATTTGCAGGAAGTTGGTTTCGATGCCGCGCTGCGCGAGCGCCGCCGCAACGCTTCGGCTTTGGACCATTGCCAACGCGCTGCGCCGCGTCGCGCAAACCAGCTTTGCCGGAGCCGCGGTCAGCTCGGCAACCGGGCGCTCTGCGAGCGCCCGGAGAATCGGTGCGCGCTCGTGCGGTGGAAACGTCTCTTTCACGTAGCTTCGCATCCGTGCGAGCGTGCCCATCGCATCGGCATACGGCGCACCGAAGCGCGCGAGCTCTCGAGCGACGCGTCGAGAGAAAGCCGGCGATTTGCCGTTCGAATCGACGCTGATCGTCAGCTCGCCGATTCGGCGCACCGCCGCCATCGTAAAATCGCCCCGCTCCGGATGCGAGGCGTCACACGCAAGCGCGTAGGCGGCGCGCGCGTCGGCCACGATGCGCGCGTTGAGAGCGTCGTCATCCGTTGACGCGATCACCACTGCAGCCGCGGCGAGATCGCTCGGTTCGTATTCGCGTTCCGCATATGCGCCGCCGGCGGCTTCCACGACCGAACGCAAGCGTTCGCCGATTCGTTTTGCTACGACAAAAATAGGAAACCCGGCGGCAACCAGCGATTCGGCCTTTCGTGCCGCGACGGCGCCTCCGCCGACGATTACGGCTCGCCGGCCATTCGGCCGAAGAGAGATTGGAAGCATATGAATGTAAAAAGAGTTCCCCGTCCGGCAGCTAAGGAACCTCTGAAGCAGTCCATGAAAAGCGCCTCGTGACGAGCAGCAACCGGTGAGCAAACCTTGGGGAGGACCCGCGCGAGCGGGTTTAATCGGTGCGCTCGCCGCAGCGCTGATCACGCTGCCCGGCTTGTGGGTCGGCACGCTGTGGGATAACAGCGAAACCGCGTATGGTGAGGTCGCGCGCGAGATCTTGCTCACGCACGACTGGATCGTCATGCACCTCAACGGCGTGCCGTATTTTGTTCAGCCGCCGCTCTACTTTTGGCTCGGAGCCGCATTTGCATACTTCCTGGGCCCGACGGCGTTTGCGCTGCGGCTTCCGTCTGCGCTGGCGACGATTGCGCTGGGAGCGGTGACCGGTTATGCCGTCGCGCGTCAGGCGGGCACGCGTCTGGGCATCTACACCGCCGTGATTCTCTCGACGTGCCTCATGCAAGCCGTGATCGGCCGTCTCGCCATTATGGACGCGCTGCTCGACTTAGCGGTTGCGATGACGATCTTTTGGTGGTTTCGTGGGCTTGAGACCGGACGCGATCGCTACGTAATCTATGGATGGCTTGCGGCTGCGGCCGGCTTTTTGGCAAAAGGTTTGGTGGCGCCGGTAGTTGCGCTGCTGGTGATCGTGCCGTTCTATCTTTGGAATCGGCGTTGCGAATCGATGAAGGCGCTCTCGCCGCGCGGCTGGATTGCCGGAGCGCTGCTCTTCATCGCGATCGTGCTACCGTGGCCGCTGGCTCTGTTTTCGCACTACCAGCTGTTTCCGCTCGAAAAACTCATCGGCGAGTACACGATCGCGCGTTATACCAGCGTGATTGAAAATCAATCGGGACCGGTCTGGTACTATCTGCCGGTCGTGATTCTCGGTTTCTTGCCGTGGATAGCGTTTTTTCCGGCGGCCCTCGTTTACGCGGTGCGTCAGCTGCGCGCCGTACCGCCGGAGCCGCAGCGCGCGCGTCTCGTGCGCCTGGCGTTTGCGTGGATCGTCATGCCGCTGCTGTTCTTCAGCTTCGCGCGGACCAAGCTACCGAATTACATCGCGCTCGAGTTTCCGGCGCTTGCGCTGGTGACGGCGCTGTACTTCGACGACGTCGTTCGCAAGGGCGCAACCCGCTCGGCGGTGATTTCGGCGGCGATCGTCCCGGTGACGATCGGCGCCCTCGCGTTTGCGATCGTGGTGTTCACCAGCACCAACCGCCTCACCGCCGAAGTCGCCAATGCCGTGCCGCCGCTGATCGGCATGGCGGCGGCGATCTTTGCCGGATCGCTGTTGACGGCGCTGCTGCTCGTTCGTGCGAAGACGGCCGGCGCGGCACCGTATGCGCTCGCATTGGCGGCGCTCGTCGCGGTCGACGTGGTTGCGGTGCGCGTTCTGCCGCACGCGGAAGCTTTTAAGCCGGTCCCGCGATTGGCCGCGCTCATCGAGCAAGGGCGCAAGCCCGGCGACGTGGTTGCGATTCAAAACGTCTCCGGCGGAAACGCGCTGCTCTTCTACACGCATCCGGTCGTAAGCGTGCTGGCAACGCCGGACGACGGCGACCCGCAGACCGACGGCGTCGATCCGCGCGCGTTCATTTGCGGAGCGCAACGCGCTTGGGTCGTCGTACCGGCTGCATCGACGCCGTCGGATCCGTCGTTCGGGCGCCGGATGCGCGTGGTTGCGGTCGACCGCAAAGCGGCGTTGCTGCTCTACGACGGCCGAGCCTGCCGTTAGAAAAGCGCGATCTTAGGGCATCTCGTCGTCGCCTCAGGCCTCACTTACCATAGTAAACTTCGGCCATCGCCCTTCGACTGCGCGCCTGCGGCGCTCCGCTCAGGATGACAATGAGCTGCGTCTAAATTAGAGCTTTCCCGTTACTTATAGCCCGCGACCTGCGCTTCGGTAACGGCCGAGGCCTTGTTGTTGCCGAGCGATCCGCGAATAAAGGTGATCACGTTGGCGACGTCTTTGTTGGAGAGCGTGCCTTTCCACGGCGGCATCTGACCGTTGTACGTCTGACCGTTCACGACAATTGCACCGTGCAATCCGCCCAAGACGATGCCGATGACTTTGTTGGGATCGCCGGTTACGATCGGGTTGTTAGCCAGCGGCGGGAACGAGCCGGGCAGACCCTGGCCCTGCGCACCGTGACAACTCGCGCAGTTGCTGGAAAAAACGGTCGCGCCGGGGCCGTTCGAGCTCGACGCCGTAGCATTGCCCGCGCTTGATCCGCCGCCGCTGGGAAGCGTTGCGGCCGCGGCTGCGCTCAGCACGTCCGACTCGGGTGGAGAGGCCGGTGCGGAACCTTGTTTGATCATCGTAGTAACTTGCCCAAAGATCGAGAGCCCCACGATTCCGCAGACCACGATCGTCGCCGACCAGAGCAATCCGGCGCGCGCTGCGAAGCTGCGGGTCGTGCTGCGATCGAGCCAGGGCAGCAGCAGAACGACGATCAGGAAAATCGTCGGAACGATGATGGTCGCGATCAGCTCGGTTCCAAGGGTCAAGGGGCCGAGGTGAATTTCCGGCGGCACCAGCGCGAGCAAACCGAACAGCGACAAGAAATACCAGGCCGGGTACGGCACGAAGAACTTCGTTGGATCGGCTTTTGCGTCAAGATATGGCGGCGCGGCGAGCGCAAGGAAGCAGATGATGACGAAGACGATCAGCGAGAAGGCGCCGTCCATAAACATCTGATCCGGCCAGAAGCGTCCGAGTTTTAGCCGGCGCGGATCGTCGGCCACCGGACCGGCCGGGCCGTTGTGGCGGAAGATGGTCAGATGCGCGCCGACCAGCAGCACCAGAAGGGCCGGCATCAGCCACACGTGCAGACCGAAGAATCGATTGATCGTCGCCGTGCCCATCGCGCCGCCGCCCTGCGCGATGTGCTGCAGCATCGGCCCGGCGATCGGTGCTAGTCCCACGATGTTGAGCGACACCTGCGACGCAAAATAGGCATCCATGTCCCACGGCAAGAGATAGCCGGTGAGGCCGAGGACGAGCGTGACGAGCAGCAACAGCACGCCGACGACCCACTGCAGCTCGCGCGGCTTTTTATACGCGCCGAAGATCAGCACTTGCAGCAGATGGAGGAACACCAAGGCGATCATCGCCGAAGCGCCCCAATAGTGCACCGCGAGCAAGAAATGCGTCCACGGGTTGAGATAAATCGCTCGCGTGGATTCCCATGCGGTCGCTGCCGACGGCGCGTAGTAGAACGTCAAAAAGATCCCGGTGACGATCTGCACGATCATCGCAAACAGCGTTGCGCTTCCGAAAACGTACCAGTAGCTCGCCCCTCCCGGAACGTCTTCCGTGAGGAAATCCTTCGTCATCGAGACGAATCCGGTGCGTTGTTCGATCCAGCTCAGCATCGTTTCTACCTCACGCCTGATATGAGACGACGATGCGCGAGGGGGTGTTGGACTGATAGACGATCCAGGTCACCTCGGCCGCACCGCTTTGTTCGCGTAAGGGCAACGGGTCGAGGCCGCGCGGCGCCGGGCCGGCGACGTGCGTTCCGTCGAACGTGTACTGCGAGCCGTGGCAGGGGCACATAAAGCGATTCTGCGCATCGCTCCAGCCGTAGTAGCAGCCGAGATGCGGGCAGATTGGACTGAAGACGACGAAGCCCATGTTGACGACCTCGTAGGGCACGCCGGCTTTCCCGCTCGCGTCGAAGAGATCCGGCCGCGCCGCTTTGAACTTTGCGGGGTCGACTTTGATGCCCCAGCAGTACTCCGGAACGGACTGCTCGGGAAGATATGCGTCGGTGAACTTCAGCGTAAACGTCAGCTTGACGGGCTTGGCCGTCGCCTTTTGCAGCGCGTCGACCTCCTGCGCGGTCAGGGGCGACCAGCTGCCGGCCGACGCGCTTTTCGGCGGCAGCAGCGACCCGACGATCGGGATGGCCAGCACGACGCCGACGATGCCGCCGATACTGAGCGTGGCGTTGGCCATGAACGTACGGCGCGTCACCTCGTCGTTGGTTTGAGACTGGTCGTACGCGCTCAATATCTTGCGCCCGGCGCTTTGTGCGGCGTCAGCATTCGAGTCCGGCAATGTCGTTCTCCACAGAAGCGTGAGGGTACGGGTCGCAGGCACATTTGGCGGTATCCAGCGTCACACCTTGTAGCTGTGCAGGCCCGAAATCCAAATGTTCACGCCCAAATAACAGAAGATAATTGAGACGAAGCCGATGACGCTTACCCAATTGGTGCGTAGGCCGCGCCAAGCGTGGCGAGTATGGAGGTGCATGTACGCGAGGTAAATGATCCACGAAAAGAGCGCGGCCGTCTCTTTTGGGTCCCACTGCCAGTACGCGCCCCAGGCTTCTTTCGCCCACATCGCGCCGGTGATGATGCCGATCGAGATCAACGGCAAACCGATAGCTACGGCGCGGTACACTATCACGTCGAGCTGCGGCAGCGACGGCAGCGCGGAAAGCCAGCGCGCCACGGGACTCCCCGCTTGCGCGCCAAAGCTTTGCTCGGCGTAGTATTTTACGAGGTACACGCACGAAAAGACGAATGCCACGAGAAACGCCGCATACGACGAAACCACGATCGGAACGTGAATCTTAGCCCAGTACGATTGGAGCGATGGAACCGGCGGCATCGTGCCTTCGTACCAGGTTACGCCGTAGGCAAGAAAGATTGCCGCGAGCGCGAGTACGAATCCGCCGGCGAACCAAAGATTGTACCGGAAGGCAAAGCCGATGTAGATCGCGACCGACATCGCCGCAAACAGCGAGAGCGATCCGTACAAGTTGAGCAGCGGCCAGATATGCGTCGTCTCGAAACGCACGCCGAGTTGCACGAACTGCGCAACGCACCCGACGATCGCCAGCGGAATGCCGACGTCGCGCAGCCATTGCGCGCGGGAGAAGAAATACGTCAGCAGGGCGAGCGCCCCCAGGGTGTATGCGCACAGCGCAACGGCGACCAGCAGCTCATCGGGCGGCATCTTTTACGTCTCTCCGCTTTTAAGGATACCACCGAGCGCGCTGACGCGCCCTGGAAAAGGTCGTAGCCGGGTAGAAATAGCCGCTTGCTCGGTCCTTAGGCGGATTCGCTTTTCACCGCCGCCATCAGCCGCGCGAACTCGCTCTCGAAAACGTCGTAGCCTTTGACCGTCGTAGCGGCGATGCCGACTTGGCAACGCTGCGGTGAGATCGGGTCGACGCGAACGTACAGGCGCGCCGGCAGAAAATAAAACGCGATCACGAGTCCGGACAGAAGCACGAACGCGCCGATTCCCACCAGCGGCACGCCCGGATCGTTACGGTACTGAAAGCCGCTATAGAGCACGTAGCGCTTGGGGACGAGCCGCCATCCGCCGCCGAGATCGATCGCTCCGCCCAGCGGAACCAGCGCCTCGCCGAGGTCGTTCCCGGCTTGGGATACCGCCACGACAACCGCCGGATCGCTCACGCGAGGATCGGCGGTCGGCATTCCGCTCTGTTTATCGACTGTCGGGGTAAAGCGCTCGTACAACACGCTGCGCTCGGATCCCGGAAGATCGAACGAGTCGCCTTCCAGGAAGACACGGCTCGAAAGATTCGGGTCGGCGCGGCCATCGCGACTGATCAGAAACTGCGTCCCAAAGCCGTAGCTCGACTGATAGTAGAGCGTGCCGTCCACGTCAATCGGGTGATTCACGCGCACGATCATCCGTTTGGGAATGCCGTCGTTTCCGGTCACGGTCACGTGCGAGACGTAGTCGATCGGCTGATACACCATGCCGCTCTTGGTCATGATCGGGTCGATCGTGTAAGCGAACTTGTCGAGTCGCATCAGCATTTTAGTCTGCGCGACCTGTGACGTCTGACCGGTCACCACCGCAAGGTCGCCGGAAAAACCTCGGGCCCAGTACAGCGTCGTGCCGGCCGCTACGATCACGAAGCCGGCGTGCGCGACGAGCACGCCGCGACGCGCCCAGTTATGCTTGTCGGCGAAACTCCACTCGACTCCGCCAAAGAGGCGTTCGCGCATCCGCCAGCCGCGCGCGGTCAGGGAATCGGCAAAGCGCCGGCGCACCGAAGCCGCGTCGCCCTCCGCCTCAAACGTGGCGTGCAGCGGAATCTTCTCGACGCTGACCGGCCGAAGCGGCGGCAGTCGGGCCGGAATGACGCGTTTAAACGTGCACACTGCCAGCGAGAGCAAGATCAATCCGATGATGCCCACGTACCACGGCGAGTGGTAGACGTTGTCGAAGTCGAGGCGCAGGATCGCCCGCGCGATCGGCGCGGCGTAGCTTTGAAAATAAATGCTCGGATCCTGGCCCTGATCGACGATGACGCCTACCAGCGTGAGCGCGCCCCACACGACGAACAGCGAGACGGCGAACAGTACGTTGCCGAACGTCCGGACGAACTCGGCGTAGAACTGTCGCGCGGCCGCGGTCACGTTGTGGTTGCTAACGACCAGCGCCGCTCGAGTGGGACGATCACCCAAATCGAAAGCTCGTAGAGCGCGTACATCGGGATCGCAAGTAATGCCATCGTCAGCGGGTTGCCGTCGGGCGCGGCGATTCCACCCGCAACGAAGAAGCCGAACAGCGCGTGCCGGCGATAATGCATGAGCGAGCGGGCGTTCACGATTCCAAGACGCGCCAGGCCGACTAGCACGATCGGCGTTTGAAAGATCAGCGCGAAGAGTGCCAAGAGCAGGATCACGAAATTGAGCGTTGCCGCCACGCCGAACGTCGGCGTAGCGACCGCGTCGGTGATGTGGAGCAGCGCGGCGACTACGCGCGGAATCACGACGAAATGCGCGAAGGCCAAACCGGCCGCCGCGAGCAGAATCGACGGCACGATGAATGCGTATACCATTCGCCGCGTGCGCGGGTGAATGGCCGGCACGACGAAGAGCCAGAGCTGTTGCAGCAGCAGCGGAAGGCCGATGACGATTCCACCGACGATTGAAAATTTGAACTCGGTGAAGATAACGTCGGCCGGCCCAAACGCGTGCAGCTCGATGCCGCCGAAGTACTCGCGCATCATCCAGCGGATCACGAACTGAGACGGCCAGAAGAGCAGTACCGCGATTGCCCCGACGGTCCCCAGCGAGATTAGGAGACGGTTACGGAGCTCCCGCAGGTGCTCCGTAAACGGCATCTCCTTTTGATCCCACGTCGGCTCGTCGGGTGCTCGCGGCCCCTCGACGCCGCTCGGCGTTATGTGGCTTAGGATGACAGCCGCACTCCTATAAGGTCGGCGTTCCGCTCCCGGGCGTGGGCGGCGGTACGGATTCGCCGGAGATCGAGCCCGCTTCGACGTTGTCCATGACGTCGGCATGCTGCGCGGCGGCGCGCTGGCGCGCTTCTTCACGCGCTTTTGCGGCCGCTTCGTCGGCCTCGGCCTGTCCTACCAAAAACTCTTTCTTGGCTTGACCGGCGCTGCGCGCTAGCTTCGGAAGTTTGTCCGCTCCGAAGAGCAGCGCACCGACGATCAGGATACCGATGATGATCGGCGCGTCGATGAGCGCGAGAAGCGGATGTGCGGTCATGATTGAAGGGCCTCCGTCAGTCGTATAAGCTCCTTCTTCGCCGTGCCGCCGGCGATTGGCTCTAACGCGCGCCTGGCGCGCTCCACGAAGCGAGCGATCTCTCCACGCGTGGCGGCTAGGCCGCCGGCGCGCTCGATGCCGTGGACGATTGCCGGAATTGAATCGTTCGCCTGCCCATCGTAGAAACGCCGGACCTGAGCTCGAAATCGGCCGTTGCCGCGAGCCAGCGCGGCAATCAGAGGAAGCGTCGTCTTGCGTTCGGCCAAATCGTTACCGGCGGGCTTCCCGAGCGAGCGTTCGTCGGCGGTGATATCGAGCAGGTCGTCCTTCATCTGAAACGCGATTCCGAAACACTCGCCGAACTCGCGCAGCGCCTCGATCTGCTCGTCGCGGCCCCCACCCATGATGGCTCCGCACCGAGCCGAAGCCGCAAACAGCGAAGCCGTTTTCTTGCGCGCGATCTCGACGTAGGTTTCCAGCGGAAGGTCGAAGTTGCCGAGCGCCTGGAGCTGGATGACTTCGCCATCGCAGATGTCCGCTAGCGTTGCCGAGAGCACGTTGGGCACCGGATGCGGATAGTTCAGCGTGACGTTCTTGAATATCCACGCGAAAAGATAATCGCCCGCCAGGACGCTGACGCGATTCCCGTAATCGACCGCCGTCGCGTTGACGCCGCGTCGCGTGCGCGCGTTATCCACTACGTCATCGTGGATGAGGGTGGCAACGTGGATCAGCTCCATGTAGGCGGCTAGGTAGAGGTGCTCGACGGCTCGCCCCCCGCAAGCCTCTGCGGCCAGCAGCGTCATCCGCGGCCGCAAACGTTTGCCGCCTGCAGCGAGCATTCTTTTGATCGCTTCGGTAATAATCGCGTTGTCGGTCGAGAACGTCGCTGCGAAGAATTCTTCGACCAACGCCTGGAGGTCGTCATGCGTGTCGCGGACGGACTCGACGCTCATGCCTTGGTGCCGAAATGAATGGCGATGGCTCCGCCCATCAGCGCAACGTAGCCCGCATTCGAGTAGCCGGCGCGCGCAAATCGTTGCGCGAGCTCGGCTGCGTTCGGGTGGTGGGTGAGGGAATTGGGCAAGTAGCGGTACGCGGCTTTCGAGCCGCCGACGACGCCGCCGACCAGCGGCACCATTTTGTAAAAGTAGAGGTCGAAGAGCCGCTTGAAGGTTCTGTTCGGAGCTTTGGTGACGTCGAGGCTCACAAAACGCGCGCCCGGCCGAAGCACGCGAAGGATCTCGCGCAGCGTCCCGTCCACGTCGACCACGTTGCGCAACGAAAACCCCATCGTCGCGCCGTCGAAGCTCGAATCTTCAAACGGCAGTGCCATCACGTCGCCTTCCACAAAATGCGCAACGCCGCGCGATTCGCGGCGAGCGCGGCGCTCCGCCCGCTCGAGCATCGGCCGGCAGAAATCGAGTCCGGTGACCTCGAGCGTGCGATCGGCTCGCAGCAGACCAAAAACAAGATCGCCGGTGCCGCAACAGCAGTCGAGGACGCGCCCTCCCGCAGGCGGTGCAAGCAGCCGGATTGCGCGGCGGCGCCAGCGCTCGTCGAGTCCGGCCGTCAGCACCCGGTTTGCCAGATCGTAGCGGGGCGCGATCGACGCGAACATCTCGCGCACGAAGTCCCCCTTCGCGTCGCTGCGGTGTTGCGTCGGAGCCGTACTCATGCTGCCCGCAGGGTTCGACTAGGCGTCCGGTCTCCCCGTCGTGATGGCTGCCGGAGATGGTCGCCTTGAGTTCGACGAGCGAAGTGCTGACGCAACTCGCCACCGGCAGCAGGATCGTTGCCGAAGCGTACACGCTGCACGGTCCGATTCTTCGGGCGCTCGAGACGGCTGCCCGGCGTGGCGCGCACGTCGTCGTTGAATTCGAAGCGAAGCCGTTCGGTAATCCAAGGCTCGCCAAGGAAAACGCGCGACTCGCGCAAGAGCTTCGACGCGCAGGTGCCGACGCCGAGCTGCAAGAGCGGGTGCATGCCAAGGAGATTGCCATCGACGGCGTGCTCTACCTTGACGAAAAGAACTGGCACGCGGGCGACGTCGTTCTGCGCGACGACGATGCCCACGATGCCGCTAAGATTGCCTCGACGAAGAGCGACGCGCTCGCACGGGAAGCGCAGCTGCTTGCCGGCGCTCGCGCGCGCGATGGAGTCATCGTGGAGAGCGAGTCGTTCGGTTCGGGCAACGCCGTGTATTCGCAGTTGAGGGGGCTCGGCCGAGCCGGCGCATCGCCGCGGTTGCTGGTAAGCGAGCGCGTCTTGGACGGCGATCGGCGCGAGCGCCGCGTTCTCGAGGATCTCCTGCACGACGGCGTTCGCATCCGGGTGTGCAAGGACTCGTCGAAGTTCGCCGTCGCCGGCGACCGGGTTTGGGTCGGATCGGCGAATGCGTCCTATGCGGGTGGAAAGTGGGATATGACCGACTGGGGCCTTTGCACCGGCAACGCGGCGATCGTCGACACGGTGCGCGCGCGTCTCGATGCGGAGTGGAGTTCGGCAAAACGCTTCACGTCCGAAAGAGCGTGAGGGCGTTTTCGTCGGTAATCGCTGCGAGCTCGTCGCGAGGCATCGCCAGTACCTCGGCCAGCTTTATCGCCGTGTGAGTGACGAACGACGGTTCGTTACGCTTGCCGCGCAACGGAACCGGAGCCAGATACGGGCAGTCGGTTTCGAGCACGAGCGTTGCCGCTCCGGCCGCGCGCACCGCGTCGCGCAGCGGCTGCGCCTTTGGAAACGTGAGGACGCCGCCGATTCCGAGAAACAGCCCGAACTCGCCGACGTAGACGCGCGCCTGATCGGCGGTGCCGGTGAAACAATGCACGACGCCGCGCATCCCGGCGTGCCACTCCTCGCGCAGGATAGCCACGAAGTCTTCAAAGGCGTCCCGCTGATGAAAGACGACGGGCAAAGCGGTTTCGCGCGCGAGGCGAAGCTGCGCGCGCAACACCTGCGCTTGGCGCTCGCGCGGACTGTGCTCGTAGTAATAGTCGAGGCCGGTCTCGCCGATCGCCACGACCCCGGGCAGGTTCAAAAGCGGGCGCAAACTGCTCGCCACGTCGCCGGGCGCGTTGCGCGCTTGGTGCGGGTGAATGCCGGCCGCCGCCGCAAGCTCGTAACGCTGCGCGGTTTCGATCGCTCGGATGCTGTCCTCGACATCCTCGCCCACGGTTACCATCGCCGACACGCCGGCCGCTCGGGCGCGGGCGATCACCTCGTCGCGATCGGCGTCAAAGGCGCGGTCGTGTACGTGGCAGTGAGTGTCGATCACGCTTCGTCGAGCTTTGGAAAAAGCGGCGCCGCAGGCGCCGTCTGCGTGATCGGTGCGAGGACTCCCCACCGCAGCGAATCCGACCAATCCGCGTCGATCTTTCCGGGCGCGCCCAGCTGCTGCCACATCTCGGCGGTGCGTTCCGGCATGAACGGGTGCAGCAGAATCGCAAGCCAGCGCAGGCCTTCGCAGAGATCGTAGAGCACCGTATCGAGCTGCGCGGTTTCGCCACGCTTATGAAGCTCCCAAGGTTTGCGTTCGTCGATCGCGCGATTGAGCGCCGTTACCAGCTCCCAGATGCTCTCCAGGGCTTCACGAAACCGCAGATCGAGGATACGCTCCCGCACGATCGCCGGCAACGGCGCGAAACGTTTGCCCAGCTCGCCGGCCGCGCCTCGCCCGTCGGGGACGATTCCGTCGCGATAACGCTGCAGCATAGCAAGCGTGCGCTGGAGCAGGTTGCCGAGATCGTTGGCCAGATCGCTGTTGCGGCGCGCGACGATTTTCTCTTCAGAGTATGAAAAGTCGTTTCCGAAGGGTGCCTCGCGCAGCAAAAAATAGCGCATCGTATCCGCGCCGAATCGCTCGGCCAGCGCAAAGGGATCGACGGTATTGCCCAAGCTCTTGCTCATTTTCTGACCGTCAACGGTGATCCAGCCGTGCGCAAAGACGAGCTCGGGTGCCGCTTCGCCGAGCGCCCAGAGGATCGCGGGCCAGATGATCGTGTGAAAGCGCGCGATCTCCTTACCGACCAGCTGCGTCTGCGCGGGCCAATACTTGTGGAAGCGAGCTTCGTCCTCGCTCCAACCGATCGCCGTGATGTAGTTGAGCAGCGCGTCGAGCCAGACGTAGACCACGCCGCCGCCCGGAATGGGAATTCCCCAGTCGAAATTGGTGCGGGAGATGGAAAGATCGTCCAACCCCTCGCGCAAAAAGGCCATCATCTCGTTGTAAACGCTGCGCGGCTGAACCCATTGCGGCCGGTGCTCGAAGTGCTCGAGAAGGCGATCGCGGTAAGCCGAAAGCCGAAAGAACCAATCGTCTTCGGAGATCCACTGCACTTCGCGGCCGCATGTCGGACAGCGACCGTCGATCAATTTCGATTCGAGCCAAAACGTCTCGTCCTCGACGCAGTACCAGCCCTCGTATTTGCCGAGGTAAACGTCGCCGCTCTCGCGCAGCCGTTCGAAGACGCGTTGGACTTTTTCGGTATGTCGCGGCTCGGTCGTGCGGATGAAGTCGTCGTAGGCGATGTGGTAGGCGGCGAAAAGGGATTTCCAGCGCGGCACGAGTTCGTCGGTCCACTCTTGCGGCGTCTTGCCTGCCGCCGCTGCGGCGTTGGCGACCTTTTGACCGTGTTCGTCGGTGCCGGTCAAAAAGAACGTCGGCCGGAACGTGCGCGCGGTGCGCGCGAGCACGTCCGCCACAATGGTCGTATAGGCGTGCCCGATGTGCGGATTTCCGCTGATGTAGTAGATCGGCGTGGTGACGTAGTAAGCCCGCTCCATCGCTCAGCTTTTCTTGTTCGGCGTTTTTCGCTGCGCCTTCCGTGCGGCGGCACGCGCGTAGAGCTCGCGCCGATCCCCGAAGCCGCGTGAGGCGAGCAACTTCGCGACCTCGCCGATGCGCCGCCCGTCGGCCAGCAATGCGTCCATTGCCGCGCCGGCGTCTTGGGTCGCAGCCGGTGCGGACGTTTGTGCGTCGTAGGGAGCGATCGCAAAGGCCACTTCGCCGAGAACGGGATCGGGAAGTTGCGCAAGCACGCCCTGCGGCGTCCCCCAGCATTGCTGCTCGTGCATCTTGGTGTATTCGCGCACCAGGAACACCTGCGCGCCGGGCGCCACCGCCGCAAGGTCGGTCAGCGCCGCGGCGATGCGGCGCGGCGACTCGTACCAAATCGTCGTGACGCCACCACCCAACGCGCGCGCGAAACGCTCTCGTCTGGCCGCGCTCGATCGCGGCGGAAAGCCTTCGAACGCAAATCGGCGCAGCGCGAAGCCGGAGAGCAGCGCCACGCCCATCGCGGCGCTGGGCCCGGGCAGAACCTCGACCGTCACGCCGGCATCGCGAGCGGCCGCGATGAGGTCGCTGCCGGGGTCGGAGATCCCGGGCATACCCGCATCGCTGGTAACCGCGACCAGCGCTTCCGCCGCGCGTCCTACGATTGCCGCGGTTACGCGGTGGGCATTCTGCTCCCGGTAGCTCCAAATTTCGGGCGCGTCGAGATCGAGCGCGCGCAGCAGCTTGCGCGCGACGCGCGTGTCTTCGGCGACGATCAGGTCTGCGTTTGCCAGAACGTCGACGGCGCGAAGGGTGACGTCCCGCAGGTTACCCAACGGCGTGGGTACGAAGACCAGAGCCATGGCGCGAAGCTTCGACGTCGAGCATCTACCTCCGGGCGCGAAACTCGAGCTCTACATCTCGCCGACGTGTCCGTACTGCCGAAGCGCAATGGCTTACTACGATTCAGCCGGTAGGCCATACACGAGCTACGACGCTCAAAACGATCGCAGCGCGCGGGAGCGAATGTTCGGTTACAGCGGCGGCGACCCAACGGTGCCCGTGATCGTCGTGGACGGCAAGTACGTGCAGTCCGGCTGGGGCTCACCGCCGCGCGGTTGAACCGTTCACTGATGCGCCGGTCGGCGCAGCGAAAGGAGGCATTTCTATGAACACTAACAACGCGGCGGCTGCAGCGAGCGTGTTTGCGACGCTCGCACTCGTTTACGGAGTTGTTCTTCTAGCGGTCATCGTCTTCATGATCTGGCTATGGTGGCGTATCTTCGCCAAGGCCGGATACAATGGCGCACTGTCGTTGCTCAATTTCGTTCCGGGCGTCGGGCACTTGATCTGCCTGATCATTCTGGCTTTCGGACGCTGGCCGATCGAAGATCAGCTCGTGCTTGCGCCGTCGGGCACGCCGGTTGCCCCGCCGGGTACGTCGGTTACGCCGAGCGCGTGACCGTCAGCTCTTCCAAACCTCGCCGATCCAGCGCTCGACGCCGGCGGCCGCTGACGGCAACCCGGCCGACAAATTCTCCGGGCCCTCCGGCGTAACGGCGACGTCGTCTTCGATGCGAACCCCGATGCCGCGCAGATTCGCGGGGACGGTCGCGTCGTCAGGCTGAAAGTAGAGTCCCGGCTCTACGGTCAGGACCATTCCTTCGCGCAAGCGTCCGTCGCGATACTCTTGTGTGCGCGCGCGGGCGCAATCGTGCACGTCGAGCCCGAGCATGTGGCTGGTACCGTGTAACGTGTAGCGCCGGTGAAGCAAGCGATTTGGGTCGAGCGCTTCTTCCAAAGACGATTTCAAGATTCCGAGATCGATCAGGCCTTGCGCGAGCACCCGCATCGCGCGCCGGTGCGGTTCGAGGAAGTCGTTTCCGGCCACGACGGCTTCGATCCCGGCCCGTTGCGCTTCCCATACCAGCTCGTAGATCGCGCGCTGTTCCGGCGAAAAACGACCTGAGATCGGAAGCGTGCGAGTGATATCGGCGGTGTAGAGCGAGTTTCGTTCGACGCCCGCGTCGAGCAGCAGCAGATCGCCCCGACGGACGGGTCCGTCGTCTTTTGTCCAATGCAGGGTACAGGCGTGCTCGCCGGCCGCGGCAATCGTAAGATATCCGACGTCGTTTGCGTCGATTCGCGCGCGGCCCCAGAATGCGGCTTCGATTTCGCGCTCGCTCTTGGCCGTGCGCATCCTCGCAATCGCGTCTTCGAACGCGAGCTTCGATGTCGCGCAGGCCGCGCGCAGCTCGTCGAGCTCGTAATCGTCCTTGATCAAACGCATCTCGGAGAGATGTTCGGCCAGTTCGTCGTCGCCGGGAGACGGCTCGAAGCGCCGGTCGATGTCGTCGTCGTGGGAACGGGCGAGCCGCAGCGGATACTTTTCGTCGCGCAGTTCGTCTAGATATGCCGAGAGCGTGCTCAGCGGGCGGCAGTCGTCGATGCCGTAGTACGCGCGGCTCTCGTCGACGCCCCGGTGACGGCCGACCCAAAGCTCGCCGTAGACACGGTCGGTAAAAAACTCGCGCGTTCCGCGATTATGGCCCGGCACGAACAACAGCTCTCGATGGCCGGCGCCTTGCGGTTCGAGAATCAGGGCGGCACCGGCTTCCCCGCCGCCGGTCAAGTATGCAAAATCGCTCGACGGCCGAAAGCGGAAGAACGTATCGTTGGCGCGGACGCGTTCGCGGCCGGCCGGAAAAACCAGATACGTTCCCGGATATGCCCGCGAAAGGGCGGCGCGGCGCCGCGCAAATCGCGTCGCCTGCGCTTGAACGTCGCGGACCGCTGGGCGGTCGATCCAGCCCGTCGCCATGAACTCGACCAGCGCTTGGGGGGGCACGAAGTCGTAGCCGGTCTTGGAAGGCTCGGTCGGGGCATCGGTGCGCGCGTCGGTAGACATGGTTCGACGGAGATTCGCCTAACGCAGCGTGGGTCATGCAGGACCCGGTCCGCGCTACGGATACCCTCGCGAACGAGCGCACCTACTTGGCATACGTGCGAACCGCGCTGGCCTTTATCGCATTCGGGTTCGTCATCGCGCGCTTCTCGCTGTTTACGCGCGAGTTTTCGGCGTTCGTTCGCAGCCCAGTTCCGGAGCCCAGTCTTTCGGCCAAGTTTGGAACGGCGATGGCCGCATTCGGGATCGTCGTTGCGCTCCTGGGCGCATGGCGTTATGCGCGGACCGATCGGAGTCTGCGCGAAGGCCGCGTCGCCACGCTGCCGGGTCTCGCCGGCTACGCGATCTCGCTCTTCGTCGTGGCGATCGGCGCGGTCGTCGCCTTTGAGCTCGTCTCGTACCGCTAGACGAGGACGTCGAGGCTAAGATCGAGCGCCGGGGCGCTGTGCGTCAGCCAGCCGACGCTGATGATGTCAACGCCGCTGCGCGCGATCTCGGCGACGTTCTCTTTCGTTATGCCGCCGCTGGCCTCGGTGCTAACGCGACCGTCCACGATGCGCACGGCCTCGGCGAGCTGCGAGGGCGTCATGTTGTCGAGCAGAACGGCGTCGATCGGCTCCGACAGCGCGTCGCGCAGCTGCGCCAGACTCTCTACTTCCACTTCGATCTTGAGCATGTGCCCTGCGCGGGCGCGCGCGCTCGAAACCGCCGCGCGGATCGAACCGGCCAGCGCGAGGTGGTTGTCCTTGATCAACACGCCGTCGTCTAAGCCGAAGCGGTGATTGATCCCGCCGCCGCAGGTCACGGCGTAGCGCTCCAGAGCGCGCAGTCCGGGAGTGGTTTTGCGCGTATCGGCAATCCTTGCGTGCGTGCCGGCGACGAGCTCGACCAGTTCGCGCGTTGCGGTCGCAATTCCGGACAGACGCGAAAGCAGGTTGAGGGCGGTGCGCTCGCCGGTGAGAATGGCGCGCGCTCGCGCGGCGATTTCGGCAATCGTTGCACCGGCCTCGACCCGCTCGCCTTCCCCGGCGCGTGCGGTCGCTACGGTAGCGTTGTCGAGCAACTGAAAGGCAAGCAGCGCGAAAGGCAACCCCGCGACGACGCCGGGACGCCGCGCGACGATCCGCGCGGTGCCCGCGCGGTCCGGCTGGACGATCGCATCGGTGGTAAGATCGCCGCCATGGCCGACGTCTTCGAGCAGCGCTGCTCGAACGACCGACTCGGCGACGAGCTCAGGCGACGCTGCGTAGCCGCGTAAAGGAACGTTTAGCGAATGCTTCATCGGTCTGCGGGTAGTCGCTGCGGTAATGGCTGCCGCGGCTCTCGCGGCGCGCGAGCGCCGCATCGGCAATCAAGCGTCCGACGACGAGCAGGTTGCGCAGCTCGCCTGCATCCTCGCCGAATTCGAGTGACAGCTCGTCGATGCGGCCGATCGCCTGGCGTAAAGCGGTCTCGTTGCGAACAAGCCCGACGTTGGAATACATCACGTTGCGAAGATCGCTGACCGCTTGCGTCGCGCTTCTCCGCAAACCTCCGCGGCGCACCGGTTGCCGCGCCGGTGCGACGGGGCTCGCCGGCGGCCCCGGCGCAGGGGCGCCTGCGATATCGATCGCGACGCGCGACCCGTACACCAGCGCCTCGAGCAGCGAGTTGCTGGCGAGCCGATTTGCTCCGTGCACTCCGGTGGCGCTCGTTTCCCCGCACGCCCACAGACCCGCAAGTGAAGTCCGCCCCCATTCGTCGACCGCGATTCCGCCCATATGGTAATGCGCTGCCGGAGCGACCGGGATGTTTTGCACTCGCGGATCGATCCCGGCGGCCATGCAAAAAGAAAAAACCGTCGGAAATGCCTCGTTGAATCGAGCGCCGATCGCCGTACGTGCGTCGAGTCCGACCGTGCGGCCACGCTGCTGTTGTTCGAAGATCGCGCGAGCAACGACGTCGCGGGGGGCGAGCTCGGCATCCGGATGCGCTTCGAGCATGAAACGTTCGCCGAGATCGTTTACGAGGATCGCTCCCTCGCCGCGCACGGCCTCGGTCACCAATGGCATCGGGTCGCGCCCGATGGCCAACGCCGTCGGATGAAATTGAACGAACTCCATGTCGGCGAGGAGTGCGCCGGCGCGAGCCGCCATCGCGATGCCGTCGCCGGTCGCTTCGACCGGATTGGTCGTGTACCGGTAGAGCCGCCCGATGCCGCCGGTCGCCAACACGACCGCATTCGCGCGAAACGCGACGGGGGCATTTGAAACGTTCCGGCGTGCGGAGATGCCGCGCACGCGGTCGCCCGCCAGCAGCAGATCGTCGGCGGTGATCTCCTCGACGATCTCGATCGATGGATGTACGAGGACTGCCTCGATGAGCGTCTTGAGGATTTCGTGACCGGTCGCATCGCCGCCGGCTTTAACGATGCGCCTGCGTTGATGCGCTGCCTCGCGTCCCAGCGCGAGCTCGCCGGCTTCCGTGCGATCGAATGCCGCGCCGAGCTCGAGAAGCTCCTCCACTCGAGCGGGTGCGTCGTGGGTGAGTATCTCGACGATTTTCTCGTCGTTGATTCCGGCGCCGGCTCGCTGCGTATCGATTGCGTGCAAGCGCGGCGAATCGTCCTTTCCAATCGCTGCGGCGATTCCACCCTGGGCCCAGTCAGTTGCGGCTCCCTTGCCCAATCGCGTCTTGCAGAGCACGGTCACGTTCGCCGGCTGCAGTTTGAGCGCGGCGATCAATCCGGCGATGCCCGCGCCGACGACGAGGACGTCGCTGCTTCGGCTTTCCATGATTACGGCTACACTAGTCCCGGCGGCTGAACTGGAGCATGAGGTCGACGGCGCGCCGCGCGCGTTGCGCGATCTCCGGCTCGATCGTTACCTCGTATTCCATCGCTTCGAGCGTGTGAAGCACTTTCGGCAGCGTGTTGCGCTTCATGTGCGGGCAAAGATTGCAGGGCCGAACGAACTCGACGTTCGGATAGCGGCCCGAAACGTTATCGGCCATCGAGCACTCTGTTAGCATTAGAACTCGCGGTGCACTTCGCGCACCGCTTGGGCGCTCCGCTTCGCCGGAGGAGTCCCCGTGAGCCAAACTGCCAACGTAATCCGACATGCCTTGCGTCGAGCCGACGTAATCGGCTTCGGCGAGAACGTCGGGCGGGCACTCGGGGTGCGCGAGCACGATCAGCGCCGGATCGCCTTGCCGAAAACGGCGAACGTCCTGACCGCTGAAGCGCTCGTGCACTTCGCAGCGTCCCTTCCAGGCGATGATCTGCACGCTCGTTTTCGATGCGACGTACTTTGCGAGATACTCGTCGGGAAGGAAGATCACGCGTGAAGCTCCCAGCGCCTCCACGATTTGCACCGCGTTGCCGCTGGTGACGCAGATGTCCGATTCGGCCTTGACTTCGGCCGACGTGTTGACGTAGGTGACGACCGGCACGCCCGGATATCGTTCGCGCAGCAACCGGACGTCCGCCGCGGTGATCGATTCGGCCAGCGAGCAGCCGGCTTTCAAATCGGGGACGAGCACCGTCTTCGAGGGATTCACGAGCTTGGCCGTTTCGGCCATGAAGTGAACGCCGCACAACACGATCACGTCGGCATCGGTCTTGGCCGCTTGCATCGCCAAAGCGAGCGAGTCCCCGACGATATCGGCGACGGTGTAGAAGATCTCGGGTACCTGGTAATTATGCGCCAGAATCACGGCGTTGCGCTCTGCCTTGAGGCGATTGATCGCCGCGACGTAGGGCGCGTGCAGAGGCCACTCCACGCGTGGAATGACGTGGCCGACCCGGCTGAAGATCGAGTCGGTCTCCGCGGCGACGCTCGCGGTGTAAGGCAGTTCGAGGACACCCATGAGGCTATCTATTCTAACATCTCTCGCGGCCGCAATGGTTTTGACGGCCGCGCGCATGGTCGAGGCCATGCGCCAGGCAGGGATTTCTCTGGGGAGCAAGGACGCTTATGCCGCTTAGCCGCCGAGGGTGGTTTAAGCCGGCCAACCCTAAGGGTAGTAGGCCCGCAAAAAGTTCAACTTCATACGAAAGGGAGTCGCTCTGATGACTAGATTGTTCACCGGTATCATTCTCGCTGCAGCTTGCGTCGCAAGCGTGACGGCTCTGGCCGCAAACGCCCAGCCTGCCCCGTCGCCGTCGCCGATGGTATCGGCGACACCGAGCCCGGCTAACACGATGCGGCCGTAACGCACGGTTTTGCGGTCGCGCAAACGCGCGCCGTGTCGATAAGCTGTGGGTAACCGAAATATCTTGTGGAGCGCTTGTGGAGTGCGGGCGCAACGTCTTGCGACGCGCGTTGCGCTTTGCTAGCATGCAATCACTTCGCCCAATGACGAAGTGCGGAACGTATCGAACCGCGGTCGGAAACACGATGACGATCCGTCGCCACAAGCGGCAATCCGAGTGAGACCGATTGAAACCGGTCGAAACGTCGGTGGGGAGCTGTCAAAGGCTTCAAACAGGCGAGCATGACTTGGGAGATACCGCAAAGCCCGTAGCGTAACTGCCACGGGCTTTGTAATTTCTGGGCGGCTAAAAGGCGCCCACGCTCGAAGCGCAAAAAGCGCGTCATGGAACGTCGTGTGGAGCTCACGCTGCGCGGCTTCGTGCTGGGCGCCGCGATAACGCTCGTCTTTACCGCGGCCAACGTCTATTTGGGTTTAAAGGTCGGGCTGACGTTTGCATCGTCAATTCCGGCGGCGGTTATCTCGATGGCGGTGCTGCGCGCGTTTCGCAACGCCACGATTTACGAAAACAACATCGTTCAAACTATCGCATCGGCCGCCGGCACGCTCTCGGCGGTTATTTTCGTTCTGCCCGGATTGGTGATGATCGGCTGGTGGAACGGGTTTCCGTTTGGAGAGTCGTTTGCCATCTGCGCGATCGGCGGCGTCTTGGGCGTGATGTACAGCGTTCCGTTGCGGCGCGCGCTGGTGACCGGGTCAGATCTGCCTTACCCCGAGGGCGTGGCCGCTGCAGAAGTGCTCAAGGTGGGAACGGCGTCGCGCTCGGCGGCACAACGCAATCGGGCCGGATTACTGGCGCTGGTGCTTGGGACGGTCGCGTCGGCCGGTTTTGCACTGGTCGTAGCGACGCGCGTGTTCGCGGGCGGGCTTGCAGGCTATTTTCGCATCGGCAACGCCACCACCGGGCTTGGATTTTCGCTCTCGCTCGCGCTTGTCGGTGCCGGGCAGCTGATCGGCATTTCGGTCGGCCTGGCGATCTTCGCAGGATTGCTGATCGCGTGGGCGATCGCGACGCCCGTTCTTACGGCGCTGCACCCCGCAGCCGGTGCGGCGGCCGACGTCGCCACCGCGGTCTGGTCGCATCAAGTGCGTTTCATCGGTGCGGGCGCGATCGGCGTCGCCGCGTTATGGGCGCTCGGGCGGCTCGCGCGTCCGGTGGCGTTGGGCGTAAGCTCGGCGTTGGCCGCGTCGCGGCATCGCCGCCAGTCCCAAGTGCAGCTGCCGCGCAGCGAACGCGATCTTCCAATCGGCATCGTTGCCATCGTCAGCCTGGCATGCCTAATTCCGCTTGCGGTGCTCTTTTGGTCGTTTCTGGGCGGCAGCGGATTGGCGCCCGTTGCGGGACCGATGACCGCTGCGGCCGTGATCTATGTCGTGATCGCCGGCTTCTTCGTCGCCGCCGCCTGCGGGTACATGGCCGGACTTATCGGATCTTCGAACAGCCCCGTCTCCGGTTTGGCGATTCTCTCGGTGATCGGCGCGGCGCTGATCGTGCTCGCGGTCGGCAACGGATTAGCGCACTCCGGCGCCCTGCCGATGATTGCCTATGCGCTGTTCGTGACTGCGGTGCTTCTCTGCGTGGCGACGATTTCGAACGACAACCTCCAAGATCTCAAAACGGGACAGCTGGTCGACGCGACGCCGTGGTGTCAGCAGGTTGCGCTCGTGGCCGGCGTCGTGGCCGGAGCGCTTGTCATCCCGCCGATTCTCGATTTGCTCAATCGCGCGTACGGCTTTGCGGGAGCCGCGGTTACTCACGCAACGGTCGCGCAGCCGCTTCCGGCGCCGCAGGCCACTCTGATCTCGGCGCTGGCAAAGGGAGTTATCAGCGGGCAGCTCGACTGGCACCTGATTGGAACCGGCGCGCTGGTCGGCGCGGCGATCGTTGCAACCGACGAAATCCTGCGCAAGACCACACGGTTTGCGCTGCCCCCGCTTGCCGTTGGTTTGGGCATCTACCTGCCGCCGTCAACGACCGCGCCGGTCGTGCTGGGCGCGGTCTTGGGGTGGGCGTACAATCGCTGGACGACCTCGCAACCGCAGCCCGACCGGGCGCGACAGCTCGGCGTCCTGGTTGCCTCCGGCCTCATCGTCGGCGAGAGCCTTTTTGGCGTGCTGCTGGCGGGCCTGATCGTTTTCAGCGGAAATGCCTCCCCGCTCGGACTCGCCGGCGACGCGTTTGCGCCGGTCGCAAACGCTTTGGGCGCGCTCGCCTTTGTGCTTGCTTTGGCGGCGCTCTTCGGCTGGTTACGCCGGCTCAGCCGTCTTTCAGGCCAGCCCGCGGGCGACGAGGGTACAATACTGACTTGAAATGGCAACAGCGGGGCATCGCTTTAAAGCCGGCGTAGCCGCGGCCGCGGCGGTCCTTGCGCTTTTGGCGATTTCATTGCCGGGTTGCGCTGGCGGTCGTCATCGCGGTCACCGTTTCGGAGCCCCGACGCCGCCGAGCGTCCCAACCGCAGCCGCTTTGCCGGTGACGGTGCATCCGACCGTGCAGATCGCCGGCATCATCGCTCCGTATCAAAACGTATCGCTCTCCAGCTCCTTGGTCGAGCCGACCGATTCGGTGGATGTCATTGAAGGCGATTACGTCCGCAAGGGGCAGGTCTTGGCCGTTTTGGACACGACCGACCTGCGCGCGAGTTACAACGCCGCGCAACAGAATGCGGTCTCCGACGACGCGCGCACCCAGCAGACGCAGTACCAAGCGCAGCTCAACATCGGTCAAGGCAACGATCAAGTCCGCAACGCCCAGGCGGCACTGCAGCAAGCCCAGCAGACGCTCAAACTGGACCAGCTCAACCTGCAGCGTTACCAGAATCTGCTCGAGACGGGCTACGTTTCCCAGCAACAAGTCGATCAACAGCGCACGATGGTTCACAACGACCAACAGCAGGAGCTTTCGGCGCGCGCCAGCCTCCAATCGGCGATTCTGAACGCGCAAGTCAACGGCACGTATCAGCGGGGGCTGCAGGCGGCAAACGTGGCGGGCGCGATTGCCGCCGCGCAATCGGCGCACGCGCAGGCCGCTCAAATTCAAGCCTCGATTGACAAGGCGCTCGTCGTCTCTCCCGTCGACGGAGTTGTGGTCAACCGCAATCTCAATCCGGGGCAATATCCCGGGTCGTCGACCATCTTTACGATTCAGCAGCTCAATCCGGTCTATGCCGAGCTCAACGCCTCATCGGAGGACGTCTTTCGCATTCGGCGCGGCGCGCCGGTCGTAGTGAGCGTCGCGGGCATCGCCGGAGCCGCCTATCAGGGACACATTAGCGCCGTGCTCGGGCAAGTCGAGCCCGGTTCGACCAACTTTACCGTTCAGGCGATTCTTTCAAATCCGGGCTTTCGCCTAAAATCCGGAATGGCGGTAACCGGCACGGTGTCGCTTCCGGCGGTGAGCGGCATCGGCGTTCCCGTAACCGCGTTTCTCGACGATGCTCACGATAGCATCATGATCGTCGCCTCGAACGGCACCGCGAAGTTACAAGCGGTCAAGGAAAAAGGGAACGACGGCAAGACCTCCGTGGTAACCGGCCTTCCGGGCGGTGCGACGGTGATCTCGAACGGCCAGCTCGGCATCACCTCGGGGCAACAGATCGCGGGCCCGAACGCAAGCCCATCGCCGGGAGACGAGTCCGGCGCTAGTCAGTAGGCAGATCCGTGTGGCCGACTCGCATCTTCGTTCATCGCCCGACGCTGGTCTTCGTCACGCTGGCGCTGCTCGCGGTCGCTGGTGCCGTCGCGCTAGCGACGATCGTGCAGCAGCAGTTTCCCAACATCGATTTTCCGACGATCACAGTGCGCGCCAGTTATCCGGGTGGATCCACGACTCAGATGCGCGATGCGATCGTCAAGCCGATCGAAGACGCCATCGCGGGCGCGCCGAATCTCGACCATATCAACACGACCGTCCAGCAAGGCCAAGCAACGATCTCGGCGGTCTTCTCGCTCATCTCCAACAAAACGACCGATCTCGTTCAAGTGCAGCAACGCTTGCTGCTTGCCCAAGCGAATCTTCCCACCGACCTGCCCGCTCCGACCGTCGGAACGTTCGACCCGGCGCAAGCGACGGTCGTGACGCTCGGAGTCAGCTCGCGCACGCTTCCCGCCGGGACGCTTTCCGCGATCGTTACCAACAACATCGTGCCCGATCTGGAACAAGTCGACGGCATTTCAAACGTCAACGTCGGAGGCTCGTTGACGCCGGCAATCGAGGTGCAGGTCGATCCGCACAAGCTCTCCGCCGCGGGCTTCACGCTCAACGACGTGGTGAGCTCGATCTCGGAGAACAATAACCGCGAGCCGGGCGGGATAGCGTACCTCGGAAACCGCGAAACGACGATCGACGTGCGAGGCGACGTTTCGAACGTCGCAAGCGTCGCAAACTTGCCGATCTTGGCGGCGTCGCAGTACACGACAACCTTTGGCAACGCGTCGTACAACGTGCCCGCCGTGCCCGGCGCGCCGGGAGCGCCTTCGAGTAGTTCGAGCGCGACGAGCTCGGGAGGCGGTGCGATCGCCGTTCCGAGCACGGCGCCGCAGGCCGCGGCGAGCGCGGCGCCGACCGCGGCGCCAAGTCCGTCGCCCGCGGCCTCGAGCTCGCCGGCAGCCACGCCGTCGCCCTACGTTTCGATCTCGCCTGCAGCGACGGTGATCGCGTCGCCATCGCCGCTGCCCACCTCGCTGCCGCAAACCGCAACGACAACGCTCGCAGCAGCAGCTTCGGCGAATCCGGCACCCGCAGCCGCCGCGATAGCGTCGCCGGCGGCAAATGCGGGCTACGCCGGCCTTTCGTTATCGAGCTTGAATCAGTGGAGCGCTTCGGCGCGCCAGATGCGCATTGGCGACGTGGCATCGGTCACCGATTCGTTCGAGCCACAGCGGCAATACAGCTACGTCGGAGACGCGGCGACTATTTCACTCGGGGTGCAAAAGGCGACCAATGCCAGCGAGGTCACGGCCGCACAGAACGTCTTGAAGGCGCTGCCGAGTATCGAAAAGTCGTACCCTGCGATCGATTTTAGGATTCTCAACAATCAAGCCGAGTACACCAAGCAGCAGATCTGGAGCGTCTTCCACACGCTGATCGAAGCGATCTTGATCACCGCGGTCGTGATGCTCTTCTTTTTGCGCTCGTGGCGCAACGCGATCGTCGTCCTGATCGCGATTCCCGCTTCCCTGTGCGTAACATTGGCGCTGATGAAGCTCGTCAACTTTACGATCGATACGGTATCGCTGCTCGCAATGACCCTGATCATCGGGATTCTGGTGGACGATTCGATCGTGGTGCTCGAGAACATCGATCGCCACCATCAGAACGGCGAGCGGCCCGTGGACGCTGCGATCAACGGACGAACGCAGATCGGTCCGGCCGCCGTCGTCATTACCCTCGTCGACGTCGTCGTTTTTCTTCCGATCGCGTTCCTGCCGGGAACCGTGGGCCGCTTCTTGTCGGAGTTCGCGCTGGTCGTCGTCGTCGCGACGCTGACGTCGCTCGCCGTCTCGTTCACGATTACGCCCTCGTTGGCCGGCAACTGGTCGCTCTTCTCACGCTGGAAACCGCCGCGACCGATCGAGGCGTTTGCGCGGTTTTTTGAGCGATCGCGCCAATGGTATGCTCGGCGGGCGCTGCCGTGGGCGTTGCGGCGGCCGCGCCTCGTCTTCGGTGTTTCGGGCGCCGCGGTCGTGTTAGCGATTCTGCTCGTGCCACTGGGTGTCGTCGGCTTCGAGTTCATTCCCGCGGTCGATCGCGGCGAGATCTTCGTGCAGCTCACCTATCCGACCGGCACGCCGCTTGCGACCGTCAATGCGGCGGTCAGCGCACTTGACAAACGCTTCACCGTGTTGCCCGACGTACAATCCCTCACCGGGCTCGCGGGCGGAACGCAATCGAACTTCGGCGGCATGATCGCGCAAGGGTCGGTCGGGCAAATCCACGTCTTCTTGAAAACCAATCGCCGGCGGCCGACCGAGTTTTGGGTCCGCGTGCTGGGCCGGATAGCCGGCCAGGTTGCGCCGACTGCAAAAGTCGTCGCCATCCCCGCGACCGGAACCGGCGGCGGTAACGCGCAGCCGATCGACTACCTCGTAACCTCGACGAACGACGACCCCGATCCGTATGCCGACCAAGTAGCGCAAGCGCTGCGCGATACCCCAGGCACGCTCAACGTCAATACCTCCGGTGAGCAGCTCGCGCCCCAAATGGACGTCGAATTCGACCGCGACCTCGCTCGTGGGATGAACGTCAACATCGGGCAGGCCGCTTCGGCTATTCGCGCCGCCTACGGCGGCACGCTGGCGACCTCGTTCGACACGTCGCGCGGCACAAAGTACGTTCAAGTGATCTACCCGCCGGCATTCCAGACGACCCTGGGCACGGTGAGCGAGATTCCGCTGCGCAGCAACGGCGGAAGCCTCACCTACATCGGAGACGTTGCGAAGTTCGTCTCCGATCCGTCGCCTCCGCTCATGACCCGCGTCAACCGCCAAACCGTCGTGCACGTGCAGTCGAATCTCGCGCCCGGCGCGACCCAGTCGCTGGTGCAAAACGCGTTCGTGCGCCGGCTGGCGGCGCTCCATCTTCCATCCTCGGTCTCGGTTCGAGCCAACGTCGGCGGACAGCAGCAGAACCTCTCCGACACGGTGAGCGGCATGTCGGTAGGGCTTTTGCTATCGCTCTGCCTGGTCTACTTGCTAATGGTAGCCCTATACGACAGCTACCGTCTGCCGTTCATCATCATGTTTTCCGTCCCGGTGGCGGCCGTCGGTGCGCTGACGTCGCTTGCGCTCACGCATCAGGCGCTCAACCTGTTCTCGCTGATTGGGACGGTGCTGCTCGTCGGTCTGGCTTCCAAGAACGGGATCCTGCTCGTCGATTTTGCCAACCACATGGTCGAGAACGGTATGGACCGAACGAGCGCGATGATCGAAGCGGCGCGCGAACGGTTTCGTCCGATCATCATGACGACGTGCGCGATGATTGCCGGTATGTCGCCAATTGCGCTGGCGCTCGATCCCGGCGGAGCCCAGCGACAGGCGCTGGGCATCGTCGTGATCGGCGGATTGCTGAGCTCGCTTTTGCTTACGCTCGTCCTGGTGCCCGTGATGTTTATGTGGCTGGGCCCCAAGCCCAAGGCTCGCGGCCAGGCGGCCGCGCCCGAGGTCAGAGCGCTCGCCTACTCGGGAACCACATAAATGCGCATCACGCGGCTCTTCGTCCGGCGCCCCACGCTCGTCACCGTGTTTTTGGCACTCGTGCTGCTTGCCGGAACGATTGCCGGGTTCAATCTCGTCAAGCAGCAGCTGCCCAACTACGACGTTCCGTCGATTCAGGTGCTGCTGACTTATTCGGGAGCATCGACGACCGAGATGCGCGACGCGATCGTGCGCCCGCTCGAAGACCAGATTGCGGGCGCGCCCGATCTGAGCTACGTGGAAACGGCCATTCAGCCCGGCCAGGCTTCCATCGTTGCGGTTTTCACGCTGAACTCGGATCCGAACACCGATCTGGTGCAAGTACAGGGCCGCGTCCAAGACTCGCTTCATCAGCTGCCGAGCGACTTGCCGACGCCGCAGATTTCGATCTACAATCCCAGCGAAGCGGTCGTCGTCTCGCTGATCGCGTCGTCCACGACGCTGGCGCTGGGCGACCTTTCGGCGATCGTTACCAACAACATCGTGCCGGCAATCGAACAGGTCCCCGGCGTTTCGTACGTTCAGGAGAACGGCGACGTGACGTCGTCGATCCAAGTGAACGTCAGCCCCAGTGGCTTGAGATCTTCCGGTTTCACGCTCACCGACGTCGTCAACGCGATCGCGAACAACAACGTTCGAGCTCCGGGCGGCATCGTCTACGAACCGGGCCGGGAGACGACGCTCGACGTACGCGGCGACATCACCGACGTGCCGACCGTAGCGAATCTGCTTCTCGGAAACACGACGACGTTTTCGACCTCCTCGTCGAGCTCGGTCTATCCGTGGAGCTCGTCGGCTCGGCTCTACCGCGTGGGGGACGTCGCAAAAGTCCAGGATGCCTACGAAACCCAGCGCGTCTTCGCCTACAGCGGCGGAAAGCCGACCATCGAGCTCGACGTCCAAAAGGCCGCGGGCTCGAGCGAGGTGACCGCGTCGAATGCGGTGCTGGCGGTGCTGCCGCGGCTGCGCCAGCAATATCCAAACGTTAACTTTACCGTGCTCAACGTGCAGTCGGCCTACACCGGAGAGCTGCTCTCCGGCGTGACCCGCACGCTGATCGAAGGCATCATCTTTACGGCGATCGTGATGCTGTTCTTCCTGCGCTCGTGGCGCAACGCGATCGTCGTGATGGTATCAGTCCCGTCTTCATTCCTCGTGACCCTTGCCGCGATGCGCATTGCCGGATTTACGCTAGATACGGTCTCTCTGTTGGCGATGACGCTGATGATCGGCATCTTGGTCGACGACTCGATCGTCGTGCTCGAGAACATCGAACGCCATCACCACGAGGGCGAGGCACCGGACGTCGCGGCGGTCAACGGGTTGACACAAATCGGGATCGCGACGATCGTCATCACGCTGGTCATCGTCGTAGTATTTCTTCCGATCTCGTTCCTGCCAGGCTCGGTCGGACTCTTCTTGCGTGAGTTCGGGCTCGTCGTAGCGGTCGCAACCCTGACGTCGCTCTTCGTTTCGTTTACGGTGACGCCGGCGCTGGCGGGCCGCTGGGCGCTCTACTCCAAATGGAAGCCATGGAAGATCGTCGACCGGTTTACGGGCGGCTTCGAACGCACGCGCAACTGGTACACGGAGCGCGCGCTGCCCTGGGCGCTCGAACACCGCCCGGCCGTGGTCACCGTCTCGTTTGCCAGCTTGTTGGTGGCGCTGTTGCTCATTCCGCTGGGCATCGTTGGTTTTGAATACATGCCGCCGGTCGATCGAGGCGAGATCTTCGTAACGATCAATTTTCCCACCGGAACGCCGCTCACGCAAACCAATGGCGCCTTGCTGCAAGCCGAAGCGGTCGTCGATCGCATACCCGACCTGCAATCGGAGGCCTCGATGGCCGGAGCGTACGAAGGCGAGATCAGCGGCTATGTGAATAACGGCGCGATCGCTCAGATTCACCTGTTTTTGAAAGACCATCGCTCGCATTCCACCGCCTATTGGGTGCAGAACCTCAGCAGCCAAATCGGCAAGCTGCTGCCCGCGGCCAGCGTCGTCGCCGTGCCCGCGACCGATCCGTCCGGCGGCATCGGACAGCCGATCAGCTACGTCGTGTCCAGCTTGACCGCCGATCCTACAACCGCAGCGCAGCGCGTGTTCACCACGCTCGCCTCGACTCCCGGCGCGATCGATGCGACGACGTCGAATACGCAGGACGCTCCCCAAGCCGAGGTCGAGTTCGACCGGGAACGAGCCCGCGCGCTCGACGCGGCAATCGGAACGGCTTCAACCGCGGTCCGGGCCGCCTTTGGAGGATACACCGCGACCGAGTTTACGGGAAATAACGGTCTCAAATACGTCCAGGTCATCTATCCCGAACCCGATTTGCGCTCGCTGACCGGCATCGCGGCGATTCCGATTCGCGCGAACAACGGCTCGATCATTACGGTCGGTGACATTACGAATTTAAAGCTTCAGCCGGCTCCGCCGCTCATGATGCGTATCGACCGCCGCAGCATCGTGCTGGTCGGCGCCAACGTCGCGCCGGGCGCCGTGCTTTCGAACGTCACGCGCTCGTTCGAGCGTCGATTGCGGTCGCTCGATTTGCCCAAAAATATAACGGTCACTCCGGTGGCCGGCGGCAACCAAGCCTCGCTGGCGCAAACGGTGGCCGAAATGACGATCTCGCTGGGCCTCTCGATCCTGCTGGTGTACCTCTTGATGGTGGCACTCTACAATGGCTACATCACGCCGTTCATCATCATGTTCACGGTGCCGGTTGCAGTAGTCGGTGCGCTTGGAGCGCTCGCCCTGACCCACCAGACGCTCAATCTGTTCTCGATGATCGGTTCGATCATGCTGGTCGGCCTCGTGGCCAAGAACGGCATCCTGCTGGTAGACTTCGCGAACCAGCTGCGCGAGCATGGCTTGAGCAAGCTCGAGGCCATCAAGGAGAGCGCGCTTGCGCGGTTTCGTCCGATCGTGATGACGACGGTCGCGATGATCGCCGGCATGTTGCCGCTGGCACTCGCGCTCGATCCCGGATCGCAGGCCGAACGCCCGCTGGGCATCGTCGTGATCGGCGGATTGTCGAGCTCGCTAGTGCTGACGCTGCTGCTGATCCCGATCATGTACCTGCGCTTTGCGCCGCAGCATTTCCGGCCGTCCGCGTTTAACGGCGAGACCGACCCAAACCAGATCGAATTGCCGATGACCTACCCGACCGCGCCTTAGCGCTTTACCAGGGGATGCCGCCGGCCGGTGCGCGAAGTTTGCACCACCGTGAAACGGCTTCTCGTTTTCGCCGCCGCGGCCGGAATCGCGGCACTGCCGATCGCGTCGCGCAGCGCGCCGCCGGGAGGTTTTGCGGTCTCCCGTCCCGCGCAACCGCCGCCCAAATCCTCAGCGGATTCGTCCGCCCGGCATAGCGGGCCGGACACGTTTAAGGTGCCCTTCGACGTTGAGGTGCAACCGCGGCCGCTTCCCGGGACGGCGTTTCGCACATCGCAGCCGACCCCGAGCATCTTTTGGTATCAACCGTCGTGGTACGGGCCGTGCCTTTCAAACAATGGCTTCTTAGGGCCGTTCGCCCCGCTTGCAACGCCGGCCAGCCAGTCCGCAAATGCTCAGCCGGCGGGCTTCACGATCGGTTCGCTGGTGGATGGCCAATCCAAGAACACCTTTTCGATGGCTCCGTCGTACGCGGCCGGCTTGACGGGGCCGGGAGGCGCCGCGTCGTCGGCACCGAGCTCGCTGAGCCTGCAGTCCACCGTCCAGTCGACGCCGTGCGGAGCCGCCAACTTCATCACCATCTAAACGAGCCGCGTGAAGAGCACCAACGAAATCATCCTGCGAGCGCCCGATCTCGCGGCGGTTAAAGCGCACTATGCCGGCACGCTCGGTTTTCCGGTCGTCCTGGAGAAGGACGGGATGATCGGCTTCGATAGCGGTGCGGTGAATCTATACTTCGAGCTTGGGCAATCCGATGGGCCGGTCTTCGAGTTCGCCGTCGATGACGTGCAGCACGCCAAGAACGATTTGATCGCGGCCGGATGCGACCTGATTGAAGAAAACCCGGCGGTGCCGCGCGTCTACATGCGCGATCCCTTCGGACTGGTTTTCAATCTTACCGAGGCGTAGAAGGTGCCAGCATGCTCGAAAATTCTTCGTGCTGCCCGTCGCTGAGGATCGTAACCGCTCCGTCCTCGTCGGTTCGATAGATCGTAACGCCGGCTCGGCGCAGCGTTTCCAGCGTTGACGGCGCCGGATGGCCGAACAGGTTGTGACGTCCGACCGAAATAATGGCGACGCGCGGCCGAACCGCCGTGATGAAGGCCTGCGTCGAGCCGTAAGCCGAGCCGTGGTGTCCGACCTTGAGAACCGCGCAGCGTAGGTCGCTGCGCTCGGTCAGGAATCGTTCTTCGGCGGTCGCACCGGCGTCGCCGGTGAAGAGCATGCAGAACGAGCCGTAGCGCAAGGCGAACGCGATTGAGTTTTCGTTGATGTCGTTGCGCGAGCCGGCAATCAACGGCAGCGACGGCCCGAGGAAGAACAGCGCGACGCCGTCGTCGGTATGCCATTGCGCTCCCGCGCGCGGATACACGATCGGCACGCCGTCGCTGCGCGCCGTGGACAGCGCGTCCTGATACGCGTGTCCGCCGTAGCGTTGGCCGCTGTCGGCAACCTTCGTCGCGCTAAGCCGCCGCAATACCGGAGCGACGCCGCCGGCATGATCCCCGTGCGGATGCGAGAGCACGACGGCGTCGAGCGCGTGGATGCCGTGGCGCAGCAAAAACGGCACCACGATGCGCTCGCCGACCTCTTCGGCAACGGAGCCGCTACTCTGCGGGCCGCGCTCGAGCCGTCCGCCTGCGTCGATCAGCAGAGCGTGGCCGCGCGGCGTTTGGACGACGATCGCGTCGGCTTGCCCGACGTCGAGCACCGTGACGCGCAGGCGCGCGTCGATCGCGCGGGGCGGAGCGACTACCCAGATCGTCGCCAGCATTGCTGCGGCAATCGCTAGCGTGCGGTTACGGCGCCACAGCAGCGGAGCGCTCAGCAATGCCGCGTCGTACGCCCCGATGCACCACGCCGGCGCCGGCGTCATCGCAATCGAGGCGCCTGGAAGTGCGCTGACGCTTTCGACGACGCCCAGCATCCACGCCAGCAGCCAGGAGTTGCAATTCGCAAAGGCTTGCGCGATCGGCGCGCACCATGCAAAAGCCAACTGCGCGGCGCCGAGAGCCATGGTCGCGGCCACGCATGGGACGACCGCGACGTTTGCAGCCACCGCGTAGGGCGTGAACTGCAGAAAGGTCGCAGCCGCGAGCGGCCAAATCCCAAGCTGCGTTGCCGACGAGAGCACGACGGCCTCGCGCACGCGATCCGGCAACGCAATACGGCTCTCGACCCATCGTTCGAGCGGTGCGGCGTAGGCGAAGATCGCTGCGACGCAAGAGAAGGACAATGCAAACGACGTCGTAGCGATGCTTGCCGGGTGCAGGAAGGCGATGAAGATTCCCGCCAAGGCGAGAGCGTTCCACGAAAACGTCGCGCGGCCGCAGGCGCGTGCCGTCAGCGCGGCGGTTGCCATCGTTGCGGCTCGAATTGCAGGAAGCTGCGCTCCGCTCCACCAGGCGAAGACCCAAATCGCGGCGATCGTCGCGGCGCACGTCGCCCAGCGCGGCAGCGACGCCGACGCCAGCAATGCCGCCGCAAGTGCGGCAACCGCGCCCAGATGTAAACCGGCCGTGACCAGGACGTGCACGGTTCCGGTTTCTTGAAACTCGGCGCGCAAAAAAGGCGGAAGCGCCGAGCGCTCACCCCACAGTTCGCCCGCGACCACCGATGCGGCGGGCTCGCCGAGACGCTCACGCAGCTGCGCGCCCGCCCATGCATGCGCCCGAGCCAACCACGTGCGTGAGTTCGAATCCGCTTGGCGGGTTTCGGAGAGAATCTGCGCGCCGTCGAGCTTTGCGTCGAAGCCGCGTTCTCGTTCGATGGCCGCTTCGCTCGGCTCGCCGGGATTGCGCACTTCATCGAAGGGCTCGAGACGGCCTCGGACGATCAGATGGGCGCCCACCTCGGGCACCGCTTTCGCAACGCGCGCCGTTATCCGCCGTCCGTCGTCGAGCAAAAGCGTCACCGCCGTCGTGCCGTCGGCGGCGGCGATCGCTTCCATCAGCGTTGCGCCGTATCTCGCCGTGCGCTGCTCCGTGGGCGGCGAGGCTGGCTGACGCAGCGCGGCGTTTGCGGCCGAGGCGGCAAAAAAAGCCGCTACCAGCAAGCTCAAGCGCGACGTGGCGACGCGCGCGCACACGGCCGCCAGCGCAATCGAGCCCGCGCCGGCGACGATCCGCACATCGAAGTCCAGCGGCGTTACGGCGAGCGCGCCGAGTACTGCAGCGCCGGAGCAGAGAAGGAGCGCGCATGAAGGCATCGCCGTTCTCCTGCGACGGGGCCCTGCGCCGTCCAGGGGCTTTTCACCCTAGCGAGGATCCCTAGTGCGAATCGTGGTTACCGGGGGTGCCGGGTTCATCGGGTCGCACGTCGTCGATGCCTACCTCGATGCCGGGCACGACGTGCTGGTCGTCGATTCGCTCTGGGAACACGGCGGCGGCCGGCGCGCCAACGTGCGCAACGGCGTGACGCTCGTGCACATGGACGTTCGCGACGAGGCAATCGGCCGAATTTTTTCCGATTTCAAGCCCGAGATCGTCAACCATCACGCCGCGCAGCATTCGGTCGCAATCTCGGTGCGCGAGCCGATCTACGACGCGCAAGTCAACGTCGTCGGGCTGCTCAACGTGCTCGAGCACGCATCCAAAAACGGCGTGAGAAAAGTGCTGTATGCATCCAGCGGCGCGATTTTCGGCACGCCGGAGCATCTTCCAATCACCGATGCGACGCCGCAACGCCCCAGCTCGCCCTACGGCATCAGTAAGATGGTTGGCGAGCATTATCTGCGATTTTACCGAGCGCAACGAGAGCTCGATTTTACCGCGCTGCGTTACGGCAACGTCTACGGTCCGCGCCAAGACCCCAACGGCGAAGCGGGCGTCGTCTCGATCTTCATCGGAAAGTTCCTAGCCCGCGAGCCGGTTAGAATCGATTGGGACGGCGAGCAAACGCGAGACTACGTTTTCGTAGAAGACGTCGCGCGGGCGAACCTCGCCGTGCTCGAGTGCGGCTCGGGCGGCAGCTACGTGATCGGCACCAACCGCCGCACGAGCGTCAACCAAATCTACCGGACCATCGCCGAAGTCAGCGGCTTCGAAGTTCCGATCGAACGCGGGCCGGCGCGTCCCGGCGATGCCCGCGACGCGCAGTTCGACGCCTCGCTCGCGCGCGCCGAACTCGATTGGTCGCCTCAAACCGCGCTGACCGACGGAATACAGGCGACCTATGCATACTTTGCGAGGCTGCAATAGAGCGTTTTGCGGCGACGGCCGAAGAAATCGCTTCGCATCCGGCTAAACTCGAAAAAACTGCGTTGCTGGCGCAGTATCTCGGATCGCTCGACGACGCCGATTTGCTCGCAGCCGCGCGTTTCTTTAGCGGAAGTCCGTTTGCCGCGCGCGATCGTCGCACGCTCTCGGTCGGCGGCCGGACGATCGTGGAAGTCGCGCGGCGAGTCTGGGGGTTTGACGATGCGACGCTGGGCGAAAGCTATCGCGCCACCGGCGATCTCGGCGCGGCGCTGGCCACGCTGGCGCGCCCACCGCGCGACGCGATGCTCTTTGCCGACCGGCTGACGCCCGCGTCGCTGGACGGGTTCTTCGGCGAGATTGCGGCGGCATCGGGAAAGCGGGCTAGTCTGCGGCGAGCGGCGGTGCTCGAGCAAATCCTACGCGCGTCTGCGTCTCCGCAGGAGGCAATGTACGCGATCAAGATCGTTACCGGCGACTTGCGCGTCGGCTTGCGTGAGGGCCTCGTGCTCGACGCGATCGCCAAGGCCTTCGATGCCGATCCACAGATGGTGCGACGCGGGGCAATGGCCGCAGGCGACGTCGGAGCCGTTGCGCTGGCCGCCAAGCACGGCACGCTTGGCGAGCTTCGCGTCGACTACGGAACGCCGATCGGATTCATGCTAGCGACGCCGGTTGCGTACGGCGACGCGTATAAAGAGCTCGGCGCAGCGGTCTGGCACGTCGAGGACAAGTACGATGGAATTCGCGCGCAGGCGCACGTCCGCGTCGCCACGGTACAATTGTTTTCTCGGCGGCTCAACGACGTGACCGCATCCTATCCCGAAGTGGTCGGCGCGCTTGCGACGATCGGCCGCAAGGCAATTTTTGACGGCGAGATCGTGGCGATGCGCGACGATCGCGTACTGCCGTTTCGTTTGCTCCAGGCACGTCTGCAGCGCAAGAACGTCGATGAGTCGCTGCTCCGCGGCGTCCCAATTGCTTACGTCGTCTTCGACTTGCTCGCACTGGACGACGAGTTGCTGCTCGACGAGCCGCTCGCCGCGCGCCGAGAACGGCTCGCCGATCTGTTCGTATCAAGCGCGCACCTCAAACACGCGCCGTTTGAAACCGAGAGCGAAGTCGCGGCCGCCGACGTCAACGCGCGTTTTGAGCAAGCACGGGCGCGAGGCAACGAAGGGCTGATGCTCAAGCGCGCCGACTCGCCGTATGCGCCGGGACGGCGCGGCAAGTGGTGGCTGAAGCTCAAGCGCGAGCTTTCGACGCTCGACGTGGTCGTCGTTGCAGTGGAGTGGGGGCACGGCAAGCGCGCGAAGGTGCTTTCCGACTACACGTTCGCCGTGCGTGGCGACGACGGTGCACTGCAGACGATCGGCAAAGCCTACTCGGGCTTGACAGACGCCGAGATCGCCGAGTTGACGCCGTGGTTTCTCGAGCATCGCCTGCCGCAATCGCACCGGCGCGAGAAAGCCCGCGCGCACGAAATCGCCGTCCAGCCAAAGATCGTGCTCGAAGTCGCCTTCGACGTCATCCAAGAGAGCGATCTGCACGAAAGCGGCTTCTCGCTGCGATTTCCTCGGATCGTGCGCGTCCGCGACGATAAGCCGCCCGAGGAGATCGACACGCTCGACCGAGTGCGC
>DASRXM010000053.1:0-17608 GCA_035654155.1 Candidatus Babeliales bacterium
GCTCGAAACGCAGCCGTCTCCCCGCATCGAGGGCGATCTCGAAGCTTTCGCCGGCATCTTGAACGACGAAATGTCCGAAATCGTGCGCGCATTGCGTGAATCGCGCCGAGCGCGGCCCCACCCCGCCGTGACGGCCAAGCTTACGCAACTCGACGCCGAGCTCGACACCGAGCCCGACCCGGCGCGCCGTTTCATTCTCGAGCGCCTGCGCGCGTACGTCGAAGCGACGCTGCGGATCGCGCGCCTCGTCGGGACGGAGAGGCTATGAGCTCTGCACGGTTGCTTCATGCTATCATAAATGATAGCATGATGGCATGCATCGTATTCAAGTGCAGCTTACGGAATCGCAAGAACGCGCGCTGCGTCAAACTGCTCGGCTACGCGGGTTATCCATCTCCGCCCTGATCCGTGAGGGCGTGGACCAGGTAACCGCGCCCGAACAGCACCGGAACGAGCAGGCACGCGAACGAGCGCTACGCTTGATTGGCGCCTTCAGCGACAAGCCGGACGTCGCGCGCCGGCACGATGAGTACCTGGCAGAGCCTAGCGGCCGCTAGATGATCGTCTTCTGCGATACCTCCGCGCTATATGCCGTCGCCAACCGAGATGATGAATCGCATGCTGCGGCGGCGAGGATCTGGCAGCAACTCGTCGAGGACGAGCGATTTCAGCCAATCACTACGAACTATGTCGTGCTGGAGACGTTTTCGCTCGCACAGCGCCGACGCGGCTTGCAGGCCGCTCGTGCAATCGCCGAATCCTTAGACGAGCGCGTCGAGATAGCATTCGTCGACGAAGCCCTGCATCGCGCCGCAACGAACGATTGCCTGCAAAGTCGAAAACGAACCATAAGCCTTGTCGACAGCGTGAGCTTCGCATTTATGCGAAGATTCTCGATTCAGACGGCGTTTGCGTTCGATCGACACTTTTCGGAGCAGGGATTCCGTTCAGCCACGCAACTTTTCTAGACGCGGCGATTACGCGTAGATGCCGCGGAGTTTTGAGGCTTTAACGACCCGGTCGATTGCGAGCGTGTAAGCCGCAGTTCGCAGCGTCGCGCGGCGCGAGTTGGCGATCGAGCGGATCTCGTGGAGGTTGGAGAGCAAGAAGTCTTCGAGGCGCTCGTTGACTTCCGATTCCTTCCAAAAGAAGCCCATCCGGTCTTGTGCCCACTCAAAGTACGAGACCGTCACGCCGCCCGCGTTGGCCATGATGTCGGGAATGACCACGATTCCCCGCTCGCGGAAGATGCGATCCGCTTCCGGCGTCGTCGGCCCGTTCGCGCCCTCGACGATCAGCTTGGCCTGGACTTTCGCCGCAGTTTCGGCCGTAAAAACCTTCTCGAGTGCGGCCGGAACCAGCACGTCGCAGTTGCTTCCGAGCAACTCCGCGTTGGTGATTTTCTCGCCGCCTTTGAAGCCTTCGAGCGAACCGAACTTCGCGGCGTGTTCCATTGCCCCGCTGACGTAGATGCCTTCGGCGTTGTAGTAGGCGCCGGTCACGTCGGAGATCCCGACGATCTTGCAGCCGCGTTCCTCGAAGAGCTTTGCCGCATGCATTCCGACGTTGCCGAAGCCCTGAATCGCGACCGTCGCGGTGTCGGGACGCAGCTCCATCTCCGCCATCTCGTCGAGCGCGCAGATCGTAACGCCGCGGCCGGTCGCTTCGACTCGGCCGCGCGAGCCGCCGATTTCCAACGGCTTGCCGGTGACCACGCCCGGGGTGTTCTGCCGCACGTGCATCGAGTAGGTGTCCATGAACCACGCCATGACTTGCGGCGTCGTGTTGACGTCGGGCGCAGGCACGTCCTTATCGGGACCAACGACTTCAACCAACTCGGCAGCGTAGCGGCGCGTGATACGCTCGAGCTCGTTTGAAGACAAGGTGGTCGGATCGCAGGTGACTCCCCCCTTGCCGCCGCCGAACGGCAGGTCGACCACCGCGCACTTCCAGGTCATCCAAAAGGCGAGGGCAGTCACTTCGTCGAGCGTAACGCGGGGATGGAATCGAATGCCGCCCTTGGCCGGACCTCGTGCAAAGTTATACTGCACGCGATAGCCCGTGTAGACCTCGAACTCGCCCGAGTCGCGCTGAAATGGAATCGAAAAAATGATTTGCCGGGACGGGTGCGTGAGGATCCGGCGCATGCCGCCGTCGAGCTCGAGCAAATCGGCGGCCTCGTTGAAGTAGGCGATCGCATCGCCAAAGACGGAGACGTCGCGCACCGAGGTCTCACGCAAAGCAGTAGTCATGGGTTGGGCTTTAGACGTTGAACCGGAAATTCACCACGTCGCCCTCTTGCATGACGTACTCCCGCCCCTCGCTGCGCACGCGACCGGCGGCGCGCAGCGCTTCCATCGTCTGGAATTCGACGTAGTCGTCGTAGGCGACGATCTCCGCCCGAATGAAGCCGCGCTCCAGGTCGCTGTGAATCGTGCCGGCTGCTTTGGGGGCTTTCGTCCCTTTTGGGATCGGCCAGGCACGCGCTTCCTTCTCCCCGGCGGTGAGGAACGTCATCAGGCCCAGCAGGTCGTATCCCGCCGCCGAGAGGTCGTCGAGCCCGCTGCGCTCGAGGCCCAACTCGCGCCGGAACTCCACAGCCTCGCCTTCCGGCAGGCCGGCCAATTCGGCCTCGAGCTTCCCGCTCAGGACCACGGCCCGGCCGTCCTGAGCCCGCGCAATCTCCTCGACTGCGCGGACGTGCTCGCCCGGCCGGCCGATCTGCGCTTCGTCGACGTTGGCGACGTAGAGCACCGGCTTGGACGTCAGCAAGAATGAGTCCGCGGCGACTTGAGCTTCGAGCGTCCCCGGAGCGAAACTGCGCGCCGGCTTCGCCTCCTCGAGCGAATCGCTCAGCCGCTGCGCGGCCTCAAGGTAGGGTCGCGTTTGCGGGCGAGCGCGCACGTCGCGTTCGAGTTTTACCAAGCGCTTTTGCATCGTAGCGAGGTCGGCAAGCGCCAATTCGATTGCTACGATCTCGCAGTCGCGCGCCGGATCCGCATGGCCTTCAACATGGGTGACGTCCGCGCTTTCAAAACAGCGTACCACCATCGCGATTGCGTCGGTTTCGCGAATGTGGCTTAAGAATGCGTTGCCGAGTCCCTCGCCGGTGCTGGCGCCGCGCGCCAATCCGGCTATGTCGACAAAGCGCACGGTCGCCGGCACGATGCGACGAGCATTCACGAGCCGCTGCAGCACGGGTAAGCGCGGATCGGGCACCGCAACCTCGCCGACGTTCGGCTCGATCGTCGCGAACGGATAGTTTGCGGCTAGAGCTTGGGCGGAACGCGTGAGCGCGTTGAAAATCGTCGTCTTGCCGACGTTGGGCAGGCCGACGATTCCACACGAGAGCGGCATTGGAGCGGGGCGGTTCGCGCAGCCGGCAAGAAAATCCGGCGGGAACGTCGGATACGTCTGATATGCGCCAAATGAAGGTCGACAAGCTCGGCATCGACCTCCTGACCCACGACCCGGTGGTTATCCTCAAGGACATGGACGGCTCGCACTACCTCCCGATTCTGATCGGTCCGTTCGAAGCCACCGCGATCGCCCTGGCGCTGGAGGGCGCACCCGTGCCGCGGCCCCTTTCCCACGATCTTATGCGCGGCATTCTCGAGACGCTCAATGCAAGTCTGGAACAAGTCGTCATCCACGACATCAGAGATTCGACGTTCTTTGCGAAGCTGGTCGTGCGAACCAACGGCGAGCTTCAGGAGATCGATGCCCGCCCGTCGGACGGCATCGCCCTTGCGCTGCGCGTGCCCGCGCCGATCTTTGTATCCGACAAGATCGTGCTCGAAGAGGCGACCGCTGAAAAGAAGCCGACTAACGACACCGACATCGCGCGTTTTAAAAAGTTCCTCGACGACTTAAAGCCGTCCGATTTCAACCGCTAACGCGCGCTCCCATCGTGTCATCCTGAGCGGAGGCGCGAAGCGCCGCAGTCGAAGGGCTGAGCGGAGCGAGCGCAGCGAGCGAAGTCGAAGGACGAGCGGAAAGTAGACAAGGCGCCGCATTGCTGCGGCGCCTTGCGCATCTTTGATGTGACCGCCAGTCTGACCAATACTAACCTTATCACCTCATCGATAGCTTCGCAATCACAAAGTTGCGGCTGGAGCGCCCGGGAATCGAACCCGGAGCCGCAAGGTTGGTCAGACCTGCAGTCGACGCCATCGATGCGCCCCAGCACGCAATTAATCACGCCTAATGACAACGACAGCAACCTACTCTCGTCCTATTGGCCCAAGATAAACGGGGCGCCGCGTTACCGCGGCGCCTTCGTGCATCTCTGGTGCAACTGCAGGTCTGACCAACACCCACCTTATCACGCCCTTCGGTACCTTCGCAAGCACGGTGCTTGCGGCTGGAGCACGTGGCGTTCGTCCTTCGTCCTTCGACTGCGCTCCACTTCGACTCACTGCGGCTCGCCTCAGTGTCGCTCCGCTCAGGATGACACAGCTGCGCTCGCTCCGCTCAGGTTGACAGAGACAGGGCGCGGACAGGATTATTCGAGCCAAGTCTAGAGCTTAGGCTTGATGGCGCGCGAGTCGCAGGCCGAGGTTGGCGTTTTCGGTGGTTCGGGATTCTATTCTCTGATTGAGGGCGCGCACGAGCGTTGGGTCGAGACGCCGTACGGCACGCCGAGCGATAAAGTCGCCCTCGGAGAGATCGCGGGACGGCGCGTCGCATTTCTTCCGCGGCACGGAAAAGATCACCGGTTTCCGCCGCAAGCGATTAACTACCGGGCAAACCTCTATGCGATGAAAGAGCTCGGCGTCAAATGGATCATCGGGCCCACCGCCGCCGGTTCGCTCGACGTACGCGTCAAGCCGGGATCCATGGTCGTTTGCGACCAGCTCGTCGATCGCACCAACGGAAGGAAGGACACGTTCTACGACGGTCCGATTACGACGCACGTCAGCTTCGCCGATCCTTACTGCCCGACCCTGCGCCCGATCGCCGCGGGCGTGCTCAAATCGCTGGGCATCGAAACCCACGACCGCGGAACCGTCGTCGTCATTCAAGGACCGCGCTTCTCGACGCGCTCCGAGTCGAAGTGGTTTCAGAGCCAAGGCTGGGAGGTCATCAACATGACCCAGTATCCCGAGGCCTATTTAGCCCGCGAGCTCGAGATGTGCTACGTCAACATCGCGCTGATCACCGATTACGACGTCGGACTCGAGGGAATGCCGCCCGTGTCGCATCACGAAGTCTTCGAAGTCTTCAACAAGAACAACGAGCGGGTCAAGCGCGCGATCGGTTCGATCGTCGAAAGGATCCCGGCCGGCGCCGACTGCTCGTGCCGTCATGCGCTCGAAGGAGCTCGCTTTTAAGCACGTGCAACAGCAGCGCGTCGATCTCGGCATGTACCTGCAAGCCATCCCGCTGCTGGTGCGCCGCCCGTCAATTTTCGTCATGCCGCTGCTCGCAGCCGTCGTCGATCTGTTGCTGACGCAAGTCTCGTATCTCTTTACCGATCCGACGGGGGGCGCCGGTGCGGGCATCTTTCAGTTGCTGGCTCAGCTCGTTTACCTTTGGGCTTTCGGCGTTACGATAATCCAGGCGAGCAACATCTGGCGCGGACACCGCGGGACCTTCGACGAAGCCTGGGAGGAAGGGCGCGCGAAATTCGGCGCGATCGCTCTCGCCGCAATTGGCTTTCAATTTATCGTCTGGGCGGCCAGTTACATCGGTTCGTTTGTAGGCCCATTCGGTATTGCGCTCGGCGCGGTCGCGGCGTTCTTTTTGATTTACACGATTCCGGCGGCCGCAATCGGCGGCATGCCCGGATCGCTCGCCCTCTCCGCCTCGATCCGCGCGGTTCGCGCGCAACCGATTGCTTCGGTTATTCTGGCAATCATCTTCGTGGCGATCTGGTATGTCGCGGTGCCGATGGGACTCCCGTATCTGTTAATTCACATGTCGGCGACGACGTGGAGCCTGGTAACGGCCGGTGCTCGCGCGCTTGCGCTCGGCTATCTCGCCTTTCCCTTCGCCAAGCAGTACGACGAGGTTGCGTTCAGGGGATACTGGTAAGCGCCATTCGAACCATCTCGCCGACCAACGCGGGATTCACGTTGGTTCGCGCCAAGCGCTGCGCATCGTCGAGTTTCCCGAGCAGCCCGACCGCGGCACGTTTGTCGATCGGCTTCAACTTTCGCAAGCGCTGCGCGTAGTCGCTGGAGACGAGCGCCACGCCGTCGTGACCGCTTGCAACGATCCAGTCGCGCACCAACGTCTTGATAGTTTCCAGGCCGTCGTCGAGCGTGTCGCGGGTCGCCCACGAGTCTTGCGGCGGCCTTCCATCGAGGCTATCAAAAAACCAGCGAGCGACTTGTCCCCGCAGCGATTCTTCTTCGCCTTCGAGCGTCGCAAGCGCGCGAGTCACGCTGCCGCCGCTCAGGGATGCGGCGCGCTCGGCGTCTTCCTTTCCGTAGTGCTTGCGGCCGAGAATCTCGCGTACCTGTGCTTGCGAAAGCAGCGGGAATTGCAAGTTAATCGTTCGCGAGCGAATCGTCGGAAGCAGCCGTCCGGGCGCCGCCGTCGTGAGAAACGTCACGACGCCCTTGGGAGGCTCCTCCAAAAACTTGAGCAGCGCGTTGGCCGCCTCGTGCGTCGAGAAAGACACGTCGCCCAGCAGCAGCACGCGCATCCCGCCGCTATAGGATTGCAACGCCAGCTGATGGACGATGTCGCGCGACGATAGCTCTTCGCTTTCATAGAAGCCGGAGCGCGAATCGGGGTCGCCGATTTTGAGCGTGCCGCCATGTTCGAGAAAATCGGGATGGCGCGCGCTTTCGGCGCTAAATAGCTTACACGACGCACAGGTACCGTCGTAGCCGAGAACGCCGCTCTTCGGCGCCAGGCAGAGCAGCGATTGCGCCAGCCGCCGCGCGAACGTTCTCTTTCCTATTCCCGCGGGTCCGGTGAAGAGATAGGCGTGAGCCAGTTGCTGCGGCGTCAATCCTTCGAAGTAGCGCCGAGGCCCCTCGGCACCGACGACGTCGAAGTGCAGCTCGCTCACGGTACGCGAGTGCCAAGCCCCGCGCGCACTTCTTCCATCGCCTGCTCGAGCAAGGTTCCCGGCGGCAGCGTCCCATCCAGGACGCGATGGCCGGGCTCGCCAGCAAGTTCGAGAAACCCCCGCCGCACGCGTTCGTGAAAGTCATCGCCCTCGGCTTCGATGCGATCGGAGGCCGTTCGCTCTCGGAGGCGGCCGCGAGCGACGTTCACGGGCACGTCGAGCAAAAGCACGAGGTCCGGCTGCAATCCTCCGGTCGCAATCGAGCAAAGCTCGCGCAGGGTATCGAGGCGCAAACCGCGCCCGTAGCCCTGATACGCCAGCGTAGAATCGATAAACCGGTCGCAAAGCACGATGCGCTCCAGAGCCAGCGCCGGCCGTATTACTTCAAAAACGTGCTGCGCGCGGGCCGCGTTGACGAGCAAGCTCTCCGTGAGCGGCGCCATCGCGTTCGCGTTGTTCAAGAAGACTTCGCGCATCGCGTTGCCTACTCGGGTTCCGCCGGGTTCGCGGGTCATGACGACGGCGTAACCGTCGCGGCGCAAGCCTTCGGCGAGCCCCGCGATCAGCGTGCTCTTCCCGCTGCCCTCGATCCCCTCAACGGCGATGAACGTCAATCTCCACTCGTCCTTCGTCCTTCGACTTCGCTCCCTACGGTCGCTCCGCTCAGGATGACACAACTATGAGGCTCCGCTCAGGATGACACAACTATGAGGCTCCGCTCAGGATGACAGTGTAGTCAAACCTCGGTCGTTTTATAAATTCGGACGCGGCGATTGGGCTCGAGCCCGGTGCTGCGCGATTGCAAGCGATATCGTTCCGCGAGCTGATGCTGCATCCGGCGAATGTACGAGGTTTGCGGCGACAGCTCGATCGCCTGACTGTTGAGGAGGACCTGATAGATGGCCTCCTCGGTCTCGCGCAGAGCCAACTCCTCGTTGTCAATCGAGCCGAGATTGAACACGTCGCGCAACGCCGCTTGAATCTGGGTCGTAGTGTTCGTCTTGATCGAGTAGATCGGCACGTTGTCGGACGCGATTTGCTTGAGCTTCGGTTGCTCCTTGCGTTCGAGAGTCTTGAGCGTGAGCACGACGTCGGCGTCGTCCCAGTTTCGCGCAATCGACGCGTTGACTCGCAGGTTGGAAATCGCGCGCTCGATCTTGTTCCGCGAAACGCCGTACGGAAAGATATAAAGCGGGCGCTCGCGTTCTTCGGCTTCGCGATCGTGATCGTAGCCTTCGGCCAGCCGCGGCATGGATTCCGTGTCGGCCTCCTGCACAACCGTGACCGCGCCGCCGGGCTCGCGCTGGCGAATCTCGGGCTGGGGCTGGTAGCCGCGAAGCAAGGCGTCGATCACCTCTGCGACGTTCCTATGGAGCGCCAACCGGTCGCGATCGTGGATCTCGACGACGACGTCGAAGGTCGGCGGCGCCTTGCGCTCGAGGACGGTCTTGCGGGTCCCGCGACGGCGCGCTTCTTCGTCGGAAAGCGTAACCGCGCCGACGCCCCCGACCAGATCGGAGAGGGTCGGATTCATCAAGAGATTTTCCAGCGTTTGACCGTGGGCCGTTCCAATCAGCGTAACGCCCCGCTCGGCGATCGTGCGGGCGGCTTCGGCCTCGGCAGCCGTGCCGATCTCGTCGATCACGACCACTTCGGGCATGTGATTCTCTACCGCCTCGATCATGACCGCGTGCTGAAGCGCGGGGTCGGCCACCTGCATCCGCCGCGCCAAGCCGATCCCCGGGTGCGGGATGTCGCTGTCGCCGGCGATTTCGTTCGACGTGTCGACGATGACCACGCGCTTGCGTTCTTCCGAGAGCACCCGCGCGCATTCGCGCAGCATCGTCGTCTTGCCGATGCCGGGACGGCCGAGCAGACAAATCGATTTGCCGCTTCGCAGCACGTCGAGCAGAATGTCGATCGTTCCGTAAACCGCGCGCCCCACGCGACAGGTGAGGCCGACGATCTTGCCGGTACGATTTCGAATCGCGCTGATGCGGTGCAGCGTTTGCTCGATGCCCGCGCGATTGTCGGCGCCAAACGGCGATATGCGCGAGCAAACGTGCGCGATATCCTCGTGGCTGACCGGCGTTTCGGTGAGATACTTAAAGTCGTGCTCGAAACGGGCCTCGGGCGGACGCCCGAGATCGAGCACGACTTCGATGATTTCTTCGATGTTGTTGAGACGGACGAGCGCTTGCCGAATCGCGAGAGGGAAGATGTCGAGGAGTTGGGAGAGTTCCCAACTTGGAGAAACGGATTGAACTCTAACCGCCAATACTTTTCCTGCCTTCCGGGTCTATCTACCCAAGGGCACGCGGTTGCTTTGGCGACGGTCCGCGCTCACTCCTTCACCACGCGTATCACGCGAAGCTCGTCGTCGTACGGACCTTGGACTCGCACGCCCGCCTTTAACTCGAGGCGAACGTAATCAACGATCTCGGGCGTGATCTCTTCGCCAGGCGCGATGACCGGAATGCCGGGCGGATACGGCGTGAGCGTTTCGGCGCAAATGCGCCCAGCCGATTCGCGAAAGCGAACGAACTCCGCCGGTGCGAGAAACGCCTCGCGCGGACGCATTCGCATGGGCGGCGTCGGCGGCAACCGGAAGTTCCCGCGCCGCAAGCGCTGCTCGAGCACGCCCGACGGCGCGAACATGTCGAGCGCACGATGCTCGCGAGCCATCTCGCGGAAGGCCTGCACGAGCCGTTCGGCAGCAGCCGGCGTGGTTCCGATCGTAAAGAGCGCGACCACGTTGAAAAGATCGGCGAGCTCGACTTGAATGTTATGGCGCCGGCGCAGAATTTCCGAGGCCTCGTATCCGGTGTAGCCCAGCCCGGTGACCGTAACCGTCATCTTGGTCGGATCGATCGCGAAAACGCCCTTGCGCCCAACCAGCTCGTTGCCGAACGCGTACAGGCCGGGGATCGCATTGATGCGCTCGCGCGTTTCGCGCGCCAGCTCGATGGTGCGGGTAAGCAACGCTTCCCCTTCGGTCGCCATTTGCTTGCGAGCGACGTCGAGCGAGGCCACCATCGGCAAATTCGGCGACGTGGACAGGAACATTTTGAGCACCGCCGTGAGCCGGTCGAGCCCGACGCGCTGGCCGATTTGGTGCAGCATCGCGCACTGCGAAAAAGCTGAAAGCATCTTGTGCGTCGAGTTGATGCAGAGATCGGCTCGGGCAGTCGTCGCCGAGAGCGGCAGCTCCGGATGAAAATGAAAGTGGGGTCCCCACGCCTCGTCGACCAGCAGCAGCTTTCCGGCATCGTGGGCGATTCGCTCGATCGATGCCAGGTCGGCAGCCACGCCGTAGTAGGTCGGCGAGACGAGATAGACGGCCGCGATATCGGGATGCTCGCGCAGGGTTCGCGCAACCGTCTCGGGCGTCACGCAATGGTCCATGCGCAGCTCTTCGTCCACCTCGGGCTGCATGTAAATCGGCTCGGCGCCGCTCATGATGAGTCCGCCCAGCATGGATTTGTGGGAGTTGCGCGGGACTGCGATCTTCTCGCCCGGATTCACGGCCGCCATCATCATGCATTGGTTGCCGCTGGTCGAACCGTTGATGAGAAAGAAGGTGTGATCGGCTCCCCACGCCTGCGCGGCAAGCTGCTGCGCTTCCTTGACCGACTCGGTCGGTTGCAGCAGATCGTCCAGGCCCGGCATCGGCGTTAAATCGATCGCGCAGATGTTGTCGCCGACGAATTCTCTGAATGCCAGATCCATGCCGTTACCCTGCACGTGGCCGGGCGTGTGAAACGGCAGCACGCCGGAATCGACGTAGTCGAGCAGCGCTTGAAAGTACGGCGTTTTGTGCTGGTCCAAAGCGTCAGGATACGGCGCGCAATGCGGTTGGATGGACGGCGGTGCGATAGCCCGCCGCGAGAATCGTAACCATCGAGCGGGGCGTCAGTACCTCGACTTCGCCCGCTGGGACGGGACGGCGCCGCAAATATCCCGAGTCCGACCAGGCGTGCAGCGCGCCGTTCCAAAGAAGCCACGGCGTTTCGTGCAGCAGCAGGTAGGCGCCGTCGGGCAAACGAGCCGGGTCCTCTAAGTAGACGCGCTTCTTCTTGCCGGCGAGGCGATCGGCGTGAAGCCGCGCGTCCATGGAGTCGGCGCCGGCCGGCTCACCGAAGCGCGCCGCCCAGAGCCCGCGAAATCGCAAATAATCGGCCCGCCGGCATTCCGCGCAGGGCCGGTGCCCGGCACTAAACGCGACCGCTTCATCCAAAAAGAACAGCTCGGTGTAGCGGCGGGGCGCCATCACTTGCCGCCGGCGGCCGCGAAACTCGAGCACGCACGCGATCCAGCGCTTGCAGGCAAATGCGCGCACGATCCGCCGAGTCTCGTCGTGCAGAACGCCGCGATTGCCCATCATCAGGCCGCGTCCCGGCAGCGCCACGACGTCGCCAAAGGGCGTAACCCGGTTTTGAAGCGGCATTTCGTGCGCTGGTGCGGCCCTACGCTTCGATGCGTTCGTCGATTGAAACGTTATACAAGAAGAGGAATTTGCCCCACTCGTCGGGCAGCGTGTTGCGCTTGATCTGAATCCACGGAATGTACTTGGGCTGGCGTGGTTTGCGCCGCAGCGACATGTTGGCTTCCTGCGGTATGCGATTGTTCTTGCGATTGTTGCAGCGCATGCAGGCACAGACTAGGTTCTCCCACGTCGATTCGCCGCCGCGGCTCTTGGGGATGACGTGATCCACCGTCATCATACGGTCGCCATGGCCGCCGCAATACTGGCAGGTGTGGTCGTCGCGAATCAGCACGTTCTTCTTGGTTAGGGCGACCTTCTGCATCGGCCGGCGGATATAGTACAGCATTCGAATGATCGACGGCATGCGCATCTCGAACGTCGGAGAGGCGAGCATGCGCTCCCGCCCGTGCAGCATTTCCGCTTTTCCGGCGAAGATCAGCTTTACCGCGCGCTGAAAGCTCGTAACGTTCAGCGCTTCGTACGTGGAGTTCAGTACCAAGACTTCACTCATAAAGCTCGGCACTCCGCGCCTCGCCCGAGCTACTAAAACGAGGCATCCTAGGTGCCTCGCTTCCGAACAAACGTCAATCGCGTTTCGGTTAGCATTTGCGTTATCGCTAACCGCTGCTCGGGCCTCAGCCGTTCTTTGACCCGTTCGAACGCGGAAGTTGCTACGTCGATGGCCACCTCCGCGGATTGATGATCGGCCTTGCGTCCCTCTTCCTCGGTGAGGTACGCATGCGCGGCGAGCGCCAGCGTCGCGATCACCTCGCTGAGCAACGGCTCGACGGGCGGAATCTGGCCTTGGAAGCCGGCTCCCTCTAAATCGGGGGTCCGAGTAGACATCTCGCACCAGGACTTACGCCGCGGTGGAGGCCTTCCCTTCGCACGGCCTACGCCGCGCGGGACCCCCTAGCGTTCTCGATCATCCGTAGGAAGTAACGGTGCACGCGCGGGTCGTCACTGAGCTCCGGATGAAACGACGTTGCAAGCACGTTCCCTTCGCGTACCATCACGCCCCGGCCATCGCGCTGCGCGAGCAACTGCACCTTGGGACCGTACCGCTCGATCCATGGCGCACGAATGAATATGGCCGGAAAAGGCGGCGCCCCGAGCGCCGGAATCGCAAGCTCGATTTCGGACGACTCGTTTTGCCGTCCGAATGCATTGCGCCGTACCGTAATGTCGATCAAATCGAGCGTGGGCTGCGCAAGATCGGCGACCTGACGCGCGGCAACGATCATCCCCATGCACGTACCCCATAGCGGCATTCCGCCGCGCACGCGCTCGACGATCGGTTCGCCGAGCCCGAAACGTTCGAGCAGCTTCATCACCGTAGTTGACTCTCCGCCGGGAATGACCAACGCATCGGCGATCGCCAGATCGGCGGGGGTTTTCACCGCAACGGCGCGCGCGCCGGCGCGTTCGAGCGCCGCAACGTGCTCGACGACGTCGCCCTGCAGCGCGAGAACGCCGACCGTGGGCCTGTCAGTTGCCACGGGGAGCAAGCAATTGCGTTTCATCCAGCGCCCGGATGTCCAGGCCCGGCATCGCTTCCGACACGCCCAGCGAGCGGCACGCTTCGAGCACGACGCGGGGCTCGTTGAAGTGCGTCGTTGCGTCCACGATCGCGCGCGCGAAACGCTTGGGATCTTTCGATTTGAAAATCCCGCTGCCCACGAAGATGCCCTCCGCACCGAGCCGCATCATCAATGCGGCGTCGGCGGGCGTCGCGACGCCGCCGGCGCAAAACAGCACGACTGGAAGCTTGCGATGCTCGGCCACTTCTCTCACCAGCTCCAGGGGCGCTCCCAGGTCACGAGCGCGTGCGACGAGCTCCTCCCTCGGCGCAACGCTCAGCTCGGCAATCGCATCGCCAATCGCGCGCATGTGCCGCACGGCCTCGACGATATTGCCGCTTCCCGCCTCGCCCTTGCTGCGGATCATCGCAGCGCCTTCGGCGACGCGCCGCAACGCTTCGCCTAAATCGCGCGCCCCGCAAACGAAGGGCGTCGTGAAGGCGTGCTTGTCGACGTGATACTTATCGTCGGCCGGCGTGAGCACTTCGGATTCGTCGATGTAGTCGACCCCGAGCTCTTGCAGCACCGCGGCCTCGGCAAAGTGTCCGATCCGGACCTTGGCCATCACCGGAATCGTCACCGCATCCATGATGCCGCGGATCAGCTCGATCGAGCTCATCCGAGCGACCCCTCCGGCGGCGCGAATGTCGGCCGGAATCCGCTCGAGCGCCATCACCGCGACCGCGCCTGCCTCTTGGGCGATTGCCGCGTGTTCGGGCGTCACGACGTCCATAATGACGCCGCCTTTGAGCATCTGCGCGAGGCCGCGCTTTACCGTGATCGTGCCTTTGGTTTCCATGTACCTATCATATCAGCCGTTCCCAATGAGAACATTGGGTACGCCGGGCGTTTAAAGCGGACTGGCGCTCGCTGCTGGGGATGCTTGGGCGGCGGGCGATCCGGGCGGGGGCCCCGTCGGCGCCGGCGACATGGTTCGGAAGGGCTGTTGCCGCCAAATCGGGATGTTGGGGTTCGGCGTCGGGGTCGGTATTGGAGTCGGATGCGCCGTAGGCGCCGGGATCGGCGTCGGCAACGGCTGCGGCGGCACGCGCGGATCTGGGAAATGAGGATCGCCTGCGGCGGATAAGGCCTGCGACCGCTTCCAATCGGGCCCGTAAGGCTGCGGCGAGGCATCCGGTGCGGGCGTCACCGTTTGCGGCGTAACCGATTGCAACGTCTGCTCGGTCGCCTGCCCGATGACGCGGCTTCCCATCCGCTCGCCAATCGCGACCGCCGCCAGCAGCAACATCGCGCCCGCGGCCAACAGAATCGTGGGCAGACGCATCGAGGGTTGCATGTTGAATGCGGCCGCCTAAGCTCGCGCGAGCGCCGGAACGACATCGAGCTTCGCGGCCCGCGCGCGACGGTCGCTCGGCTTGCCGAGCAGATGCACTTCGCGCAGTTCGCCCGCCGCCATGTCGACGCGGGCGGTATGGCCGCGAAACTCGAGCAGCACGTTACGGGCGCGATCGAGTTGATTCCCGACAAAAATCCGCACCGCTCCAGCTTCGTCTTCGAAGGCGATGGCCCCGACTTCCACCGGCGAGGTCGCAACCTCGTCGCTGACGTCCCGGCCGGCGTGAATGCACTCGAACGGTTCTTCTGCCGAGAGCTCGGCCATATCGCCATAGATTGTATTGCTTCTCAAGTCGACGACGTAGGTGCAGCGACGTCCGCCCCAGTGAACGCGCGCTGCCGCAACCCATTGCCATCCCTTCGGCCGCAGCGGCGCGAGATGCGGCCGGCCGCTGGTGCGATAGCCGTTCAATCCGCCGACCGTCTCCGCAACGGCCCATAGGTACTTGGCGCCGGTCCAGGGCGAGAGATACATGCCGCGGTTGCTTAACGATCCGCCGTCGAACCATTCGGCAAACTCGCCGGGAACGGTGTTGCGAGGACTGCCGCCTTCCATCGCGGCGTAAGAAACGGTCAGTAGGTTGACCGCATCGTCTGTCATGCCGTGGCGAGCCAGCGCGACCGAACACCAAAGCGTGAGATCGGGCCAAATTCCGCCCAGCAATCCGAACCCGTACGACGGGAAGTACCAGGCGTCGGCCGTCGAGATCGTGCGCAACCCCACCGGCGTCACGAAGTCGGCCTCTTGCAAACGCGCGAGAATCGCGCGGCCCTGATCTTGGTCGGAGATGCCGAAGAGCACCGGAAAGACCTCGTCGGCGGTAAAGTTGTCTTGATAGTTGCCGTCTTGATCGTAGTTGAGAACGAACGCGCCGGTGTCGTCGTTGAAGAGATACTCCATCATAGCTTCGCGCATCTTGCGGGCTTCGGCGCCGTACCGTTCCCAGTGCTCGTTATCGCCGACGACGGCGCAAAGCATCGCCGCGGCTTCGAGCGCGTAGACCGCTTCGGCATTGATTTCGGTCACCGCGCCGTCGAGCGTGTAGTAGGGTATGATGTTCCGCCAGGACGAGATGCCGTACATATCCACGCCCTTGGCACGGCAATTGATCAGCCCGTGATCGTCCTTTTGGGTGAGCATATAATCGGTTAGCTTCACGACCAGACGGATCCGATCGCGAACCCAAGCGTCGTCGAGGGTGGCATTGTAATGGTGCAGCATGGCGATCAAGTGCAGCGGCGTGTCGTCGTTGATGTTGAGATCGTAGTCGGTTTTGTAGCCGCTGACGCCGCGCACGTACTCGATCATCAGGCCGCTCTCCTCGACTGCGCCGTTGAACACCTCGAGCGCGTTGCGGCTGAATTCCGGCCAAAAATAATCGTATCCGTGCACCAGCCAAGACGTATCGCGCGACACCAAAATATCCGACGGCGGCGAATTGGTCGCGCCCCAGCCGTGCGGGTACTCTTTGACGATCCGCAGCATATTCGCTTTTGCCCAGACGACGCCGCGGTTGATTTCGGGTGACGGCGTCAGGAAGCGCGCGTCGGAGAGCCGTTCCGTGAAGTATCCCTGCGTTTGGTGCAGCGCGCGCTGATCCGTCAGCAGTGCCTCGAGAACGGGCCGGCTTCGCTCGGTTCCATCCTTGTGGTACACGACCGCCAGCCGAAGCGACTCGCGCGCGCCGGCCGCAACCGGGACGCGGTACTCAAAAGCGCCGAAAATCCGCCGGCTTACGAGCTCCGCCTGCTGCGGCGTCACGTCGCCGAGCTTCTGCGTCGAGGGTTCTTTCGCCAGCGTGCCCGACCGCATCGACTGGAGCAGCACTTGCTCGCGCAACGAAAGCTGGACTGCAACCGGACCGCGCGAACCGCCCCACCAGCGCTCGCCGCCGGTTTCCAAGTTCTTGGAGCATATGAAACGCCCGTCGTTCCAGGCCCGCACTTCGTGTTCGGGCTCGCCGTAGAAGCGCTGACCGACCAGCATTGCCCACGGAAAGATCGCCACTTCGATTTCTTCGGCTCCCGGGTTATAGAGCGTGACGTCCACCACGAACGAAACGGCTCGGTCGAACGCCGAGCCATACGGCACGAAGAACGCTTCGGTAACGTGGACGAGATGCGCGAGCGTAAACTCCGAGATCTGCGCGTAGGGTAGGAACGTGATATCGCGCTCGATTTGATGCGGGAAAAACGTATCGCCGCCAAGCCGATACGCAACGTGATGCGTTCCGAAGATAATTTGGTCGGTATCGGCATCCCAGAGGCCGCGCACGCCGCCCTTTGCCGTGGATTGAGCGTAGGTTTTGAAATTCCCAAGCAAGAGGCCGTACGGCGTTTCCGACTCGCGTAAAACGTAGGCGCAGAATTCATTGCGCTGCGCATCGTAACTATAGCCCATTGATTAGAACCTTGAGCGTTTAGTGCGGCGCGGAATGCACAGGCGCCTCCTGTTGGCGCGGCAAACGGAGTGGCGATGCTTACCTTTCGGGCTCCGGCGAAGATCAACCTGACGCTCGAAGTGCTCGCCCGGCGCGACGACGGATATCACGGAATTCGCAGCGTAATGGTGCCGCTCGAGCTGGCCGACGAGCTTGACGTTGAGCCCAGCGAGCGGTTCGTCTTCGGGTGCGACCGCAGCGAGCTCGACGGCGAAGACAACCTCGCGTTGGCCGCGTTGCGCGCGCTCGGGGAGCTGCCGCCGATTCGCCTCGAGTTGCGCAAGCAAATCCCGGTGCAGGCCGGTTTGGGCGGCGGATCGAGCGACGCGGCCGCAGTGCTGCTGGCCGCGATGGCCGGAGTTTTCGGCGCGCCCGCAAAGCGCGATTGGCTTCAGGTTGCACGATCGCTCGGTTCGGACGTCCCGTTTTTCTTAGTCCAAGCGGCAGCCCTCGTCGAGGGCACCGGGGAGCGCGTCACACCGGCCGGCGCAATCGCCCGATGGCACGCCTTGATCGTGCGGCCGCCGGTTTCGATCGCAACCGCGCAGGCGTATGGCGAGCTCGACGCCGCTCGGCGTGAAATAAGAACGCGCAAAGGCTCGGTCTCGATCGCGCTGCTCGAGGCGTTGCAGCGCGCCGACTTTGCCGCGGTCGAATCGCTGATGCAGAACGACTTCCACGACGTCATCGCCGCGAAGACGCCGGAAGTCGCGCGCGCGGT
>DASRXM010000054.1:0-38052 GCA_035654155.1 Candidatus Babeliales bacterium
CGCCTGGAGCCTTTGGATCGGGGCCGTTTTTGCCAGTCAGTACGCCCACGGGGAAAACTTTGTAACACAAGGTTCTTAGATCGCGCTAGCCGGAACGTGCGTTTGTGTCCAAAATATTGTGGTAATAGTTCTCTTGCCTACTACCTATGGACAAAACTTTGTATTACAATGTTTGGGCGGACTCCAAGGCAACCTAAAATGGCTGGCCTGAGTTATACGAACGTATGTTCGCTTTAATCCACAGGTTGCCCGCAAGGTCCCTCACCGCGTTTCGTCGCTAACTGCATGGAGGAACTGGAATTGAACGACGTGCGATCGGTTTTAATTCGCTGCACCGTAAAGGGCGAGGGAATGTTCCCGACCGAGTTTACTGTTGAAATTGAGACGGCAGAGGGCCCGATCGCGATCTACGCCGACCAAAGCCTTTTGGCAGAGGGCCAGACAGCTCTGAAAGCAACACGCTTTTCGACGGAACACGACATCGCCGTTTGTTTGTTGCCGATCGAGGATGTAGATTCACGATGGGTACGCATACCTACTGAGAACGTACGCGATGAAGCTGCATGATACTGAGTAATGTCGATATATTAGCCGCAATCGACGCAGGTAGAATCAGTATCGAACCATTAGGAGGCCGGGACGTATCCCGGCCTCCTTTTAACGCTTCTTCTGTAGACCTTAGGCTCGCGCCAACGATTACCGTCCCGAGAAGCACGCCTACGAGTCATCGTCTCGACACGGAATACGACAAGGTATATTACGCACAAAACTCGGACAAGTACGAAATAACGGATACGTCCCCTTACGTCCTAAAGCCAAACTTCTTTGTCTTAGCTCAAACCCTCGAAACTGTTTATTTCCCAACGACGGGCGACGGCCCGTTTTATGCTGCGCGGATCGAGGGCAGAAGCTCCCTCTCGCGATACGGTATGCTCGTGCATTTCACCGCGCCAACAATTCACGGCGGCTTTGGTCCTGCACGGATCACGTTGGAAATCATAAACCTCGGGCATAATGACATTTTACTTACCCCAAACGTCCGAATATGCCAATTGATCATCGAAGAAATCTCATGCAGGCCCGACGACACGCCAAGCCAATTCCGAACGCAAACCTCCGCTACAGGTTAGCCTTTCGGTTTATTCCATCGCGCTTGAGCGGCTTTGCGGGCGCTTTCCTTGCGTTCTTCCGCCGTCATCACCGAAGCCCGTTTCCGACCGCCCTTAGCCCCGCCTAGCTTGCCAAGGGCGACCGCTGCGGCGTTCTTCTCGGGCGGTACGATCCGAGGCTCCGCGCCTGTTATTTGGGCAAAGATGGAGTGAGCGGCTTGGACTGGATCGGACGGGGGGTGCTTGCGTAGGCGCCTAGGCATGACCTCATGGTAGCATAGGAACGTGATCCACGCATTAGCATTCCTAGGTTCGTTGATAGGCCATGAACCCTTCGATCCAAAGTACTGCCCGTCGCACGCAATCGGTTATCTCCGGCCGACAGCGCAGCCTTCAACCGAGATGGTGGTCGCTGGAGGCGATGCAAAATGGCTGGATGACTATACCTGGACGGCTTGGTTCCCCGCTAAGAACCCAAAAATAACGATCACTTATCGGTCGGGGGAGTACTATAAAGCCAAAGGTCCCGGATCATACCGTTGGTACCAGGGGGCCTACTGCGCCTTCGGGCCACCAAAACCAAACTGAGTCACTACCGAAAGGCCGCCGCGCTGGCTTCGTCTGAATCGGCCGATCGGTCCTCAAAAGGGGAGGGCCGCGTGCGTACGGCCCTCGGTTTCAGGGTGGAGTTCCAGGCCGAGGTTCTAGCCCAGAGTCCGTTAACACGTTAACACCCCGTCAACGGGTTTGCCAAGAGCTACCTTACGCCGCCTGTCTTGAGGCGAGATTAATCTAGACGCTGACGGACGAAAATACGAAAGGACCCAGGGGAGCGGTGCTGGATCCTTTCGGCCCTAGCTGCAAACAGGAGGCTCGGGGTCCTTTCCACGCCCCTCCCCGGCACTCCTTGAAAAAAATAACTAAGGTCAACTTCCCCTTACCTCCCGCGCGCGTTGGCGATTTCCACCCGCTTTGGTACAATGGGCCGGCTATGTTCGACTTCGACCTGCAGTTGTTTGCCTCGAAAAAGGGGGCCGGCTCGACCCGCAACGGTCGCGACTCCAACGCCCAACGGCTTGGCGTCAAACGCTTCGGAGGCGAGCAGGTGATCGCCGGAAACATTCTGGTGCGCCAGCGCGGCACGCGCTTCTATCCCGGCGCCAACGTCGGCATTGGCCGCGATCATACGCTGTTTGCGCTCTCTGACGGCGTGGTTGAGTTCAGCAACGGCAGCAATCGTAAGCGCGTTTCAGTAGTACCGGCAGCGTAAGCCGCTGCGCAATCGCATTTTAGGGGCCGTTAGGCCCCTTTTTCTTCGCCGGCGAAGTTAGACGACGGTGCAATTTATCGACGAGGCGGAGATCAGCGTCGCTGCCGGCGACGGCGGCGACGGCGTCGTCGCGTGGCGTCGCGAGAAGTACGTACCGAAGGGTGGACCGGCCGGTGGAGACGGCGGCCACGGCGGAAGCGTCTATCTTCAGGCCATTCCGGAGCTTTCCACGCTCGTCGAATTCCGTTTTCGGCGCGCGTTTGCAGCCGACTCGGGAAAGTCCGGCGGAAGTTCCAACAAGTCGGGTCGCAGCGGCGACGATCTCACGATCGCGGTGCCGCCCGGAACGATCCTTTTTAAGATTCGCGCCGATGGCGGCGAGGATTTTCTCGCCGATTTGAAAGAAGCGGGCGCGCGCATTTTGGCGGCTCGGGGAGGTCGCGGCGGCCTCGGCAATCAGCATTTTGCAACCAGCGTGCGTCAGGCGCCCCGATTCGCCGAACGCGGCGAGCCCGGCGAGCGCTTCACCTTGCGGCTGGAGTTGCGACTGCTGGCGGACTGCGGCATCGTCGGCGTTCCAAACGCCGGAAAATCTACGCTGCTGTCGGTGATTTCCGCGGCTCATCCAAAAATCGCAGATTATCCGTTCACGACGCTCGAGCCGCAACTCGGAGTCGTGCGCGTTTCGGAAGAGGAGTCTTTCGTCGCGGTCGACGTGCCCGGCTTGGTGGAAGGGGCGCACGCAGGAGTCGGTTTGGGCGACCAATTCCTGCGCCACGTAGAACGCACGCGCGCGCTGGTGCATCTTTTGGACGGCGCGAAACCGCTGCAAGAGATACTGCGGGAGAAAACGACGATCGAATCGGAGCTGGGTGCTTGGAATCTTAGTCTGCGCACAAAGCCCACGCTGTTGGTTCTCAATAAGCTGGATCTTCCCGAGGCGCGCGAATCGCTCGCGGAATTGAAGCGCGACTTCCCAGAGATTCGCGGCATCAGCGCCGCAACCGGCGAGGGTGTTCGCGACTTGACTCTGGCGGTTGCGCGAACGATTGAAGCGGCGCCGATGCCGGAGATCGTTACGCCGCAGGTCCGGATCGAGCTCGTCGCGTCCGATGCGTTCCGAATCGAGCGCAACACGGACGGCACGTTCGTCGTGTCGGGCGATCGCGTCGAGCGTCTCGCCGCGATGACCGACTTTGAATCCGACGAGGCGCTGGCGCGGTTCGAGCGCGCGCTGGGAAAAATGGGCGTTGAAAAGCGGCTCGCCGAGCTGGGTGCGCGGGAAGGAGACACGGTGCGCATCGGACACCACGAGTTTACGTACTCGTGAGAATCGGCATTTTCGGCGGCACGTTCGATCCGATTCACAACGCACATCTCTTCATTGCCGAATCGGCGCGGCTGCTGGAAGGGCTCGACCAGGTGCTGTTCGTCCCGACCGGCACCCATCATTACCGCGACAAGCCTCAAGCCGATGCGGCTCACCGCTGCGCGATGATTCTGGGAGCGATCGAGTCCAACGGAGCATTCGCGTTGGACGAAACCGATCTGCGCGCTAACGCAACCGGCTACACCGCGGACTTGGTGCCGCGGCTGCATGCGAAGTATCGCGGGGCGGGTTTCACGTTCATCATCGGATCCGATTCGTTGGCGAGCGCAACCTGGGTCCGTCTCGACGAAGTGCTCGAATCGCTCGAATGCTTTGCGATCGCGCCCCGCGCCGGCGTTCGACCCGAGGCGCTCGCACGCGTGATCGCGGCCATTCCCCCGTCGCTGCGTGGCCGCGTCAAGACGCTCAATCTTCCCGAAATTCCCGAGTCGGCAAGTCTCGTTCGCTCGCTCCTGGCTCAGGGCCGAAGCATTCGGTATCTCGTCCCGGAGCCGGTTTGGCAGTATATCGTTGCGCATCGACTCTATGGGTTGCGTGCATATGACGCGTAAACCGCGTTGCGCGGCGGTCCTTATCACGGCGTGCGCGGCGCTGACTTCGTGCGCGACGGCGCAATCGCCGGACAACCCGGCACTCTGCTCCGCATATACGGCTGGGCGATCGCGGGTTGAAGTAGTGGCCGCCGGCACCGTCGTGCGGCTTCTGGGAGTCCAACCCGGGCGCGAGAGCCCGCACGAGGGATTTCTCATGAAGCTGGGCTCGGGATGCTCGCTCGTCGTCCGGGTCGAGGCGAACACCGACTTTACGGGTCCCATTCCGCTGGTTTCGGGGCAGCGCGTTCTCGTCAAGGGCGAGTACGAATACTATCCCCTCGGCGGAGTAATTCATTGGACGCATCGCGATCCGCGAGGACGGCACGAAGGCGGATACATCGAGTCCGGCGGCCGGCTCTTTTTCTAGCCGTGCAACGTCTTTCGCGCATCGTTTTGGCCAGTGCGTCGCCGCGCCGGTACGAGCTGTTGCGCTCGCTCGGCCTGAGCGTCGATGTTCTAGCCGGAGGATACGAAGAGACGCCTCAAGCGCATGCCGGCGCGGCGGAGCTGGCCAGCCGTCATGCCGCCGGAAAGCTGCGCGCGGCATTGCAGCATCGTCCCGCGTCACAAGATCCCGTGCTGGCCGCCGACACGGTCGTCGAAGTGGACGGCGCGGCGCTGGGCAAGCCGCGCGACGCCGCCGAGGCAACGGCCATGCTCGAGAGGCTCTCCGGCCGCGAGCATCTCGTCCACACTGCCTTTGCGCTGGCCGTACCGGGGAGCAGCGCCTGGACGCAGGAGCGCGCGACGGCGCGCGTCCGATTCTATCCGCTTGCGGCCGACGAAATTGCCGAATACGTAGCAACCGGCGAGCCGCTCGACAAGGCCGGAGCCTACGGAATACAAGGCCGGGCCGCTGGGATGATCGAGGGTATCGAGGGCGACTTCTACACGGTGATGGGCTTGCCGCTGGCGCGCGTGATTCGAGCGCTTCGACGGTTGGGATTCGCGCTGCCGGCAAAGAATGAACGGCGCGTGGGACGCGCAGACTAAAGCAACCGGCGAACTCGGGGTCGGTCATTTTTACGTATCGGGACGAACGCAAGCTCTTCGCGCTGATCGGCATCATCATCGTCGCCGCGCTATTGGCGTTGGTGCAGATCGGCGCGCAGCGAGCCGGATCGGTCAGCCCGATCGCCACGGTTGCCGGGTCGTTATTCATGGCGGGCGAGACGGCAACGACGGCGGCGATTCGCGCGGCACGCGGGCTTGGGTTGGGAATGCTCGCATTGCCGGGTCTCGAGCGCGAGAACGCGCAGTTGAGGCAGCGCAACCAAACGTTGACGCAAGAGAATGCGCGATTGCACGAACTCGCGGCGGCTTACGCAGCCGAATCGGCGGTGCGTCCGGTGGTGGACCTCTACCACGGCGTCGAAGCGCGCGTCATCGGGTTTCCTCCCGAGAATGAATCGCGCGCGGTGACGATCGACAAGGGCTCGCGCGCGGGAATCCGCCGCGACGACGGCGTGCTGGGCGCCTCGGGAGTGATCGGGCGCGTTGCGGCAGCGGGTCCTTTTTCCAGCACGATAATCCTCGCTACCGACTATACGAGCCGGATTCCGGCGATCGTGCGCGACGGGCGCTGGTGGGGAATCGCGCGCGGAAATCTGAGCAGCGTCATCGTCGAGTTCATTCCACAGGATGCGCCGCTGCGCGTCGGAGACGTCGTCGTTACCGGTGAAGGGCGCTCGTTTCATTCGGGCGTTCCGATCGGTACGATAACGGCGATCGAGCGCGGAGACGCAACGCTGTATCAAACGGCCGTGCTGCGAACTTCGGTGGATTTCGGAGCGCTCGATCGCGTCGTAGTCGACACTGGTGGGTCGCACTAAACCGCACGTCGCACCGTTCGTCGGACCGCAATGGTACGTTGCGGCGGCGTGGCTGGCGGCGGCAATCGTTGCGCAGGCGACGATCGTGCATTATCTCGCCTTCCGCGGCGCCGTTCCGAGTTTGGTGTTGGTGGTCGTCGTCTGGTATGCGATCAGGGTCGACGCTCGACGTGCGGCGATCTACGGTTTGGCGGCGGGGATCTGCGAAGATGCGCTCTCGGCGCAGACCGGCGCGGCTTGGATGATCTCGACGGGTCTGGTAGCGGTGGTCGCAAGCCTTCTCTCACGCGGCTTTTTTGCCGACTCGCTTCCGCTGGCGGCGGCAGTCACGGCGGTAGCGACGCTTTTACGCAGCCTTCTCTTTTGGATCGTCATGGCGCTGGGTGGTTATCCGGCTGGGTTGGGCGCGATGCACTTCCATGCGGCGCTCGCGCAAGCCGCGCTTAACGTTGCCGTGATCGTTGCGGCAATGCTGGTTGCGCGCCGCTTCGAGAGCGCGCGGGAATGATATCTCGCGACGGATCGCGGCCCAAACCGTGGAAGCTTCCGGCATGGCGTCTAGCCGGCTTGTGTGCGGTCATCGCTCTCGCGTTGATCGCCCTGGTCGCGCGGTTAGTCCAAGTGCAGCTGCTCGACGGTCAGCAATATCGAGCGGCGGCACAGGCAAATCAGATCCGTCTGATTCCGGTTACCGCGCCGCGCGGCGTGATCTTCGACCGCAGCGGCAACGTACTGGCGCGCAGCCGCCCTTCATTCGTCGTCGGTCTGATTCCGTCGGAGGTGACCGATCCATCGCGCGAGCTCGCAACGCTGGCCGGTATCTTGGGCATCGACGAACGCCCGCTCTGGTATCGATTGCTGCATCATCGCGGGATTAACTATTCCGGCTTCGACGACGTCGTTGCCAACGAGCCGTACGGTCCGGTGGTGCTTGCCGAGGACCTTCCGGTGGCGACCGTGGCGCGACTTTCCGAAGTGCTCAACGACCTACCGGGCGTCGATCTCGAAGTCCAGCCGGTTCGAGATTATCCACACGGCCGCGCGGCTTCGCATCTGGTTGGTTATGTGGGTGCGATTACGCAAGACGAGTACGAGCGGCTCAAAGACGAAGGCTACTCTCCCAACGACGTCATCGGTAAAGATGGACTGGAGTTTGCGTACGACCGCTACCTTCGCGGCGCGCCCGGCGGTCAGCGCGTCGTCGTCGACGCTACCGGCGCGGTCGTTGCGAACGTGAAGCTGCCGGCGAAACCGGCGCTTCCGGGCGATACGCTCGTTACCAACGTCGATTGGCACCTGCAGCAGATCGTCGAAACGGCGCTGTTTGACGGAATTCATGCGGTCGCGCGCGGCCGCGCGCTTTCCGGAGCGGTTGTCGCGGAGGATCCATGGACCGGCGGAATCCTCGCGCTGGCCAGCTATCCCAACTATGACCCCAACGACTTTGCCGCGAATCGCTGGAAACGGGTCGCAATCGACTTGACCGATCCGACGCAGCCGCTCTTCAATCGCGCCATCGCCGCCGCGACGCCGACCGGTTCGACGTTCAAGATGGTCACGGGGTCCGCCGCACTGACCGAGCACGTGGTAAGCGTCGATCAAGTCATCTACGACACCGGCGGGTGGAACTGCGGCGGCTACTACGCGCGCGATATTGCGGCCGGTGGTCTGGGCGATACTACGTTCGTGCCGGCGCTGGCCGCATCGAGCGACGGATACTTCTTTCGCTTGGCATGGTGGCTGGGCAATACGCGGTTGCGCAAATACGCGCTTGCCTTTGGCTTGGATGCGAAGACCGGCATCGATCTGCCCGGCGAAAATGAAGGCAACTGGCCGACCAACGCGTGGGAGATGCGCGCTTTCGGCGTTCCGATGGAGCCGAGCGAAGCATGCTTTTTGGGAATAGGGCAGGGAGCGATGCAAGCGACCCCGCTGCAGATGGTCAACGTAGCGTCGGCGGTGATCAACGGGGGCACTCTGTATACGCCACAGATCGTTCGCGAAATTCGAAGCCCCGACGGCCAGCCCGTACGGAGTTTCGTGCCCCGCGCCATTCGGCACGTACCGGTTACGGCGTCCGCGCTTGCGGCGGTACGGGAAGGGATGTCCAAGGTCACCGATCCCGGCGGCACCGCCTACGGCTTAGCGATCGACGGACTGCCGTTCTCAGGCAAGACGGGAACCGTCGAAACCAGCGGCGGCAACGGCCCAAACACGACCTGGTTCATTGCTTGGGCGCCCACGGATCATCCGCGTTTGGCGCTTGCGGTATTCGTGGATCGAAGCGGAGGATACGGCGCAACCGTGGCCGCTCCGATCGCGCGAGAGATTCTGGTGAAATACTTCAACAAGAAACCTTAGGACAAGAGTTCCACGGCGTCCGCGATTCGGCGGGTGCGCTCACCGGGCCGCGCCGCGAGATATCGCTGGAGCGTTGTACGGCGCCCTAGGGTTGAAAGCGAACGCGCGGCGGCGAGCGCAACAGGCTCGCTTGGGTCGTCGAGCGCGCGCTCGAGCAGATTCACCGAAGCGTCGTCGCCGAGTGCCGCAACGGCGAAAATCAAATCGCAGCGCTCGGCATCCGATAACCCTTCGAATTCGTGTCCGGCTGCGCTGGTCCAGCCGGCGATCGGCACGGCGTTGCGCCGGCGAGTCGAAAGGAGGCGCGCCGCGACTACGAGCGCGGCGGTGAGCGCGACGATCAGCGCGACGGCGACGAGCATGATGCGGATTGAACTGCCGTTTTAGGCTATAGCGCGCAACGATGCGGACATCGCGTCGAGCGCGCCGTCCAGCGCCGCGTCCTGATGATGCTGCAGCGCGTCGATAAACTCGCTCGAATCGCAGTTGCGTAGCGCGTCCAGCGACTCGATCAAGCGGTCGCGGTACTCCGCCTGGGGCGGCGCATCGTCGGGCAGCAAACGCGCGAGCGCCGACCACGGCAGTGAGGTCGCGAGGTCGCTCTCCCGTAAGGATTCGGCGAGGTCGCGCAGATCGGCGGGACGGAACGTCCCGCGCAACTCGAGTTCGGCGGTCGGCGACGCGGCCGGGAGACCGTGCGCGGCCGCGGCTTCGTCGAGAACGCGTCCGATCGTGGCGCGGAGCGACGCCGTTTCGACGTCTCGCGGCGCAATGACGTAATTCGGCAGCCGAAGTTTGATGAAAAGCCGGTCGAACTCTTCTCGCAGGGAATCCCGAAGGGCTGACAGCGAGGCGCAGTGCGCGTCGCCGACGGCATCCGGGAGAAACCCGCGCAGCGCAAAGAGGTGCGTGATCAAGCCTCCAAAGCGAGCCTCACCTAAGAAGCGCAGCGTCCGTCCGAGACGATCGGCGGAGAAGACCGCCAACGTTCCTGCCGCTGCGGATGTTTCGATCCCGGCGGAGAGCTGCGCCCGGTACGGCGCGCCGTTCCCCTCACCGACGGGAGTCGCAGGCGGCAGCTCGATGAATCGATCGGCCTCCAGCGCGCGCGGTTGGCTGCTGAGAGCCGGTCCGAGAAGCCCGTCCAATCCGAACGGCAGACCAGGAATCGCGTCGGCAAAAACCGGCCCGGCGCGCACGCTCAAGGCGTTCGAGACGATCGAGTCTTCTCGCTCGTCGTAAAGAATCTGCGCGACGTAGCCGATCGATGTGCCGGCCGGCAAACCGTTGTGCACGACCGTGCGCCAACGAATCGCCACCTCCACGCCGGGGTCGACTTCGTTGAGCGCGATCCCGCGCGCCGCGGCAAACGGCGCGAGCGCGCCGACGTCGCGCACGGGCACGTCGTTGACGGTGGTCGAGTTTGGTACGTAGATCAGTGAATCGGAGGGAGCGATCGCGATCTGAACGTGGTGGGCCACGCCGTCACCGCCGTTGCGTAGAAGAAGCTGCCACTCCAAAGTCTCTCCGACGTCGACGACGTCGGCCGGCTCGCTGCGAAACGTACCGACCGAAAAGTCAGCTTCGGCGGTCGTCGCGATCGTCAATCGCGCGAGCGGAACGGGCAGAACCGCGTCGGCGGTCAGAACGCCGTCGACCGTTACCGGATGTTCCTTTGCCAGGCTGCGCAAAAGTCGCACCCCGAGTCGCGCTCGCGCGCGCGCACCGGCGGCAATCTCTCCAAAAAGCAGGGAGGATTTCTCGCGAGTTGCGCCGTCGACGCTTTCGAGCCGAGCTTCCGGCGAGACGTACAGGCGCAGACAGACATTGTGCGCTGCGTCGGTTCCCACGTTGGCGACGGTAACGTCAATTTGCGCCAGCTGATTCGGACGCAGCGCCGGTGCGTCCTCGATCTCGAGCACGGTGCTTTCTTCCCGGAAAGCCGGATGGGAGTCGACTCGCCAAAAGACGTCGCGAAGCGTTGTTTCGCCGAGTTCGCGGGTATGGAGGCTGGCACCGACAGCCAACTCCGTGCGGTCGGGGCACGGCGACGGAACTCGGGCTCGGATCGTCAAGCGGCGAGCCGATTGCGCGTCGATCGTTCCCAACTCGACGGTGTCGGCGTAGGATGCGCCCGCCGAAGGGCGATCCAACCGCAACCGTTCGTTGCCTTCGAAGAGACCGATTTCTTCGAGCGCGTGGTGAGCGCGAAGATGCAGGACGCCGTCGTGGGCCGCGGCGCTTCCGTCGTTCGACAACGCAATCGCAGCTTCGACCATGTCGCCTGGACGAACGATTCCGCTTCCACGGCGCTCGATGACGTTTCGGCGAGCGGAAAAAACCGGCTCGGAGCGGACGGTTACGCTGCACTCGAGCTTTCGCGCCGCGCTCGGCGGCGAATCCCATTCGAGCGTTGCCGACGCATCCAGGACCGTGCCGTCGGGAAGCGGAGTCGCAACGATGGTCTCGATCGCCAGCGTGAGCCCGTCGCCGGCAGGGATTCGACCAAGCGAAAACCGCATCGGATCTTTGCGGCGCTCACGGGTGGCGCGCCCGTCGATGCTGGACGCTCCGCGCACCCACACAAGCGCGTCGGGAAGTTCGATGTTCGCGCTGACGCGCTCGGCGTCGGCCGTTCCGGCGTTATGCGCGTTCAGCGTGAGCGTCACGCGCTCTCCCGGACGTACGTCATGCGACGGCTCGGCCGCGAAGGCCGTGCGGTCGTCGCCGAAGTCGGCAGCCGCGACGACGGTCAGCGAGGCGGCTTCGAGCGCAAACGCCGGCGTTTCCTGCGAGGCGACTTGCGCGGACGCCAATATGACGGAGCCATCCGCGAGGGGCGTATTTATGCGCGTGCGATATGCCAAGGTCGCTGATCCGTTTGCCGCAAGCGTACGTAAGACGATCGGCGCGTATGCGCGGTCGAACGTCGTCGCAAGCTCGCGTTCGAACTCGCGCCCATTGACGCGAACCGATCCGGCAACGTACGTCGTGTGCTCGGGTATCGGCGCGACGACGACCACGTCGTGGGCGCTCGATTCACCTGCATTGTGAATCCGCACGGTCACTTGGGCTTCCGTACCGGGCATAGGATCGTGGGGCGCTTCGATCGTGATTCGCGTCAGCGCGTTTTGAAGTTGAGGCCTGCTGCGGGCGATCAGGCGAACGACGTTCGACCCGGCCGCCGGCAGCTCGAAGGAGGCAAGCGCGGCTTGAAGCTCGATCATCGTGCCGTTCTCGATCGCGCCCGCAACGCTGTAGGCGATTTCGGCGTGACGTTCGTCGCCCGGCAAAACGTCGCCGAGATGCGCGCCCGCGCGCGCCAGCAGCGGCGAATTGCCGAGTTCGTCGTCGAGCTCGTTGCCGTCGACGCGCCCGCTCCCGACGAGATACATCAGCCCCTCGGGTTGGTTGAAACGCAGTCGAACCCCGGTGGCCGGAGCGCCGCCATGGTTGCGGAACGTGAACGTCGCGCGCACCGTCATTCCAGGTTCCAACTCCCGTTCGGGCGAAACGACGAGCGTTCTGATACGCTCGGGCAGCGTCGGTGCTCCAGGCGTGAAGACTTCCGACAAGGGGCGCATGACGCGGGGACGTTTCGCCGCCGCGAAGCGGTGTCCCGCGATACAGAAGACGGGGAGGTTTCTTAAGTGCTCGCAGTTCACGAGGATCGCCTGGCCGCCGCCGTGGCACGGCTGGGCTCTGAGAACGCGTTCGAAATACTCGCGCGGACGCGAGAGCTCGAAGCGCGCGGCCGTCGCGTCGTGCACATGGAAATCGGCGAGCCTGACTTCGATACGCCCGAGCACATCAAGAAGGCCGCTGTGGAGGCGCTCTACGACAACCACACGCATTACACGCCGTCAAGCGGGCTACCGTCTCTTCGCGAAACGATCGCCGATTATGCAAGCCGCTTTCGGCGGCTCGAGCCTGCCTGGCAACCCGAAAACGTCGTAGTCGGTCCGGGCGCCAAGCCGGTTATTTGGAATACCTTAAGCGCGTTGCTCGACCCCGGCGACGAGTTCGTATACTTCGACCCGGCCTATCCCGCCTACGCTTCCTGCGCCTCCTATTTGCAAGCAACGGTTCATGCGATTCCGTTGCTCGAGTCGCGCAACTGGCGAATGGATCTGGAACAGCTCGCTGCACGCGTTTCGTCAAAGACTAAGCTGGTGGTGATCAATTCGCCCCACAATCCAACCGGCGGCGTCCTGACGCAAGCGGATCTCGAATTCATCGCCGAGCTGGCGCAACGTTTCGATTTCCTGGTGCTGGCCGACGAAATTTACAGCCGCAACTTCTACCTGGGCAGCGAGTACCTGTCGATTGCGTCGCTGCCCGGAATGCGCGAGCGCACCATCGTGGTCGACGGCTTCTCCAAGGCCTACGCGATGACCGGATGGCGTCTAGGGTACGCGCTCATGCCCGAGCGCCTCGCTCGCACGGTGACGCTCTTCAACAACAACACGTTCAGCTGCGTAGCGACCTTCGTGCAAATGGCCGGAATTGCGGCGCTGACGGGACCCGACGAACCGGTCCAGCGCATGAACGAGATCTTCCGCACCCGCCGCGATCGTCTGGTTGACGGTCTCAACCAGATCGTCGGCATATCGTGTCTGCTGCCGGAGGGCGCGTTTTACGCCTTTCCTAACGTCTCGGCGATCGCGCACGACGACCGGGCGCTCGCGAAGTTTCTGCTGGAGGAAGGCGGCGTGGCGTGCGGCGGCGGCTCGTCGTTCGGTGCCGCCGGGAAGGGCTATCTGCGTTTCTCGTATGCAGCCTCGCTCGAAGACATCGATTGGGCGCTGCACTCGATAGCGCAAACGCTGCCGAAGTTCAAGGCCTAAATCTTTACGCCGCTTCGCGCGGTCGCGTCTTCCTTTTTCGGCGACCGCCTTCTGCGCCGTCGGGTTGAACGCAGCCAAGCTCCGCGAGAATCTCGGGGCGGTGTCGCGCCAGCCATCCAACCGCCGCGTCCGCGTCGACCACGAACGCGCGCTCGCCGGCCAGTCCGCCGTGTCGCAAATACATGACGTACGCGAGCAGGTCGGCGACCTCTTCCGATTTGCCGAACGCGTACTGCTCGAGACTGCCGGCGCAGGAGTTTGCCCGCCAACCATTTTGCGCGAGCTCGACGATCTGGCTGACGCCAGCCGCTGCAAGCCATCCGCTTGCTTCGAAGCGCGCGCGCCGTGCGCCGTCGCGCGTAAAAACTTCGGCCGGAATCTTCATTTGGCACGCCAGGCTAGACATCGTACCGAACTATACATCCAAGCGGGACGGTAGAGTAGCCGTCGAGCGGACTATCCGAAAGGCCTAGCTTGCCGGCGTCAATCGTCCAATCGGAGGCTGTCAGGCCGTGCGCGCCGGCGGTACGTTAGAACCATGCTTTTACCCGAGATTCTTCCGCATCAGGGCCGATACTGCGAAGTAACCACGCGCCACGGCCGGTTCTTCGGCGAGTTCGTCCGGCTCTCGGCAATGCTGTTCATGGTTCGATCGGGCTGGCCGGTGGTTCGAGCGGCGTCTACCGTCGAGGCTGACGAGATCGAGACGATCTCGGACCTCGAACGTCCGCGCTGGTAAAGCGATTTTCGATGGCCGATCGACCTTTCGACCCGGTGCAGCTCCATGACGATCTACAGCTCGTTCAAAAGCTGTTGCTCATCATGGCCTACGATCAGCAGGAAGGCCGGCCCGCGGAGCACGGCGCCTTGCTGCGAGCGATCGCGCCGGAAATTTGGCCCGAGCATTTTCCGCCCCCGGCGGCAGGTAATAAAACCTAGCTTCAGCCGCGCTTTAGGTTAGCCTCATTGCGCGCTTGACGTCGGCGAGGACGCCGGATGCGATCTCTCTGGCGCGCGCCGTCCCTTCTGCGATAACGCGTTCGACGAGCGCGGGATCGTCGCGATAGATCGCGTACCGCTCGCGAACCGGCCGCAAATAGACGTTCAAGGCTTCGGCGAAATCGGTTTTATCTTGCACGCAGCCCAGGGCGCCGGAGCGGCACTCGGCGGCGATGCCGTCAACTTTGAGCGGATTGACGAAGCGCCACAGTGCAAAGACGGGACAGATCTCCGGCCGGCCCGGATCGCCCCGGCGAATCTTCTCGGGGTCGGTGACCATGGCGCGAACCTTGCGCGTCGTCGTTTCCTCATCGTCGCCGATAAGAATCGCATTGTCGTAGGATTTGCTCATCTTACGACCGTCGGTGCCAGGAACTTCCGGAAACTCCGAGAGCGTCGGCTGCGGCTCGATCAAAATGGTTTGCCCTTCGCCGTAGAGATAGTTAAAACGGCGCACGACCTCGCGCCCGAACTCGAGATGCGCGACTTGATCGCGGCCGACGGGCACGTACTCGCCTCGGAAAATTGCGATGTCGCAGAGCTGCAAGAGCGGATAGCCGAGGAATCCGTAGGTTGCAATTTTCGCGCCGAGCGCGTCGATCTGACCTTTGTACGTCGGCACGCGTTCGAGCCAGGGAACGGGGGTAATCATCCCCAGCAGCGTCTGAAGCTCGCAAATCTCGGGCACGCCCGACTGCAAGAAAATCGTTGCCTTGGCCGGATCGACGCCGGCGGCGAGCCAAGCGGCGACGACCGCATCGCGGCTCTCGCGAATCTTGCCCGGATCCTCGAACTCGGTCGTGTACGCGTGCAAGTCGGCGATCTCGAAAAACGCGTCGGCAGTGTCGCAGTAGCTCACCCATTGCGTCAGCACGCCGACCAAATGACCGAGATGCAACGGGCCGGTCGGACGCATGCCCGACATCACGCGAGGTTTCCGGCCAACCGCGGCAGTCATTCGCGCGTGATTGTTACTCGCAAAGCCTCAATGCCTTGCAAGCTGTGCGCGAACGTATGCGCGCGCGGCGCGCGCGGCCTGCGAGATCGGCTTTCCCGTGGCTAGCTCGCAAGCGAGCGCCATTGCCAGGGTGCAGCCGGTGCCGTGCATCGAGCCGCCGATGCGCGGTTCGCTGAAAATCTCGACCCCGTCGCCAGTTGCGAGGGCATCCGCCGGGTCGCCGTCGAGATGGCCGCCTTTGATCAGAACCGCCGCGGCTCCGCGTGCGCGTAACGCGCGTGCGGCTTCGCCGAGGCTGCCGCGCTCGATCGCCGGAAGCCCTAACAGCAACGCTGCTTCGGCGAGATTCGGCGTCAGGACGACGTTAGCCAGACACGCCAGCTCGTCGCGCACTGCAAGTTGCGCGGCCGAATCGGCGAGCTCGCCGCCGCGGCTCGCCGAAAAGACCGGATCGACCACCGCGAATAGCCACGGACGCTCGCGCAACGGTTCAACGACCGCGCCCACGGCGGCCGCCGTCGGCAGTGCGCCGACCCGCACCGCCGCGGCCGCATCCCAGGGCAAAGCCGCCAGCTGTGCGGCAAGGATGCCGCTCGGTATCGGATGCAACACCGACACGCCGCGCCCGTCTTGCGCGCTTACCGCAGCTATCGCGGTGAAGACGCGAGCACCGAGGTCGGCACCGACGATGAGGTCACGCCCTACGCCGGCGACGTTCCATGGATGCGTTGTGCCGATCGAGAGAACGATCAGCGGTTCCATGCGTCGACCAGCTCGGCGGCGGCGCGCCGCGGATCAAGCGCGCTCGAAACCGACGAGATGACCGCGGCCATCGCGGCGCCGCTGCGCACGACGTCGGGCAACGTCGTCGCGCTGATGCCGCCGACGGCGGCGACGGGCAACGAGCTCGCACGCACCAGCTCGCCGAGACGGCCGATGCCGATCGGTTCGCCCGCATCGTGCTTTGACGACGTTGCGAAGACGCAACCGACACCGAGATAATCAACGCCGGCGTCGGCGGCTGCGCGCACTTCGTCGAGCGAACCGCACGAAAGACCGATCACGGCTTCGGGCAGCGCCGCGCGTACCGAGGCTACGTTCTCGAAACCGTCATCTTCGGGCCCAAGGTGAACGCCGTCGCAATCGAACTCGGCTGCCGCCCGCCAGTCGTCGTTCATGACGAGCAGCGCACCGCTGCGCCGCGTAAGCTCCCGCAGCGCGCGAACTCGCGCCGCCACGACGCCATGTTTCGCGCGATATTGCAGGATTGCAACGCCCGCGTCCACGACCGCGCGCGCGAGTTCCAGCGTTTGCGGTCCGTCGTTGAGGATCACGTAGATGCCGCGCAAGCGCTGCGCGCGTTGCCGGCGCGTTATTCCCGCAGTCGCGTGCGTTGCCACAAAACGACATTCGCGACCAAGTATGCCGCGTAGACGAGCCCGACGAAGACGGCCAGCCCGGCATTGTGCCGCACGAGCGCCATCGGCACGAGAATTCCAAAACAAAGAACCGCCGCCATCAGGAGCGCGAGGATGCGCGAAACTGGGAAAAACACGTCAGCGTTCGCGGCCGAGCAGCGCGTCGCCGAGCCGCGTGAGCTCCTCGTCGCTCGCAAACCGGAACTCGATTCGGCCTCCGCTTTCGTTGCGCACGACTGCAACGCGCGCGCCGAAGCGCTCGCGCAGGCGCGCGACAAAATCTAACTCCTCGGGCAGGAGCGCGCGCGATCGAGGCGCCGAGCGCGGGGTCGCCGCCGCGTTCGCCAGTCGCTCCAGCGCACGGACCGTGAGGCCTTCGCGTACCGCGCGCTGCGCCAGCATGATCCGCCTCGACTCGGATGCGGCCAGCAGCGCGCGAGCGTGACCGGCCGAGAGGCGGCCCTCGACCAGCAACGTCTTGATTGCGTCGGCGAGTGAGAGCAATCGAAGCGCGTTGGCGACGGCGGGCCGGCTCTTGCCCAGCCTGCGGGCGAGCTCTTCTTGGGTCAAGCCGTACTCGTCGATCAGGTATTGGAAGCCGGCCGCCTCTTCGAGCGGGTTGAGGTCCTCGCGCTGCAAATTTTCGACGATCGCAAACTCCAGCGTTTGGCGGTCGTCGCTGGCGCGTACGATGGCGGGAATCGTCGGACGCAAAAGCGCCGCGCAGGCGCGCCAGCGGCGCTCGCCCGCGATCAACTCGTACGCATCGCCGCGCCGGCGAACGATAATCGGAACGAGGACCCCGTACTCGGCGATCGAGGTCTTGAGCTCGTCGAGCGCCGACGCCTCGAAGCTCTTGCGCGGTTGAAACGGATTGGGCGTGATCGCATCGACGGGGATTTCGCGAACCACCTCGTGCGTCGCCGAGGTGGGAACGGTGGTCTCGCCGAGAAGCGCCGCGAGACCTCGGCCCAAGCCGCGCTTCGGAAGGCTCACGCGGGCTGCTCCGCGGGTTCGAGCATCTCGCGCGCGAGCGCCAAATAGGCTTGCGCGCCGCGACTCTTGAGGTCGAAGAGAATCGCAGGCTTGCCGTACGACGGCGCCTCCGAAAGCCGAACGTTGCGTGGAATTTGCGTCTTGAAAATTTGTTGCGGAAAATACCTTTCGAGCTCGCGAATGACTTCCAACGCTAAACGCGTGCGTCCGTCGAACATCGTGACGAGAACGCCGCTAACGTGCAATGTGGGATTCAACGCGTCGCGAACGCGCCAAATCACGCCGGTCAGCTGGGCGAGACCTTCGAGCGCATAAAACTCGGCTTGCACGGGGATCAGACAATCGTCGGCCGCGGTCAGCGCGTTGATCGTGAGCAATCCAAGCGACGGCGGTGAATCGATCAGCACGAAATCGTAACGCGTCGCCACCGGCACCAGCGCTTGACGCAAACGCGTCTCGCGAGAGAGCGCCGCGACCAGTTCCACATCGGCGCCGGCCAGGTTGATCGTTGCGGGCGCGCACTCGAGATTCTCGATTTCGGTGGGCACGATCACGCTTTCCAGCGGAACCTCTTGCATCAGCACGTGATAGATGTCGCGCGCGAGCCGGCCTTTGTCGATGCCGAGTCCGGTCGTTGCGTTTCCTTGAGGATCGGTGTCGACGACGAGAACGCGCCGGCCGTGTAGCGCAAGCGCAGCGCCGAGATTTACTGCGGTCGTGCTCTTTCCGACACCGCCCTTTTGATTGACGAGCGCGATGATCCGTCCCAGTGGCCTAGCTCTCCACGGCGTCGAGGTACTGCTCGAGAATGCGCAGCAGCAACGTGCGCTCGTTACGTTCGGGCTCATCGGTGACCTGCTCGAACAGCCAGCGCAGCGCTTCACCGACGCGCTCGTCGCCGCGAAATCCGGCCTGCGCATTTCCGCGCCTGACGAGCGCGGCGATCACGTCGTCTCCGCCGACGGCGAGCTCGCGAATTGAAAACGCCGGTTTGCGAGCGAGCTCTTCCCGCACCCGCGCTTCGAAGGCCTCGTTGCTTCCGTCGCGCTTGGCCAAGCCGCTGCCGGCAATGTCGGCATGACGTAAATCGAACAAATGTTCGATATTTTGAGGCTCCACGCGTCTGATGAAGCGCCGAAGCCCAGCCTCGCTGAGCCCGGGATCGGCGGAATACATGTGGTGACGGACCAAGTGCTCGGTAGCTTTGGCGGTCTCGTGCGGGAAACGAAACCGCTCCAGCATGGCTGCAGCCATTTCCGCCCCCACGATCTCGTGCCGATAAAAATGGGGGCCGTCTTTCGTGCGCGGCTTTCCGACATCGTGCAGGAGCGCGGCGAGACGCAAAACCAAGTCGCCGGCTCGGGCGGCGTCGGCCGTGGCGAGCGCGTGACGCCAGACGTCGTAGGCGTGCCACTCGTTCTGCTCGACGTCGACGCCTTCGAGGAGCTCCGGCCAAAGCTCGGCTAAGACCCGGGTTTCCTGAAGGAGGATCAAGCCGACCGATGGCTTGCTCGCTTTGGCGAGCAGCTTGGTCAATTCGTCCTGTACTCGTTCGGCCGAAACGGTTCGCACCAGCGGAGCCGCCGCCCGCATCGCCTCGCGAACCTGCTGCGTAACGCTATATTCCAGGCGTGCCGCGAATTGCGCGGCCCGGAGCATCCGCAGCGGATCTTCGCGGAAGGCTTGAGCCGTGAGGATGTCGATCCGCTTGGCGCGTATGTCGGCCTCGCCATCGTAGGGATCGACGAGCTCGCCGGAGGGGAGGGCGCGGGCGAGCATGTTCATCCGAAAATCGCGACGGCCCAGGTCCTGCTCGAGGGTTACGTCGGGGCCGCTGCGGATCTCAAAATCGCGGTGGCCGATGCCGACCGAGCGTTCGCGCCGCGGCGTGGCGACGTCGACCGTCTGACCGTCGATGGTTACCTTGAGCACCGAAAAGGACGCGCCTACGACGTCGACTCGGCCCAAAGGCGAGAGGCGCGCGATGAGATCGGAGAGGGGCAAGCCGACGACCACGTAGTCCGAGTCCACCGCCGGCAGGTCGACGTGCTCGATTTCGGCGCGAAGCTCGTCGCGGACGCGGCCACCGACGGCAAATAGGCTCCGATCGGGAAGCACGGCGGCGAGACGGGCATCGAGCGGTTGCGGGCGATACACCGCGTTCATCCTACCGCAGGAATTGTTTCACGGCGAACAATTTGGGGCGGCGGCAGTCTTTCGAACAGAGCGGGCGCTTGGCAGGCACCCCGGATCGCCGCGGAAACCGGGCCGGGGTTACTGTGCGCTTGCGAATGAGAACGATTCGCCGAGATCCTTCCAGACGGCGCTCGGCCTCGACTTCCGCGCCGAGGATCAGCGCGGCGTCCTGGAGTGCGTGGCGTTCTGGCTCCGGCAGCGAGCCTTGCTGTAGCACGGCGACGCCCCCCGGTTCGAGGAACGGGAGCAGCAGCTCGGCGACTGCCGAGGCTCCCGCTACGGCGCGCGCGGTGCCGCTCGCGAAACGCTCGCGCCAGCGTGGGTTATGAGCGGCTGTCTCGGCGCGCTCCGACACGACCGTCCCTGGGATTCCGAGCGCCTCCAAAAGACTTTCCAGAAAGCGCGCTTTTTTTGCGGTGGCCTCGATCAGCGTGACCGGCATTTCCGCCGCGATTGCTGCAGGGATGGCCGGCAGACCGGCGCCTGACCCGACGTCCACATAGGGCGAGGTCAGAAACGGAACTACCGTAAGGCTATCGAGAATGTGCTCCGTCAGCTCCTCCGGCGAGGTTGCGGCGGTCAGATTGAAGCGGCGATTTGCTTCGAGCACCAAGCGGCCGTACCGCGCCAGCCGGGCAGTTATAGCCGAATCGATTCCGGCTCTTTCGAGCAGCGGTTCGAATGCGGTGGCGTCAGACAGCGGAAGCTTCGCGCTCCATTTTGCCGACGAAGAGTGCGACGATCGCGACGTCCGACGGGGTGATTCCGGGAATCCGTGAGGCGATGCCGAGCGTCCGCGGACGGCGTTTAGCGAACTTTTCGCGGGCCTCGCGCGACAGCGCCCGGATCGCGTCGTAGTCGAAATCTTCGGGTATGATTGCAAGTTCGCTCTTGGCCGCGCGCTCGATGGCGAGCTCCTCACGCCGGACGTATCCCTGGCACTTGAGCTCGATGGCCACGCGTTCGCCGATCTCTTCGTCCAACTTCGGTTCAAAATGGCCGCAGACATCGCCGAAGGTGAGATTGGGGCGTCGCATAGCGTCGGCAAGCGTGCTTCCGGAGCCGAATACGTCGTTTCCGATCCGGCTCGTCCGCAGACGCGTACGTTCGGCACGCTTTAATCCTGCGCGCAATGCGCTACGCCGCTGCGCGAACGCTTCCCACGCCGCATCGTCGATGAGTCCCGCGGCACGGCCGAGCGGCGTCAACCGCAGATCCGCATTGTCGTGTCGCAGCACCACGCGATGCTCGGCCCGCGACGTAAGCATGCGGTACGGTTCGTCGACGCCCTTGGTCACCAGATCGTCGACGAGCACACCCATGTAGGCTTGCGCGCGTCCTAACCGCAACGGCTCATCGCCGCGCACGGCGCGGGCGGCATTGATGCCTGCGAGCAGGCCTTGCGCGGCGGCTTCCTCGTAGCCGGAGGTTCCGTTGAGCTGGCCGCAGTGATAGAGCCCCGCGATACGGCGCGTTTCGAGCGTTTCGCGTAGCTCGGTCGGCGGAACCATGTCGTATTCGACGGCATAGCCCGCGCGCAGGATCGCGCACGACTCCAATCCCGGAAGCGTCCACAACATGGCCAGCTGCACTTCGGCCGGCAACGACGTCGAAAAGCCGCCGACGTACAGGCTCGGCTCGTTCCAGCCCTCGGGCTCCACGAAAATCTGGTGGGTCGGATTATGCGCGAACTTAACGACCTTGTCTTCGATCGATGGGCAGTAACGTGGCCCGACGCCCCGGATCAGATCGAGGCCGTAAAGCGGCGAGCGGTGCAGATTCTCGCGCACCAGAGCGTGCGTTCGAGCGTTCGTTTGTGTCAGGTAGCAAGGCAATTGAGGGCCGGCAAACCGTGCTTCGCTCGAGTACGAGAAAAGCAGCGGCCGGGCACTAGGCGGCTGAAGGGTCATCGCGTCGTAGTCGACGCTGCACTTGTCGACCCGAGGCGGCGTTCCGGTCTTGAGCCGGACGGTCGGAAACCCGAGGCGGCGCAGCGCCGCCGCCAGCCCGACGGCAGGCGCCTCGCCGAATCGGCCCTCGTCGAGGACGACGTCGCCCCGGAAAGATTTTCCCGCAAGAAAGGTTCCGGTTGCGAGGACGACCGCGCGGCCGAGCCATCGGGCGCCGTCGACGCACTGCACGCCGCGCACGCGCGAGCCCTCGACGACGAGATCTTCAACCATCCCCTGCACGATCTCGAGGTTGGACTGTGCGCGCAAAAGCGCCAACGCGGCGCGCGCGTACGCCGGCTTATCCATTTGTTGACGCAAGGCGCGAACAGACGGGCCTTTACTTTCGTTGAGAAATCGCGCGTGCAGGCTGCAGCTGTCGGCGAGCCGGCCCATAGCGCCGCCCAGCGCGTCGATTTCGCGGACGAGCTGACCTTTCGCGCTGCCGCCGATCGACGGATTGCACGGAAGCGTGCAAATTTTTTCCGGATCGCCGGTAACCAGCAGGGTCGGCACGCCGATGCGCGCCGATGCAAGTGCGGCTTCGACGCCGGCATGACCGCCGCCGACGACGATCGTGCCGGCGTCGATTCCCACGTCTAGGCGGTTGCGTGCGCGCGCAGGCGCAGCGAAAAGGCGATCATGATGAACCCGAAGATCACCGCATAGGCCGCGATTAACCATATGATGGCAAGCGCGCCGGCCAGCGGAAACGCGATCATCAACGCGCCGAACGCGATCGACGCGATACCGCCGATGATCAACCAGATCTCGTTCGCAATGTGCTTACGCAGCTGCACTGCGGCGACGAGCTCGAAGATGCCCGTCAGGAAGGCCCACGCCGCGATCGTAAAATAAAGCGCGAGCAAGGTAATGCGGATGTCGTAGAAGGTGATTGCGGCGATGAGAAGACCGATGATTCCCTCGACCAGCAACGGCCACCAGCGCTGTTGATGTTCGGCCGCTTGCACGGTTGCCACTATTGCGAAGATGCCGTCGACGAACGCGTAGGCACCGAACAAGATGCCGAGAACGACGATCGTCGCTCCGGGCCACCAGAACGCCAGAATGCCGAAGACTATCGCCGCGATGCCCCGGATCAACCACATCCACCAGTTTCGCGCGATGGCGTTTAAGATCGGACCCTGCACAACGCTACTGGAAGACATTGCCGTTCGCCAAATAGACTCGGTTGACCGTGCAGCGTTTGGGCGTTGGGCCTTCCCAAGGCTGGCCGGTCAGCGCGTTCGTGAGATTGTGGTTGATTTGGGCGCCACGCGTGAAACTGCCCTTGTCGATCAAGATGTATTTATGACCGTAATAGTTCACGAGAAAATCCACCTCGGTCGCCGGTGAGTCGTGCGTGTTGTAGTAGACGATGTTGATGCCGTTGGTGAGGTTGTTGCCGTTCGAGTTGACGACACAGCTGACGATCGTCACGCCGAAGGCAGAAACGATTTTCGCTTGCGCGGTCGCAGGCGCCAGCAGCGCCAGTGCCGCGAGCCCGATGAGAAGAATGCGCCGCATACGATTCCCCTTTCGCGTCCTTGCGGATCGAGAAGTTATTTTCCGATGCAGAATCGGGAGAAGATCCCGTCAATAACCTCTTCGGCGGCGACCCGCTCGCTTACATGCCCCAGCGCCGAAAATGCGCGCTGGAGTTCGCCGGTGATGAAGTCGAGCGGATCGTCCGAGCGCAGCGTTCGGACGGCCCGCTCCAGCGCGCCGATCGCCACGTTCACGGCCTCGAACTCGTGCAAAGCGACCAGATGCGGACGCGACGCGTCAAAGGCTTCGCCGCCCCAGCCGGCCTGGGCGATGGCGCGTTGCAGCGCGGCGAGCGTTGCAGGGTCGCGCACGCTCCCGACGACGGCTTCGGAGCCTTCGACGACGCCCAGCGTGCCGAGATCGGCCTTATTGAAAAAGAGTATTCGGTCGCGCGCAAGCGTGCGTTGCAGCAGGTTTTGAGCCTCGGGCCCGAGCGGTAGCGAACCGTCCAACACGAGCAGCGCGATTCGAGCCTCGTGCAGAGCGCGCTCGGTGCGTTCGATGCCGAGTCCCTCGAGGCGGTCCACGTGACTGCGAATCCCCGCGGTATCGACCAAGCGGACCGGAACGCCGTCGATGACGACGCTCTCCTCGATCGTGTCCCGGGTCGTTCCCGGAACGTCGGATACGATGGCGCGGTCCTCGCCCAGGAGCGCGTTTAGCAGCGACGATTTGCCCGCATTCGGGGGTCCGACGATCGCAACCGGGACGCCCTCGCGGACGAGCCGTCCGACTTCGCCGTCGCGGCGAAGCTGCAAAAGCGATGCGAGGAGCACGCCGGCTTGCTGTTCGAGCCGCGCGCGGTCGGGCTCGGGGACCTCGTCGGGGAAGTCGATCGCTGCGGCAAGCTCTTCGAGCGTGCCGGCAAGCAGATTGCGCAGCGCTTGAATCTCGGCCGCAAGTCCGCCACCCAGGTTCGCCAACGCCGCCCGGGCCGCGGCGCGGGTTTCCGCTTCAACCACGTCGGCGACGGCCGCGGCAGCGTGTAAATCCAGCTTGCCGTTGAGAAAAGCGCGGCGAGTGAACTCGCCCGGCTGCGCGAGGCGCGCGCCGCAGGCCAGCAGCGCGCGAACGATTTCGCGGGCGATCACGGGGGAGCCGTGGATCTGCAGCTCGAGCATGTCCTCGCCCGTGTAACTGCGCGGCGCGCGGAAAAAAAGCGCAAGCCCTTCGTCGAGGTGCTCCCCGCCTTCGTCGACGATGGTGGCGCGCGTCGCGACCCGCGCGCGCAGCCGGCCCTTGGTTCGAACCGTTCGAGAGATCAGGTGCGCAACGTGCGGTCCGCTCACGCGGACGATTGCAATGGCGCCCTTCCCGGGCGGCGTCGCAACCGCGACGATCGTGTCCTCTTCCCTAGCGCGGATGGACAACGACGCGCCGCTCGGGCTCCTCTCCTTCAGACTCGGTCCGCACGAGCTCGGAGCTCGCGAGCGCGAGATGAATGATCTTGCGCTCGGACGGAAGCATCGGTTCCAGCTTTTGAGGCTTGTGCTCGCGCATGCAACGCTCGAGCGTGGCAAGGGCGAGGTGCTTCAGTTGATCGGCTCGGTGCGCGCGATAGCCTTCCGCGTCGATCGTGTAGTAACGGCGGTTTGCGCGAACGCCGGCGTTGAACGAGTTGTTGAAGATCAGATTGAGCGCTTCCAGCGTGTTGCCGTGCCGTCCGATCAGCATGCCCAAGTGTGGACCGCCGATCTCGAGGTACTCGCCCTCGGGACGGCTGACGTAGCTGATGTCAACCGGTCCGACTCCCATCTTGTCGAGTATTTCGACCAGTAAGTCGCGCGCCGGCTTGGCGTCGTCGGGGACTTCCGTGCCGCGCTCCCTCGAGGGGCTGTGGGCGCGCCGAGGCTCGCGGCGACGGCGCGTCCCGCCGCCGCGCCCGCCGGACCCGGGCTTGCCGCCGATCGTACGGTCCCGTACGTCTGCGGGCTGCTCTTCAAACTCGAAATCGTCTTCGTACAGCATATTGAAAACCTTATGCGCCTCGTTTGTTCTTTCGTTTCGACCGCGCGGATCGCGTCTTCGGCGAGGCAACCCCGTTGACGCCGGCGGGCGGCTTTGCCGCGTTCGCTTTTCCCGGAACGCCGGAGCCGCCAACGCTCTCGGTGATCGGGTGCTCGCTGTCGAGCAGCGCGAGCGGCTGGTGGTAACGGCGCAGCAGATAGAACTGCTGCCCCATCGTGAAGGCATTATAGGCAAACCAGTACAGCACCATTGCCGACGGCCACTGATACTTCCATCCGAGAAATCCCAACATGACCGGCGAGATCACCGCCATCATCCGCTGGGTTTGAGCTTGCTGGGGATCGGTGGCCGGCATGCTCACGTAGCGGACGCTCAGATACATCGAAAACGCATACAGCAGTATCAGAACGAGGTCGGGATGGGCCAGACTCGCGGCGAGAATGTGAACCCCGAAGAGCGCGGGCGCTGTGGCGGCGTGCGTAAGCCCGCTGCCGATCCATAACCAGTTTTGATTTTCGAAGAGCGTTTTGTGATTGAGCACGACGTAATAGACGCTGATGATGACCGGATACTGAACCAGCATCGGCCAGCACCCGGCCATCGGATTGACGCCGTGCTCTTTGTAGAGCGCCATCACCTCTTGTTGCTGCTTTTGGCGATCGTCTTTGTAGCGCTCTTGAACTCGCTTGAGCTGCGGGGCGATCTTCTGCATTTTCAGGAAGGCTTTGAATTGCGCCGTGTTCAGCCCCCAAAAGAGAAGCCGGACAAAGGCCGCGAGAACGATCAGGCTCCAACCGAGATTGCGGACGACCTTGTCGATCGAAAGAAGAACGAATGACAGCGCGTTGACGAACGGGTCGAGCCACGACGTCGCTAAGATTAGGTGCACCGGCGGCTCCGAGCCTCGGGGACGAAATCGACTCCGCCGGGGTGCCACGGGTGACAGCGCGCGATGCGCGCGAGCGCAAGCCACGCGCCGCGGGCGACGCCATGCCGCGCAAACGCGCCAAGCGCATACTGCGAGCAGCTGGGATAGAACCGGCAGGCCGGCGGCAGCAGCGGCGAAACGGCGAGCTGGTACAGCCGGATCAGCGCAATTAAAAGCTGCCGCACGAGTTTACGAGGCCCGCCCGAGGGCGGCGCTCACTTCAGAGCGCAGATCGGCGAACGCGGCCTGCGCCGCGATCGGCCGAGCCACGACGAGCAACCGCATCGCGCGGTGATGCGCGAGCGCTTCGTTGACGATCGCCGACAGCCGGCGGCGCAGCTTGTTGCGGATAACGGCCTTTCCGATCGATTTGCTTACCGTGATGCCGACCAAGGAGGACGGATCGCCCGGAAGCGGGTCAGTGCGATAAAGGACCAGACTCCTACTCGACGCGCGCCGCCCTTGCCGGCGCAAGCGGGCAAAATCCGCTTGGCGGTTCAGGCTTGCAAAACGGCGCATCAGACGGTGAGACGATGACGCCCCTTCTTGCGGCGGCGAGCGAGCACCTTACGTCCGGATTTTGTTTGCATTCGTTCCAAGAAGCCGTGTACGCGTTTGCGGCGGCGATTATGCGGCTGATACGTCCGCTTCATAACGTCCCTTTAGCGAAAAAGTAATGCCCCACACCAGGCGGCAGACAGCCCCTGATTATAGCCAGCGGCGTGGGGCGGGCGCAAGTGTCGCTCGGCGGGGATGCACCCCAGGGTCGCCGTAACTTGCTGAAGTTTTGAGCGCTTCGAGTATCCAGCCGCTCGGCCGCCGGCGGGTCGTCGTGACCGGGCTGGGCGCCGTGACCCCGGTCGGAAACACCCGCGATGAGTTTTGGAGACGTCTGGTCGCCGGCGAGTCCGGGATAGCTCCCATCACGGCATTCGATGCGGCCCGATTCGATGCTCGCATCGCCGGCGAGGTCAAAGAGTTCGACCCCGAACGGCTGATCGGGCGCAAGGAAGCGCGGCGCATGGACCGGTTCACGCAGTTTGCGTTCGTCGCCGCGCGCGAAGCAATCGAAGATGCAAAACTCCCCGAAGATCCCGAGTTCAAGCAACGCGTCGGCGGGGTGATCGGAACCGGAATCGGCGGCATCATTACGTTCTGGCTCAACTCCGACAAGGCCAACGAAAACGGAACGTGGGCGAAAGTGACGCCGTTCTTCATACCAATGCTGATGGCAAACGCGGCGCCTGCGCACATTTCGATGGCCTATGGATATCGCGGACCGTTTTTTGCCGCAGCGAGCGCATGCGCGAGCGCAAATGACGCGATCGCCACGGCCTACAACGCCATCGTGCACGGCGATGCGATCGCGATGATCACCGGGGGCAGCGAGGCGACGGTCTCTCCGCTGGCAATCGGAGGCTTCTGCTCGATGCGCGCGCTCTCAACGCGGAACGACGAACCCTCGCGCGCAAGCCGTCCGTTCGATCGCGAGCGCGACGGCTTCGTTTTGGGGGAAGGCGCGGGCATCCTGGTCCTCGAGGAGTACGAGCACGCCCGCGCGCGCGGAGCTACGATCTATTGCGAGCTGCTGGGTTACGGACAGTCGAGCGATGCCTACGACCTGGTCGCGCCGGACCCCGACGGAAGCGGCGTTCTGCTCGCTTTCGCGCGCGCCTTTAGCAGCGCCGGCATCACGCCCGACGACGTAGACTACATCAACGCGCACGGGACCTCGACGCCCGTTGGCGACCCCGCGGAATCCAAGGCGATCGAAAAAACCTTCGGCGAGCACGCGTACGAAATCGGGGTCAGCTCGACGAAATCGATGCACGGTCACGCGCTTGGTGCGGCGGGTGGGATCGAAGGCGTCGCGACCGCGCTAGCCGTGGCCCACGACATTATGCCGCCGACCACCAACTACGAGTTTCCCGACCCGGAGTGCAGGCTCGACTATGTGCCCAACGTCGCGCGTCACGCGCCGATCCGGACCGCGCTTTCAAACTCCTTCGGATTCGGTGGACATAACAGCGTGATCGTCTTCGGCAAGGTCCGGACCACGGAGTAGCGACGGGCGACTGCGGTGAGCGGCGAAACGTATCGGAGGCGCTTGCGCGCCCTGCTTCGGATTGCAAGTGCGGCCAGAAACAGCGACTTGACGCTGTTCGAGGCGGCGTTTGCCCATCAGAGTTATGCGAGAGAGCACGGCGGCGGCTCGAACGACCGGATGGAGTTTCTCGGAGATTCCGTGCTCGGATGCATCGCGGCCGAGTGGGTCTTCGAACGATTCAGCGACGAGCCCGAAGGATTGCTCACGTTACGCCGGGCAGCCATCGTTAATGATGCCCGGCTTGCAATCACGGCCAAGCGGCTCGGTTTCGGCGCGCTGACGCGGCTGGGCGCGGGTATGCGTGCGGCGGGCGGCGCCGAGAACACTTCGGTGCTGGCTGATGCCTTCGAGGCATTCGTGGCTGCGCTCTACTTGCGTTTCGGCCTCGAGAAGGCGCGGAAGTTCGTGCTCGAGCAGCACATCGAGCAGATCGATCATTCCGCCGACGCGCTGCTCGATGCTAAGACGAGACTCCAGCACTATTCGCAGTCGCATTTGGCGGCGACCCCCGTCTACCGCGAAACGAGCCGCGGCACGCCACAGCGACCCGCCTTCCGCTCGCGCGTCAGCGTGAACGGCAAGATTCTTGGCCGCGGCGAGGGATCGTCGAAAAAAGCCGCACAGCAAGCCGCCGCGCAAGCAGCGTTAGAGATCATTGGGGACCCGCGCGGCGATAGTGAGCGCGGGGGCGTGGAGCCGAGTCTTCGGAGCGAGGTTCCGAAGGCGAAGGCGAAACGCCCAAGCGTTGCGCGGAGTGCAACGCACTCAAAATGAAGCTTAGGCGTATTCGGGCGTTTGGGTTCAAAACGTTCGCCGAGCCGACGGTTCTCGAGTTTGGCGAGGGCGTTTCGGCGATCGTCGGCCCGAACGGATCGGGAAAGTCGAATTTAGTCGACGCATTTCGCTGGGCGCTCGGCGAGACGTCGACCAAGAGCCTACGTTCGCGCGCTCTTGAAGACGTCATTTTTTCCGGCAACGATCTGCGCAAGCCACTGGGCTTGGCCGAAGTCTCGGTTCTTTTCGACAACGCCGACCGGTCGTTGCCGATCGGCTTCAACGAGGTCGAGATCACGCGTCGCGCGTATCGCGTCGGCGAAAGCGAATACTTCATCAATCGCGCCCAGGTGCGATTGCGGGACATCGTGGATCTGTTGATGGGAACTGGTTTGGGCCCGGGATCGTATGCGATCGTTTCGCAAGGACAGATCGACGCGATTCTCACCAGCAAGCCGGTCGACCGGCGAGCTCTTTTCGAAGAGACGGCCGGCATCGGCAAGTTCCTCTCCCGCAAAGCGGAATCGATGCGCCGCCTCGAGCGTACCGAGCAGAATGCGATCCGAATCAGCGACCTGATATCCGAGCTCGAGCGGCGGATCCCGGAACTGGAAACGCAGATGCGCCGCGCCCGCCGATATCGTCGCGTGAGCGCGCGCGTCCGCGATCTCGAAATTCTGAGTTATCTGCGCGCCACGCAAACGCGCCGCGCGGAGTCCGCGTCGCTGCGCGAGGAGATCGGCAAGAACGAGGAACTCCGCGTTGCCGCCGCCGGCAGGTCCGAGTCGCTGGCCGGCGACGTCGCGCAGCTACGCACGCAACTGTACCGGCGCGAATTGGAGCTCGAAGAACTTCGCTCGCAGGCGCAGAGCAAACGCGCGGACCTCGCGCGCCTGGAGGCACAATACGCCGCTGCGCTGGCGCGGCGCGAGGCACTCGAACGGCAATCCACGCAGACTTCGCAAGACGCGGAGCGTGTCGCACAGGAACGCGCATCCTTGATCGAAGCGATTGCCGGGCTGGAGCAACGGCTCGAACCGGTCGCCGGCGAGATCGAAACCGCCAAGGTGGGCGAGTCAGAAGCCGCAGCCGCGCTTGGAACCGCTCGCGCCAGCCTCGAAACGCTCTTCGAACGGCTGCGCGAGGTCGAGACGGCGAATGCCGAGTTGACCGCGCGTCAGGCCGAGCGTCGCGTTCACGCGACGACCCTGCGCGCTGAGGCCGAACGGCTCGACGACGAACACCGAGTCGCTCGCGAGCGTGCGGAGCAGCTCGAGATAGCAGCCGGCGCGGCGCTGCACCGTCACAGCGAACGCAGCCGCGCGCTCCAGAAAGCCGAGGAAGATCTGCTCGATGGGCGAGGGCGCGCGGAAGATGCCGGGCGAGAAGCATCCGTCGCCCAGCAGGAGGTCACAGGGGCGGTGGCCCTGCATCGCGATCGGTCCGGGGAAGTGAAGGCCGCGGAGTCGCGGCTGCACACGATCGAAGAGCTCGAGAACTCGCTCGAAGGGCACGTTCCCGGCACGCGCGCGATCGTAGATGCCTGGCAGCGCGGCGAGTTGCGCGGCATCGAGGGGATCGTCTCAAATCTCATTACGACCGACGAGCGGTACGCGCGCGCACTCGACGTGGCATTCGGCGCCAGGCTCTCCAATGTCGTCACCTCGACTTCCGAGGATGCGGAACGCTGCGTCGAGTTTCTCAACCGCAAGGAGGCCGGACGCGCGACCTTTCTTCCGCTCGATACGCTTGCAAACCGCGAGGGGCGCCGCCTCGACGACAACCTCACTGGGCTTTCCGGCGTCATCGGCTACGCGCACACGCTCGTGCGCACCGCGCCGCGGTTTACGGGAATCGTCAACTTCCTCGTCGGGAACGTGTTGATCGTAGACCGGCTCGAGACGGGAATCGAGCTGGTGCGAGGGCGCGGCCTGCGCGATACGATCGTCACCCTCGGCGGCGAACAAATCACTGGCGGCGGCGCGATCACCGGAGGACGCTTCGTGCGCGAGCGCTCGATCCTGTCGCGACGCTTTCAGGCGGCCAGCCTTCGCGAGTCGCTGGTCGAGTTGCGTGCAAAGCTCGAGGAGGCCGAGCAGGCCTTGCGCGCGGCTCACCTTCGTGCCGACGGCACAATCGGCGCTCGCGATGCGGCGCGAGAACGCCAGTCGCAGCTGGAATCGCAGCTCGTCGGTCTGCGAGCGGAAATCGCGGCGCTCGTTGCCGAGGTCGAGCGCACGCGCGCCGATCTCGAGGCGGCGCGCGTGGCGGCTGAGGACTTTCACGCGCGAGCCGCGCGCGCGAGAGAGCAGCAACGCGAATACGAGCATGGCGAACCGGATGCGCAGCGCGGTGACGACCGGCGGGGACAGCTTGAAAATCAGCTCGCGCTGGTTCGCGAAGAGATCGGGCGCGCTGAAGGCGCGCAGACGTCAATCGGCCGGCGCGTGGCCGAGCTGCGCGAACGGGCGGCCGGGCTTTCGGCCGAACGCGATGCGGCTCGCGCACGCCTCGCGATGCTCGACCAAGATCGGGAACGCGGCGGATTGGCGCGCGAGGAGATGCTGTCCCAAATTACGTCGCTGGTTGCAGAGACGCGCACGCTTCACGCGCACGTCGAGGGTCTCAAGCACGGGGTTGCTACACTTGACGAGCGGCTCGAAACGTCGCGAGCCGATCGCGAAGCGTCGTCGGCGCGGCAAACTGCGCTGGAAGCGGAGCTGCACGCGGCTCAGCAGGCGGAGCGGGAGACGGCTGCGGGCGGAGAGCGAGATCGCACGCGTCTCGCGCAGATCGAGGCCGAGCTCGGATTACTCGTTTCGCAGTTCGCCCAGAACCCGGCAACTCAAGACGAGTGCGGCGACGTGGAAACCCGCTATGTCTCGGAGGCCGACAGCGTCGTCGACGAGCTGCCGCGCCTGCGCGACGAGCTGGCGCGGCTGCAGGCCAATGTAAATCTCAACGCGGAGTCCGAGCGCGCAGAGGTCGCCGAGCGCGAAGCATTCTTGAGCGCGCAGCTCGCCGACCTCGCGCAAGCGCGTGAAACGCTGCTCGAATCGATCCGAGAAATCGAACGCGAAACGCAGGCACAGTTTAACGAAACCTTTGCGCGCGTTGCCGATGCGTTTGCCCAGATGTACGGGCGGCTCTTTGCCGGCGGCGAGGCCAAGATGTGGCAGACGCAGCCGGAAAACTTGGCCGAGACGGGCATCGAAATCGCGGTCCGGCCACCGGGCAAAAAAGAAATGCCGTTGGCGGCGCTCTCAGGCGGCGAACGCGCGATGACCGCGGCGGCTTTGATCTTCGCATTAATTGCGACCAAACCGGCGCCGTTTTATTTGCTCGACGAGGTCGATGCGGCGCTCGACGACGCCAACATCGACCGGTTCTGCGCGATGGTACGCGAGTTCGCGGAACACTCCCAGATGATCATCGTCACGCATAACAAGAAAACGATGGAGATGGCCGATCGGATTTACGGCGTAACGACGCGCGAGCCGGGGGTGAGCGCGATCGTCTCCGCCGAACTCGCGCACCAAGCCGAGGCGCTGCTTGCCTAACGCGCCGGCAACGCAGCGCGCCGCACTTCTCTCGCTTTCCGACAAGACTGGTGCCGCGGAGCTGGGCCGCAGCCTTGCCGAACGCGGCGTCGCAATTTACGCGACCGGAGGAACGCGAGCGTTCTTAGCCGAGCGCGGCGTGCCGGCCCGCGACGTCGAGGAGCTGACGGGTTTCCCGGCGCTTTTCGGGGGGCGCGTCAAGACGCTGCATCCGAAAGTCTTCGGCGCGATCCTTTACGATCGCGGCGATTCCGCTCACGTTTCGCAGGCCGGTAAGTACGCGATCCCGGAAATCGTCGTGGTTGCCGTCAATCTGTACCCGTTCGAAGCGACGGTGGCACGGGACGGCACGACGCTGCAAGAGGCGATCGAGCAGATAGACATCGGAGGAGTCGCGTTGCTGCGGGCTGCCGCGAAGAATTTCGAGCACGTCGCCGTTTTGACGCATCCCTCGCAATACGAGGAGTATCGCCGCGCGTTTGAAGCGGACGACGTTTCTGCGGAGCTGTTGCGCAAGCTCGCAATCGCGGCATTCGAGCGCACTGCCGAATACGACGTCGCAATCTCGCATTATCTCGCGGCCGCCGGCGAAGTGCTTCCCAGCCAGTTGCCCGGTGCGCTCGCGCTCACGCTGCCGCTTGCCAAGCGGCTGCGCTACGGAACCAATCCCCAAGAACGCGCGGCCTTCTATCTCGATCGGGTCGAACGATTACCCGAGCAGCTGCACGGAAAGGCGCTTTCGTATAATAACTTGCTCGATCTGGACGCCGCGCTGCGGTTGCTTTCTCGCGCCCCGCTTGGAGCGCAGTTCGGCAGCGAGCACGCCCGGTTCGTGCGCGCGGGAGTGGTCAAGCATGCGGTGCCGTGCGGCGTCGCGCAGCGCTCGAGCGCGGCGATCGCCGTACGCGAGGCGCTCTATGCTGATGCCATTTCGGCCTACGGCGGCATCGTCGCGGCCGACACGGCGATCGACCGCGAGGCCGCGCTTTGCTTGAGCGAGTTCTTCCTGGAAATCGTCGCCGCGCCGGATTTTGACGACGACGCGCTGGGCGTCTTGGAACGACGCAAGAATCTGCGGATCATGCGGTTCCCGCCGGGTTTGCCCGACGAGTTGGCGCACGAGTTGCGCTTGCGTAGCGCACTGGGCGGAGTACTCGCCGAAAACGACGATCCGGATGCGCCCGCGGAGGCATGGCGAATCGTGAGCCGGCGCGAGCCGTCAGCCGCGCAATGGCACGATTTGGCCTTCGCATGGGACGTCGTGCGCCACGTCAAGAGCAACGGCATCGTGATCGTGAAAGGCGGCACGACGCGCGGCATCTGCGCTGGTCAGACTAATCGCGTCAGCGCGGTGCAGATCGCGGCGCAGCGCGCGGGCGAGAACGCGCGCGAGGCAGCCTGCGCCAGCGACGGCTTCTTTCCGTTCGCCGACGGCGTAGAGGCCGCGGTCGACGGTGGCTGCACCGCCATCATCGCGCCGGGCGGATCGATCCGCGACGACGAAGTCATTGCCGCCGCCGACCGCCGCGGCGTCGCGCTGGTTTTTTCGTCCTACCGCTATTTCTTACACTGATGAAAACGAGAGTCATCGATGCCTAAGTTTTTGCACACCTCGATCTTCGTTAACGACATGAAGGAGTCGATCGATTTCTACACCGAGAAGTTAGGGTTGAAGTTGCTCGACGGCCCGTATCATTATCCGGGTAACGCCGACATGGCGTTCGTGGGCCGCGATTGGAACGCGTATATCGAGCTAGTTTACGACCTGGAGGAGCACCCGCCGTATCAGCTCGGGAATCGCTACGAGCACCTGGCGCTCGAAGCCGACGGCGACCTGCGCCGATACGTCGACGGGCTGCGCGCAAAAGGCGTTAAGATTCTCAAGGACGTCTACAGATCGCCCAGCGGGACGCGCGCCATCGCCTTCGTCGAAGATCCCAACGGCATTCCGATCGAACTGCTGGAGCCTCGAAGCAAAGCAAACCTTTCGTGATCGCCGCCGTTATTGCGGCGTTGCTGGTTTCCGCGACGCCGCCCGCGGCGCCGAACTCCCCGAGCGCCACGGTCAGCAGCTTCTACGTTTGGTACTCGAAGCACGGACAGGGCTCGGCTGAGCCTTGGTCGCAGCCCGCAGGCCTGGTGGGGGCCAAACCGTACTTGACGGACGGATTTTATCGCGAACTAACGGCGGTGCTAGCCGAGCAAACGCGCACGCATCAAGCGATCCTCGACTGGGACCCGTTCGTTGACGCGCAGCTGACGGCGTCAAAGATCCAAATCGGCGCCGCGAGCGTGCGCAACGGAGTCGCGGAGGTTCCCGTTGCGATCTGGTACGTGCACGGCGCCCCACCCGAGCGTATCAAGGCGATCGTGCGGCAAGACGGCGCGTGGCGAATCGACGACATCACCGTGCACGACGGCCACTCGCTGCGCGCTGTGCTTCGGGTGGATCTGCCCTAGGTTGGGACCCCGTAAGCGCGTCCTTCGACTTCGCTCCCTACGGTCGCTTCGCTCAGGATGACACACCTAAGTTCCTTTGTGCCTGCGCGAAGCGCAGCCCTGAGCGAGCGCGCGAGTCGAAGGGGGCACATGGAGCTGCCGCGACGAGCGCTCGCGCGGCGGGGTCCCAATCTTGGGGAGGTAGTCCGAAGCGTCGTTTCGGCAAAAGTTCATCATAAGTAGATAAACGGATCCGCGGGCGGCGCAACGCGCTCGATCCGCCGTGGAACGAGGCGAAAGTCGCCGCCCGCGTCTTCGATGGAACCTTCGACCCGCAGCCACGTGCCGATCGGGTATCGCGGCGCCTCGACGAGGCGCACCGCGACCGGTGCCGCGTCCGCCCGGCAGCACGTAATCGCGTAGCGAACGATGGCGCTCGCGTTTCCGTTGCGCGCGAGCGCGCCGGTAAACGTTAGTCGCTCGCCCGCGAACAAGTCGCGCAGGGTTGTCTCCGTTGCCCGGTATTGCGGCGCCGGTGCCGCGAGCAGCGCTCCGGTCAACATGAGCGCGGGCGCAAGCCGAGCGGCAGACGATCGCTGCCTTCGATACGTCAGCGAAGCGCCTACCGCTGCAATCGCGCAGCACCACAGCGCCGGCGTGAAGGCCGGATTGACGAGCGCGTCACCGCGGTGCCACGCCACGATCGCAAGCGCCGCTGCGAGCAGCAGGTACGCAAAAGCGTCTTCGTCGGCCGGTCGGCTCGACCGCGGCGAGAGCGTGCGCAGATCGAGGATGCCGGCAACGCAAAGAAACGCAGCCGCCGCGGCCGGAGCGTGCACGCGCAGCACGCCCGCAAGCGCGATCGCCCCGAGCGCGCACGGCGCGGCGAGCAATCCCAGCAACGTTCCGAACAATGCGCCGGCAACCGGCGAAAGCCGCGACGGATCGAATGTGCCCAAGAGTTGCATCGTCACCCCCGCCGCAATCGCGTACGGAAGTACTGCGCGCAGCTCGGCGAGCACGCGCGAGCCGGCGCCGGCGCAACTGTCGCCGTTGCGCCGGCATAGCACGCGCGCGACCAGCTCCGCGCAAAGACAGCGGCCTACCGCAACGAACGGTCCGAAGAGCAGCCACGTCGCTCCCGCCGCCGGCAGCGAACGCGCCGACGGGCCGCGCGTGCAACCGCACCCGAGATACGCTGCCAGCCAATCGTATCGACGAAGTAGACGCGAAAGAACGGCGCCGGCAAACAAGAACGGCGTCGCCTCGATGAGCGCGCTCGCCGCGGCTGCGAGCGCCGATCGCAGCGAGTCCGGCGACGAAATTACCGCAAGCGCGAGCGCGGCGGCTCCGTACAGAAGAACGCGCACCAAACGCAATCACTCGCGCGCGCGCAATGGCTAGTGCGCCGTTGCAGCGAACGGTGGTGCACGTCATGCCGGAGAAGTTGAGCGCGCCGCGCGGCGCCCCCGATATTCTGCCTCCCGAATCGGGCCGCTGGAGCGCCTTGGAGGCGCGGATGCGCGCGATCGCCGAGCGCAGCGGTTATCAGGAGATACGCACGCCGCTCTTCGAGTCGACCGAGCTGTTCGTTCGGGGAGTCGGCGAAGAGACCGACATCGTCAGCAAGGAGATGTATACGTTCGCCGATCGCGCTGGGCGCTCGCTGACACTGCGTCCCGAATGGACGGCGCCGGTAGTGCGGGCCGCGCTCGAGCACCATCTTTTCTCGGCGGGCCCGCTACGTCTGTACTACATCGGCCCGATTTTTCGTTACGAGCGCCCCCAGAAGGGGCGTTACCGCCAGTCACATCAGTTCGGCGTGGAATGCTTTGGATTCGCGGGTCCGGAAGCCGACGTCGAAGTGATCTCGATTGCTTGGGAGCTCGTGACGGGCTACGGAATCGCCGACGCGACGCTTTCCTTGAACTCTCTGGGCGACGAACGCTGTCGCCCGCGCTATCGGCAGGCGTTGCTCGAGCATTTCGATCGTCATCTGGGCGCGATGAGCGAGGACGCGCGCGTGCGAGCGCGGCGTAATCCGTTGCGCCTTCTCGACAGCAAGGATCCGGCAGATGCGCCGTTCATCGCGGCAGCGCCGGCGCTGGAGTCGTTTCTGTGCGATGCCTGCCGCGAGCACTTCGATGCGGTTAAGGTTTATCTTGAGTTGGCGAAGATTCCGTACGTCGTCGATCCGCGCATCGTGCGTGGCTTGGATTATTACGATCGCACCGTCTTCGAGATCACGTCGCGCGTGCTCGGCGCGCAAAGCAGCGTCTGCGGCGGCGGCCGCTACGACGGTCTGGTGCGCTCGCTCGGCGGCCCCGACGTCCCGGGCGTCGGTTTCGCCATGGGCATCGAACGCTTGCTGATGATGCTGCGGTCGCGCGGCGAACCTGAGGTCCCTGCGCGCCGCGGAATTCAAGCGATTGCCTTGGGCGCGCAGGCGCGAACCGTCTTGGTGCCGATCGTTGCAGAGCTCCGCCGCCGCCGCGAGGCGCCGACCTTTTTTGATTACGACGAACGAAAGCTGCTCGCGCATCTGAAAATCGCCGATCGCAATCGCGCTCGTTACGCGCTCATTTTGGGCACCGCGGAACTGGCGGCCGGCGAAATCGTGCTGCGCGACCTCGAGCTGCGAAGCGACCGGCGCCTGCCGCTCGACGCCGCAAGAGTCCTTGCAGCGCTTCCCGTAGAAGGCGCGTCGTAATGGACGCCTACCCCGACGAGACGCAGACGCTGCGCGAGCTTTTAGCGATCATGCACGAGCACGACCTCGAAACGATCAAGGTTAGGCTGGGCGACGCGAT
>DASRXM010000055.1:0-39594 GCA_035654155.1 Candidatus Babeliales bacterium
CGGTTTGGATTGGCGCGCCGGGAGCGCCCGAGGTGCTCGTCTCGGCCAGCATCGGGGAGCCGCCCTGATCCTGCAGACAGTTGGACCCGCTGCAGCCGCTAATCCAAAGCGTGCCGGTGGGATACTCCGCAAAGCCCGAACCTTCCCCAAAATCGCTTGGGAGCGGCGAAGGCGTTGAAAGACTCCCCGCTGCCATGCGAAAAACCGGAAGTGAGGCGGACCACGTTCCGACCGGCTGGAACGACGCGATCCAAAGCGTGCCATTGTGCGCGACGAAGAGCTGGCTTACTCCGGGGACGCTTGACAGCGGCACGGAGGTGAAGGCCTCACTCGCGACGTCGAAGCGCCAAATCTCGGTTTTACACTTCCCGGGCGTCGAACATCCGGTGTTGTCGTTAATCGCAAAGTAGACGCTTTTTCCGTCGGGAGCGGTGGCTACTGGCCCCGGCGCGACCGCGGTGCTGTCAGGACCCGGCGTAAAGTACACGATCCCGCTCAACGGGTTAACGGAGGCGGTGCTGGCTACCTTTGAAGATACGCTAGCCGTGACCGAACCCGAACTTTTGGAGGTCAGGTTCAATGGGTCGAACCAGGTAAGAATCATTTGCTCGGCTTGCGACGAGTTCTTCAGCGTCGGGGACGACGCGGAGAGATGATGGGTCGATATTGAGATCGCCGGCGTGTAGTCGCCGATGATCACCTCCTTTTGTGCATCTCGGGCGACGACCCAAGCGTTCTCACCTTGGCCGATGGGCAGCGTCTTTCCGAGAAAAGGGTCAATCGAAACGGATGCAATCGAACCACCCAGGACGACGGTTTGCCGGAGTGCCTGATGCCCGGACGCCGGTATCGTTTCGGGGAATGCCCCGCGCGCGAACGGCGTTCCCTCTCGCGACGTATAAGCGGCTGTTTCGATGTCGTTGAGGCCGGAGGGAGCATTAAAATACGCCTCACAAACGTCATCGCCGCCGCTCTTGGTACACCGAGACGAGACCGGAATCGTGCATTCGTCTAGAATTGCGTAACCGTATATGGTGTCGGCTACGTCGATCTCGGCGATGCCGTACTTTGTCGGAACGCGGACCTGCACGGTAAGGTTCCCCGAAGTGTAGCAGTTGCTGCTCAGCAGACGGGAAACGCCTGCCAGTGGCGGCGTTTCCGAAGGCAGCATGGCCGTGGTAAATCCCGAGCGACAACCGAGCAGTATCGCCAAAACGGCAACCGCTGCGGCGGTAAAACGGAGATCTCTCATTTCAGCCCCTTCGGGAACCCGGTTGTGTTTTGCGTTAGGGCTTAAGAACCGGCGGTCCTGCTCGCAGGGCGTGCCCTACGGTGATATGATGATCCGGTGAAAAGCGCATCGTTACTTCTCACCGTCGTCATGATTGCGGGCTGTTCGCAGGCGACCGATTCGCTTGCGCCGGCGACGCAGCAACCGGCTGCGACGGCGCGGGCCCAAGCGAAGCCGGCACAGTCGTACACGACGCTCTACAGTTTTTCGCCGCAGCCGGACGGCAACTCGCCAGACTCGAGCCTCGTGTTCTCGCCTACTACGGAGCGGCTCTACGGAGCGACGTACGGCGGCGGTACGCCGGGCCCATCACCCGGCCCATGCTCACTTGGGTGCGGGACGGTCTATTCGATCGATCCGAGCAATCCTGTTACCGAAAAAGTCGTGCACTCGTTTGGCGGCAACGGTGACGGCGCGATTCCCGAAGCCGATTTGACGCTTGCGAAGACTGGTAGCGAAGAGTTTCTTTACGGTACCACCGCTTATGGGGGCGAGAAGAACGCCAGCAGCTGCCCGCACGGGTGCGGTACGATCTTCGAGGTCAGTCCATCCGGCTACGAAAGTGTGCTCTATTCGTTTGCCGGGCCTCCACAGGACGGCGCGACTCCGGTCGGCGCACTCCTTATGCCCGTTAACGGAACGTTCTACGGCGTGACAGAGTACGGCGGCGCCTACGGTCTTGGCACGATCTTCTCCTGGAGTGCATCCGGGGAGACTACGGTCTACTCGTTCAGGGGCGGATCGGCAGACGGCGCGTATCCACTCAATAATCTTATCGACGTGGGCGGCGACCTCTACGGCGTAACTAGCCAGGGCGGAAAAGGGAACGCCGGCACCGTCTTTAGGTTGACGATCTCACCGCCGGCTCAAGAACGGACGATCCTTAGTTTCACCGCCGCAACCGGGAATTATCCGGTCGGCCTGGATGCATATAGCAATAGCACGACGCTCTACGGCGCAACGTCGGCGGGCGGCAGAAATCAGCGAGGCACGGTGCTGGCGCTTTCGATCGCCGGGCGCATAAAGTGGGTGTACAGCTTCAAAAACGACCCGGACGGCGCATTCCCTGAGGCACAGCCACGACTCTACGACGACGCTATCTACGGAACAACCCACGGCGGAGGCGAGAAGGGCCTTGGGTCGATCTACCGCATTGAGATTACCGGAAAAGGCGAGTGCGTTTTGCACAGTTTCGGCGCCAACGGTGACGGCTTTTGGCCAGTCGCTACACTGCGCAGGTGGACGATCGCTGGTACGTCGCGCTTCTACGGAACGGCGCTCGCAGGAGGCGCCAACGGTCTCGGATCGGTTTTTGCAATTGCCCCGACGGCGTGTTAGCGCGACAAGTAGCGCTTGCGGAGCTCGTCGAGCACGACCGCGAGCAATATCACTGCGCCGAGCAGCACTTTTTGCAGATACGAATCGACGTTGAGCAGGTTCATCGCGTTGTAGAGCACGCCGATCAGCAACGCGCCGAAGAAGGTTCCGATCACGCTGCCGCGGCCGCCCATCAGGCTGGTGCCGCCGACCACGACCGCCGCGATCGACTCGAGCAGTTCGTCGCCGGTTCCCGTTTGCGGCGAGCCCGACGAGAACAGCGCCATATAGAGAAACCCGACGATCGCCGCGCAGGCGCCGCTGATCATATAAACCGTGGTCTTCACACGCGCCACGTTGATGCCGGCCAGCCGCGCTGCCTCTTCGTTGCCGCCGATGGCGAAGACGTATCGACCGAAGCGCGTGCGGGTAAGCAGCACCGATGCAATCACGATTACCGCCAGCATCCAAATCACCGGCACCGGAATGCTCGGAAGATGGAGCGCCGTCGTTACTCTCCCGAGAAACGAGCCGATACCGGTATTTTGAAAGTCGCCGCTTTGCAGCGCCACCGGGCGACCATGCGAAAGGATGAACGCGGCGCCGACCGCCATCTCGAGCATCGCCAGAGTTGTGATGAACGGTGGGAGGTTGAGCTTAACGACCGGCAAGGCGTTTACCCAACCGGCGATGGCTCCGACCGCGACGGCGACGATCAGGGTCGCTGCGATCAGCGGAAAGCCGCTCAGATGTACCGAGTTTGCAAACAGCGCTGCGACGACGCCGGTCAGCGCGACGAGCGAGCCGACCGATAAATCGATGCCCGCGGTGATGATCACGAAGGTTTGACCGACGCCCAGGATGCAGTTGTACGTAATTTGGCGCAGCACGCGGACGATGTTACTCGGCTCCAAGAACGAGCCGCGCGACGCGACGTCGACGATCGCGATCAGCAAGATTACAAAAGCCGCTGCCGCTGCGATTCGCAGCCAGTAGGCACGGCGATCGCCGTTCTTCACGCAGCGGCTCCGGTCGCAACGGCGACGATCCGGTCGGGCCTCGCCTCGGCGCGCAAGAACTCGGCCGCGATCCGTCCGTTGCGCACCACTAGAATGCGATGCGACATGCCGAGCACTTCGGGCAGCTCGCTCGACACCATCACGATCGCCGCGCCTCGCGCGGCCAGCTCGAGCATCAGCCTGTAGATCTCGGTCTTCGCGCCGACGTCTATCCCACGCGTCGGCTCGTCGAAGAGGAAGACCCGCGCGTCGCCGAGCAGCCACTTGGCCAGCACGACCTTTTGCTGCGTGCCCCCGGAAAGGTTGCGCACGAGTTGTTCGGTCCCGGGCGTTTTGATTTGCAACTCGCCGATCATTCGCTCGGTCGCGGCGCGTTCGCGGGCCAGATCGACGAGAAAATCGCGATCTACGAACTCGCCCAGGTGCGCAAGCGTTACGTTTTCGCGCACCGTCATGCCGAGCACTAAGCCTTGCGCTTTGCGATCCTCGGTGATGAAAGCGATGCCGGCCTCGATGGCATCGCCGATCCGGCCGGTGCGCACCGCCGTCCCGTCGATGCGAACCTCGCCATGCTCGAGCGCATCTGCTCCCGCGATTGCGCGCACGATCTCGGTCCGGCCGGCGCCGATCAATCCCGCTAGGCCGACGATCTCGCCCTGCCGTACCGAGAAGCTGACGTCGTAAACCGCGTCGTCGCGACTCAATCCGCGCACGTCTAAGCGAACGGGAGCGTCGCGGCGCAGCTCGGGCAACGGCGGAAAGTGCGCGTCGAGGCGGCGACCGACCATTGCCGCAATGATTTCTTCGATTGGAAAGTCGCGCGCGCCGCGCGTTTCGACGACTTTTCCATCACGCATCACCATCACGCGATCGGCGATGCGCGAGAGCTCCTCCATTCGATGAGAAATGTAAATAACGCCCGCTCCCGCCGCTCGAAGCCGCGCAACGACCGCGAAGAGTCCCCCGATTTCGCGATCGGCGAGCGCGGCGCTCGGTTCGTCCATGACGATGATGCGCGCCGACATTGCCAACGCCTTGGCGATTTCGACGAGCTGCTGCTGCCCGACCGACATATGCGAAACGGGTAGGTCGAATCGCACCTCGACGCCGAGGTCCGACAGAACCTTCGCTGCGCGCGCTTGCACCGCGGCGGCATCGATCAGGCCCGCTTTGGTCGGTTCGTGGCCAAGGCTGATGTTTGCCGGAGCCGTAAGCTGGGGAACGAGCGTGAACTCTTGATAGATCATGCCGATCCCTCGGCGCTGCGCATCTTGCGGGCTGTCGATGCGAACGCGCGCGTCGTCAATCAGGATTTCGCCTTCGTCGGCTTGGATGGCACCCGCCAGGATCTTCATCAGCGTTGACTTGCCGGCGCCGTTTTCACCGACGAGCACGAGTACTTCGCCCGCCGAAAGCGTCAACGAAACGTCGGAGAGTGCGCGCACGCCGGGAAAATTCTTCCCGATGCCGCGCATCTCGAGCAGCGGCACGCGCTACGGCGACGCTTTGGCGCCGGCGCGCGTGTAGGCCCCGACGGCGATCTTGACGACCGGCGCGGGAGTTCTGCCGGCGAAGTAATCGTGAATGACCTCGATCGTTGTCGAGCCGATTTTGGCCGGGTACTGAATCGCGTCGCCGTACATCTCTCCGCTTGCGATGGCGGTGCGAGCCTCGGGCGTTGCATCGTAACCTACGATCGCGATTTTTCCGGTCAATCCCGCCGCTTTGACCGCGGCCAATGCGCCGAGCGCCGAATCGTCGTTGATTCCGAAGATCCCGGTCAAATCGCGGTGCGCCTGCAGAATATCTCCGGCATCGCTGCTCGCTTTGTCCCTCGTTCCTCCCGAGTCGACGTCGGCGACGACCGTCACGGCCGGACAAATCTGCGCGAGCGCCTCCTTAAAACCTTTGACGCGATCTTGCACGCTGGTGACCTCCGGCTCGTCGATGATCGCGACGCTTCCGCGCGAGCCGGCCGCCTGACAAAGCAGCTTGCCGGCCACGAAGCCGCCTTGCACGTTATCGCTGGCGATATGCGCGAACACGCGACCTTCGCGACTCGTGCTCGCGATGTCGGCGGTGAAAACGGGGATGTTGGCCGCATTAGCCTCGGCGATCGCGCTGCCGATTGCCTGCGAATCGTATGGCGTAAGGACGATCGCATCTACGCGTTTTGAGATGAAGTCTTCGACTTGGCTCTGCTGCTTGGCGTTGTCGCGGCTGGCGTCGACTACGATCAACGAATAGCCGTATTTGGCGGCCTGGTCGCGCATTCCCGATTCCATGTCCTGATAGAATTGCGCCTCGCGGTTCTGAATCGAAACGCCGATCGTTTTGTGGGCGGATCCTTGCCCTCCGGCCGGAGCCGAAGAGGCGCCGGACTGCGAAGCTCCGTGCGAGCAGCCGGCCAGTCCCGTACAAGCGATCCCGATCCAAGCGACGCGAGCAAGCGCTCTTTTCAAGTGGCCTCCTCCTGCCTATTGTCCACAGCCTGTGACATTATCGTGTGCAATCTGTGGAGAAGTGCGATTCTCCCTCTCTCGATCGGCATCGCGCCAGGGATCGTGAAGCGGCGCGCGCGCGAACGAGCGCGGCGACATCCCGTGGGGATTGCGTTTGAGCCAAAGCGCCGCGCGCATAGCCAGGTATTCGAAATCGTGGTACTGCGACTGACCGCGCCTGCGACGCATGATCGCGATCGCCGGAGAAAGCTGATGCCACGAGTACGCGATCAAGCGCGCGAACAGATCCATGAACGTATCCTCAGAGACCAAGCCGCGCTTCACTAGCGTACCCATCTCGTTGAGCCAGTTGCAGGCTACCATTTCCGGATGCGCTTTGTAGTCGATGAAGCCGATCGTCTCGAGCTCGTGCCGATAGGCTGGGTCCTCGAGCCGCTGCGGAAGCTGCTCCTGCAGGTACGTAAGCGCCGACTGCAGCTCGGGACCGTGAAAATCCCGCTCGAGCGAAAGCAGCGCCTCCAACTGATTGCCGGCGCGCATGTGCTGCAGTTGGATCATCGCCGCCACGACGCTCGCCACAATCACGAAGAGCGTGCCAAGTTGAGCCAGGGCGGCGACCATATCGGCGCTCATTGCCGCCGTCATTCATTGGGCCGCCGTTCGGAGCCTACCCCTAGATGCCACGGCGCCGTCGCGCAGAGGAAGCGCAATGCTCTCTCTGGCCTTCTCGGCGGCGATGCTCGGCATCGAGGGATACGTCGTGCGCGTTGAAGCCGATAGCGCCGCCGGCACGCCGAACTTCGCAATCATCGGCCTACCGGACCGCGCGTTAGGCGAGGCGCGCGCACGCGTACGGGCAGCGATCCTGAACTCGGGCTTTGTCTATCCGGCCGGGCGGCTGTTGGTAAATCTCGCTCCGGCGGACGTTCGCAAGGCCGGTCCGGCCTTCGATCTCGCGATTGCGCTTGCGCTCATGGGCATTGACGAGCAAATCGAACGCACCGCATTGCACGAATTCATCGCGCTCGGCGAACTGGCATTGGACGGCAAGCTCCAAGCGGTCAGCGGAATTCTTCCAATGGTGCTCGGCGCGCGCAATGCCGGCTTCTCAAAGCTCATCGTTCCCGCGCCCAACGCCGACGAAGCCGCGCTCGTTGCCGGCATCGAACTGTACGCGGTCGATTCGCTTCGGTCCGCGGTGGCCGTGCTTGCAGGCCATGGCGCCAAGTGGCGCCGCCGCACGGCGGCGCCGGTCTTGGAGACCGCCAACGAGTTCGCGCACGGTGACCTAGCCGAGGTCCGCGGGCAGCTGGCCGCCAAGCGCGCACTGGAAATTGCCGCGGCCGGCAGCCACAATCTCTTGCTGGTCGGACCACCGGGCTGCGGCAAAACGATGCTGGCACGACGGCTCCCGTCGATTCTTCCGGCGATGTCGCTGCACGAAGCGCTCGAAGTGACGAAGATCTACAGCGTTGCCGGCTTGCTGCTCGGACGGCCCGGAATCGTGCGCGCGCGCCCGTTCCGTTTCCCGCATCACACGATCAGCCAAACCGCGCTGGTTGGCGGCGGCGCGCTCGCCAAGCCGGGAGAAATCTCGCTCGCGCACCACGGCGTTCTCTTCCTCGATGAGTTGCCGGAATTCACGCGCAGCGCGATCGAAGTGATGAGGCAGCCTTTGGAAGCCGGAACGGTTACAATTGCGCGCGCGGCCGGGACTTTTACGTATCCGGCGCGCTTTCAGCTTGTGGCCTCGATGAATCCGTGTCCGTGCGGCTACCGCGGCACGCGCACGGCCGAGTGCCGGTGCGACGACGCGATGGTCGCAAAATACGTCAGCAAGCTCTCGGGACCATTGCTAGATCGGATTGATTTGCAAATCGAGATCGCGCGCGTCCCGTTCGACGACATGGTGCGTTACGACGGTGCCGAGCCGTCCACGCGGATTCGTCAGCGCGTCATTGTCGCGCGCGAGCGGCAACGCGTGAGGTTTGCCGGCACCGCATTCCAGTGCAACGCCGAGATTCCGGGCAACGCGATGCGCCGCTATTGCACGCTCGACGAGGCCGCGCTGCGGCTGCTGGCGCACGCCAGCGCGAAACGCCAGTTCTCGGCACGGGCCCTCGATCGGATCGCGCGCGTCGCGCGCACCATCGCGGACTTAAACGGCGAGGACGCGATTGCGGCCCAGCACGTTGCCGAAGCGGTCCAGTACCGCGGCTTAGAACGCCTCGGCGCCGCCGCCTAACGCGAGTACCACGAGCGTTGCGAGCGTTGCGACGTGAAGCAGAACGTGCGCCGTGTTGGGTACCAGGCCGTTGCGTTGCGGCAGGAATGCATGCGTTCGGCCGTACATCGCGGTATAACGCGCCGCGCGCGCTGGATCGGGCTTTAACAAGTAGGGAATCCACCACGCCTGGAGCTCGCCGATAAAGAGCAATCCGTACGAAATCCAAAGGTAATAGATGAGCCAGCTCGGATACGCTTCGCGGAAGTAGCGGGCGCTGAAAACCAGGCCTACCGTGAACGGTACGCTCTGCATAAGCGTCACGAGAATGCGAATCCGCAGTGGATCCTGTTTGCGTACGGCCGCAACGTCGTTGAGCGGGCCGAGCGGAATCCAATCGTGGGTCCATAGAAACGCAACCTGGAAGGCTTGCAGCGCGAGTAGCAGCGGTTGCACTGGGGTCAGGCCGGCTCGCCCTTCGACAAGCTCAGGGTGACACAACTTCCTTAGCGGCAAGCGCCGGAGGCGCGCAGTCCTGAGCGAGGCGCGCAGTGCCGAGTCGAAGGGTCAGGGTGACGCGGGCTCGTCGAGTTGCGGGATCGCGTCGCCGTCGAGAAAAACGCCGAGTTCGCGCGGCGAGAATTGCAGTCCCGCCCAGAATGCGCCGAAATCTCCGTAACGGGCGCTGGCTTCGTCAAAGCGCATTTCGTAGATCAGCTTCTTGAAGACCAGCGGGTCGTCGGCGTAAAGGTCGACGCCCCATTCGAAGTCGTCGAATCCCACCGATCCGGAAATAACTTGCGTAACCCGGTTGTGATACGAACGCCCGACCACGCCGTGCTCGCTCATCATCTTCGCTCGCGCCTCAAAGCCGAGAATGTACCAGTTCTGCACTTCGCCTCGTCGCTTGCTCATCGGATAGAAACACTGGTACCGGCGCGCGGGAATCTTCGCCCAGAGACGCGGCGCGATGTACTGGCTCTCGGCCTGCTTTCGCACGAGCTCGTCGAAGGCCGCGATCCACTCCGGCGACTGCGGCGCCAGGCCGCGTTGGTTCAACTCGGCGTGAATCTTTCCGGTGGCGTCGTACAAGCCGAGCTCGAGCACCGAAACGTACGACCCGTGAGGAACGAGAAACTCGCGCAGCTCGAGCTTATCGACGAGGGTTTGCGCGTAGGCCAGTCCGTCGAACGTGCGCGCGTAGTGGGTAAGCATGAGGTCGCCCTTGTGACCGACGATCTGCGTGAGACCGACGTCGCCGTCGTCGTTTCCTTTGAGATGATCGACGAGGTCGGCGGCGTGGCTCGCATATTTGTCGCGGCGCTTCTCCGGCAACGCATCCCATCCGCGGCGGTTGAAGGCAAAAATGCGATGGAGGATCCACCAACCTTCGAGCGATTCGGGAACGTTCGGGTCGCGCATATCCTCCGCCGTTAAGGTCTAACGGGCTAGCACTTTCGCGCGTTTCACCTCGGCTTCCACTTCGGCCTCCAGTCGATCGGGGCGCTCCCGGTATTTCGCCCAGAGCGGCGGGGTGTGCGCGATGTCGTTGAGCACGCGCGCGTAGACCGCGTTGACGGGGGCGGGAACGTGCCGCTCCAGCCCTGCCGCGGCGACTGCGCCGTTGAGAACGTCGACCTCCGTTTGCGGCTTGGCTCGCCGAAGGTCGAGGAGCAGCGACGGCGGTTTGGTGCCGCGGGCGCCCGCAATGCTGTGCGCCAGGAGCGTTCGGGAGAGCGGACTCGGCAGCGCCGCAACGGCAAACAACGCCCGCACCGGATAACGAGGCAAGTCGATCGGCTCGAGTCGCAGCGCTTGCATGACCGCACGGACCTCGCGAATCATCCGAATCTCGAGCGTAAAGATCTTCTCGAAATGCACGAACCGATTAGGCAGTACGTTGAGAATGGCGCAGCTGGCATTGGCCACGACGTTGAGCGCGAGCTTGCTCCACTTCAGCGCGCGCCAATCCTCGACGACCTTAACGGTGAGACCGGTTGCGGCGAACGTCGCCGCCAGCCAGTTGTACGCATTGGCGCCGGTCGGCGCCAGCGCCAAGCCGCCGTCCTTTGCCGGCCGTGCGTTTCCATCGCGATCGCGATCGACCGGCGTTGTGAGGGCAGCGGCCACCACGTTGTCCGCACCGAACGCCTGGGCTAGCCGTTCCTCGTTGCCGACGCCGTTCTGCGGGGAAACGAAGACGCACTTTTGCGGATAGGCAATTGCCTGGCGCAGCGTCGCGATCGCTCCGTCGGTATCGTAGGCCTTCGTCGCAACGATGGCCACGTCGGCATCGAAGGGGCGAACCTCATCCAGATTGCGCGGCGCGTACGCGACGTTGACGCCGGCGGCGCGGAGCAAATCGCCCAAGTACGTGCCGACCGCGCCTTTTCCGACGATGTAGACGTTCATGCCGAAACCCCGGTCGAGCCGAAACCGCCGCCGCCGCGGTCGGTCGGCGGCAGGTCGTCAACGATTTCGAAGTCGGCGCGCACAACCGGTGCGACCACGATCTGCGCGATGCGGTCGCCACGGCGAATGACGAATGGTTCGTTGCCGAAATTGGCAAGCACGACGCGAACCTCGCCACGATAGTCCGAATCGATGGTACCCGGCGAGTTCAGACACGTCACGCCGGCACGAATCGCAAGTCCGCTGCGCGGCCGAACTTGCGCTTCATATCCGGGCGGCAAAGCGATCGAAAAGCCGGTGGGCACGAGCGCCCGCGAACCCGGCAGCAACGTCAGCTGCTCGCGGACGGCGGCGCATAAATCGGCGCCGGCGGCGTGCTCGCTTTGATACGCCGGCAAAGGCAAGCCATCGCCCTGCGGCAGACGCACCAGCGCGACGCGCACGCTTTCCAAAATTTCTTACTAGCTCCTATAGCTGAGCGAGTTCTTCGCGAAAACTCTCTATATCGCGGAACGATCGGTAGACGCTCGCAAACCGAATGTAGGCCACCGGGTCGAGTTTTCGCAACGCCTCCATCAGCTTCTCGCCGACGAGCGCCGAGGCTACTTCATTTTCGCCGCGTGCGAACAACTCGCGCTCGAGATCGGCTGCGACCGCCTCCATCCGGCTCTCCGAAATCGGCCGTTTCTCGCACGCTTTTCGCAGCCCCGCCAGAATTTTCTCGCGGCTGTATTGCTCGCGGCGCCCGTCCTTCTTGACCACGAAAAGGCGCGGTACTTCCATGCGCTCGTAGGTCGTAAAACGATGCTTGCAGCGAGGATCCAAGCATTCGCGGCGCCGGCGGACGACGGTCTCGTCGTCGCGTGAGTCGACGACTCGCGTTTCACTCTTGCGACAGGTCGGGCAGGTCAGCGGTAAGCACTCCCCCACGGCATATCTTGTGGGTGCACGTATTATACGTCACTATGGGTAGTTAACGCAAAAACCCCGGCGCGCCTGAAGGCACCGGGGTTTGCGCAATCCAGAGAGCGTTTTCTTTTACGCAGAACCGATTTTGAACATCTTGGTACCACAGACGGGGCACTTGCCTTCCACTGCAGGCCGGCCGTTCTTCATCGTGATTTGGACTGCGTCTTTGATCTCGCGCTTGGCCTTGCACTTGACGCAATACGCTTCTGCTGCCAACTCGGGTACCTCCGTTGCGGCCAGGCTATTCCGTTGGGCCGCACCGATTCCCCCCGCCGCGGCTAGCGCCGCGGCCCCGCAGCGTGATGGAGGGCCGTGCTCGAGCCGCGTTACGAAACAAGCGACCGGATCGCGGCGGCACGTGGCGGCCGCGGCTTCGATGCCAAAGCACCGGGCCTATGGTGCTGCGGCGCTCTGAGCGGATTGGCCCTGCCGGGCGTCGCGATCGTCGGGACGCGGGCCGCAACGGCGTACGGCCGCCGTCTGGCGCAGTCGTTCGCGGCCGAGCTCGGGCGGGCGGGCTGCTGCATCTTCTCCGGGCTCGCGCTCGGCATCGACGGCGCGGCGCACGAAGGAGCGCTTGCTGCCGGAGCTGTGACGATCGGCGTTCTCGGCAGCGGGCACCAGCGGTTTTTTCCGGCCCGAAATCGCGGTCTCGCCGAACGGATAATCGCGGCCGGCGGGGCGGTGCTCTCGCCGTACCCGCCCGACCAAATCGCAAACCCGTGGCAGTTCCTGGAGCGAAACGGCGTGGTCGCGGCGCTCGCGGACGCGGTGCTCGTGATCGAAGCTCCCGCGCGTAGCGGCGCGCTCAATACCGCCAGCTGGGCGGCCGGAAGGATTCCCGTGCTCGCGGTGCCGGGCGACGTCGATCGCAAGCACTCTCAGGGGTGCTTGGCCTTGATCCGCGACGGCGCAACCCTCGTGCGCAACTCACAGGACGTCCTCGAAGCGCTGGGACGGTTGAGCCTGACTCTAAGTCCCGCCGTGGCTGCAGTCCCGCGCGACGAATGCTCCGCGACGCTGCTGGCAGCGCTCGACGCCGGAGCTTGCGAGTTTGACGCGCTCGTTGCGACCGCGCGAGTCGCGCCCCAAGCCGCGCTCGCGGCGCTCACACTGCTGGAGCTGGACGGCATCGTCGAATTGCGCGGCGCTTCCACATACGCGCGGGTCGCGGCTGCGGCACGCGGCGAAGATCATGCGCGATGAACCGACGCGCGACCGAGAAGGCGCTGCCGCTTGACGATGCGCTTCGCGCCTTTGCCGACGCCGCAGCTGAAATCGTTGCGGCCAAGCATTCCGTTCCGCCGCCAACTATAGCGTTCGAGGCGCCGCGCCGCCCCGAGTTCGGCGACTTCGCTACGAACGTCGCGTTTTCGCTGGCAAAGACGGCGCGCCGCTCGCCGCAGGAGATCGCGACGGATCTGGTTGCCGATCTCGCCGAGCAACCCGGTTTCGAACGTCTCTTCAGCAGCGTCGAGCCCGTTGCCGGCTTCATCAATCTTCGGCTGGCGCCGAGCGTTTGGCAGAGCGTCGTCGCGCAGATTTTGGCCGAGGGCGATCGTTTCGGCGAGGCGCCTCCGCGCGGAGATCGCGTTTCGCTCGAATTCGGCAGCGCGAATCCCACGGGCCCGCTGGTCGTCGTGCAGGGACGCTCGATGTCGATTGGAGCGACCCTCGCCAACGCGATGCGTCTGCGCGGCTACGACGTTTTCGTCGAGTGGATCATCAACGATGCCGGAGGTCAGCTCGACGCGCTCGGACGCTCGATCTACGCGCGGTACCGCGAACTTTTTGGAGAGTATCCCCTTCCGGAAGACGGATATCCGGGCGAATACTTGATTCCGATTGCGCGGCGCATCGAAGAGCTCGACGGCGACCGTTGGGTGAACGCGCCCGAATCGCAATGGCTGCCGCACTTTTCCAAAGTCGGGCGCGACGAGCTCGTCGCGCAGCAACGGCAGACGGCCCAGCGCTTTCGCGTTGACTACGATCGCTGGCAAAGCGAAGCCGAACTGCACGAAACCGGTAAGGTCCGCGAAGGCGTGGAGCGTTTGCGCGAGCTAGGACTTACGTACGAGCAAGACGGCGCGCTCTTCTTTCGCGCGACCCAATTCGGCGACGGCAAGGATCGGGTGCTCTTACGACGCGACGGACGTCCGACTTACTTCTGCATGGACGTGGCCTATCATTATCAGAAGCTCAAGGATCGCGATCGCGTCGTTGACGTATTAGGCCCAGACCATCACGGCTACATCGATCGCCTCAAAGGCATGGCGTCGGCGCTTGGTTATCCGGGCCGGCTCGAGGTCGCAATCGTGCAGCAGGTGACGCTGATGCGCGGCCGCGAGCAGGTCAGCATGAGCAAGCGCGCGGGCGAGATCGTTCCACTCGACGAGATCCTCGACGAAGTCGGCGTCGACGCCGCCCGATTCTTCTTTATCATGCTCGCAATGGAATCGCCGCTCGTGTTCGATTTGAAGCTCGCAGTCGAAAACGAGAATGAGAATCCGGTTTACTACGTCCAGTACGGCCACGCGCGCATCGCATCGGTGTTGCGGCGCGCACTAGCCGAAGACGTCGCCGCCGCGCAATCGGCTCCTCTGACGCCGCTGGTTCATCCAACCGAGCTGGCGCTGGCGCGGCGTTTGGCCGAGTTTCCGAACGTCGTCGCGGGCGTGGTCGAGCATCTCGCGCCGCATCGCCTAGCGCGCTACGCGCGCGAGGTCGCCGCGGACTTTCATCAGTTTTATACGGAGTGCAAAATCCTTACCGACGATCGGGGAGAGCGGCTCGCGCGGTTGGCGCTCTGCATCGCTGCCAAGAGCGTGCTTTCGCGCACCCTAGGGTTAACCGGCGTCAGCGCGCCGGATTCGATGTAAAACCAGTGTCGCGTCACTAATGGCTGGAGTTGCCGCGGCGCTGTGGCTGCTGGGTCTTTTCGCGGCAGCCCCCGCGCTTCGCACCGACGCGCGTTACGATTTCGCCGACCGGCTGCGCGATGCGCTCTTCATCGGCGTAGCCATTCCGTTTGGCCTGGGGCTCGTGCATCTGCTCTATCCCGTGGCGTGCTGGATTGTGCTTGCGGCTTGCATCGCGACGGCGGTTTACCGCGTGTACGCGCAGGGCGGCGCGCATCAACCGCTACGGATGCAGCCCTACGTCCTGATCGCCGCGCTTGTGGCGGTGGCATGGCCACAGCTCATGCGCCCGCTTCTCGACGGAGACTCGCTGTCATATCATCTCCCTAACGCGGCCGCGTGGGTGCAGGCCCACTCGCTGTGGACGACCGCGACATCGTACTGGTGGTATCCGCCGAGCTCGGAGCTTTTTGCGAGCGCGCTCTATGCAGTCAGCGGGCCGTTCGCGCTGCCTTGGGGCGGATTTGGCGCCCTGGCGCTGCTGGGTTTTAGAATCCATTCGTGGGCGCGCGCATATCGGGCACCGGCGCGACTCGCCGATGCCCTCGCGGCCGCAACCGTCACGGCCTATCCGCTCGCAATCGAAGCCGGGACGCTGCAGAACGACGTTTGGCTCGCGGCCTTTTGGCTTGAGTGTCTGTGGCTGCTGCAAAAGCGAAACAGCGACGGACCTGCGATGCGCGCGCTGGCCGTCACCGCATTGCTCAAGCCGCAAGGCTGGCTGCTGGCCGCAGTCGCGCTGATCGCATCCGGAGCGCAAGTCAAACTCGCGCTTGCGCCGGCCGGAGCGGTCGCGATTTGGATATTGCGCGACGCGAGCATGTGGCAGAGCGCGGCGATTGCGCCCGCGAGCACGGTCTACGGTGACCCGTTCGGCTCGACGATTTTGGCGCACGGAGCGCCCGCATTTGCCTTGCTCGTTCGCGTCGCGTTGGCTGCGTCGCCTTTTGCCCTGCTCTGCCTGCTCGGCGCGTTCGGCGGTCCACTCATCGCACGGTCTCGACGAGCCGTGGGCTGGGCGGCTTGCGCCGCGGCGGCGATCTTCTTCGTATTGCCGTTTGGCTACGCCACTTCGGTGGCGCAACTTGCTACCGGAGCATCGTTGCGCTTTGCGTCGCCGGCAATTGCGGCCGGCGCCGTGATTCTTGGTCGCCCGATGCGCCGGTTTGCCGCAATCGCCACCGCGCTGCTGCTCGCTTCCACTCTGTTCGGCCTGTGGCAGATGCTGGCGGTCTTTTGGAACGACGCACCGACACGCGTTGCGATCGTATTTGCCGGCTACGCCGTGGCCATTGCAGCGACCACGCATCTCGCACGCGTCGTTTGGCCGAATGCCGTGGGGTTTGGAGTGGCGGTGCTTGCCGCAACTTATCTGGCAGCGCGCCATCCGTTGAACTATTACGACGACGCGCTGCGCGTCGGAGGCATGCCGCCGGGCGTGTATCGCTGGATCGAAACGCAACGTCCCGCCGGCGTGGGCGGTTGGGGAGTGCGCCTCGGCGTAGTCAACGTGCTGTCGCCGTCAACCGGCACCATCGACGTCGCCGACGAAGCGCCGTGCGAACAAGCCCGTCGAGAACGAGTGTTGCTCGTCGCGGTCGCGCAAAACGACCGGCCGGCGGATGCGAACGCGCGCCGGCTTGCGCAAGCCCGCGCCTGCGGACGCACGCTCTACGACGACCCTATCGGCGTGGTCGCCCAACCATAGCCTACAGGCCCTTAGGCTTTTTCGAACTGAGCGCTTATCCACGGCGCCATGAAATAGCGCCACAGGATTTTGATGAGCGCGGCCGCCGGAATGCCCAGCAGCAATCCCGGGATGCCGAAGAGCTCGCCTCCGGCAAAAACCGCAAACATCGCACCGATCGGCGAGACGCCGACCGACTGCCCCATGATCTTTGGTACCAAGACGTTGTCGCTGATGCGTGCCATGCCGAACATGATCACCTGCACCCACACGATCATCCAGATTCCCTGCGGCGCGCACATCGGGACGGCAATGATCTCGGCGATCAACATGCCGACCACCGGAATCGCGTACGCGACGGCCGAGATGATGCCGATGATCAACGAGAACTTGAAGCCGATGATGGCCGTTCCGATCGCGATGACCGCGCCCGTGATCGCGCTCACGATGACTTGGCCCGAAATGTAGTTGCTAAAAAGCGCCGTGATCTCGGCGGCGAGACTGCGCGCGGTTTCGCGACGCCGCGGCGGAAACATCTGGGCGAATCCTTCGGCGATCTGAGTGTCGTTGAGCAGAAAGAAGAACGACAGAATGATCGCCGAGAACGCTATGAAGAAGCCCGTTGCGGTGTTGACCGCGATGACGCCGAGTGAAGCGACTGCGGTGGTAACCACGCTTGCGATCTGTGACGCGCCGATCTTTCCAAAATTCAGTTCGTAGGGCGGAATCTTCAGCGTAGGAAAGTGCGCGTCGATCGACGATTCGATCGAGATCAGCCAGCCCTGCGCCGTCGTCGCGAAACCTGGGATATTCGCGGCCAGCAGCTGCACTTGATTGACGGTCAAAGGGACCACGATGACCAGGAGGATCGCCACCGCCAACAGCAGCCCGACGAAGACGATCGAAATCGCGAGCGGCTTGGGCATTCGCCGCTCCAAGCGTGCCGCGACCGGTCGCACGCCGAACGCGATAAAGGCCGCGATCACGAAGATCGCGATCGTCCGCGGAATGTGACGGACCAGCCAATAAGCTATCAACGCCACCGCCAACGCGGCGGCAATCGCGCCGATTCGGCGCCAGACATCGCCTCCTAGAGCGGTTTGCATAGAAGCCTCCGTTCCGTCAGATAGCCGCGGCCCTCGTAGAGACGCCGCGCGGCATCGTTTTCGTCGTTAACGATAAGCGCTACGTGCGGTAAGCCGCGGCGGCGCGCCTCATCTTCTGCGGCATTCAGCAGCGCCGCCCCGACTCCGGCTCGCTGCCGCTCCGGCTCAACCGCGAGGTAGGCGATAAACCCCTGCGGCAGCAGCGTCACCTCATCGGGGAACTCGTCGAGCAGCAGAAGAAAGCCGACCCGATCGTCGCCTTGCAGCGCAACCAGCACCAGCGACTTGCGCTCGGTCAACGAGCAAAGCCGTTCGAACGCCACCCGAACCATATTGTCCGTACACGGTCGTACCGACGAAACGCTCGACGGCGCGGTGCGAGCCCCGAGATCCTTTACGAACTCCCAATCCGCATCCCATTGCTCGGAGCTCGGATCGCTTGCGCGAACGACTGTTGCTAGCAACGGCGCGAGCCCGGATCGCTGATCGGCTCCCCGGCGCGGCACTGGGGGCACTCCGACGCGTCGTGCGACTGCAACGGCAGCTCGAGCAAGGCGTGGAGCGGCCCTTCGACGCCGTTTATCCCGAGCGAAGTCGAGGGACTCAGGGTGACACGTGCGACGATCACGCCGAGGCCGACGATCTGCGCGCCGTAGCGCCGTACGACGCCGACGGTTTCGCGCACCGAGAGCCCGGTCGTTAGGACGTCCTCGACGATCAGTGCGCGATCGCCGGGCTGCAGCGCGAAGCCACGCCGCAAGGCCGGGACGCCGTTCTCTTTCTCTACAAACATTGCTTTGGTGCCCAACTGCCGCGCGACTTCGTACGCGAGCAAAATGCCGCCGACCGCAGATCCGACGACGACCGTCGGCTTGCGCGAGCGAAATCGATCGGCAATCGCTCGGCTTACCGGCTCGAGCAGCGCGGGATCCTCCAGAATGCGAAACTTCTGCACGAAACGATCGCTATGCCGGCCCGAGCTCAAGCGAAAGTGTCCCTCCAGCAACGCGCCACGCTGCGCCAGCGCGCTGCGCAGATCGAGTGAGGTCTCGCTCATGCGCGTACGGACATTTCCTCGAGGATTGCCCTTGCGGCCGCAACCGGGTCGGGCGCTTCGACGATCGGGCGTCCAACCACAACGTAATCCGAGCCTTCTGCGACGGCCTGTGCGGGCGTCGTGACGCGCTTTTGGTCGGAGTGCGCGCTTCCGGCCGGACGAATCCCGGGCGTCAACGTGAGAAAGTCGTCGCCGAAAAACCGCTTGAGATCGCGGACTTCGTGTGCGCTGCAAATCACGCCCGAGCAGCCCGCGTCGCGAGCAAGCGCAGCCAAGCGAATTGCGTTCTCGCCGGGGCCGCCCTGCAGACCGAGCTCGTTGAGATCCTCTGGCGCAATGCTGGTGAGCAGCGTTACCGCGAAAACGTGCGGCGCCTCGATGCCAAGCTCGGCGGCTCGCTCGGCTGCGGCGTCGACGGCCGCGCGCATCATTTCGAGACCGCCGAGGGCGTGAACGTTGAGCAGGTGCACGTTGGGGCGTACGAGCTGACGGCAAGCGGCCGCGACAGTCCGCGGGATGTCGTGCAGCTTTGCGTCCACGAACGTTCTTATGTCGCGGGCCTCGCAATACGAAAGAATGCGCTGCGGATACCCGCACAGGGCTTCGAGCCCGATCTTCACGATTACGTCGAGCTCGTAAAGCTTATCGACGAGCGCTTCGGCCTTCTCGGCGCTCGGCACGTCGAGAGCAACGATCAGCTGAGCCACGGAATCAACCTTCATCTCCTTCGTATTGATGGGGCGTTGCGAAGCCGACGTTTGCCTTCCCGACCAGCGCGTCCAATCCGCCAACTCCACGCTGAGCGAGATATTGCTGCAGCTCGTCCACGATCCGCTCGGGAATGCGCGGGTCGGTAAAGTTTGCCGTTCCGATCGAGATGGCGCTCGCGCCCGCCAAGAAGAACTCCAGCGCATCGGTTAAGGTTTCGATGCCTCCCTGACCGACGATCGGAATCGTAACGGCCTGCGCGATTTCGTAAACGGCGAGCACCCCAATCGGACGAATCGCGGGTCCCGACAGCCCGCCGCCGACGTTCCCTAAACGCGGTCGCCAAGTTTCGACGTCGATCGCCATGCCGCGCACCGTATTGATCACCGCCAAGGCGTCGGCACCGGCGGCTTGCGCTGCGAGCGCTATCTCGACGATGTCGGTAACGTTCGGCGAGAGTTTGACGATCAACGTCTTGTCGGTGGTCGAGCGAGCCGCGCGGACGACTTGTTCGGTGAGACCGACGTGGCAGCCAAAGGTTTCGCCCTCGCTCGCAACGTTCGGGCACGAAACGTTCAGCTCGACGGCTGCGATTTCGTCGCGCGCCGCCAGACGCTCGCAGACGTAGGCATAATCGTCGACCGAGAAGCCCGCGACGCTGCCCACCAGCTTGCAGGGCCTCCCCGCATACTTATGGAGTTCCCTCGCGAGATACCAATCGATGCCGGGATTCTGCAAGCCGATGGCGTTGAGCATCCCTGCGGGCGTATGTACGATCCGCGGCATTGGATTGCCCAGACGGGCCAGCCGGGTCACGCTTTTGAGCACGATCGCGCCGACCTTGGTTAAATCGGCAAACGGCGCGAACTCTTCGCCGGAACCGTAACATCCGCTGCCCATCAACGTTGGATACGCAAGCTCGAGGTTGCCCAGCCTCGTGCTGATGTTCGGCTGCGCGTTCACCATCGCAGCTCGTCCGCCCAAAAAACCGGTCCCTCGTGGCAAATGCGCGCGTATACCACGTCGCTGCCGCCGGCCGCCGCAGGCGGAAAACTCGGCGCCTGCGCGCTGGTCGCCGCGAGCGGAACGACGCAGCCCCAGCAGCCGCCGATCCCGCAGCCAAACGTTTCTTCGAGACAAAGCTGCGCTCGGATTTCGAATTCGCCGGCGATGCGCGCGACGCCGCGGAGCATCGGCGTCGGACCGCAGGCGTAGATGATTTCGGGTTTGCGCTCGCGCTCGAGCGCGCCGGTAACGAACCCGCGTGCGCCGCGCGTTCCATCGTCGGTCGTTTCCACCAGCTCGCATCCGGCATTCGCAAAACGCCCCGCGTCGACGAGCAGCTCGCCGGTGCGCGCGCCGTAGAAGAGGCGCACGCGCGCGCCCTTGCGCAGCAGCCCTTGCGCGCAGAGTAAGACCGACGCGATGCCGACTCCGCCGGCAACGATTGCGACGTCGCGCGCATCGCCGGAGAGATCGAATCCGTTGCCTAGGGGCCCGATCACGTCGAGCCGATCTCCGCGGCGCAGCTCGGCGAGCTCGCGCGTGCGTCTCCCCATAACGAAGAAGAGCAGACTTGCAAGCTTGCCTTCGGCTTCATAGACGGCGAGCGCAGTCGCGGCGGTTTGCGCGCTGGGAGGGATCGCCATCACATATTGACCGGGTCGCGTAGCGCGAGCTAGGGCGGGTGCGTCAAGCGACAGCGAGACAACGCCGGGCGCAAGAACGCGACGTTCGCTTACCGTGGTCGCGTGCACGCCCGCATCTCGGTCGAGCTTCGCCATTTCTTCAGTCTTTTTCAACAAATTCTTAGTAAAATCTCCGAAAGCGGGTGAACGCCCTTGCTCCCCGGGCCGTTATACTGTATAGAGGGCGTAAGTAACAGGGAAAGGAGGGCACCCCGATGGCAGGTCTGATCGTCTTCAAATCGTTAGCCGACGCACTCAGAGCGGGCTACCAGGTTTACGATAGGACTGCGGATGGATATCTGGTCAGGACACGCACGGCCGCCGGCTGGGCGATGGCCTTGGTCTCCTGCAAGTAGCCACGTCTTTATTCGAAACCAAATGCCGCCGGTCAACCGACCGGCGGCATTCTTTTGCATCGCCTCCAACCCTCAGCTACGGTAATCCGGCGGCGAGGCAGGCTTTTCGATTTCCGGCGTCGAGCCGGGCCGCCAGCCGCCGTAGGTAGGACCCGGCGGCATCGCACCTCCCGACGAACCCGTCGCGGTGGTGGTGCCGGGCCCGGGCGTTGGGCCGAAGTGCTGTCGCGCGGAGGGTACGCCGAACGTGGCGCCGCTTAGCACCGCGCCGATGATTTGAGCGATTCCAACAAAGAGTGGAATCAAACCGCCCAGCAACCAAGGGCCGGGATCGATGCGGCCGTCGCCGCGATAACCGATGAATCCGAGACCGATCAGCAGGGCAAGGCCGATGAAGGCTACCTGCATTCCTCGGCGCAGCTGCTGAGCAGCCGCGAAGCCGGTCTGATAGTAGTCGTTCGCCGCGCCCTGCTGCATCATGCCCGGCGTCCAGCCGTATTTCATGGCACGACGCATCTCACGCGCGTTTGGCGGCGGCACGATGCCGCGCCGTAGCATCTCCATGCGCTCTTGATGCGCGAGTACGCGGGAAACGAGCCATACCGCGCACGGAGCGCCGAAGATGACCAGCACTGCGGTAAAGGCAAAAAAGTCACTAGAGTCCATGAGTTTCAGATTCTCCATTGGTGAAAATTCGAATCGATCCGTCGGCGGTCGTGAGCTTCATTCGTTGGTTCCCGGAACCGACGCGGATCGTGCGCTGTGCCGAACCGTCGCCGTCAAATGAGTCTCCATCGACCGAGATTCTTCCGTCGTTGGTCGCGGCGTCGATCGTAAGGTTGGAATTGGGCGCGAGCCCCAGCGCGATCGGACCGTCGTCGGTATGGACGGTTGAATCGCCGGTGACGCTGAGATTACTGGCTTCGATGCGGCCGTTGTGCGTCTGCGCAACCAACGAGGAAGCCGCTACATTCCCGAGCACGATCCGGCCGTCGTCGCTGCGCGCGTCGACCGAGCCGTTCACGTTTTCCAACGTCACATGCCCGTCGACGGAGTTGACGCTCGTTCCGCCCAAAACCCCGTCAACCTCGGCTCCCGCGCAGCGCGCGATCTCGACGCCCGAGTGCGGCGGCACGTCAACCTCGATGCGTTGCACCGAGAAACCAAATATGTCGATCGAGAAACGCCCGACGTGCGGCCGCTCGATGCGAACACCCTCGGACGTACGCGCAACCTGCAGCCGCGGATACGGCCCGTCTGAGTAGACGGCCCCTCGCAGCTGCGTCAGATCGCGCACGTGCACGAGCTCGTCGTTCGAAACGCCAACGATCACGCGCGAATCGGCGTCGTCGATGACGACGTGCGGCGCCGGACCGGCGGCGACCGGCGCGATCGAAACGGCATCGAATTCCGCCCGATGGATCCCCGAGGAAAAGCTAGCGCCTCCGTGACCGGCAGCGTAGATTGCCAAGCCGACGATCGCTACTTCGGCCGCGACCAGCATGCCCACAACCGAGGCTCGGGTCATGCTACAGCCGGGGCCCCCAGCCCTCAAAGGTGGGCCGCAGCGCTTGCGCGGAGTTCCGTTCGTTGTTCGGCAACGCCGGCGACGTTCGGTCGAACCGCGCTCCGCCGGGAAGGGTCTTGTTGGTAATCGTGGTCATTTCTGAGCTTGCGCCTCCGTGAAAGTTCCTGCCCTAGCTACGCCCGGCGCCGTCTGATGTTTCGAGCGACCCGGCGAAACAAATTGCCTCTCTCAGACGTACGGGGGACGTGTCGGCACTCTTGGCGTGTGATCCCGAGCCCCGTCGAAGGACACCGCCCGCGCGGGTGAGAGCGGAGCCCAGCGACGGCGACTTGGTGACGATGACGCTCCGGGGCAACTCGGAGGCGTTCGCCACGCTTGTCGAGCGTTACGACCGGGCCGTCTACCATCTCGCTTATCGGACGCTGCACGACGTCGAGGAGGCTCGCGACGCAACTCAAGAAGCGTTTTTTAAAGCTTTCCGGAGCCTACGAACGTTTAAGCCGGAGGCAAAGTTTTCGACCTGGATCTTCGCGATTACGTACCACGCCTGTTGCGATCGGCTCAGCCGCCGCAAGCACTACTCCGGCGACGAGTTGCCCGAGCGCGCGGATCCGACGCCGGGGCCGGAGCAACGCGTGATTGCGCTCGACGAAGCGAGCCGGCTGCGGGCGGCCATCGATGCCCTTCCCGAAAAGTACCGGACGGTCGTGACGCTCTTTCACCTGCAGGGCCGGCAATACGAAGAGATCGCGACGGTGCTCGGCTTGCCGATGGGTACGGTAAAAACACACTTGTTCCGCGCAAAGGAGCAGTTGCGCAGGCTTCTGGGCGAAATGGAGGTAACGGAATCATGAACATGGACGACCGATACGGAGCCGACGCACTCGAACGCGCGATTCTCGAGCTGCCGCTCGAGGAAACGCCTGAGGGCTTGCGCACCTCGATCCTAATGGCCACCGCTTACCGCCCGGCGCCCGCATTTTCGTTCTTCGAGCTCGCGGTTGTGGGCTCGCTAGGAGCTGTCGCTCTCTGGCTGATCGTCTTGCTCGTTATGGGCGGCGGATCGCTCTTCGTTCATACGCTTGCGACCATCGGTGCCGGCCTTTCGCGAGCCCTATCGAATCCCGCGATTCTCGCGTGGATCGCCGCCGGCGGTGCAACCGCGCTCTGGGTCTCGCTTTTCACGGGATCCCAACCTGCCGTAGCCGCATCGCGGAGGTCCGAAAGGAGGGCCGGACGATAAAGGAACTGCATGGAAAAACACGGACCGTCGGAGCGACGTCCCTATAGGGTCCTCGTCATCGAGGACGACGCGGCGATCAGCCGCGTCCTGCAGCTCGAACTAGAGCACGAACGTTACGAGGTCGAAGTCGCCCGCGACGGGTTGTCGGGCTTGGAGAAAGCGCTCAAGGAACCCGATCTGGTAATTTTGGATTTGATGCTGCCGCGCATGGACGGCATCGAAGTCTGCAAGCGCATCCGCGCGAAGAGCCGGGTTCCGATCATCATGCTGACGGCGCGCGATCGGGTGCCCGATCGCGTCACCGGGCTGGACGTTGGCGCAGACGATTACGTTACCAAGCCGTTCTCGACCGAGGAACTGCTCGCGCGGGTTCGCGCACGGCTGCGCGAGCGCACGCCGCAAGGCAACGTCATCCAATACCGTGACGTCGTGATGGACCGCGACCGCCACGAAGTGCATCGCGACGGTAAGCCGATTTCGCTCACGGCCAAAGAGTACGCGCTGCTCGAGTATCTGCTGTTGCACCGCAACAAGGTGCACACCCGCGACGAGCTCTTTAACGGCGTCTGGGGAAGCGACTTCCTGGGCGACTCCAATCTGATTGACGTGTACATCCGCTATCTGCGCGGCAAGATCGACGACGGCTTTGAAGACAAGCTGATCACCACTGTGCGGGGCGTCGGGTATACCATCAAGGACTAACGTCCGACCATGTCCCTTAAATGGCGTATCGCCCTAGGGTATTCGGCGCTGCTGATCGTGGCGATCACGGCGATGAGCGGCCTCATCGTTTGGCGTTTCCAGCAGATCTTGCACGACCAGGCTCAAGCCAGCGTCAATTCGACGATGCGCGCGATCGTACAGTTCGCGCAGCAATCGGCGACGCCGTTCTCGATGGAAGACTCGTCGCTGGGAACCTTGCAGTTTCTCTTCAACAGCAGCAATCTGGCAACGTGGAGCTCGTCGAACAGCTACGTGCAGGTCGATTCGAGCAACGGTTATCCGCTCGCGAAGACGGCAAATCTGGGGGAAATTACGATCCCGCCAAACCCGAACGTTTCGCCCGCGCACGACATCGGCTATCGTCAGGAAACCCTTGGGGGCAGGCCGTTTCTTGTGGAGGACCGCCTCCTGCAAGAGGGCGTCAATTCGGCGATCATCCACGTTGCGGAGCCGCTGGACACGCTCGAGCGCACCTTCGCGCGCGCTCGCGAAGCGATCGCGATCGTGCTCGGCGCGACCGCGCTAGCCGTGGTGCTTTTCTCGATCGTGCTCGCTTCGCAGGCAACGACGCCGATCAACGAGCTCTCGCGCGAAATGCGCGAGATCAGCTCGGACCGGCTCGCGCTTGCGGCCGGCACGTTCGACGGACGGCGCCGCGGCCTGGAGTTGCGCCGGCGCCGCGACGAGATCGGCCGGCTCGCGAACAGCTTCAACGATCTCTTAGCCCGCCTGGCGGAGGCCTTCGCCCGCGAGCGCCAGTTCATTTCGGACGCGTCGCACGAGCTCAAAACGCCGCTGACGTCGATCAACGCCAACGCTCAGATGCTGCTGCGATGGGGAGATCAAGAACCTGCGATCCGGCGCGAAAGCTTGGAAACGATCGCGCGAGAGAGCGCCGACCTCGCGGGCATGGTGAACGGAATGCTGACCCTCGCGAAGGCCGACCGGGGAGACGAGATTCCGAAGGAACCGCTCTCGTTGGCGCAGATCGCGAGTGAAGTCGCGCAAAACGCCGCGCCCCGCGCGGCTGAAAAACACATCGAGCTCGACTTCACGTACGCCGGCACGCCGATCGTTTTCGGCGACGCTCATCTATTGCGCCAATTGGTTGGGAACCTCGTGGATAACGCGATCAAGTTCACGGAACGAGGCCGCGTCGACGTTCGGGTCGGCCAGAACGGCCGGCTCGCCTGGATCGAGGTGGCAGATAGCGGCCCCGGCATCCCCGAGGAGGAGCTCTCGCAGGTCTTCGAGCGGTTTTATCGCGCTGATAAGGCACGCTCGCGCGCAGTTCCGGGAACGGGCCTGGGCTTAGCGATCGTTCGCTCGATTGCTCGGGTCCACGGCGGCGAGGCGACGGCCGGAAGGGCTCGGGGCGGCGGGGCGCTCTTCCGGGTCGTCTTACCAATCGTCAAGGTTCCGTTCACGGATCTTTCATGATGGCCCGCGCCGCGGCCCGATACAATGAGGCCGTGCGCGCGCAATGGAGGCGTGGAGCCGTCGCGACGCTCTTCGCTTGTTTGTCTTATTTGGTTCTCGCGGCGCCGGCACGCGCCGACGAGCAGTTTGACGTTGGCCCTACGCCGATCGTCAACGTGCACGTAACCCGGGGTGATGTAACGATTCAAACCTGGGATCGGCCGCAGGTTCTCATCTCAGCTGATAACCCGCCCGACGTTCGCCAAGTCGCGGCGTCCGAGGTCGACCCGCGAATCCCTAAGCAGGTGCAGTTCGCGTCCGACACGGTGATGACCGATCACGGACCGGTAACGCTGCCGGCTGAATCGTTCGTTCTTCCAACCCTGCCGGGGACGGCGCACGACGCGATCGTCGTGCCGCAAGGCAGCGGCAATATGACGATCACGGTTCCGCGCAGCACGGCGATGGTCGTGGCACAGGTGCGCGCCGGTCATTTGACGCTCGATAACTACCAGGGCGTCTTCGTTGCGCACGCACGCGGAGCCGGTGTCTCGCTGAACCACGTCAGCGGCACCGGCTTCGTGGAGTCGCTCAAAGGACGGGTTATGGCGACAAACTCGTCCTTTGACCGGCTGCGCGTGCGCACGGCCACCGGAAACATGCTCTTCCAAGGCTGCACCTCGCATCAGATTCAGGCAACCAGCACGTACGGCTCGATCGTCTACGATAACGGCAGCTTCGAGCCCGGGCTGGCGCGCTTTGAATCCGAACATGGAAACGTCGCGCTCGGAGTTCGCGGCAACGCGCAAATCGGCGCGCACAGCGAGTCGGGCCACGTCGTCTCGAGCTTCCACGATGACGACGCGCAGATTCAAGGCGGTTCCACAACCCAGCAAGCGACGGTTCACGGCGGCGGACCGATCGTTACCGCCACCTCGAAAAACGGTTCGGTTTACCTCTACAGCGGCTCGATCAACGATCACCCCCACGTGCGCGAAGAGCTCAGCGGCAGCGCGCGCCTCCCGATACGGAGCGCGCCGCCGCCCCCACCGCCGCCGGCGCCGCGCGCAAGACCCCCGCGCTAACCGGCGACGGCCGCGATCTCCGTTTCGAGATCCAAAACCAAGCCGTCGTACGCGGCGATAACGCGTAGCCCCAGGTCGTCTTCCAGCTGTGCCGCAAGCGCGGGCGGATCGGCTTCCAGCATCTTCGTTCCGAAATGTTGGAACACGACCACTTTCGGCCGCACCTCCGCGACCACGCGGCGCGCATCCGCCCAGGTGAGATGATCTACGTTCATTGCGTCGCGATGGCGCAGCACGTTGACGACGAGCACGTCGGGCCGGTGGCGAGCGTAGTCGGCCGCTAGCCCTTCAAAGTAGCGTCCGCACGGAAGATAGGCAACGCGCAGATCGCCCTGCACGAAATGTAATCCGTGAGTCTGCACCGAGTGCGCGTGCTGCATCGAGGTGTAGAGCTCGACGTCGCCGATCCGGTATGGGCCGCTGCTCGGCGTCAGGCGTTCGATGCGCTCGACGAAGCGGTGGGCATACGGCAACACGACAGGCTCGTGATCGAGTGCGTCGGCCGGCGCCAGCACGGCCCCGCGCCGGCGAAAACCGCCCGACGTCATCGCCTCGATCAACACGTTGACGTCGCCGGAATGGTCGAGATGCTTGTGCGAGAGCACGATCGCATCCAGCTCGCGCGGGTTGCAGGGCGGCACGTTCGAGAGCGCGCGCACCAGCGCACCCGGCCCCGGATCCACGTGAATCTGGGTCGCGCCGAAACGCATCCACATTCCGCCCGAGGCACGGAGCTGACGCGCTACGACGAAGCGCGCTCCGCCGCTACCGAGAAAGAGGATCGAAGAAGTCAAACTATGCGATGATCGGCAGTTGCGCGAACTGTCCCTTGAGCACGGGCGCCGAAGGCCGGCCTAACCAGCGCTCGAGGACCGTTGCGTAGACGCTGCGGAAGTCGACCGCGAACCGAACGTTACCCATGTTGGTGTCGTTGAGGTCCGGCGGCGCTCCGTAGAGTCCGCCTTTTACGCCTCCGCCGATCATGAACAGCGGCGAAGCTTCGCCGTGGTCGGTGCCGTGGTTGCCGTTCTCCTCGATGCGGCGTCCGAACTCGCTAAACGTCAACGTAAGCACGCGCCGATCGTTTCCGTGGGCCGCAAGATCCTCGTAGAAAGCCGCGACGGCATTGGAAAACTCGAGCAAGAGCTGATCCTGCGTCGTCCGTTGACTGACGTGGGTGTCGAACGAACCGTGCTCGACGTAGATCGCCTTGGTGCCTAAGTTGCTGCCGATGATCTGTGCCGCCAGCGCGAGGCTGCGCCCCAACCCGGTTGCCGGGTACGACGCTTTGGTCGTGTAGCCCGCAACGAGCTTGGGCAGCTCCTCGGAGCTGCGTTGCGCGTTGCCTTCGATTTCCATGACGTGCGCCAGATAAGGCGATTGGAACGGCACGCTGCGATCGTGCGCCGCCGCCGAGAAGGCCCTGCGAGCGCTCGCGTCGCGATCGGCCACCATCGCGTACTCGTTGAGCGCCGGAATCGCCGGAATGTCGGTACGATTGGAGATCAACGCTTCCGGCAAGACTCTCGAGACTGCGACGCCCTTGAACAAATTCTCGCGCGCCGGCTCGGCTTCGTCGAAGTAGCGGCCGAGCCAACCCGTGTGCTCGTATCGGTCGGGGGCGGCCGTCTGCCAAATTTCCGTCGAACGAAAATGCGAGTGGTCGGGATCCGGATAGCCCACGCCTTGGACGATCGCCACGACGCCTTTATCGTAAAGCGACTTGAACGAGCGCATCTGCGGATTGAGCCCGACTTGCGCGTCGATCGCCAAAACGTCGTTGCGAGCGATCGCAAGGGCCGGGCGCAGCTGATAGTAGCGGTCGTTGCCGTGCGGCACGACGCAGTTCAAACCATCGTTGCCGCCATACAGGTTGATCAGCACCAAGCACCGGTCTTCGCCGCCCGGCAGGCCCGGCAGCGGCGTCTGCGCGAGCGCGCGCGCAAAAACGTGCTGCGTGTCGGCGAAGACCGCGAGTCCCGAAGCCGTTGCTACCAAAAAGTTACGTCGTTTCATCATGTCAGTTCAGCTGGTATGCGGACGTCGCCATCGCTAGGTAGACGGCGCCGCTCACACGTTGGTCGAAGTTCTCTGCCGAGAGCATAGCCAGGGCCGCGCTGCCGCTCCCGCCGAGGTAGCCCTCCAGCTCTACCAGCGAGGCGGGCGAAACGTCGTCTTGCAGAACGATCTGCGCCAGCTCGCGTGCCGCGCTCTTGGGCGTCATCGGCAATCCTCGCAGCCACGGCGATGCTTCGAGCGTCTGCGAGCCGAGCAGTCGCGTCAGAAAGTTCTGCCGCGCGATCATCGTCCCGCTAGTCAGCCAATTCTCGCCCCCCGGCCAGCCGGCGACGTTGGGCGGGTAAAAGAGATGCTGGCCCATCTGCACCAGCGCCGGCAGCACAGCTTTGTCAACGGCGGGCAGGCCCAGCGTTTTGTACGTACCGATCACGAATTCAACCGGACTCTTGACGAGCGCCCGATAGGCGCGTTCGCTGAAGAACAGATTGCTTCCGAGAATCGCCGCGAGCACCGGCGTCAGCTCGAAATTGTGTTCCTGCAGCAGCGTACCGACGCGCTCGACGAGCTCGGGCTCGGGATCGTTGTACACGAACCAGTTCAGCAGGCTTGCAGCGAAGAATCTCGCGCATTGCGCCTGCGAGAAAATGATGTCGACGATGTCGTCGCCGTCGAAGTCGCCGGTGCGTCCTAGAAACGTCTTGGTTCCATAATCGTGCTGCGACGGAACGAAGCGGACCGTGGCGGTCGACCGGGTCACGCGCCAGCCCGTCCAAGCGCGCGCCGATTCGCGAACGTCTTGCTCGGTGTAATTATCGACGCCCAGGGTGAACAGCTCCATCAGCTCGCGCGCGTAGTTCTCGTTGGGGTGTGCCGCAACGTTGCTCGCGCCGTTGAGATAGATCAGCATCGCGGCGTCTTTCGAAACCGCTCGCGTGAGCTCGCGTAGATTGCCAGTAGCCCATTGCCGGAAGAGCGCGTTTTGATCGTAGGTGATCCGCGGAAAGCGCCGCGTCGAGCGCGACGTGAAGTGACCGTGAAAGTACAGGGTCATCTTCTCTTGAAGCGGCGCCTGCGTTGTCAGCATGCGGTTGAGCCACCACAGCTGCAGCGCCAGCTCGGAGTCGCGCGCTTCGATCTTGTCGTCGATCGGACCGTCGACGTCGGCCTCCTGCGGCGGCCCGATCGAATCCGCCGACGGCACCGAAACCAGCGACGCGACCGCATCGTCGGCGCGCATCGCCGCATAGCGCCGCACCTCATCGGGCGTTCCACCAAAGCCAGCGCGCCGAAGCAGATGCGCCGCGGCGCGTTCCCCGAGGGTTTCGCGATAGGGCTGCAACGCGTTGGACATGTCCGGGCGACCCTGCGGACGCAGGATGCCGCCGACGTCGACCCGAGCCTGCGCGGCCATTTGTCTCGTAGCTACGAGTCCGCCGGCCCACGCCCCTCGCGCTTTGTCGAGGTCTAACCGGGCTCTAAGCGGCTCGCGCCGAATGGGCGCGGCGATGGCGGTGTTGGAGTCGCGGCTGGATCGGCATTCGCCGAGTTTCAGCGAGAACGCGCAGCGAATGGAGCGGCTGGTAGCGGAGTTGCGCGAACGGCTCGTCGCGGTGCGCGCCGGCGGCGGAGCCGAGGCGGTCGAAAAGCACCGGCGCCGCAACAAGCTGACGGCCAGGGAGCGAGTCGAGCGTTTGGTCGATCCGGGTTCCGACTTTCTCGAGCTCTCGGCCTTGGCCGCCTTCGACATGTACGGCAACGATTCGCCGGCCGCCGGAATCGTGACCGGAATCGGAATCGTCGAAGGTCAGCACTGCGCGATCGTCGCCAACGACGCGACCGTCAAAGGCGGCACCTATTACCCCATGACGGTCAAAAAGCATCTACGCGCGCAGGAGATCGCCGAACAGAATCATCTTCCGTGCATTTACTTAGTGGATTCGGGCGGCGCGTTCTTGCCGCTGCAAGACGAAGTCTTTCCCGATCGCGACCACTTCGGACGGATCTTCTACAATCAAGCTCGCATGTCGAGCAAGCGGATCGCACAGATCGCGGCAGTCATGGGATCCTGCACGGCCGGCGGCGCGTACGTTCCGGCCATGAGCGACGAGACGGTTATCGTCAAAGGCCAAGGAACGATCTTTCTGGGCGGACCCCCGCTGGTCAAAGCAGCGACCGGCGAGGAAGTGACGGCCGAGGAGCTGGGCGGCGCCGACGTTCACACGCGCATCTCCGGCGTGGCCGATCATTTCGCCAACGACGATCCGCAGGCGATTGCAATGGTGCGCGAGATCGTCCGCAATCTCCACCTCGAGCTGCCGCGCCAGTGGGACCGAACCGAGCCGCGCCCGCCCAAATACGAGCCGCGCGACATCTACGGCGTCATCCCAGTGGACAGCCGGACCGGTTACGACGTCCGTGAGGTCGTCGCGCGTCTCGTCGACGGCTCGGAATTTCACGAGTTCAAGTCGCGTTACGGTACGACGCTGGTTTGCGGATTCGCACACATCGAAGGCCATCCGATCGGCATTCTCGCCAACAACGGAATCCTGTTTAGCGAGAGCGCGCTCAAAGGCACCCACTTCATCGAGTTGTGCGCCCAACGCGGCACGCCGCTGCTGTTCCTGCAGAACATCACCGGCTTCATGGTCGGCAAGGAATACGAGAACCGCGGGATTGCCAAGGACGGCGCGAAACTCGTGACCGCGGTCGCCTGCGCCGAGGTGCCGAAATTCACCGTTGTAATCGGCGGCAGCTTCGGCGCCGGCAATTACGGCATGTGCGGACGCGCCTATGCTCCACGCCAGTTATGGATGTGGCCGAACGCCCGCATCAGCGTAATGGGCGGCCCTCAAGCGGCCAGCGTGCTGTCGACGGTCAAAGGCGAGATGTCGGCGGCTGAAAAAGCGGCGTTCGAAGCGCCAATCCTCGAAAAGTACGAACGCGAAGGAAATCCGTACTACTCGACCGCGCGGCTCTGGGACGATGGAATCATCGATCCGCTCGACACGCGGCGCGTCATTGCGATCGGCCTCGACGCGGCCGCCCACGCGCCGCAGCCGCGCACTATTTTCGGCGTGTTCCGGATGTAGCTATTTGACGTTGAAGTATTTCGGCGACTCGATCCACTTGCCACCGCGATAGCGTAGGGTCGCGGTCGCTTCCGGCTTGGTGGGGCAGCACAGCGGCGCGTTCGGCGCATAGTAGGGACCGTCCAAGCGCAGCACGTCGCCGCTGCTCGTATGCTGTACCGTCGCGCCCAAATCGCAGAAATTGGTGATCGTTACCGCGGGTGCAACGCTTCCGCCGGGACCGCCGGCGAAAACCGTGACGGTCGCTCCGCCGCAGTCGGCTGCCGCCTCGTTTGATTGGACGACGAGGTTTTGGACCGAGGGCTGCATGAGCGAACCAACGCCGGAAAAGTCGATGTCCTGCGTCGGAAACCACATGGTTGTGCCGTGCGTTCGCGTGACCACCGAAAGCGGTCCACCGTTACCGGGCGATTGATACCGCAGCCGGTAGGCGCCGCGCCGAAGCGCATAGATCGACAGATACCACTGATAGAAATCCCTGCCGTCCGACGAGCCGAGCAGCTTCTTGCTGATCACGGCCTTCCACTGCGCCTGATTTCCGTCACCGCTGAGATACGCAACTTTTGAGTCGACCGCGTCGCCGGGCGGCGCGGGCACGAACTGCGGGTTCGCATCGGCAAATAACGACGCTGCGCAAAAGAGGACGCCGGCTAAGGCGACGTTAGATGCCCGCATACCACTCATAGCCTCGATCTTCCCAATAACCGCCCTTGCCGGCGTAGATATTTGCAAAATTCCCGATGAGCTCGATTCGCGCGATCCACTTCGCGCTCTTGTAGCCCAGCTGAAGCGGAATGCGCAGCCTCACCGGCGCGCCGTGGTCGGGGTCGAGCGGTGCATCGTTGAGCCGCAGCGCGAGCAGCGTTTGCGGATGACGGGCTTGATGCAGGTCGAGGCTCTCGTAGTAAAGATTGCCCGCGCCGTCGTTGTCCATGCACCGGAATACGACATATCGCGCGTCATCCCGCGGCGCGACCGCATCGAGCACGGCTGACAACGGCACCCCACTCCACTTGCCGATCGCGCTCCAGCCCTCGACGCAATCGTGGCGCGTTATCTGCGTCCGCTGCGGCAGTCGCTCCAGCTGCGCGAGCGTAAAGGCGCCCGGGCGCTCGACCGCGCCGTCAACGATAAGCCGGTAGCTTGAAAAACCGCCCGCGACCAGCGCTGCGTACCGCGCGTCGGAGGGCGTCGCGAAACCGTTGACGCGAAAGTTGCGATCGACGTCGCGCTCACCATACTCGCGCGCGAATCCGCGCGTGCCGATGAGCGCGTGGTCGAGCGGCTCGACCGAAGCGAGCGCTCCCTGCACGGCACCGTTTTGGCTGAGCGCAGCGCTGATCGGCCCGCATCCGGCCAGCGCCGAAACCGTTGAGGCGAGAAAAATACGGCGCTTCACGTTAGCTCGTACCATCCGGTGATCATCGAACGCATTTGATTGACGACCTTCTGCGTCAAAACTTGAAAGACGTGAATTGCGAAGAAACCAAGCAGCAGCAGCATGCCGGCAAAGTGCCAAAGGCGAGCGAATTGCCGTCCGCCGAAAACGACGGTGAGCGGATTGGCGATCGCGTCGATCCCGGGCGAAAGTGCGAGACCCGTTACCACGACCAGCGGTGCGATGACGAAAAGCACCAGCGTGTAGGCCGCCTTCTGCAGCGGATTGTAGATGCCGTGCGGGGGCGGCGTCTTGCGCAGTTTGAGATAGTAGGCCTGCATCGGCCACAGCTTCGGCACGTCGCTGGGACGTAAGAGCATCTCGCGCAGATTGCCCTTCACGGCGCTAGACAGGAGCCACGCCAGCCAGCAAATCACGGCAACCCATGCAAAGAAGAAATGCCAGCGGCGACCGCCCGAGAGATCTTGATAGCCCGGAATCGTGATCGATGCGCCGAAGGCGTGCGCACCGCGCGAACCCATGCCGTCGCCGGTCCAGCCGAGCCAGCCCGTCGTAACGAAGGTATGGCCGAACAGCGTCGTCGCTCCCACTCCGTCGGTGGGCGAGCCGATCGCAAGCACGCGCCGCGCCGGATCGCTCTTATCGGAGGCATCGAGATTCGGCGATGCGTTGAAGATTTGCAGTCCGCTGCCGACCAGCACGAAAAAGGCGACGAACCAGATCCAGTGGCTTGCTCGCGTCAGCAACGCGTAGCGATAGATGACGCGACGCGGTGCTGCAACCTTCATAGCTTGAAGTATAACGCTTTCGAGGCCCCCTCGGATGAGGGCGCGAAAGGGTCGGCGTTATGGCCGAAAGCGTTCAAATCGCCATTCGTGACGGCATCGCCCGCGTCACCCTCGCGCGCCCCGACGTTCGTAACGCCTTCAACGCCGAGGTCATCGAGCGGCTTCACGAAGCATTCGTTGAGATCACGGCCGCCGACGACGTGCGCGCGGTCGTGCTGGCCGGCGAGGGTAAAGTTTTTTGCGGCGGGGCCGACATCAATTGGATGCGCTCCTCGCTCGATCTTGCTTTCGATGCGAATCTTGGCGATGCCGAGCGTATGAGCGACATGTACCGCGCCATCGACAACTGTCCGAAGCCGGTCGTCGGGCGAATTCAAGGCGCCGCGCTGGGCGGAGGAGCCGGGCTCGCAGCGGTCTGCGATATCGCGATCGTAAGCGATGAAACGATCTTCGGTTTCACCGAGGTGAAGCTGGGGATCATCCCGGCAGTCATCTCGCCCTTCGTGCTCGCGAAGATCGGTGCGTCGCACGCGCGCGCGCTGTTTCTTACCGGCGAGCGTTTTGCCGCCGACCGCGCAAGAGAGATCGGCTTGGTGCACCAGGTCGTAGCACCGTCCGAACTCGACGATGCCGTGGAGCGCTGTCTGAGCGAGCTTCGAACGGCCGGCCCGTCTGCGATCGCCGCCGCCAAGCTGCTCGTCCATCGCGTGATCGATAACTCGTACCAGGCTTCGCGCGCAATCACCACCGCGGCGATCGCGCGTCAGCGCGTGAGCCCCGAGGGTCAGGAAGGATTGCGCGCTTTTCTCGAGCGCCGCCCCGCCAAGTTTTCTGCGTGATCGAACGTTTGCTGATCGCCAATCGCGGAGAAATCGCGGTGCGCGCTGCGCGCGCGGCCCGCGAGATGGGCATCGTCCCGCTCGGCATTTACTCTCAAGCCGATGCCGATGCGTATCACTTGGAGTTCATGAAGGATGCGCGCTGCGTCGGGCCGCCGCCGGCCGCCGAATCTTATCTCAACGGTGAAGCGATCGTAGCGGCGGCGCTCGCGATGAAGGCCGATGCGCTGCACCCCGGATACGGATTTCTTTCGGAGCGCGCGCCGTTTGCCCAGCGAGTGCGCGATGCCGGACTGATTTTCGTCGGCCCGTCGCCCGAGGCGATGGCCGCGATGGGGAGCAAGATCGAAGCCAAGCGGCGCGTGCGCGCCTTCGACGTGCCGACGGTCCCCGGCTACGACGGCGACGACCAATCCATTGCGACGCTGCAGACGCAGGCGCGGCGGATCGGTTTTCCGTTGATGATCAAAGCCAGCGCCGGAGGCGGCGGACGCGGCATGCGGGTCGTAAGCGCGGCGAAAGACTTTGAGCAGGCGCTCGAGAGCGCCAAACGCGAAGCGCTCGCGGCATTCGGTGACGATAACGTGCTGCTCGAGCGCTATCTTCGCGACCCGCGCCACATCGAGTTCCAAATTCTCGCCGACGCGCACGGCACGACGATCCACCTCGGGGAGCGCGAATGCTCGATCCAGCGGCGCCACCAAAAAATCGTCGAGGAAGCACCCTCCGTCGCGCTGGATCCGCGCCTGCGCGCCGAAATGGGCGCGGCGGCGATACGCGCGGCCGAGTCAGTCGGATATTCCAATGCCGGAACGGCGGAGTTCATGCTCGACTCCGACGGATCGTATTACTTCCTCGAAATGAACGCGCGGCTGCAGGTCGAGCATCCGGTCACCGAGCTGGTCTACGGCATCGATCTCGTCCAATGGCAGCTGCGCATCGCCGGCGGCGAGCGGCTGACGATCGCGCAACCCGGCGTGGAGCCGCGCGGCTGGGCAATCGAGGCCCGCATCTATGCCGAAGATCCGGCGAACGACATGCTGCCATCGACGGGCACCATCGCGCATTGGGAGCCGCCGGCTGGCCCCGGAGTGCGCATGGACGCGGGCGTCACGACCGGGAGCGTGGTGAGCCATTACTACGATCCGATGCTCGCCAAACTCATCGTCTTCGGCAGCGACCGCGCCTCGGCAATCGCGCGCCTAAAATATTCGCTGGAGAATTTCATCGTTGACGGCGTGCGAACGAACTTGCCCCTCTTGCTGTGGATCGCGCGCGACGAAGCCTTTGCGCGCGGCGAAACGACGACGAGTTTTCTCGCGCGCCGGCTCGACGAATCGATCTTCACCCCGAGCGCGCCACCGCTGGATGCGGCGCTGCTTGGCGCGGCCGCGCTGCTTGCCGATGGGCGCGCCCCTTGGCGGATTGGCGAGGTCGGCATTCCGCTTCGCTTGCAGCACGACCGCGACGCGTTTGCGTTCCAGGCTGACTCGACCGGAGAGCCGGGCGCGTGGCGGATTAGCGGCGCTCGCGAAGGCGATTTGCAGGCGAAGCGGCACGGCGCAACCGTGCGAGCGGAATTCGACGGCACGCCGATAACCGGCGCCGTCACGTACGACGGCGAGGCGTTCAGCGTTCATCTCGATGGCGCAAGCTGGCGGTTCGGGCTCGCTCCGCCGCCGTCGGTGGATGTCGCCGGCGGCGCGCACAGCGCGGCGACCGACACGCACGTAACCGCACCGATGCCCGGGAAAATCGTCAAGGTCGCGACCAAAGACGGCGCTGAAGTCGAAGAGCATGCGCTTTTGGTGGTGCTCGAGGCCATGAAGATGGAGCACCGGATTGAGGCCTCCACCGCCGCGAAAGTCAAGTCCGTGCTCGTAAAAGAAGGGCAAATCGTCGCCGCCGGCACCCCGCTGGTCGAATTCGTGTCATGATGAACGTGCTATTACCTCAAAAAGTGACTGTCTTCGAGATGGGCGCGCGTGACGGGCTTCAGAACGAAAACGTGTTGATTTCAACCGACGACAAGGTGCGCTACATCGATCTGCTTTCGCAGACCGGCCTGAAGTGGATCGAAGCGACCTCGTTTGTCAGCCCCAAGGCGATTCCGCAGCTCGCCGACGCCGCCGAAGTGTTTGTGCGCATTCGCAAGGCGCCGGGCGTGCGCTATACCGTGCTGGTCCCGAATCTCAAAGGCTACGAACGCGCGCGGACGGCGGGAGCCGACGCGATCGCCGTCTTCACCGCGGCCTCGGAGCACTTCACCAAGCGCAACATCAACATGAGCATCGACGAATCACTGACGACCTTCCGCGACGTCGTGCGCGAGGCCAAGAACGACAGCTGCTGGGTGCGCGGCTACGTTTCAACCGCATTCGGCTCGCCCTTCGGCGACGCCGTGACCCCGCAGATGGTGCTCGACGTCAGCCTCAAGCTGATGGAGATGGGCTGCGACGAGCTGTCGATCGGCGATACGATCGGCGTCGGCGTGCCTAGCCAAGTCGAAGCCCTCGTGCCGCTGCTAGCGCAGAAGATTCCACTCGAGCTGATCGCGATGCACTTCCACGATACACGCGGCACGGCGCTCGCGAACGTCTACGCGGCGCTGCAGCTGGGCGTTGCGAAGTTTGACGCGTCGTCGGGCGGATTAGGCGGCTGCCCCTACGCACCCGGCGCCACCGGTAACGTCGGCACCGAAGACGTGCTCTATATGCTGGATCAGATGGGTGTCAAGACGGGCGTTGACATCAACAAGGTTCGCGCCGCATCGCGCTTCATCGCCGGCGTCGTCGATCACGCGTTGACGAGCAAAGCCTATCAGGCGATGGAAGCCGCAGAGGCAATCGCGGCGTCGAGCGCCAGGACGTAAGTGCAATGGCCGCGTCGCCGTGGAGACCTTTCACGTTGGCGGCTGGTTTTGCGGCCGCGCTTGGCGGCTGCGGCAGGGATTTGGGCGTTCCACCGCAAGCGTCTGTGGGCGTTCCGACTGCGGCATTACCGCACGTCTCCACGCGGCGCAGCGAATTTCCGCCTACGCCGAGCGGCATTCAGCTCAATCTAGTTTTCAATTACGATGTCAAGGATACGCAGCGCGAAATCGGTCTGGTCGACATCGTGTGGGGCGCGAGTTCGCCGTATCCAAAGCAAGTCTACAATCAGTTCTACACGCCGTTCGAACGCGACGGGCCCTACGGCGGGCCGAGCGGCGGTCACACGCTGGCATGGTGGAAGCAACATCATCCCGATTGGATCGAATACCGCTGCGATCGCAAAGAGGTCGCTTACGAATTCGGCGATCCTAACGTTCCGATTAATACCGCCAGTCCAGCAGTTCGGGCGTATCAACGCAGCAGCGCGGTAGACCCGGCGCTGGCGGCGGGATATCCCGGAATCGCTTTCGACAATCTCGACCTCGGGAACTACGCGCATCGCTGCGGCCATTTCGCGCAATCCGGGCAATGGGTCCAGCAGTACAGCGGTAACTTCGTGGATCCACGCTTTGCCGGCTACGTCCTCGAATGGGCGAAGAGCACCTTCGCATACATCCATGCCTACTCGACGACCGCAACGATGGCAATCAACTTTTCCTACGACGCGGATTTCAGCGCACAGCAGAACCACCTGCTTGCGACCGAGACCGACGAAGATCTCGACGAGAGCGGCTTCACCAACTGGGGAGCAAAGGGAGAGAACGTCACGACTCCGCAGGAGTGGCACGATATCGCCGGCTTGATTCGCGCCGTTCAAGCCAAGGATGGCTGCTACATGGAGAACGGCGAGGAACCGGCGCTCTCAAAGGATATCACGCAGGCCGAACGGTTATGGGTCGTCGCCAACTACCTGCTCACCCGCGACGATTGCACCTACGTCTGGATAAGCGGCTTCACCAAATCCGGCGCACAAGATTACGGGCGGATTCTGCTCTATCCCGAGTACGATCTCGCGATTGGAAAACCAACCGGCTCGGCGGAATCGGTAAACGGCGCGTGGGAGCGCGCGTACAGTAGCGGCCTAGCGCTCGTGAATCCGTCTGAGAAGAGCGTTACGATTCCGCTCAAGGGCTCGTACGTCGACGAGAACGGAACGCGCTATACGAACTCGATTACGCTATCAAAAACGACCGGTCAGATTTTGCTGTCGAAGTAATTAGCGGCGGGCGACCGGGATGACGAAGCGGGTGGCGGTGTGCGTGTCGGTGTACGCGCTGATCTTATTGTCCACCAGTCCGGCGGCGATTCCGGCCGT
>DASRXM010000056.1:0-16783 GCA_035654155.1 Candidatus Babeliales bacterium
CGATCCGCACGATTCGGATACTCCATCTTAAGCGGGAGGCAACCATTGTGAGAGCGGTCGAAAGGACCCCAGGCCATGACCGCGAGCCCCGACTTCGTTCCGTTACCCAGTCATCGAGCCTTCCTTCATAAATACCTCCGCGCGGTGGTTTTCGCGACCGATTCCGTCGCAGGCCGCATCATCGAGGAGCGCCTGCCGGGCTGGGAGGCCCGCGATCAGCTTCGGCCATGCCTCGTGCTTTGGGCCTGTGCTGCCGGCGGCGGCGACCTCTCGGACGCGGGGCCGGTTGCGGCAGCCTTCGAGTTGTTCGACCGGTTCCTTGTGCTGCACGACGAGCTGGCAAACGACCCAAGCGACACGGTCGCGCGCTGGGGCCTGGGTCAAAGCCTCAATGCCGGCGACGCCCTCTACGCTCTGGCCTTTCGCAGCCTTGCGATTGAGGTCGGGGATCCGGTCCGGCGGATTGAGGCGGCTCGGCTCGCCGGCGAAGCCGTGCTTCGCGCAATTGAGACGACCGGCGAGGTGGCGCGAAACGCGGTGCTGACCGCCGCCGCGATGGAGGCGGGAGCCGTCATGGCGGGTGCGGCGCCAACGACGGCGCGCGCGTTTGGAGAAGCCGGAGCGCGCTTACTCACCGACCCGCACGGCGCAGCCGCATCGCTGCGGCCGTATGCGTCGCGCGAAGATATCGGCGCTTTTGAAGACGTTGCGCGCTACATTGCCCGACGAGCTGCCTAAGAGCGCGACGGCGTCGCGGAAGGCGGAGCATCTCCGCATCAACATCGAGCGCGACGTCGGCGGCAAGGGTATCGATGCCGGCTTCGATGGCTACCGGTTTATCCATCGCGCGCTGCCCGAGATCGATCTTGACGACGTGGATATGTCAACCCGGCTTTTTGGGCGCAAGCTCGCTGCGCCGCTGCTGATTTCGTGCATGACGGGGGGCACGCCCGAGGCGCGACGCATCAACCGCCGGCTTGCGCGAGTTGCTCAGCAGCACGGCCTCGCAATGGGTTTGGGTTCGGGTCGGGCGCTCATCGAGTCGCCGGATTCGATCGACAGCTTCGAAGTTCGGTCGGAAGCCCCTGACATCGTGCTGTTCGCTAATCTCGGTGCCGTTCAGCTGAACAAAGGATACGGAGCCGCGCAATGCCGCCGGCTCGTCGAGCTGTTGCGCGCCGACGCTCTCGTGCTCCACCTCAATCCGCTGCAAGAAGCGCTGCAGACCGGAGGCGACACTTGTTTTGGGGGTTTGCTGGATCACATCGCGCAACTCTGTGCAGCGGTGGAGTTTCCCATCGTCGTCAAAGAGGTCGGCTGGGGAATTGCACCACGCGACGCGCGGGCGCTCTTCGACGCGGGCGTGGCCGCCGTGGACGTTGCCGGAGCCGGCGGCACGTCGTGGAGCGAAGTCGAGCGGCATCGGCTGGCCGAGCGCTGGCGAGCCAACGTTGCGAGTGCCTTTGCAAGCTGGGGGATTCCGACGGCGCGCTGTCTCGTTGAGACGCGCGACGTTGCGCCGGACGAGATCGTGATCGCCAGCGGCGGCATTCGGCCCGGGCTGGACGTTGCAAAAGCCATCGCGCTCGGCGCCGACCTGGTGGGAATCGCCGGACCATTCCTGCGCGCCGCCGACGAAGGATTTCAGGTTGCCGACGATCTGGCGCGCGAGCTCGTCGAGACGCTGCGGGTCGCGATGTTTTGCGTGGGCGCCCGCACGCCGCCCCAGCTGCGCGGTACGCTTGCCGGCGCGTGCGGGTGAGATTTAACCTACAAGCGGCCGACGCATACTGCCGGTTCCTAACGCGCCGGCACTATGAGAACTTCAGCGTTGCATCGCGTTTCGTGGACGCGCAACGGCGACGAGATCTCATGCGCATCTATGCCTTCTGCCGCACCACCGACGATTTGGGCGACGAAAGCCCGGACGGAACCGCGCTCCAGCGTTTGGAACGGTGGCGCAACGAGCTGGAGGCGCTTTTTGCCGGCAACCCGCCGGTTCATCCCGTGCTAATCGCCCTCCAGCCGACGATCGAGCGCTACGCGATGCCCGCGCAGCCGTTTCTCGATCTCATCGCGGCAAACGTGCAGGACCAACAGGTCACGCATTATGCCACGTGGGACGAGCTACTCGGCTACTGCCGGCTCTCGGCCGCGCCGGTAGGGCGGATGGTGCTGCGGATCTTCGGCGTCAGCGGATCTCGCGCAGAGGGCCTTTCCGACGACGTTTGCATCGGCTTGCAGCTCGCCAATCACGCGCAGGACGTTAGCCGCGACGCCGCCATCGGCCGCAGATATCTTGTGGATAACGACGTCCAAAGCACCGGAAGTGCCGGGGCCGCGCAAGTGATGGTCGAACGGGCTCGTATCCTGCTTGCATCCGGCGAGGAGCTCGAGCGAAGCGTCCCGCCGGCGCTGCGGCTGCAGCTCGCGCTCTATCGCCTGGGAGGCCTTGCCATCTGCGACGCAATCGAAGGGATCGGGTATAAGACCGAGCATGAGCGACCGAGCGTGTCGGCGTCCATGAAGGTTTCTCTCGTAGTGCGTGCCGCATTAGAGACTTTTTCGCGAGGCCGACCTGCATAAATGATCAATCTTCAGCGTGCGCTGCGCATGTCGATTCCAGAATCCGACCGGCAACGGGCGGAGCGTTTCAACCGCGACATGGCGCGGCGCGAAGCGGGCAACTTCTACTGGGGTTTTATTTCGCTGGGCTACCACGAGCGGATGGCCATTTACGCCCTGTACAATTTCGCGCGCCAAGTCGACGACGAAGCCGACACCGTCGGCGTCGAGAACCTGCCCGCCCGGCTTGCGGTGCACCGCGAACGCATTTCGCGCTGTCTCCGCGGCGACTACGGGGACGACCCGATATTGCGCGTGCTGGCCGAAGCCGTGGCTCGCTACGACATTCCAGAAGCCGAGCTGCAGATGCTCGTGGACGGCGTCGAGACGGACTTCAGCCGCTCGCGGTATGCGACGTTCCGGGAGCTTCGGGCCTATTGCGAGCTGGTCGCCTCGGTCGTCGGGCGCATGTGCGTGCGCATCTTCGGCTTCAGCGATCCGGTCGCACTCGATCGAGCCGACGACCTCGGCCTCGCCTTGCAGCTCACAAACATCCTGCGCGACGTGCGCGAGGATGCGGTTGACATGAAACGCGTTTATCTGCCGCAAGACGAGCTGCGTCGCTTCGGCATCGCCGAAGAGGCGCTGTTAGAAGGACAAATCGTTCCGGGCTGGGGCGATTACATCGCCTACAGCGTCGCGCGAGCTCGGAAATACTTTGCGACCGGATACGAGGTGCTGCGCTACATTCCGCGCCGTCCGGCGGCCTGCGTGCAGACGATGGCCGGCATCTACGAAGAGCTCTTGAAGAAGATCGAGCGAGATCCGGCCCTTCCGCTGCGCGCGCGCGCCGCGCTCTCGAAAACCGAAAAGCTGCGCGTTGTCGTGCGATCGTGGCTCTCCAGCGCGTAGGTCGCCTCTCACCCCTCCTGGGCTCCGGCGATACTAGGCCATCCATGGCCGTCGCCGTCGTTGGCGGAGGGCTGGCCGGCCTATCGGCAGCGCTCCGCCTCAAAGATGCCGGCGCGCGCGTCGAGCTCTTCGAACGAAGCCGGTTGCTGGGCGGCCGGGCGACGTCGTTCGAGATCGACGGCGTTGAGGTCGACAACGGCCAGCACGTTTTCTTAGCATGCTGCACCGAGTTTTCGCGCTTCGCGCAAAGTGTCGGCATGGACCGGGAGCTGCGCCTGCAGGATCGCTTCGACGCGAGAGTTCTTTCGCGCGACGGGCGCGAAGGGCAGCTGAGAGCCGGCGGACTGCCGGCTCCATTGCATTTGCTCGAGTCGTTTTCGACGTATCCATTTCTCACCACGCGCGAAAAGCTCAGCATCGCCCGCACTCTCGTGGGTGTCATCCTGAGCGGAGCGCCGAAGGCGCGCAGTCGAAGAACGGAGGCCCCGAAAACCTTCGAAGATTGGCTGGAGCATAACCATCAAGGTCGCGGGGAGCGCCGCGCTTTTTGGGATCCGTTCTTCATTCCGGCGCTGAATGCGCCGTTCGATCGCGTCGCCGCCGCCGATGCGCTCTTCGTGCTGCGAACCGCGTTCTTGAGCGAGGCCGGCGCGGCTCGCTTCGGATTCTCAAAAGTGCCGTTGGCGCGGCTGGCAGAAGCTGCAGCCGTAAAACTCGACGCCGTGCGCACTTCAACCGGCGTGCAATCGCTCACCGCCGAGAACGACGGCAGCGTTACGCTGACCCTGTCGAACGGCGAAACCGAAACGTTTGACGCCGTCGTTCTCGCGGCTCCGCCGCGCCAAATCTCGCGAATGCTGGGCGATCCGGCGCGCTACGGCGTCGCATACCTCGACGCGTACGAACCGTATCCGATCGTGGACGTCCACTTATGGCACGACGGCGGCACGATTGGTCTCGACTTCGCAGCCGCGCTCGAGTCGCCGCTGCAGTGGATTTTTGAAAAGGCGCCGGGATATCTGTGCTGCAGCATCAGCGCCGCCGAGCAATACATGCTGATGCCGACCGCCGAGCTCGAGAGGCTCGCGTGGCGTGAAGCGCAAGCCTTCCTGCCTGCGCTCAAAGGCGCAAACCTCGTTCGCAGCGCCGTAACACGCAATCCCGAAGCCACGTGGCTTGCGCGATTCGGCAGCGCGCGCACGTCGCAGCGGACGGCGCACCCCGCAATCGCAGTCGCCGGCTCGTGGACCGACACCGGCTGGCCGGATACGATGGAGTCCGCCATCCGCAGCGGCACGCTCGCGGCCGAATTGCTGCTGGACGCGCAGGCCGATTGGGAGCGCTCCAAGCAAAATGTCCAACTTTTTCGGACTTCACAGGATGTGAACTTCAAAACTTCGTTCTTCCGAAAAAGTGGCCAAGCCGGAGCGGAACACGGAGGTGGAGCGACGAGCGGTTTTGCGGGGGCGCCCCCAATCGGCCTGCGTGTCGAGCAAGCTCTGAACCGAGCTATCGGATGGCTCTTGCAAGAGCAATCCACCGAAGGCTGGTGGTCGGGCGAGCTCGAGACCAACGTTACGATGACCGCCGAGCACGTGCTGCTGTTCCGCTTCTTGGGATTGCCGCATGACGAGTTTCGAGCCGGCGCGATCGCGCACATTTTGGGGAACCAGCGCAGCGATGGATCGTGGGCGCTCTACTACGATGGTCCGGCCGATTTGAGCACGACGATCGAGGCGTACGTCGCGCTGAAGGTTTTGGGAGTGGAGCCCCAGCGCGACGAGATGCGCAAGGCGTTGCAGGTGATCTTGCGCGCCGGCGGCGTCGTCAACGCTCGAGTCTTCACGAAGATCTGGCTCGCGCTGTTCGGCGTCTATCCCTGGGCCGGCGTTCCGTCGCTGCCGCCGGAGCTCGTCAACTTTCCCTTGTGGATGCCGTTCAATCTCTACGACTTTGCGTGCTGGGCGCGCGGTACGGTCGCGCCGCTTACGATCGTCGTTTCGAAAAAGCCGATCCGCGAGCTCGGCGTGGACGTCGGCGAGATCGTCGCGCCTGGAACGGAGAAGGAGATGAGTCGCGTCAAGGGGCGCCGGCATTGGCTGATGCTCGTCGAGAAGCTGCAAAAGCTCTACGAACGTTTGCCGCGTTTGCCGGGGCGCGCGCAAGCGCAGCACCGCGTCGCGCAGTGGGTGATCGAACGCCAGGAAGCCGATGGAAGCTGGGGCGGGATTCAGCCGCCGTGGGTTTATTCCCTAATCGCGCTCGACTTGATGGGTTATCCGCTCGACCATCCCGTGATGCGCAAAGGCATTGAAGGGATGAATCGCTTTACAATCGACGACGCGCGAGGATGGCGCTTTCTCGCCTGTATGTCGCCGGTTTGGGACACGGCCTGGGCGGTTCGCGTTCTGGCGCTGGCCGGTTTCGATGCGTCGCATCCGGCGATGCGGCGCGCCGTGGACTGGATGGTGCGCGAGCAGATTCCCGACGATGCACCCGGCGACTGGCGAATGAAGTGCAGGGACGGACGCGGCAACGGGTGGGCCTTCGAGTTCGACAACGACGCGTACCCCGACATCGACGACACGACGATCGTCGTTCTGGCGTTGCTCGAGGGCGGCGACCGCGCTGCGGTCGCCTCGTCCGTCGAGCGGGCGCGCCGCTGGACGCTGGCGATGGACTCGCGCAACGGCGCTTGGGCCGCCTTCGATCGCGACAACACGCGCGAGCTGCTCTACAAGATGCCGTTTTCCGATTTCGGTGCGATGATCGATCCGCCGACCGAAGACGTCACGGCACACGTTCTCGAGATGCTTGCGGCGTTCGGCTACGATACGAAGAATCGGTACGTTGCGCGAGGCCTCGAATACTTGCGCAAGACTCAGAAGCTGTGGGGCTCGTGGTACGGGCGCTGGGGCGTCAATCATATTTATGGAACCTGGTGCGTAATCTCGGCGCTGGCTGCGTTGCGGACCGGCAATGACATGATCGAGCGCGCCACTGCCTGGCTGATCTCGGTGCAGAATCCCGACGGCGGGTGGGGCGAAAGCTGCCATTCGTACGCCGACGAGTCGTTTGCCGGCATCGGCCGGAGCACGCCTTCGCAAACCGCCTGGGCGGTCCTGGCGTTGCAGCTTGCCGGCCTTCCGCAACATTCTGCGGTGGCGCGGGGTCTTGCGTACTTGTGCGAGCGGCAACGGCCGGACGGAACCTGGGACGAGCCCGAATGCACGGGCACAGGCTTTCCGTGCGACTTTTACATCAACTACCATCTGTATCGCCACCTGTTTCCGGCCATGGCGCTCGCGATGGACGCAAGGCGTCATCCTGAGCGGAAGGAGCGCGTCCAACTACACGAAGGACCTCGCGACGAAACCATGAAGGAAGCGGCCATCCAATCATGAGCATGCCCCTACAGCAGAAGATCGCGGTTGCGAAGTACGTAGCCGGCAAGAAACTCAAAGGCGAAAGTAAGTACCCGCTCGTTCTCGAGCTGGAGCCGCTCCTGCAGTGCAATCTTGCCTGCGCCGGCTGCGGCAAGATCCAGCATCCCGATGAGATTCTACGCCAGCGCTTGAGCGTAGAGGAATGCATCGCGGCAGTCGAAGAGTGCGGCGCCCCGATGGTTTCGATCGCCGGCGGCGAGCCGCTGGTGCACGAGCAGATGCCGCAGATCGTCGAAGAGCTGGTCAAGCGCAAGAAGTTTGTTTTCCTGTGCACCAACGCGCTGCTGCTGAAGAAGAAAATCCATCTGTTCAAGCCGTCGGTGTATTTCGTCTGGATGATACACCTCGACGGCATGCGCGAGCGCCACGACGAGTCGGTCTGCCGGCAGGGCGTTTTTGATAAGGCGATCGACGCGATCAAAGAGGCCAAGGCCCGCGGTTTCCGGGTCTTTACCAACACGACGTTCTTCACGCAAGACGGCCCCGACTCGATTCGCGAGGTGCTCGATTACCTCAACGACGAGCTCAAGGTCGACATGATGCAGATCTCACCGGCCTACGCCTATGAGAAGGCGCCCGACCAGGAACACTTCTTAGGCGTGAAGCGGACCCGCGAAATCTTCCAGACCGCGTTCGCGGGCGGCAAGCGGAAGAAGTGGCGCCTGAACCACAGCCCGCTCTATCTCGATTTCCTCGAAGGCAAGACCGATTTCGAGTGCACGCCTTGGGGCATTCCATGCTATACGGTTTTCGGCTGGCAGCGGCCGTGCTATCTCATGAGCAAAGAGGGCTACGCTCGCACCTATAAAGAGCTGCTCGACGAAACCGATTGGTCGAAGTACGGCCGCGGTAAGCACGAGTCGTGTGAAAACTGCATGGCGCACTGCGGATACGAACCGACCGCGGTCCTGCGCACGACCGGCTCGATTAAGGAATCAATTCGCGCTGCCTTCGGCAGCTAGCAAATAAAAATCATGCGCAGCTAGCGATGGAATGAAATCGTCAACAGCGTTGCAATTTGCGCCGAGATCATCGTTACCCAAGTGGCCACGATCGTCCCGATGACCCAGTTGAAGCGCACATCCATCGCGTTAAAGCGTCCATCTATCGCGCTAAAGCGGGCTTCCATCGCATCGAGCCGGCGGTCGATGCTGCCCAGTCGCTCGTTGACTTGATCGAGGGCGCCTTCAACGTGTGCGATGCGGGCTTCAAGCGGATGTGCGTGCATAGCTGCTTCTCGTCAAGTATACCATGCACACCAATCACGCGCCGGCAATGGCTCGGCAACCGGGTCGCATATCGCTGAAGGGTTTGGAACCCCGCGACGCCCATATGGGCGGAAATGGCCGCTCTTTATGATTTAGGCTGGGCGATCGCCGCCGTGCTCGTGATCGTAGGCGTCTATGCATTGATTGCGCCGCACGAGCTCGCGCGCCGTTACGGCGTTTCCATCGAAGGTCATTCGCCGGCCGGTTTCGTGCGCGCGACGGGGATCCGCGACATCGCTTTCGGTGTGATCCTGGGCGCTGCTGCCTATTGGCATCTGCCCTGGGTGCTCGTGGTGATCGGTTGCGCCGGGATTGCCGTATCGGTTGCCGACCTGTGGATCGTTTGGCATCATGGTCATGCGCGGCGCCCGCACGCCGCACACGCGATTCACGCCTCCGGTATCGTGGCTTTCATCCTGATCATTGCGATGGCATTGTTCGCAATCGGACGTTAGGGATGTAGCCGCGCATCGAGTTCGCGAATACCTTCCTGAGGGCCGGCGGCCACGATCTCATCGTTGACGGCGAGCGGCGTCTGCGGCGACGGACGAAAGAGCATCGCACCCTGTCGTTTGAGCGCTAGGATTACTATCTCGCTGCCGTCGGGCGCGAGGGTCGAGATCGGCTGCCCCGACCACGACGAACCCGGCGGTATCGTGAAGTCCTCCAGCACGAGCTGGCTGTTGCTCGCAAACAGAACGGTGTCCACGAACTCTACGGCGGTGGGGCGCGTTGCCAGGCTTGCCATCCGCCGGCCACCGATTCGATACGGCGAGATAATGCGGCTCGCACCGGCCAGGCGCAGCTTCGACTCCGCGTCGCGCCGGTTTGCGCGAGCGATGATGAACAGATGCGGATTGAGAACCCGCGCCGATAGCGTTACGTAAATATTCGCTTCGTCGTTGTCCATGGCTGCCAGCAGGCCGCGCGCCCGTTCGACGCCGGCCTCGCGCAGCGTCTGCGCTTCGGCGGCGTCGCCGTTGATCGTCACGAAGCCTTCGCCGGCAGCGCGCTCCAGCGAATCGGCCCGGATGTCGACGATCGCAAAAGGGATGCCTTCTTGCGTGAAAATCTGCGCGATCTCCCCGCCGACCCGGCCAAATCCGCACAGTATGAAATGTCCCGTCATTCTCTTAACTCTATGGCGTGTTCGCCGTTCCGAGACGACACTCCCAAGTCGCCCTTCGAACGTATAGGTGAGCAGCCGCAGCAAAGTGTACGTGAGAACTCCGAAGCCGACGGCGACCACGACAATCGTCCACCATTTGCCGGCGACGTCCATCGGCGTGGGCTCGCCTCCGCCGATCGTCGTGATCGTCGTGATCGTCATGTAGAAGGAGTCGAACCACGACCAATGCTCGAGCGCAACGTAACCGGCAGTTCCTGCGGCGATTACGATAACGAGCAGCGTCAGGGCGACGCCGAGACCACCGCGCATGCTACAGGATCGGCACGCGCGCGGCCGCATCCGCCCGCGTTAGTCCGAGATAGCGGGGATCGTCGTAGACCTCCACCTTGCGGGCGTAGGGCCGGAAACCGGAGCGCTGGTAGAACCCTAGAGCGCTGGGGTGATCGAGCGTGCAGGTGTGCAGCCAAAAGCGCTCGATCGGATGCGACCACGCTACGTCGATCGCGTGATTCATCAGCCAGCGTCCAGCGCCGGTTCCCAGCAGCGAAGGAGCCACGCCGAAAAGACTGATCTCGCATTCTCGATCCGCGCGAAAGTCGAGATCCAATAGGCCTTCGTCGCCGCCGGCGGTTACCAAGACGTAGGTTTCGACGCGGGGATCGGCCAGAAAGCGCGACAGCTCGTCCTCGGCCATCAGCAGCCTCCCGGCCCACAGATACTCGTCGCCGACGCAATGAAAAAGTGCGCGATATCGGGTCAGGTCTGGCGTGGCGAGGCGCTCGAAGCGCCAGGACGGGTCGTGCGGCGCCGGTCGCAAGGCCGGCTTCTCGCGCATCTCGAGGTAGGTTTGAATGTTGGCGAGCTTACCGGCCGGTACGGCGTGGTAGCCGTCTGGGAGTTCCATACGACGGGGGATTCGCCGCGCGGGCTCCAAAACGTGGCGCGCGGTATCATGGCGCGGGGCGATCGCGTGTTCCTTACCGGCGGATCCGGCTTCGTCGGCTCCCACATTCTGCGCGAGCTGCTCGACGCGGGCTATGCCGTCAGAGCGCTTCGGCGCGCCCCGTGTCATCCTGAGCGTAGCGCCCCTTCGACTTCGCTCAGGATAAACTGCGGCGCGCAGTCGAAGGACGAAGGGCAGCTCGAGTGGATCGAAGGCAACCTCCGCGACGTCGGCGGTTTTGCCCGCACGCTCGACGGCTGCCGCTACTTGATCCACTGCGCGGCGCTCTACTCGTTTGCGCCGCGCGATCGTGCCGCGCTTCGAGCGGTCAACGTGGCCGGCACCGAAAGCCTGATGCTGGCCGCGCATTTGGCCGGCGTCGAACGCGCGGTGCTGACCTCGAGTTCCGCGACGCTCGGCCACGCTGACAGCGGTTACCACCGCTCGAAGCTGGACCAGGAACGCGCCGCGTTCGCTTCGCGGCTTCCGGTCGTGGCGCTATTGCCGACGGCGCCCATCGGACCCGGCGATCGCAAGCCGACGCCGACCGGCAGACTCGTGCTGGACTTCGCGCGTGGCAAGATCGTCGCCAAAGCGCCCGGTCACGGCGGCATGAATCTGGTCGCGGTCGAGGACGTCGCGCGCGCCCACGTCGCGGCGCTTGAACGTGGAAACGCGGGCGAGCGTTACGTCATCGGCGGCGAGAATCTCAGCATGGACGAGATCTGGCGAATGCTGGCGCAGATCACCGGACGCCCGATGCCGGGATGGCGCGCACCGTACCCGCTGGCGCTGGCGGCCGCGTACTTCGATGAGTTTCGCTGCGCCGTCACCGGCGCGACGCCGGCCGTGCCGCTGGAGGGCGTGCGCCTTTCGCGCGAACGGATGTACGCCGATTCGTCAAAAGCAGCCCGCGAGCTAAGCTACGCTCCTGGCTCGGTGCGTGCGGCGCTCGAACGCGCGGTGGCGTGGTATCAGGACGCCGGCTACACGGTCGCGCCGGGTAGGCGGGAAGCAACCGACTGAGCTCCTAAGTAATCAGCCGCCTGTCGTTAGCTATTTAACGCAACAGGGAGGAACATCATGGCGAACTCAAATGCAGCCCGGTACGCCTGCGTGCTCGCGGCGCTTTTCGTGCTTGCGGGCTGCCAAGCGACGCAAAACCAGTCTAGCGGGGTAGGCCTTATGCCGTTAGTTACAGGCCGCGTTGGGCCCGGCCACGCGACCAAAGCATACGGCGTAGGTCTTGCGGATGGCGTCGGGACAGTCCCATCGTGGGGGTACGAGTGGTGCAACGGCGCGCCGGGTACCCTGAGCCTCTGTCCCGATGAGGTTCCCGGAAAGCGCTCGTTCAAGAACAGCGCTTCCGGAGGGCAGAACCTGGGGTCCGAAGGCTACGTCAAGGCCAAGATTAACGTTACGCAAAAACTTGGGGCGACCAGCTATCTGTTGGACGGCGAGGTCGACGTATTGAGTTCACAGACCATCGCCGAGGCCGGGGCCTCTATTTCAAACGGCTGGTGGCAAGACAAGTTCACCATCTCGTCTCAAACGCTCAAGCCCGGCACACCAGTCACCCTCGGCGTGCAGGCGGCTCTCAATCCAACGGAGACCGACGTCGCATGCGACGCCGCCCAGACTTCGTTCGGCGAGCTGTTCATCTACAGCGCGAGCATAACCCCTTCGAGCGGTAGCGAGTTCGCGATCTCGGGGAATTGCGTCAACGGGACGTTCGTGTACCAGCTCTACGGAACCAGCATGCAAGGTACCACGGCGACCGGGACGATTAACACAGCCGTCGGCGATTCGTTCAGCGTCATCTTCACTATGACCGGCGAGGTCGCCGTTTGCGAGGACAACAAAAACCAAGCCTGCTTGGGGCTATACGGTGCGAATCTCGGCGGCTCGTACGCGTTTACCGTCACGTCGATCACGAGCGGCGCGACCTACACGACGGCCAGCGGCAACACGTACTAGCTGAGGGGGCCGGCTAAGAGTTCAGGAACGGCTTGCCTTCGTGCGCGACGAGCAGGTCGTGCATGTCGTTGGCGTGGTCCTCTTCCTGCGCCAGGATGCCTTCGAGCATAATCCGCGTCGTCGGATCGTTTTCCCCGAAAAAGCGGATGAGGTCGCGGTAATGCTCCACCGCGATCCGTTCGGCGACGAGATTCTCTTTGATCATGTCAATCAGCTTGACCGCATGTCCGTATTCGGTCGCCGAGCGGCTCGCGAGCCCCTCGGGGTCAAAATTCGGCGTTCCGCCAAGCTGATTGATGCGGTTGGCGATCTTCTCCATGTGCTGGTATTCGTCGCGCGCGTGCTCGGCGAACTCTTCCTTGACGCTTTCGCTGTCGATCCCGACGGCGGCAACGTTATGCATCGTATAGCGCAAGACGCAAACGATCTCGGTCGCCAGCGCCGCCTGCAACAAGTCGATCGCCTGTTGCACGGAGCCGCCATAGTTCTCGGTGACGGCGCCGCGTTCGATATTCTCACGCGCTCGCCGGCGAAGCTCCGTGACGTCGGAAAGAAATGGTTGGCTGGCTGCGGTCATCGCTGAACTCCTTTATTACTTCTTCGCTCTTTTGGCGGTGAACGAGATACTGGCGTCCCCGGCCGTGCCCTTACCCGTGAGCTTCTTACCCTTAACGGTCGCGGTGGCCGAACCATACTGGCCTTTTGGATCGTAGACCTTGAAAGCGAGCGCCGCTTTTTTCTTTCCCTCGATCTTCACCGTACCGTCTAAGGTAAGATGAGCGGTCTTGCCGTCATACGAAACGACCAAGGAGCCGGAGAGGTCGTTTCCGGCTTGCTTCAGGGTCACCACCAAAGAACCCGTATACGACTTGCCGCTTTCGCTCACGTGAACCGTGCCGTCGTAGGTGCCGGAAACGCTGAACGTTTTGCCCGGCGCCGGCATGGAAGAGGTGCCTTCGAGGCGCGCGGCCGGCGGCGCAAGAGCCGGCCCCCACGCTTGGCTCGAAGCGCCGGTCTGCCCCGCGCAAGCCACCAGCGCGAGCATAACGGCAACGCCTGCTCCAAAGGACGCACGATCGGCCATAACGCTACTCCCGTCGCGGAAAGGAGCAAGAGCCTACGACCGCAGTCGAAAGAAACCCTACGTGAGCGCTCCAACGGCTTCGATAACGTACATTACTGCGACGCGGCTCGAATTTAAGGCGCTGCGTCGCGAGATGCCCGGTGCGAGAATCGAGCTCGCCGGGATCGCGCTCGACAGAAGATCCTCGAATCTGGGCGAGATCGTCGTGAGTTGCGGCCTTGCCGGTGCGTTGCGCCCCGATTTGCCCACCGGAACGGTCTTGATCCCGCTTCAAGCGCGTCGGCCGGACGGCGCGACGTTGCATTGCGACGCTGAGCTCGTCGAGTTCTTCGCGAGCAGCGCGCGGCGACTGGGATTAGAGCCGGTCTTCGATCCATTGTTGACCTCCGACGCAATCGTGTGGGGTGCCGGCCGGGTGGAATGGGCGGCGCGAGGCTACGCCGCGGCAGATATGGAGACGGCGTTGATCGACGCGCCGCGCGTGGCCGCCGTTCGCGTCGTGCTCGATACGCCGCAGCGCGAAATTTCACCAGAATGGCGCTCGCCGCTCGTTGCCATGCTCAAACCACGCAATTGGCCGCAGGCTTTGTGGCTGGCCCGCGAAGCGCCGCGGGCCGCCGCGCTTGCGGCGCGCGTCGTGGCCGGGCGCAGGGCATCCTGAGGGGGGTGCGTATAACCCGGCCAATGATTATCGAGCGCATCGATTCTCCTGAAGACGTCAAGCAGCTGCGGCGCGAGGAGATCGACATCCTCGCTAGCGAGATTCGGGAGCTGCTCGTTAGTACGTGCGCCGTCAACGGCGGCCATTTGGCGCCGAACCTCGGCGTGGTGGAACTTACGCTGGCGCTCCATCGGGTGCTCGATCTTCCCGCCGACAGACTCGTCTGGGACGTCAGTCATCAGACCTACGTCCATAAGATCCTTACCGGCCGTCGCGAGCGCTTCTCTACCATTCGTAAAGGCGGAGGTCTCTCGGGGTTCGCGATGCGTAGCGAATCGCCGTACGATCCCTTCGGTGCGGGGCACGCCAGCACGGGCGTCGCAGCCGCGCTAGGCATGGCGCTGGCTCGCGATCTAAGCGGCGGCAAGGAAACCGTCGTAGCCGTGCTCGGCGACGGCGCGCTGACCGGAGGTCTCGCGTACGAGGCGCTCAACAACGCGGGCGGTCTCAAAAGTCAGTTCCTCGTCATCCTCAACGACAACGAGATGTCGATCGCGCCCAACGTGGGCTCGATCGCGTCGTACCTTTCGGTGCTGCGCAGCAAGCCGTTTGCAAACTTCGTGCGCAAGACCGGCAAGATGATGCTCAAGCGCATTCCGCTAGGCGGCGCGGCCAAGCGCGCGATCGAAGGCGCGGAGATCGGCGCGATGCATTTCATCGGCCCGTCTGAGAAGACTGCAGTGATCTTCGAGGAGCTCGGGTTCCGGTATATCGGACCGGTGGACGGTCATAACTTCGACGTGCTCATGGACGCGCTCCAAACCGCCAAAGATCTCGATCGTCCGGTTCTGCTGCACGTGCGCACGGTCAAAGGGAAGGGCTACGAGCCGGCGGAGCGGGATTCGCGGACCTTTCATGGGATCGGGGCGAACGCTTTCGAGCCGAGCAACGGGAGCAAGAAGAGCAGTCCGGGTGCGCGCCCGAAGTTCCAGGACGTTTTCGGTGACGCGATGATCACCGTTGCCGAAAAGAACCCGCGCGTCGTCGGCATCACCGCTGCCATGCCCGACGGAACCGGCCTCGCGAAGTTCGGCAAGCGCTTTCCGGATCGCTATTTCGATGTCGGTATCGCCGAAGCGCACGCGGTATGCTTCGCGGCCGGCATGGCGACGAGCGGATGGCGGCCTGTCTGCGCGATCTATTCGACGTTCTTGCAGCGCGCCTACGATCAAGTCGTGCACGACGTGGCCGTCCAAAATCTTCCGGTCGTTTTTTGCATGGACCGCGCCGGACTCGTCGGCGACGACGGTCCAACGCATATGGGCTTGTACGACATCGCCTACTTACGGACGCTGCCCAACTTTACGCTGATGGCTCCGCGCTGCGAAGCCGAACTGCTGCCGATGCTCGAGCACGCGCTCTCGCTCGGCTCACCGGCCGGCATCCGCTATCCGCGCGGCTCGAGCAGCGGAAAGCACGACGAGCCGCCGGCCCCCTTAGTTCACGGCAAGGCCGAAGTATTGCGCCGCGGACGCGACGTTGCCGTAGTCGCCTACGGCACGGCGGTGGACATCGCACTGGACGCCGGCGTGCCGGACGTCACGGTCGTCAACGCCCGCTTTGCCAAGCCGCTCGACGAAGCGCTCCTGCTCGACCTGTCGCGGGATCACTCTCTGGTGATAACGCTCGAAGAGCACTCCTTAGCGGGCGGCTTCGGTTCGGCCGTTGCGGAGTTCGTCTCCGATCACCGCCTCGACTTGCGCGTGGAGCGCATGGGCGTACCCAACGTGCTCGTCCAGCATGACTCGCAGGATAAGCAGCGGGCTCTGTTTGGCCTTACGGGCGAGGCGCTGGCCGCTCGCCTTCGCCAAGCAGTCGGCACGCCCGCAGTTTCTGCGCGCGCCGGCTAAGCGTCGACTACCAGTGGAACGGGCCTGCCGGGTGCGGTACGACCCACACGATCAAATCCCAGAGTGTCGGGAACTCGAAGATCGTTTGAACGTAATCCGCACTCGGAACTTTACCGATGTCGACGACCGTCTTGGCCGAGGGATGCGACAGACTGCCCCCGGCGTTTACAAAGTCGGCGTTCCAGATCCATTGGTCGTAGAGCATCTTACCGTCCGGCGTTCGAACCACGTAGTGTACGTGGCCGTTGAATTCGTACCAGCGCCCGGGGTTGATTCCCCAGACTTGAGGCCGCGGCTCGCCGTTGGGCCGTGGGACGGAAAAGTCGGCACCCATCAGGTTTCCGGCGCCGTCATACCAAAGCTGACTGGGATGAGTGGGGTCTGACGTCCACCACTTCGTATTCGCGTAGCTGATCGCGCCGGTATCGTCGGGATTCGTATAGCGGACATAGCCGGCTTTCTCGGCGTCGCTCGCGTGCGGGAAGCGGGCGAGCAGATCGGCCTTGACCGATGCGACGAACTGCGTTTCGCTCGGGGAGAGCGGCCCCAGGTAGGTCGGGCTCTCGTCGGAGAGCGCCGGGAGGGGAAACAGGGCGCAAGCTGCCGCAAGAAGGGCCCCCGGGATAGAGACTTTCATGCCGGTAGAAGCGCCCCATGCGCCACCCTGTGACAGGCCGGGCTCGTGGGCGCCGTTTAGCCCACCAAGCAGGTAGTGGGTCAGTTTGAATGACGAACATTAAGCCCGTTACCCCATCAGGTCGCGCAGAGCGTTGAGTGCCTTCTCCACGGCGGTCTTGTCCTCGGTTCGTTGCGCCTGCATAAGGACTGCCGTAGCGTGGGTCCTCCGTATCAGATTAAGCTCGGTTCCGATCTTTACGAGTTCACCGT
>DASRXM010000057.1:0-19927 GCA_035654155.1 Candidatus Babeliales bacterium
CTGGAGCTCGACGAGCGCCGCGGATCGCGCTGCGCTTCTCTTCAAAGTCGCCGACGCCATCGACGCGCATCGCGACGAGTTCATGCGGATCGACACGCTCAATAATGGCAAGCCGCTGCGCGAGACCGAGTACGACGCCATGGATGCGGCCAACTGTTTCCGCTACTACGCGGGCCTTGCCACCAAACCGCACGGCCAGACCTTCGACGTTCCGGCGCCCTCGCAGACGTTCACCGTTCGCGAGCCGATCGGCGTCTGCGGCCAGATCGTGCCGTGGAATTATCCGCTGCTGATGGCGACGTGGAAACTCGCGCCGGCGTTGGCGGCGGGAAACGTTTGCGTGCTCAAGCCCGCGGAGCTCACGCCCCTCTCGACGCTGCGCTTGGCGATGATTTTTCACGAGCTGGAGTTTCCGGCAGGCGTGGTCAACATCGTTACCGGCGCCGGCGCGACCGTCGGCCACGCAATCGCGGCGAGCCCGCTCGTCGACAAAGTCGCCTTTACCGGCGGCACCAAGACCGGCCGCAGCATCATGCAAGACGCTACGGGTAATTTAAAAAAGATCTCGCTCGAGCTTGGCGGCAAGTCGCCGAACGTAGTCTTTGCAGATGCCGATTTCGATACGGCGATCGATTACGCGCTTTTCGGAATCTTCGCCAACGCCGGGCAGGTGTGCTCGGCCGGCTCGCGGCTGATTCTGGAGCGCCCGCTGCACGATCGCTTTGTCGAACGCCTCGTCGAGCGCGCGCAGAAGATTCGCGTGGGCGACGGTTTCGACCCGGCAACCGAGATGGGCCCGATCATTTCGCCGCTTCATCGCGAGCGGGTCGAAGCGTACATCGAAGCCGGCAAAGCCGAGGGCGCACAGCTGCTCTGCGGCGGCAACCGGTTAGGCGGAGCGCTCGCGGGCGGAAACTTCATCGCGCCGACGATCTTCGACCGCACGACGCGGGGCATGCGCATCGTTCAAGAGGAGATCTTCGGCCCCGTCCTCGTCGTGCAAGCCTTCGACGACGAAGCCCAAGCGATCGCGCTGGCAAACGACACGGTGTACGGGCTGGCGGGCGCGGTCTTTACGCAAGACATCGCCAAGGCGCATCGCGTCATTCGAAAAATGCGCGCCGGGATCACGTGGATCAACACCTACCATCCGACTTACAACGAAGCGCCGTGGGGCGGTTACAAGCAATCCGGAATCGGCCGCGAGCTCGGCACCTACGGTTACGACGCGTACACCGAGGTCAAGCAGATCAACGTGAACCTCGACGTCGAGCCCTCCGGCTGGTTCAGCGAGTAGGAGAGCCCCGATTTAGCGCGGCGCGCCCCTAATCGTCGAGATCGGCGACTGCGCTCGCTCGGCTCAGGATGACACCCGCGAGGGGCGAGCGTTGCTCCAGAACGCAAACGTGGTATCGGAGATTCGATTGCGCCCGGTTTGGCGTTCCTCGCGGTAAATGTCCGAAAGCGCATCGAAAAGCGCTTGTGCGGCGCTCTCTTCGCCTAAAAGATACAGAGCACGCAAGATTCGTGTTAGACGAAGATGGTTATGATTTCCAGGACTCAGCCATTGGCTGCGTTCGAGAAATGATGCGCTTTTCACGATACGCTCACCGCTCCACTGGAAGCCGTAAAATGCCAGCATTCGGTCGAGCGAGCGGCGAAGCGCGGCGCGCAGTTCCGGCCGCGTACGAAAAGCGGCGATTGCCGCGTCGTCGAGTATCGGCGCTGATGGATTTGCGCCGCTGTGCTCGAGAAGCGGAAAAAGCCATTGAATGAAATCGTGGGTCTCTTCGAGCCGGTCGTCGCCGAAGTTCACGATTTCATCGAGAAACCGGCCGCGATCGTCGGGTGCGCTGCCTTCGTAAAACGCGACGATCCGCCGTCCGTCGCTGCTGCTTTTCATTTGCCGATTCCCAGGCGCGAGAGCCGGCGGTCGGCGAGCACTTTGCCGCCGGTTTGACATCGGGGGCAGTAGTTCGTTTCGTTGTCGGCATAGGCGATGCGGCGAATCGTATCGCCGCATCGGGGGCACGGCTGACCGTAACGTCCATGCGCGACCATGCCTTCGCGAAAAGCGGTAACGCCTTCGGGAAATTCTTGCGCAGCCGCGCTCGTTAGGCGATCGATCCACTCCTGCAACGTCGCGCGCGTCGCATTGAAGAGCCGTTCCCATTCGTCCGCCTTGAGCTTCTTTGTGAGCGCGAGCGGCGAGAGCCGCGCCGCATGGAGAATCTCGTCGGAATACGCGTTGCCGATCCCATCGATCGCGTGCGGATCGGTGAGCGCGCGCTTGAGCGTCCGATTCTCCGCGCTCAGCGCACCGCGAAACGTGTCGAGGTCGCATGCGAAAACGTCGAGACCCCCGGGATCGAGCGCATCGCGCGCCTGCTCGCCCGCGATGAGGCGCAGCCAGGCCCGCCGTTTGGTGCCCGCTTCGGTGAGCACGAGCGAACCGTCCGCGAAATCGAACGCAGCCAGATTGTTGCGGCCGCCCAGCTTCGCGCCAGGTGGTCTCCAATGAAGACGTCCGGCGATCATGAGATGGACCACCAGCCAAAGGCCGCCCTCCAACCCGATCGCAATCCGCTTGCCGATGCGTCGCACCTCGCGCACCGCGCGGCCCTGCGCGTCGGCCAGCGGTATCGACGTGCGCAAGAGCGATACGCTCCTAACGCGTATTTGCTCGAGCCCCTTTCCCACGATCCGCGGTTCGAGCGCGGCGATGTAAGCGGCTACGTCAGGGAGCTCAGGCATCCCGCGATTACGGCGGCATCTTCTTCGGGCGCAATCGTGCGAAGATCGAGCACCACGCGGCCCTCGCTGATTCGCGCGACGATCGGCGGAGCCGCGCCTCGCAACCGCGCCGCAAACCGATCCGGCGATTCAGTCTTAATTGCGATCGCGACCGATGGTATGCGTTCTTGTGCTAGCGCCCCTCCGCCAACGTACGCCTCGCTATCGATCAGGTTCGCGCCGGGTAGCGCATCGAGATACGCGCGGCCTCGTTCGCGCAGCTCCTCGAGCGTCGCCGACAGCTTGCGATAAATCGGCAGACGCTGCGCAAACGAGCCGTCGCGATACGTTCGCAGGGTCGCGCCGAGCGTGGCCAGGATGGTCTTGCCGACGCGTAGCGCGCGCAATAGCGGATTGTTCTTCATTCGCGCGATCAGCGGCGCTCGTCCGGCGATGATGCCGGCCTGCGGGCCGCCCAGCAGTTTATCGCCGGAGAAGGTGACCAAGCCGATGCCGTCGGCCAGCGCTTCCTGCACCGTTCGCTCGTGTTGCGCGCCGTACTGCGCCAGATCAACCAGCGCACCGCTGCCGAGATCTTCGACGACGGGAACCCCCGCGCGAACCCCGAGTTCCGCCAATTCCCGGCCGCTGGGCTCGTTGGCAAATCCCTCGATGCGATAGTTCGACGGATGGGTGCGCAGCAGCAGCGCGCGGCGCGGAGAAAGCGCCCGCTCGAAATCTTCGATGTAGACGCGATTGGTCGTGCCGACTTCTACCAGCGTCGCGCCGCTTGCGCGCAGCACGTCGGGCATCCGAAAGCCGCCTCCGATCTCGACCAGCTGGCTGCGCGCCACGATCACATCGCGCCCCTTCGCAAACGTGTCGAGCACGAGCAAGACCGCCGCCGCGCAGTTGTTGACGACCAGCGAATCTTCGGCGCCGGTTACGTCGTTGAGCAGGCTTGACACGCGCTCGTAGCGCGATCCGCGTTCGCCGGCCGCGAGATCGTATTCGAGGTTCGAGTAACCCAGCGCGATTTGCGCGACCGCAGCGAGCGCTTCGGCCGCCAGCGGCGCGCGACCAAGATTCGTATGAACGATAATGCCGGTCGCGTTGATGACGCGAAGCAGGGCTTGCTGTTGCAGCAGGTCGAGCCGGCTCACGACTTCGGCCACGATTGTTTCGTACGATCCGTCGCCCGAAACGCGGACGCGGCCGAAGACTTCATCGACCGCGCGCTTCACAACGTTTCTCCCGAGCACCGCTTCATAGGCGGCGATTCGTTGGTCGGCGAGCAGCTTGTGCATCGCCGGGACGGGCGTCACGCCACGTGTTTGCCGAGCATCGACGTTACCACGTTCTCGGGAACGTATCCTACTATGCGATCGACCGGCTGGCCGTTCTTGAAGAGAATCAGACACGGGATGCCCGAAACCTGATATTGTCCGGCCAGCGTCGGGTTCTCGTCGGTGTTGAGCTTGACGAACTTTGCCTTGCCGGCGTGAGCCGCGGCAACTTTTTCGACGACCGGCGAAAGCATGCGGCACGGCCCGCACCACGGCGCCCAAAAGTCCACGAGCACAGGCTGCGAGCTCTTGAGCACCTCGCTCTCGAAGTTGGTTTGCGTAATTTCTGGTAATGCACTCATCGTACGGTTGAAAGTATTCCTCCCCTCAGCAGAACCCTCTTAAAGCTCGGTCTGTTGCGGTTCGCCGGTGATCTCGGTGATCTGCTTGGCTTGTTTGCCGAGATTCGTGATCGCAATGACCTCTTCGCCCTCGCCGAGCCGCTGCAGCCGCACGCCTTTAGCGTCGCGCCCGGTCTTGCGAATGTCGCCGACTTTGAGCCGGATCACCTGATTGCCGGAGGTGATCATCAGAATCTGGTCGTCGGCCGCGACGAGGATTTGATCGAGGACCTGCCCGATGTCGTCGCGCTGGCGCGCGAAGGCTTTAACGCCCTTTCCGCCGCGTGACGTGTGGCGGTAATCCGCAATCGGCGTCCGCTTGCCGAACGCCAGCGATGTCACGAGCAAGACCTCGCGCCGCTCGTCTTCGACGACGTCCATCGCAACGATGGTGTCGCCTTTTTCGAGGGTCATCGCTTTCACGCCGCGCGCGGTGCGGCCCATCGGGCGCACGTCCTTCTCATTGAAGTGCACCGCCATGCCTTGCGTCGAGGCAAGAATGATGTCGCGCGAGCCGTCGGAGAGATCGACGGCAAGCAGCTCGTCGCTCTCGTCGAGGTTGATGGCGATGAGGCCGTTGCGCCGCACGTTGGCGAACTCTTCGAGCTTGGTTTTCTTGATGACCCCGTGCTTAGTCACCATGACGAGATATTTCTCACCCTCGAACTTGTGGATCGGAAAAACCGCCGTGACCTGTTCGCCCGGCGGCAAAGTGAGCAGATTGACCAGCGCCGTGCCGCGCGCCTGACGCGAGGTGTCGGGGATCTCGTAGCCTCGAAGCCGGTAGACGCGGCCCATGTTGGTAAAGAAGAGCACGTGGTCGTGTGTCTTGGTTATGAAAAAGTTGCGCACGACGTCCTCGCGCTTGAGATTCGAGATGCCGGTGACGCCGCGGCCGCCGCGGTTCTGCGTGCGGAACGTATCGACGGAGACGCGTTTGATGTAACCGCCCACGGTGTAGGTGACGACGACGTCGATATTCGGCGTTATCTGCTCGATCGAGATCTCATCTTCGGCAGCCTCGATGGCGGTGCGCCGCTCGTCGCCGTAGCGTTTCTTTTCCTCCAGCGTCTCGTGCTTGACGATGCCGGCTATGCGGCGCGGGCTGCGCAGGATATCTTGCAGCTCGGCGATCGTCTTGATCAGCTCGGCGTATTCGTCTTCGATCTTCTTTCGCTCGAGCCCGACGAGCGTGCGCAGCCGCATGTCGACGATCGCTTGCGCCTGGACCTCGCTGAGCTCGAAGCGTTTCGACAACCGTTCCTTGGCTTCGTCGGTGGTCTGGCTGCCGCGGACGATCTCGATCACCTCGTCGATGTGATCGAGCGCGATCCGGTAGCCCTCGAGCAGGTGCGCTCGCTCCTCGGCCTTGCGCAGATCGTACGCGGTGCGCCGCGTCACGACCGCCTTGCGATGCGCGATGAAATGCTCGAGCAGCTGCTTGAGCGTCAGCACCTGCGGCTCGAGCGCGACCGATCCGTCGGGCCGCGGCTGGCCTACCGGCACGAGCGCGAGCATGTTGAAGCCGAAAGTCGCCTGCAGCGGCGTATGCTTGAAGAGCTGGTTGAGCACGATCTTTGGCGTGGCGTTGCGTTGCAGCTCGATCACGACGCGCATCCCCTTGCGGTTGGACTCGTCGTCCATCCGCGCGATGCCGGTGATTCGCTTCTCCGCGTAAGCCTCGGAGATCGCCTCGACGATGCGGCTCTTATAAACCTGATACGGAATCTCGGTGACGACGATCTTGTGCTTGCCGCGATCTTCCACGATCTCGGCTTTACCGCGAATCGTGATCGATCCGCGCCCGGTTCGGTAGGCTTCGCGAATCGCTTCGTGGCCGAGGATCGTGCCGCCGGTCGGGAAATCGGGTCCCGTAACGATCGCACACAAGGCGTCGTCGGTCGTTTTCGGATCGTCGATCAATGCCGCGATTGCATCGGCGATCTCGTTGAGATTATGGGGCGGAATGTTCGTCGCCATTCCCACCGCGATGCCGGTCGATCCGTTGACGAGCAGCTGCGGCAAGCGTCCCGGAAGCACGCTCGGCTCGGTGCCTTGATTGTCGAAATTTGCAACGAACGGAACCGTCTCTTTGTCGATATCGGCTAAAAGATCGAGCGCCGTACGCGCCAGCCGGGCTTCGGTGTAACGGTAGGCGGCCGGCGGATCGGGGTCGATCGAGCCGAAGTTGCCGTGACCGTCGACCAACGGATAGCGCAGCGTGAAGTCTTGAGCCATGCGGACGAGCGCGTCGTAGACGGAGCCGTCGCCGTGAGGATGGTAGCTCTTGAGCACTTCGCCGATGATGCCGGCGCACTTGCGATGCTGCTTGGAGGGATCGAGCCCCATCTCGCGCATCGCGTAAAGAATGCGCCGCTGCACCGGTTTGAGGCCGTCGCGCACGTCGGGAAGCGCGCGGGAAGCGATGACCGACATTGCGTAGGAGAGATAGCTCTCCCGCATTTCATCTTCAACGTTGACCTGCGCTACGATATCGTTGTTCAATAATCACCTATACTCATGCGCTTGACTCTTCCCACAGAAGAAGACTTAAGCAAATTCGCCGCGATCTTCGCGCGGCGTTTGCGCCCGGGCGACGTGGTCGCGCTCTCCGGACCGCTGGGCTCCGGCAAGTCGGCCTTCGTTCGCGCCGTCGTGCGCGCGCTCCACGGCACCGATCAAAGCTGCAGTCCCAGCTTCACTTTTCGGCACCGCTACGAGGGCGAGCCGCCGATCGAGCACATCGACTTTTTTCGCATCGAAGATCCGCGTGAGCTTTCCGAGCTCGGGCTCGAGGAAGCGCTCGACGGCCAATCGATTGCGTTGGTCGAATGGTGGCGCAACGCGCCGGACGCGATTCCGGCGCGTCGATACGAAATTGAAATCGACGGCGCCGGAAACGAACCACGTACGCTCTATCTTCGACTGCCGAGATGACCGTTCTTGCTCTCGACGGTGCGCTCTACGGCTTTTCGGCGGCGATCTCGCGCGAGGGCAGCATCGTCGCGTCGCGTTGCGAGCCCGGAAACGTCGCACTCGAGCGGGGGCTGGCGTTAGTCGACGGTTTACTCGCCGAGGCTCGACTACAGGGCGCCAGCGTCGACCGCCTTGCGGTCGGAACGGGCCCCGGCGGGTTCACAGGATTGCGGATCGCCGTGGCCTATGCGAAATCGCTGGCAGCCGTCTGGCAGCGGCCGCTGGTTCCGATTTCATCGTTCGACATCCTCGAGTACGGCGCCGGATTCGATTGCGCGCTCGCCGTCGTCGTAGGCCGTCCGGGCGTGATCTCGGCGCGTTACCGCTGCGTTTCGCAGACCTGGCGAGCGTCGGGCCGCGTCGCCGACGTCCTGGACGCGCTGTTGCCGGCCATCCTTCGACCGGATGAGGATGACGGGAGCGTTCACGTCGTCGGGGCGCCGGAGGACGTGCTGCACGCGCTCGCCGAACGCGGTATCATCGTGCGCCCTTTCGACCCTCGTGTGATGCCCGCCGCGGCGGCCGCCGCTCTGCTGGCACCGTCGCGCACGCCTCCCGCGAGCCCGCATGCGGTGAGGGCCGACTATGGAGAGCTGCCCGCTGTCAAGCCGCCGAGATCGTAGCGCCGAACTTCAATGAAAATGGAGCTCGACCGGCCGCCGCAACGGCCCAGCCGGTTTGCGATTCGCCCGATGATCACGTCGGATGTCCCAGCGGTGACGCGTATCGAGCGAGCCTCGTTTTCTACGGTGTGGCCGTCGGACGCGTTCTACAACGAGCTCGGAACGAACAGGCTGGCGCACTACTTCGTCGGCAGCTTCGACGACAAGGTCGTGGCGTACGGCGGCGTGTGGGTGATATTGGAAGATTCGCACGTCACCACGCTGGCGGTCGACCCGCACTATCGGGGCCGGCGTTTTGGCGAGGTGTTGCTGCTGCGGCTGATCGACGAAGCCATCGAGCGCGGCGCCGCCTGGATGACGCTCGAAGTTCGCGAAAGCAACACGGTCGCGCAACGCCTTTATCGCAAGTACGGCTTTACGACCGTTACGCTGCGAACCGGTTACTACAGCGACGACAACGAAAGCGCGCTGATCATGTGGGCGGGAAGCCTGCGCGGCGAGCTCTACCGAAACCGTTTGCAAGTTTTGCGCATGCGCGTTGACGAGCGTGCTCCGTAACCGGAGCTTCTCGCAGCTCGCCCGGGAGGTTCGCGACCATATCGGTCAGCAACACCGTTACGCGCACAGCATCCGGGTGGCGCGTTGCGCCGAGCTGCTGGCGCGACGGCACGGCGTCGACACGGCAAAGGCTCGCCTCGCGGGATTGCTCCACGATCTCGCGCGTCTGTACGCGCCGGAGCGTCTGATCGCCGAGAGCCTAGCCCGCGGGCTTCAGATTTCGGCCGACGAGCGGGAACATCCAACGCTGCTGCACGCGCGGCTAGGCGCAGCGATTGCGCGCGAGCGGTTCGGCGTGGACGATTCCGCCGTTCTTTCCGCGATCGAAAAACACACGACCGGGGCGCAGGCGGTGTCGCCGCTCGATGCCGTCGTTTACCTCGCGGACTCACTCGAGCCGGAACGACAGTTTTCCGAGCGCAAAGAGCTTTGGGATTTGGCGTTGCGCGATCTCTACGCAGCCTATCGCGAAACGTTAGCACTGTCGGCGCGCCGGCGCGCCGAAAAGGCCGCTCGCGTGCAGGCGCTCGGAGCTTAGGGACCTATCATCGGCGCGCTAATCGACGTCGTTCGCGAGAGCGCACTCGATAAGAAGGGCGAGGCCTTTACCGCACTCGACGTAAGCGGCCGGACGATCTTAGCCGACGCGTTCGCAATCGTAACGGGCCGCTCCAAGATTCAAACGCGAGCGATTGCCGATGGAATCGTCGAGGCTATCCGCAATAACGGCTATGCGGTTTCGCGCGTCGAAGGCTATGCCGATGGATCGTGGATTTTGATCGACCTCGGCAACGTGATCGTGCACGTCTTTACGCCCGAGCAGCGGGCCTTCTATAACTTGGAACGGTTGTGGTCGTTCGATGCTGCCGCGGTCGACAAGATCCGTCAGGCGGAGGGCTCGTGAAGGGACGCAGGCCGTCACATCAGACGCGCTCAAGCCGAGCCAGGCGTGATTTTTGGAAACGCTTTGGCGTTTGGGTCTTCATCGTTTTCTTTGCGCTCAGCGTGGCCGGCGGATTGATCGTCGTTTCCGCGGAACTCCACGCTCGATGAGCCTTACCAACATCGCCGAAGACGCGGCGGCGCTGCATGCCCGTTACGTCCTTACGCCCTGGCTGGCGCAGAGCGGCCGCAACCCTCCGGTGGTCGTGCGGGGAGAAGGCTCGTACCTTTACGACGATCGCGGCAAGCGCTACTTGGACTTGTCCGCGGGCCTGGTCGCAGTCAACCTCGGCCACGGACATCGCGGCGTGGCCGATGCCATCGCTGCCCAGGCGCACCGGCTATGTTACGCGGCGCCGACGTTTGCAAACGACCAGCGCGCCGAGTTGGCGCGCGCGATCGTCGCGATTGCTCCGTGGCAAGAAGGGGGGCGGGTCTTCTTCACCACGGGCGGCGGTGAAGCCAACGAAGACGCGATCAAATTCGCGCGAACGCTCAGCGGACGGCACAAGGTTCTGACGGCGTACCGCTCGTTTCACGGATCGGCGCCCGGCGCGGGCACGCTGTCCGGCGAAAACCGGCGTTGGCCTAACGAGCCGGGCATTCCGGGCGTCGTGCGATTTTTCGCGCCCTTTCCATACCGCAGCCCGTTCCACACGCGCGATCCGCACGAAGAGGCCGACCGCGCCATCGCTCATCTGGAAGAGATCGTCACCTACGAGGGCACGGATCGCATTGCGGCCCTGCTGATCGAACCGATCGTCGGGTCCAACGGCGTCGTGGTCTATCCCGAATCGTATCTCGAACGGGTGCGCGATCTCTGCGATCGCTACGGGATACTGCTGATCTTCGACGAGGTGATGACCGGTTTCGGCCGCACCGGCGAAGCGTTCGCGGCGCAGCGCTTCGGTGTGACGCCCGACATGTTCACCTTCGCCAAAGGCGTCACGTCGGCGTACGTGCCGCTCGGCGGCGTGGCGGTCCGGGAGTCGCTCGCGGCGCATTTTGATAAGCATCCGCTCCCAAGCGGTCACACCTTCAGCGGACATCCGCTTGCGATGGCAGCCGGAGTGGCGGCATTGCGCGCGTACGATGAGGAGCATCTGTTCGAGCGCGCGCGAGAGATCGAAGGCTGGCTGCGCGCGCGCTTCGATTCGCTCCAGGCACGCCATAGCGTCGTGGGGGAGGCGCGCGGCGCCGGCGCCTTCTTCGGAGTCGAGCTCGTCGCCGACCGCGATACGCGAGCGCCGCTGGTGGCGTGGCAGGGCAAACAATCGCTGCAGCATTTTTTCAACGACCTGCTCGAGCACGGTCTGTACGTCTTAGGCCGGTATAACGTGGCGATCGTCGCGCCGCCGCTCGTCGTCACGCCGCAAGAGCTCGACTTTGCGTTTGAAATCCTCGACGCGGCGCTAGGGCGGTTGAGCGCATGACGCAGCTGCACGTTCACGACAAAGCCACCCGCGAACTGATCGGCGCGGTGACGATCGCGCGGCGCGAAGACGCCGCAGACGCCGTACGGCGCGCGCGCGACGCATTTGCTTCGTGGCGCGAGGTTCCGGTAGTCGAACGCGCGCGTCTGCTTTTCAGGTACGCAGACGCGCTCGAGCGCCGGCGCGAGGAGCTCGCGCTCTCGGTCTCGCGCGAGAACGGAAAGACGATTGCCGACGCGCGCGCGGAGGTGCGGCGCGGCATCGAGGCGGTCGAGTTTGCCTGCGGGATGCCGTCGCTCATGATGGGCGACGCGCTGCCCGACGTCGCGCGCGGGATCGATTCGGTCTCGACGCGTTATCCGCTGGGGGTTTGCATCGGCATCACGCCGTTCAACTTTCCGGCGATGATTCCGCTGTGGATGTTTCCGATCGCGATCGGAGCCGGCAATACGTTCGTGCTCAAGCCGTCGCCGCAAACTCCGCTGACGTCCGAGCTGCTTCTAACGATCGCCGGCGAGTGCGGCTTCCCCGAAGGAATCTTCAACGTCGTGCACGGCGGCGCCGAAACCGCCGAGTCGTTGATCGAGCATCCCGACGTCGCCGCGGTTTCGTTCGTCGGCTCGTCAAACGCCGCCCGCGCCGTGCAAGAACGCGCCGTGCGCGCGCACAAGCGCGTTCAAGCTCTCGGCGGTGCCAAGAACTACCTGATCGTCATGCCCGACGCGGTCAATCCCGCGACTTGCGACGCGGTTATGTCGGCATCGTTCGGCGGAGCGGGTCAGCGCTGCTTGGCCGGATCGGTAGTAGTGGCCGTCGGCGATGCCGGCGACGCGCTGGCTCCGATGCTCGTCGACGCCGCCGCCGAGCTGCGCTTGGGCAGAGGCGCCGACGACGGCATTGAGATGGGGCCGGTCGTCAGCGACGAGGCGCTCGCGCGCATCGATGGTTACGTGCAGCGAGCGCGCGACGCCGGCGTTCGAGTTTTGCTGGCGCCGCGATCGGTGCCGGCCGGCGGCGCGTTTGCGTCGCCGGTGATCTTCGATCTCGTCGATCCGCGCAGCGAGCTTGCTCGAGACGAGATCTTTGGGCCGGTCATGGCAATCGTCCGGGCGCAATCCCTCGACGAAGCGATCGCAATCGCAAACAGCTCGCGTTACGGCAACGCCTCGTCGATCTTCACGCGCGACGGCAGGAGCGCCCGTGAATTTGCTTCGCGCATCGAGGTCGGGATGGTCGGAATAAACGTCGGCATCGCGGCGCCGATGGCGTTCTTTCCGTTCGGCGGTATCAAAGATTCGATCTTTGGCGACCTTCGCTGCCATGGCAAAGACGCGATTGCGTTCTACACCCAGCAGCGGGTCGTTATCACGCGTTGGCCTTCCTGACGCCGAACCAAATCCAACCGGCTGCGACGAACGCCAGGAAGTAATAGCCGAACCACCGCTGAGGCGGAGCCGGCACCGAATCGAAGAGCCAAACGGTCGCCACGATCAGCAGGCCCAGCGCGGCCACCGAAATCGCCAGATCCACCGCGCGCAATGCTTGCAGGCGCCGCGAATAGACCGCCGCCGAAATCGCGATCAGCATGTAGATCAAGATGAAGCCGAACGAGCTCAACGTGCCGCAGTTGTTGAAGATGTCGATCGGGGCGACCCGCGCCGCCAGCGCGGCGAGTGCGATGATCAGCGTTACTGCGGTAATAACGGTGACGGCGACGTTGGGCGTGTCGTGCTTGGGCTCGATGCGCGCGAAGATCGCCGGCAGCAGTCCGGCCGCCGACATTGCGTACGCGATCCGACCTGCGGTCGTAATGCAGGCTAAGCAAACCGAAAAAGCGCTGCAAAGCGCGCCGATCTCGATCGGGAATCGCAGGTATCCGACGCCGTAAAACTGCGCCAGCGTACCGAGCGGAAACGTCTGTTTATCGAGCGGCACGCCGGCGCGCGCGAAGCCTACGATTTCGGCGTACGTGGCCACGACGAAGAATAGGCTCGCGAAGATCACGCTCCCGATGACGGCGCGCGGGATGGTGACGAGCGGGCGCTTCGCCTCGGCACCGAACGCCGTTGCGCTCTCGAAGCCGACGTAGCTAAAGACCGCCAGCGCGATCGCCAAACCGATTCCTCCAGGAAAGGCCGACTTCAGCCGCACTTGGTTCATGTCGAGCGACGGGCCGTGCGCGTGCAAGACCAATGCCACCAAAACGCAGATGATAGTGACCGAGACGACCTCGAGCACCAGCATGACGATCGCCGAAACCTGCACGCCGCGATATGCGGCTTGCCATGCGATCGCAGCCAGCACGACCACGATCGCCATCGCGGGCGGGTGCATGCCGGCTCCTCCAAGCATGAGCCCAACGAAGAGTGCCATGGCTCCAAGCACCGCGGTTGCCACGAAACCGTAGGCCCAAAGCAGCGCCCAACCACCGATCGCCCCCACCGAACGGCCGAGGTGATCGGCAACGTAGCCGTACATCGAGCCCGCGGCGCTCGATCGGCGCGCGAATTGATTGACGCAGAGCGCGACGAAGATCAGCATGATTCCGCCGAACACGTAGGCCAGCCACGTGCCGTTCCCGGCGAGCGCGAACATGTACGGCGCAATCAAGATCGGCGTCATGCTGGGCCCGATCAGTGCGACCGACGTCGCCAGAACCTCGATAAAACTCAGCGAACCGGCTTTCATCGGGCGAAACTTCGCCTTCGGCCGGTGGTAGGACCCCGCATGAACGCCATCTTTGCGAGGCGGGGTCTGGTCGCGGCGGCCGCCGCGGCCCTGCTCGCCGGCGCGGTCCTTCCGGCTGCGGCTCGCGATTTCGTGCAGGACCAAGCCGGAATGTTCTCGAGCGCGACGGTCGCGCAGCTCAACGACCGAATCGGAAACTTCAACGCGCAAACCGGCAAGGAGATCGTGGTGCTGACGACGCCGTCGCTCGGCGGCGCGGCCCTGCAAGACGCAGCCGGCACCGCGTTCGCCCAGCAAAAGGTCAACGGCGTTCTGATCTTCATCGCGCGCGACGACCGGCGCGATATCGTCGTGCCCGACCGCGCCGGCGCGCAGGCCGGGTGGTTTTCGCCCGACGTGCTGCGCTCGATTCGAACCGCGATGGAGACTCAGTTTCGCAGCGAAAATTACGACGCCGGCATCACCGGCGCCGTCGATGCGCTCCTCAACATCTATCGCGCGCATTTGAGCTCGTTGCGCGCGCAGGGTGCGAACGTCGCGGCGCCGTCGGCGCCGATGCCAGCAGCCGGAGGACTTCGCATTTCAATGTTTTGGTGGATAATTATCGGGATTGTCGGCTTTTTGGTGCTGCGATCGATTCTTCGCGTGCTCGCCGCGCCGCGTTACGGCGCTCCTCCCGGTGCAGCCCCTGGAGCAGCGCCCGGCGCTCCGGGTTACGGCCCCGGTTACGGTTACGGCGGCTATGGCGGAGGCGGCAGCTTCTGGAGCGGATTGCTTGGCGGCCTCGGCGGAGCGTGGCTCGGCAATGAGTTGTTTCGCGGCGGCGGCGTCGCTCCGACGCAAGCCGGACAGCTGCCACCCGATGCCGGCGGCTGGGGCGGCGGCACCGATTCGGGCGGATGGCAGAGCGACGCCGGTCAAGCCGGTCTCGGCAGCGCGAGCGGCGGTGACTGGAGCGGCGGCGGTTTCGGCGGCGACACGGGCGGTGGCGGCGATATGGGCGGCGGCTGGTAGGCGCGTTTCCGCCGCACAACTAAAAGCAGGCGTCTATGCGACGCCTGCTTTGCTTCTTCTTGACCGGTGCGTTATTTGCGCCGGGAACGCTTGCGACCGCGTCAACGAGCGGACGCATCGACCCATCGTACTTTAACTCGCTTCACTGGCGTTTGATCGGGCCGTTTCGCGGCGGTCGCGCGCTTGCGGTAACCGGCGTGCCGGGCGAACCGAATCATTTTTATTTCGGCGCCGTCGACGGCGGCGTGTGGGAGAGCCTCGACGCCGGACGCACCTGGACGCCGATCTTCGACGATCAAGACATCGGCTCGATCGGCTCGATCGCCGTTGCCCCGAACGAGCCACGCACGATCTACGTCGGAACCGGCGAAGCCGACATGCGCTCGGACATCGCGTATGGCGACGGAATGTACAAGTCGGTCGACGGCGGGAGGAGCTGGTCGCACATCGGGCTGACCAAAACGATGCAAATCGGTGCAATCGCCGTCGACCCACGCAACGCAAACATCGTATACGCCGCCGCGCTCGGACACCCGTATGCGGCCAACTCCGAGCGAGGCGTCTTCAAGACGAGCGACGGTGGAAAGACCTGGACGAAGATCCTCTACAAGGACGCCGACACCGGCGCGACGGCGCTTGCAATCGCGCCGGACGATCCAAACGTAATCTACGCGGCGCTTTGGCAGACGCGACGCCCGCCTTGGAACGTTTACCCGCCCTCGAACGGGCCCGGGAGCGGATTGTATAAATCGACCGACGCCGGCGCAACCTGGACGCAACTCACCAACGGTTTACCGTCGCATGTTGGGCGCATCGGGCTTTCGATCTCGAACGCGGCACCGCATCGCATTTACGCAAACGTGGACGCGGCCCCGGGACTCGGCGGAATTTATCGTTCCGACGACGCCGGCGCAACGTGGACGCACACCGACGGCGAGCAGCGCATCTGGCAACGAGGTTGGTATTTCAGCGGCATCACCGCAGATCAACGCAATCCCGACGTCGTGTACGTGATGGATACGGCGACCTACCGCTCGACGGACGGCGGGAAAAGCTTCAACGCGATCCTCGGCGATCCGACCGGCGACGACTTTCACACGCTGTGGATCGACCCAAGCGACTCGAGTCACCTTATTCTGGGGTCCGATCAAGGCGTCGTCGTGAGCGTGAACGGCGCGAAGACCTGGAGTTCGTGGTATAACCAGCCGACGGCGCAGTTCTATCACGTCACGACCGACAACGCGTTTCCGTATAACGTCTACGGCGCGCAACAAGACTCGGGCGCCGACATGCAGATCAGTCAGGGTCGCTATGGAACGATCTCGAATCAAGACTTTCGTCCCCTCGACGTCGGTGGCGAAAGCGGAACCCTGGCGCCCGATCCGCGCCACCCAGGCGTGGTTTACGGCAACTCCAGCGACGGCAATTCTACGGCGGTCCGTGAGGTCACGGCGACCGGATGGGAGCAAAACATCGATCCGGTCATCACCCATCCTCAGACCCTTTGGCGCGCCACGTGGACGCTGCCGATTGCATTCTCGCCCGTTGACCGCAAGACGCTCTACGTCGCGCGCCAGAACATTTTCCGCACGCGCGACGGCGGCGACACGTGGCAGCTCGTCAGCCCGGACCTTTCCAGGCCGAACGAAGGCACGCCGCCGAATCTCGATCCAACAACGCTTGCCGACGCGAACAACGTACCGCGCCACGGCGTGGTCTACGCAATCGCGCCTTCACCGATTAATGCCGGCGTCGTCTGGGCCGGAACCGACGACGGCTATGTCTGGATTAGCAAAAACGCCTCGACCGGCTCGGCGCAAGTTCGCTGGCAGAACGTCACCCCGCCGCAGCTCACATCTTGGAGCAAGGTCGGCATCATCGAGGCTTCGCATTACGATGCGGCAACGGCGTACGCGGCCATCGACCGCCATCGCCTCGACGATTACAAGCCGTACATCTATCGAACGAACGATTACGGTGCGACGTGGACGACCATCGCGAGCGGTATCCCCGATGGGTCGTTCGTGAACGTCGTCCGCGAAGATCCGCAACGACGGGGTCTGCTCTACGCCGGAACCGAACGCAGCGTTTACGTTTCGTTCGACGACGGGGCCTTCTGGCAGCCGCTGCAGCTCAACTTGCCGGTCAGTTCGATCCGCGACATCGCGGTTCACGGCAACGACTTGGTCGTTGCCACGCACGGACGATCCTTTTGGGTGATGGACGACATCGCCACGCTTCGTCAGTTGCCCGAAACGGCGGCCGGAAGCGTTGCGCTCTTTACGCCGGCAAACTCCTATCGCGTTCGTCCGACCAATCAGGAAGGCACGCCGCTTCCGCTCGACGAGCCGCAAGTCGATAACACGCCGTCCGGTCTTTACATCGATTACTATCTGCCCGACGTGCCGCATACCGCGGTCGTGCTCGAGATTCTCTCGAGCGACGGGAAGGTCGTGCGCAGCTGGTCGAGCGCGCAGCCGCCCAAGCGGGTCGATCCGAAGACGGTGGATTTCACGACGCATTGGATCGAGCAACACCCGGTGCCGGCCGCACAAGCCGGCGCGCATCGCTTCGTTTGGAATTTTTCCGAAGGAGCCCCCGATGGCCCGCTCGTCCCGTCCGGAACCTACACGGTGCGCTTGAGCGTGAACGGCCGCAGTTACACGCGCACCGCGCAAGTGTTGCGCGATCCGCGCATCGCGGCCACCGATGCCGATCTGCGCGCACAGTACGAACTTGCTACGCGCGTGGTGGCGTTGCGAGCGAACGTTGCGGCATCGCGCGCCAAGGCCGAGCAGGTCGTCAAACAACTATCCGGCACGGCGGCAGCTGCTTATCGGCGCGACGTGATCGGCGAGGCGTTGCCGGAAAACCCCGACGATTCGGTAGGGGCGTATTCACACGACTTCACGAGCTTTCGCTACCTGGAAAATGCCCTCGATTATCTCGAGAACGCCGTCGAAAGCGCCGACGCGGCACCGACGCCCGACATGCGCGCGGCGTATAATAAGCTGGCAGCCATCTATCAAACGACGCTCGGCCGCCTCGACGCAGCGAGCGGAGGACGTTGACCAATGAGTCACTTCTCGAGAAACCGTAATCTGGTCGCCAGCGTAACCGGCGCAGCCATCCTTTCAGCGTGCGGCGGCAGCGGGGCGCCGGCCGGATGGCTCGCCTCGACGGCGCAGCCTGCTTCAAAACACAGCCAAACCTTCAACTACACCGGCAAGCCGCAGACGTTTACGGTGCCTCCCGGCGTTACGCAAATAACCGTTGAAGCCGCGGGCGCGGGGACTCCCACCTATCGGGATGGTCCGAGCGGTCCGTTCTCGGACGGCAACAAGGGCGGCTACGTCAAAGCGGCGATACCCGTTACGCCCGGCACCAAGTTGCTGGTGGTGGTAGGCGGCGAGGGCGGGACTTCCACTGCCGGCTTGGGCGGCACCGGCGGATACAACGGCGGAGGAACGGGCGGCGCGGGGAGCTACAGCACGCAGTACACCAACGGCGGCGAAGGCGGCGGCGGCTCATCGGACGTACGCGAGGGTGGTAAACGCGCTCGCGATCGCGTGATCGTTGCCGGCGGCGCCGGCGGCGGTGGCGTCGGCGTCGGATTTTACAGTGCCGGTGGGGGCGGCGCCGGCGGTGGTCTTCTCGGCGGTACGGGCGACGGCGCATGCTGCGGGAGCGGCACCGGCGATGGCGGATTCGGCGGCTCGCAGACCCAAGGCGGCAAGGGAGGAAGCGGCGGTCATCGCTCGGGCTATATGCCCGGCGCGAACGGCAAGTCCGGCACGCGCGCCTTGGGCGGCGAGGGCGGAGACGGTTCCGGCTCCGGCGGCGGCGGTGGTGGTGGCGGCGGCGGCTTTTACGGCGGCGGTGGTGGCGGCGCCGGCGCTTCGATGACCAGCGGCGTCGGCGGCGGCGGTGGTGGCGGCGGCGGTTCTTCGTACGTCGAGCCGAGCGCGAAGCACGTCAAAAACGTGCAAGCCGGCGGAAGCAGCGGCAACGGTCAGGTCGTCATTTCGTGGTAGGGGTAGCGGTCAAGCTTTCGCGCACTCTGGTGCTGGTGGCGGTTTGCTGCGCGCAATGCTGCTCGTCGGTCGGACAGCCGGCGACGCCGGTCGCCGCACCTCAAGCTGCCAGCATCCAACACGTCGTCGTCATCGTGCAAGAGAATCGCAGCTTCGTCGATTTGTTCCGCGGATTCCCGGGAACCGACGCACCGTCCTATGGTTACCTGGGCTCGAAGAAGATCGCGCTGAAACCGGTGCCGCTCGAAGATCCCAACAACATCGCGAACAACTTCCCAGATGCGATCGCAGCGTGGAACAACGGCAAGATGAACGGCTTCGATCAAGAGCAAATGTACGGCACGCCGAAGACGTTTCCGTACGCCTACGTTCCCAACACCCGCAAAGAGGCCGGACCGTACTGGTTTCTCGCGCGCAAGTGGGTGCTAGCCGATCGGATGTTCCCGATGGAGTTCGGCGAGAGCTTCACCGCGCATCTCGCACTCATCGCCGGCACCAGCAACCTCAATCCCCAACTGGCCGAAGTCGACGGGCCAAACGCCTGGCCGTGGACGTGCGACGCACCGCCTGGCACGATCACGTATACGCTCACGCCACAACGCAACGAGAACGCAAACGGACCGTTCCCGTGCTTCACGCAGATGCGCACGATGGCCGATACGCTCGATGCGGCGAACATCTCGTGGCGCTACTACGTGCCACCCGTTTCGAACCTCGGCGGTAAAGCCTGGACCGAGTTCGGTGCCATCAAGGCGGTGCGCTACGGGCCGGACTGGAAGAACGTCGTTACGCCCGAGACGGCGGTTCTCTCAGACATTCACGCCGGCCGCCTGCCGCAGGTGGCGTGGGTCATCCCCGACATTGCCAACTCCGATCACCCCGGTAGCGGCAGCAACACCGGACCGTCCTGGGTAGCATCGGTCGTCAATGCAATCGGCGAGAGTGCGTATTGGAAGAGCACCGCGATCGTTCTGCTCTGGGACGATTGGGGCGGCTGGTACGACGATGCCCCGCCGCCGCAGCTCGACTTTCGCGGTCTCGCAATCCGCGTGCCGTGCCTCGTCGTCTCGCCGTACGCGCGCATCGCCGCCGGTGCAAAGAACGGCTACGTCTCGCACACGCAATACGAATCGGGAAGCGTCCTCAAGCTGATCGAGGAAATCTTCGGATTGCCGCCCGTCGGGCCGGCCCGCCTAGGCTATACCGACACCCGCGCCGCCAGCCTGATCGACACGCTCG
>DASRXM010000058.1:0-180432 GCA_035654155.1 Candidatus Babeliales bacterium
CGCCTTGATTCGGCGGAGTCTGGTCACCCGTTGGGGTCTCTCGACCTTTCCGGGCAGCGGCATCTCTTCGTGCAGACGCCTCACCTAACGAGGAATCCTCACCCAGGATACTCCCGACGGGCAGCTTGTCAACCCCAAACGTTACCGGGACGCTTAATCTCAAAGAAGAACTAGGCGACAGTGAGCGCGATTCGGGAGCTCGATCCGGTAACGATCGGGCAGATCGCGGCCGGCGAGGTCATCGAACGGCCGGCGTCGGTCGTAAAAGAGCTGGTTGAAAACTCGATCGACGCAGGCGCTCGGCGCATCACGGTTACCCTCGAGCGCGGTGGACTCGATTTGATCGAGGTGGCGGACGACGGCGTAGGAATCGCTTCAGTCGATTTGCAGCTTGCCGCGCGCCGTCACACGACGAGCAAGCTTCGCGCGGCCGAGGAGCTCGAGTCGATCGCGACGCTGGGCTTTCGTGGCGAAGGCTTGGCATCGATCGCGGCGGCGGCGCAAATCGAGATCGTTTCGAGACAGGCGACCGAATCGCTCGGTGCTCGCGTACGGGCGCATGCCGAAAACGTCGGAACGGCCGAACCGGCGGCGTCGCCGGTGGGCACGGTAGTGCGGGTGGCGGCGCTGTTCGAAAACGTGCCGGTCCGCCGCGAATACCTGCGTTCGCAGAGCGCGGAATTCAACCGCATCTCTTCCTGGCTGTCGAGCTTTGCGCTGGCCTACCCGCAATGCACTTTCGTGCTGCGTCACGACGGCAAGAGCGTCTGGACGATGCCCGCTGCCGAGGACGAACGCGAGCGCCTCGCCATGGTCTTCGGCCGCAAAGCGGCGCAATCGCTGCTGCGGCTTGACGGGCAGGGCGCGAGCACCATTGACGGGCGTCTTCGCGGGTTTGTCAGCGCTCCGGGATTCGATCGCCCCGATCGAAGGATGCAGCTGCTGTTCGTCAACGGCCGGTTGCTGCGAAGCGCCGTGCTCGCCGGAGCCTGGACGAGCGGCTACACGACTTTTGCGATGGCGGGGCGCCATCCGTACGGCGTAATTTTTCTCGATCTTTCGCCCGACCAAGTCGATCCAAACGTGCACCCGACCAAGAGCGACGTGCGGCTGCGGTACGTAAATCAAGTTTTCGATGCGGTTCGCCGCACGATTGCTGCGACGCTGAACGACGATGCCGGGCAGCGGATGCGTGCCCAGACTACCGTGGGGAGCGCCGACCCGGAGATCTCGTTTGCACCGGGACAAGCTGCGCTCTTCGAGAGCGCCACCGAAGAGAAGAGGGACGAGCGCAGCCTACGCGTTCTGATGCAGGTTGACCGTACGTATATTCTTGCCGGCGACGAGAGCGCGTTGCTTTTGGTCGATCAGCACGCCGCTCACGAGCGGATCGCCTACGAGTCGATCGTCGCAGCGGCCCGCACGCGCCCGTCGAGCGAACCGCTGCTCGTTCCGCAGATCGTCGAGCTCGACGCGGAGCAAAGCGCTGTGCTCGACCGGACGATCGGGCTGCTGCGCGAGGGAGGCCTCGAAATCGAGCCATTCGGCGAGCGCACCTACCGAATCGTCGCGACGCCGTTCGGCTATGGCGCAAAAACGTTCGACCTGACCGGATTCCTCGACGACCTCAGCGACGAACCGAAACAGCGCGACGTGCGCGAACGAGTCTGGGCGTCCCTGGCGTGTCATTCGGTAACGACCGCCGGCGAGAGGCTCGAGCACAGCGAGATGACGACGCTCGTCGAGCGCTTGCAGACGTGCGAAAATCCGATGCATTGCCCGCACGGGCGCCCAACCATGGTGCGCTTGGGACCCGGCGAGGTCGCTCGCATGTTCAAGCGTGTCTAGTGGGACACGACACTAAACGCGACGCGAGCGTTTTGATCCTTGCAGGGACGACTGCAAGCGGAAAGACGGAGCTGGCAATCGAGCTCGCGCGCGAGTTCGACGCCGAGATCGTCGGCGCCGATTCACGGCAAGTCTATCGCGACATGCCGGTCGGCACCGCGGCGCCGTCGGCGGACCAGCTCGCGGCCGTGCCCCACCATCTGATTGGTTTCCTCGATCCCAGCGAGGGATACTCGGCGGCGCGGTACGTGCGCGACGCAATCCAAGCCCTCGACGCGATCCGCGCGCGTGGAAAACGCGCCATCATCACGGGCGGGACCGGCTTTTACATTCGCGCGCTGCTCGGCGGGGTAGCGTTGGCGCCGCATTACGACCAAACGCTGCGCGACCGGCTAGCCCGCGAGGCGGTCGTCCACCGGCCGGAGTTCCTCTACGAGTGGCTGAGGCGCCGCGATCCCCGGCGCGCAATCGCCATCGAACGCAACGACACCTATCGGATTCTGCGCGCGCTCGAGGTGTCGATGACTGCGCGGACACGGCACGATCCGGCGGCTCGTACGCTCGCGGGCGAAGATTTTGCATCGCTGCTTGTCTTTCTCGACGTTCCGTTGGACGTTGTCGATGCCCGAATTGCGCACCGCACCGGACGGATGCTCGATGCCGGCTTGATCGAGGAAGCGGAACGCGTCGGCAGCGTCGCGGTTGCCGGCAGCGCCGTCGGTTACCCTCAAGCAGTTGCGCATCTGCGCGGCTGGAGCACGCGCAAAGAGCTTCGCGCATCGCTGGAGCGCGCCACGCGACGGTACGCGCGACGCCAGCGAACCTGGTTTCGCGGCGAACCGGCGGCGCTTTGGCTGGCGCCCGAATCGGTGCGCGCCGCGGTACGGGAAAAGCTGGGATGGTCTGCGAAGCGCGATTGATGCACCTTACCAAGATGCACGGTGCGCGTAACGACTTCATCATCGTCGATCGGCGAATGCCGGATTCGGTTGCGAGTCGCGACGTGCGCGAGTTCGCGATCTTTGCCTGCGATCGGCGCAGCGGCATCGGGGCCGACGGCTGCATTATCCTCGAACCGTCCGAGGTCGCCGACGTGCGGATGCGCACGATCAATTCCGACGGCAGCGAAGCCGAGATGTGCGGTAATGGCGTACGATGCGCGGCGCGATGGCTCGACGAGGCGGGCGAAGGAGACGCCGTCGCGTTTGAGACCGCAGCCGGCACCGTAAGGACGCGGATCGTGCAGCGGAAGCCCCACTATCTGGTCCGCGTTGCTATGGGCCGGCCCAAGGTCGCGCCGATCGCGCTCGCGAGCGTTTCCGATGCAACGTTTGTCGAAGCCGGAAACCCGCACGTTGTGTTTTTCCGTGACGACGTCGACGACGTCGATCTTGAATCGATCGCGCAGGCTTTGCAGAAGGAACCCGCACTTGCAAACGGGGCGAACGTTCACGTGGCCGCGCGCGTGGGTGGGTCGCTGCGCGTTCGCCATTGGGAACGAGGCGTCGGTTTGACTCAAGCGTGCGGGACGGGCGCGGTCGCTTGTGCCGCGGCGGCGATCGAGCGCGGTGTCGTCAATTCCCCGGTCGAGGTCTTGGTGCCCGGCGGCCGCCTCATCGTCGAGCTGAACCCGGGCGGCGACGCAGTTCTGATTGGTCCGGCTGTTCGCGTTTTCGATTTCGAGTTGCACGATTGGCAATGACTCGCCTCGCCGATAGCGTCGCGGTCGGGCTTGCATACTGCAATCCCGTCGGCGCGATTTTCTACGATGCCACACTCGTCCCGCTGGCCGATGGTGGGCTCATTCGCGAGGCGTCGCTCGGCGAGCTGATTCCGGCGCCGCCCGGAACGCTCGAGATGGTATTGCCGCGACGCAAGCCGCTGACGACCATCGGTCCGATGGCTGGACGCGACACCATGGCGGCGGCACTCCCCGCCGGTTACACGCGCCTGCTGCTTCCGGCCTATGCCGCGCGACCAGACGCCCCCGTATTGCCGCTTTTCGGCTACACGTTTGCGTGCGCCGTCGACGATCGTCTGTATGTTGCCGCAATGCAAACCGACGAAAGCGAAGACTGGGAGCCCCGCCGGTTTGCGCCCGGGCAGCTCGAGCGGCTCCTCGCGGCACGGCTCGCGCGGGAGCCGCAAAACCGCGTCTTGCGACAGGTCGCGCTTTGCTCGCGCGATTACGGCTGCTTCACCGCGCAGAACGTTTTTCTGGAGCGTGGCGAAGCGGCCTTGCCGGTTTCGCCGCGATGCAACGCGCGCTGCATCGGCTGCATCTCCGAACTCGAACCTAATGCCGGAATCCCGTCGCCGCAGACGCGCGTCGCCGACGAAGCCACGGCGCGCGATCTGAGCGCCGTTGCCATACATCATTTGGAGCGCGTCGAAGATGGGATCGTCTCGTTCGGCCAGGGATGCGAGGGCGAACCGCTCGTGCGCTCGGTAGCCATCGCGAAAGCGACCGGCGCAATCCGCTCCACGTGCTCGAACGGTACGATCAATCTCAACACCAACGGCAGCCTTCCGAAAGCGCTCGAGCGCTGCATCGATGCCGGATTAGACGCGGTGCGGATTAGCCTGAACTCGTTTCGTCAGCGCGTTTACGCGGCGTATTATCGGCCGGCGGGGTACTGCCTGGACGACGTGTTCGAATCGATCCGTTTAGCCCGTTCGCGCGGTCTGCGCGTGAGTTTGAACCTGCTGACTCATCCCGGCGTTACCGACGACGAGGACGAGCTCTTGGCGGCGGAGGAGCTCCTGCGTGCGTCGCCGGTCTCGATGGTGCAGACGCGGAGCCTGAACATCGACCCGGAGGTTTATTTCGCTGCGGTCGGGCGGCCTCGCGCGCCGCTGGGCATGCGGCGCGCGCTGGATCGCCTACGCAAGCTGACTCGCGTGGGCAACTTTACGCACACGCACTAGGCGCGGCGTCAATAGTGCGGCGTGATGCGGCGTGAAGCTTTGGCAGATTCTCCTGGTGGTTGCGCTCGGCGTCGGATATGGGCTGATCGAGCCGGGGCGCTTCGAATACGCCCTCGGCCACGCAACGCTTTACGTCTTTTTACCCGCATTGCTCTTCGAGGCTGCGTGGAATCTCAACTATAGGTCGATTCTTCGCCAGTGGATCGCGATTGCGACCTTGGCCGGTCCCGGCGTACTGCTTACTGCCGCATTGGTGGCCGGTGCGCTCTCGATCGTGCGCGTACCCTTGGGACCGGCGCTGCTGACGGGAGCAATCCTCAGCGCCACCGACCCGATCGCCGTCGTGGCGGTCTTTCGCCGCCTGAAGGTACCCAAGACGCTCGCGACCATCGTCGAATGCGAGTCGCTCTTCAACGATGCCGTCGCCGTTGCGCTCTATCGCGCCGTGCTCGTCGCGCTCGCGCTCGGAGCGGCGAGCGCCGGAGCCATTGCTCTGGTGACCTTAACTACCGTGGCCGAAGCGGCAGGCGGCGTGGTTTTGGGCATTGTTCTCGCGTTCTTGGCTGCCCGCGTGCTGCGCGGTCGCGGGGACGCCGGAGTGCAGATCGGCGCTACGATCGTATGCGCGTACGGAGCGTATTTTGCCGCCGATTATCTTGCGCTATCCGGCATCTTCGCGACGATCGCTTGTGGAATTGCGCTGCGCTATTTCGAGCGCTCCTGGATCACGTTGCGCATCGCGCAGGACGTGGACCGGTTTTGGGACGTCGGCGCGCTCCTCGCCAACGTCTTGGTTTTCTTCATGGTCGGCGCCGCGCTGCAGATCGGCCACCTATCTCACGAGCCGGTCTTTGCCGTCGCCTGCCTCTTTGCGATCGCCGTCGCGCGCGTCGTCGTCGCGGGCCTGCTGTTGCCTGGACCGTATCCGCGCGAGTGGATCGACGTGGTGCGGGTGGCCGGAATGCGCGGCGCGCTTTCGCTCGCACTTGCGCTGGCGATCCCCGAGTGGGTGCCATTCCGAGAAGCGATCGTGGACGCAACCTTTGCCGTGTCGCTGGCGACGCTGGCGGCGAGCAGCTTTACGATCGCACCAATCGTCCGGCGCGCCGCCCGCGCGCGTTAGTGCACACTAATACGTGACGCCGTGCTGCAGCTCGAAATGCTCGACGATCGGGCCGAGCAGATCGGCGGGAAGAAACGTTATCACGCCGACCAAGAGAATCACGCCGATCAGCAGCGCGACGAACAGCGTATTATCGGTGCGAAAAGTTCCTGAAGTCGCGAGCTCGTTCGTTGGCCTGGCCGCTAGGGAGCCGGCGAGCGCGAGCGTGGGAATCATCACCAAGAACCGTCCGCCGAGCATAATCAGTCCTGTGGCGACGTCATAAAAGACGTTCGGCCCTAGACCGGCAAACGCCGATCCGTTGTTAGCGGCGCTCGACGAGAAGGCGTAGAGGATCTCGGTAAAGCCGTGGGGTCCGGCGTTTCCGAGTGTCGCCGTGCCTTGCGTAACCACAACCGCAACGGCGGTCGCGAAGAGAATGATGCACGGGAAGACGAGCACCGCGATCATCGAGAACTGCACTTCGCGCCGTTCGATCTTCTTTCCGAGATATTCAGGCGTTCGCCCAACCATCAGGCCGGCCAGAAAGACGGTGAGCACTGCGAAGACCAGCATGCCGTAGAGTCCGCTGCCGACGCCGCCAAAAATGATCTCCGCGAGCTCGAGATTGAGCAACGCGAAGAAACCGCCGAGCGGCGTGAGCGAATCGTAGGCAAAGTTCGACGATCCCGTTCCGGAATCGGTGGCGACCGCGAGCGAAAGACCGGCATTGGCAACGCCGAAGCGCGTCTCTTTGCCTTCCATGTTGCCGCCGTGCACGCCCATCGCGTGGACGATCGGGTTCCCAGCCTGTTCGGCGAATTGCGCTCCGACGAAAGAGCCGATACCGAGCACCAGCATTGCGATCAGCAAGGCTCGTCCGGCGCGGAGGTTGCCGATCATTCGGCCGAAGAGCAACGGGAATGCGGCCGGAATCAGCCAGATAGCGAGAAGTTCGAACAGGTTCGTAACGCCGTTGGGATTTTCGTTGGGCGATGCGGAGTTCGCGCCGACGAAGCCGCCGCCGTTGCCCCCCAGCAGCTTGGGCGCCTCCTGCGACGCGATCGGTCCTCCAGTGATGCTTTGGGTGAAGCCCGGTGCGTTCGATGCGGTTAGATAACGCGAGAAGTTTTGCGGAATGCCTTGCGATGCATAAAGCAGACCGAAGAGCGCGCAGAGCGGCAGCAGAACGTAGAACAGACTGCGGGTGCAGTCGACCCAAAAGTTTCCCAGCGTCGCGCAGCTCTTTCGCGCGAAGCCTCGGATGACGGCAACGCCGGCGGCCAGGCCGATGGCGCCGGCCAGAAAGTTGAGCCAGGCGAGCGCGGCCATCTGCGACAGATAGCTCATGGTATTCTCGCCGCCGTAGAACTGCCAGTCGGTCGTGGTGACGAAACTCATGGCCGTGTTCCATGCGATCCAGGGGTCGACGTTTGGAAAGCCTTGCGGATTCAGCCACGCTCCGTGCCATTGCTGCGTGCGCATGACGGCGTAGGCGGCAAGCGTTGCGACCAGCGAACACACCAGCGCGGCGACGGCGTACTCGGCCCAGCCCATCTCGTACGAGGGATCGATGCCGCAGCATCGGTGGAGCGCAGCCTCTCCCCACAGCCGCAGGCGGCCCTCGAAGACGGCTTGCATGTATCGCGCCAGTGGCGCGGCCAAAAGCAGAAGCACCGCCAAAAACACGATCGCGTTGAGCCATGCCACTAGGCTGCAATTATAGGGAAGAGGCGCGAGCGACGGCAGCGTCCTAACGGATCATCCGTTCGGCGGCTGGCGTTAGCCTCAGATCCCGAGCGGGTAGGCCTCCTCGCCATGAAGGTGAATGTCGAGCCCGCTTTCCTCGGCGACTTCATCGACTTTTACGCGCGTCACCAAGTTGATAAGCCGGAGCATGGCGTACGTGAAGCTGAACGCCCACGTACTGCAAAGGAGGGCAGCGACGAACTGTTTGCCTAGAAACGCCGGATTCCCGCGAAGAAGTCCATCGGCGCCGTTTGGATTCCATAACGTAGACGCGAAGATGCCAAGGAGGACGATGCCGAGGAATCCGCCGACACCGTGGACGCCCCACACGTCGAGCGCGTCATCCCAGCCAAGACTGTTCTTGAGGGTAACGGCGTAGTAGCAAACGACTCCGGCAGCAACTCCGACGATTACCGCGGTCGTTGGTGAGACGTAGCCGGCACAGGGCGTGATCGTTGCGAGTCCGGCAACCGCACCAGTCAGCAGACCGATGAACTTTGGCTGCCGTCCGCGGGTCCATTCGACGAGCAGCCACGTAATCGCGGCGAACGACGCGGCGATGTCCGTGTTGAGGAATGCGGAGGCAGTCACTGCGTCGACGCGCAGCTCTGAGCCGGCGTTGAAACCATACCAGCCAAACCACAGCAACCCCGTCCCCAGTGCAATTAAAGGAACGTTGTGGGGTTTGTTGTCGATCACGTGGCGACGACCGACATAGAGTACCGATGCCAGCGCGGCAAAGCCGGCCGAGGCATGCACGACGATACCGCCCGCGAAATCGAGGCATCCCCAACGCGCTAGGATGCCGTTGCCCCACAGCATGTGCACAAACGGAAAATAAACGAAGATTAGCCAAGCCGAGAGGAACCAGAAGTAGGCTTTGAAGGTGACTCGATTTGCAAAGGCGCCGGTGATCAGCGCCGGCGTGATGATTGCGAACATCATTTGATAGGCGATGTGAACGACCAGCGGTATGCCGGCATCATTGCCGGTGAACATCGTGTGGAGCGTCACGCCGCGCAAAAACGCGTACGTCGCGGGGTTACCGATGATGCCGTGCCAGTCGGGGCCGAAGCTCTCCGAGTAACCGAAGGCAAACCACAATACGGTCGTCCAGCCGAGAGACATGAAGCTTTGCATCATGATGGTCAGCACGTTCTTGCGCTGAACCAAGCCGCCGTAGAAAAACGCGAGTCCCGGCGTCATGAGCATGACCAAACTCGCGCAGAGCAGCATAAAACCGGTGTTGCCGACATTCACGGCGATCGGCCCGGGATTCATAAACGGCCCTTAGGCACAGCCTATGTTTTTCCCGCCTCGGCGGACAGCTTGGAACTGTGAGCGATATCAGGAGTCAGGTTGATAGATGAAATCAATGAGGTACGTCGAGTTCAGGTGTGGACCGGCGCGGAATAGTAATCGACAGAATCGAGCCGCAACGGCCGCTCAGAGCTCCGGGTGCCGGCCATGCTTGGGTCCGGGCGGTGGCGCTCATAGAGGCGAGTGAGGCCGCCGCGACAGGCTGCAGGCGTATGCTCGGGAAACATCGCAAGACCCATTTCGTGCGCTCTTGCATTTATCCTAACGGATCATCCGTTCGGCGGCTGGCGTCGTGCAAATCGCGAATCGTAAGCTTTAGAACGTGATGAACGCGCTCTCCATCCGCCGCCTCGCCGGCGCGGGTCTCTTTATTGCATGCTCGTTGGCACCACTTGCCGCGCACGCTCAAGCGACGCCTTCGCCGGTCCCCTCGGCCGCGCCGCAGCCTGCGAGCACCCCGGCCCGGCGCGCGCTGCCGCAGCCCTTCGACCCGATCTTTCCCAGCGGCGGTGAATTTCTCGGCCCGACGATCGGCGTTCAAACCCCGGCGGGCGTGCGCGAATACGGCTGGATCGACCCGGGCTTGGAATACAGCACCTCGCAAGAATCAAACTACCCGCTCACCTACAACGACGTTCCGAACGAGCCGCAAATGGATCAGTTCGTTCTTCGCTTCGAGCGCCAGCCCGACACCGTGCAGACCGATCACTTCGACTGGGGCTTTCGCTTGAGCAATCTCTACGGCGTGGATTATCGCTGGACGACGATGCAGGGCGTACTCAGCACTCAGCTCTTATCTCGCAATCAAACAAACGGCTACGACCCGGTGGAAGCATACGGCATCCTGTATTGGCCCCGCTGGGGCGAGGGCACCGTTCTTCAGGTCGGGCGCTATATTTCACCACCCGATATCGAGGCGCAGCTCGCTCCCGAGAACTTTCTCTACACCCACTCGCTGATGTTCGATTTCGACGCGTATACGCAGATGGGGCTTCTCTTCCAGACCAAAATGAGCAACTATTGGACGCTCGAGTATGGCGTGCATTGCGGCGACGATACCGCATGCTGGAACGCGTCGTTCCACTTTCCGACGTTCCTGCTGATCGGCCGATGGGTGTCGCATTCGAATCGCGATTCGATCCTGTTCGGAGTAGACTCGCACTCCTTCGACGGCTCTAACTTTAAGACGTACGAGTACGGCACGTACTACAGCCCGATCACACAGACGGTCGAGCCGCTGATTTGGGGTCACGACGATCTCCAGCAGCAGAACGTAACGTGGACGCACGTCTTCAATCCCGAGCTTCAGAACGAAGTCGAAGGATATTACATTTACGAGCACAACGCCTACGAGGGCGGCACGATCAACAATTACAACGTAGCTACCAATGGCCCGCTCTATCTGGGCGCCGGCGGCGGACCCGGTGCTTTTCTGCCCGGGCTCTCTGAAGCCGTGGGCGCCGTGGATTACTTCGGGTGGAAGTTCTCACCGGTCGACTTCGCGACGTTCCGCCTCGATTATCTCAACGATGCTCGCGGCGAGCGCTCCGGATTTGCGACGTCGTATGGCAGCTTAACCTGGGGCGTTACGCATTACTTCAATCCAAAGCTCTTGATGCGCCCGGAGTTTCGGATCGAGAAGGCATTCAAGCCCGGCATTACTCCATGGGACAATGGCACTAAAGCTTACCAAACCACGTTCGGAATCGACGCGATCCAGTGGTTCGGCAACGACAATCCGTAGGACGTCTTAGCTTTAGAACATGAACGAGGCACCGGCCCCGGCGTAATGCTCCTTTTGGCCATTGAGCACGGTGGGCGAGAAGCCGTACTCGACGTCCAGCTGGACCTTCGGACCGAAATCTCTCAAATATGCGGTATCGATCAAGCTTCTAGCGGCGAGACTCGGACCCGCGCGGCTGAAATAGCTGTATTCGACGTAATACTCCGCAGGGCCGGGAAGCGTCGCCGCCGCCACGATGCTGGGAATGAAAGCAAAATAGGATTGCGGGGCGGAGTTTGCGTTGAGGCCCGAAAGCGCGTTGAAGCTCATCGTTCCGGAGAGGCCGACCACCGAGTTCACGCCGTAGCTCCAGTTGAAGTTGCCGGTGAACTGGGCGTTGCCGGCGGAAAATGCGTGCGAGCCGGTCGGGTACGTAATGGCGGCATTCACGCCGTAGAGCCACCTCGCACCGTATCCCAGCTCGGCTTTGGCTCCTATTCCGAAATCGCTCGATCCGCTCGCGCTGGTATCGCCCAGCGACGACCGATTGTAGCTCGGCGCGATGACGTCGGCTTCGAGGTGCGGGTCGAAAGTACCGACGCGCACGAGCGATTGCGGATAGGTAACCGTCGAGCCGCCGCCGGAACCGGTCGTAACGGTGTTGGCATACCCGCTCTCGACCAGCACGTTGCCGGTTCGTACCGTGCATACCGACGTCGTGACGGTCGGCCTGGTAACGATCGAAAGTATCGAGCCGCATGGATCGGACAAGGGCGTCGGGGCCGGCGATGGTGAGGAGCTCGGCCCCAGCGCGAGCGCGGCAGCGACAAGTATCGGAGTCATAGCCTCCGCGCGATTATAGATTGCGTGCGGGCACGCGCGCCATCCCCCGTACGGCGCGTCCATCCGGATAGTCCGAACGGATCATCCGTTCGGCGGCTGGCGACCATCGCGCCGCGGCGTATCCTAGAAAAGATGCTGCTCGAAGTCGGAGTCGTGCTGCTCACGATCGTTTGTTTCGTCGTCTTGGATCTCTACGTGCTCGGCTGCGAAAAGGTATAGCTTTGCAGTTTGATGACGCGTTGGGTCTCGTGCTGACGATTGCCGGCCTGGCATACTGCGTTTACGCGATGTTGCGGCCCGAGAGGTTCTGATGACGGCGATCGGATGGCTTCAAGCCGTCGTCTTTTTCCTCATCGTACTGGCGCTGACGAAACCGCTGGGATCGTACATGGCGCGCGTTTTCGAAGGCGAGCGCGTGTGGCTGACGCCCGTCTTCCGGCCGTTCGAGCGACTGCTTTATCGAGTCTGCGGAATCCGCGAAGACGAAGAGATGACGTGGTATGCGTACGCGCTTTCGATGCTGGCCTTCTCGCTGATCGGCCTCGCCTATCTCTACGTGCTGCTACGCATTCAAAAGTGGCTGCCGTTCAATCCCGCCCACGTCGACAACATGGCGCCGGATCTGGCCTGGAACACCGCCGTCAGCTTCACGACGAACACCAACTGGCAGTTCTATTCCGGCGAGACGGCGATGAGCTACCTATCGCAGATGGCCGGCTTGGCATGGCATAATTTCGTCTCGGCGGCGGTCGGCATAGCGATTGCCGTCGCCGTCGTGCGCGGAGTCGTTCGAACGACTGCCAAGACGCTCGGAAATTTTTGGGTCGACCTTACCCGCTGCTCGCTCTACGTGCTCCTTCCGATCTCGGTTTTCTTCGGTCTTTTCTTGGTCTCGCAAGGCATGCCGCAGAATTTCCATGCCTATCGGAGCGTGACGTCGATCGAGGGGTTCGCTCAGACGATCACCGGTGGCCCGATGGCGTCGCAAGAGGTCATCAAGGAGCTAGGCACCAACGGCGGCGGCTTCGTCAACGCCAACTCGGCCTCGCCCAACGAGAATCCCACGCCGCTGACCAACCTCGTCGAGATGCTGTTGATATTTTCGCTCGGCGCCGGACTTACGTATATGTACGGGAAGATGGTCAAAGACATACGTCAGGGCTGGGCGATTTTCTCCGCAATGGCGATCCTGTTTTTTTCCGCCTTTATCGTTGCATTTTGGGCGGAAGCGGCCGGCAACCCAATCGTGCATCAGCTCGGCGTAAGCGGCGGCAACCTCGAAGGTAAGGAGTGCCGCTTAGGCGTCGCGACGTCGGCGCTCTTTGCCACCGTAACGACCGACACGTCGTGCGGCGCGGTCAACTCGATGCACGATTCGTTCACGCCGCTGGGTGGGCTAATTCCGTTGGTCGACATGCAGCTCGGCGAGATCGTCTTCGGCGGCGTCGGGAGCGGCCTCTACGGCATGATCGTCTTCGTGGTGCTGACGGTCTTCATCGCTGGATTGATGGTGGGACGCACGCCTGAGTATCTCGGGAAGAAGATCGAGCGGCGCGAGGTGCAGTTCGCGATTCTGGCGGCCTTGGTGACGCCGGTGCTCTGTTTGGTGCCGACGTCGATTGCAGCCGTGCTGCCGGTGGGCTTGGCGACGTTAGGTAACGGCGGCCCGCACGGCTTTTCAGAAATTCTTTACGCCTTCACCTCGACCAACGCCAACAATGGTTCGGCATTTGCCGGCATCGGCCCAAACTTGTTCTATAACCTGCTGACCGGCGTGAACATGATGTTCGGGCGATTTGCCGTCGCAGTCCCGGCGCTCGCGCTCGCCGGCGCACTGGCGGGTAAAAAAGCAGTTCCTGAAAGCTCGGGCACGTTTACGACGCATTCGGGAATCTTCGTCGCGCTGCTGATCGGGGTCATCGTAATCGTTGGAGCGCTGACGTTCCTTCCGGCCGACTCGCTGGGACCGATCGTGGAACATCTGCTGATGCTGCAAGGAAAAACGTTCTGATGCTTAGCCAGCGGCGATTGGAGCGCCGTCCCAAAGCGCGTTCGCTGTTCGATCGCGCGATTATCACACGCGCGATTTGGGACTCGTTCAAGAAACTCGATCCCCGATGGCAAGCGCGCAATCCCGTCATGTTCGTCGTCGAAGTCGGTGCCGCCGCCACCACGATCTTCTTCGTGCGCGACGTTCTGCGGCACGGCGGCTCGCCGGGCTTTGACTTTGCGATCGCGGCATGGCTGTGGTTCACGGTCATTTTCGCGAACTTCGCCGAAGCCGTAGCGGAAGGACGTGGAAAAGCGCAAGCCGATACGTTGCGGCGAACGAAATCGGACACGTACGCCCGGCTTCTGCGCGCCGACGGCGGCGAAGAGCGGGTCAACAGCACGAGTTTACGGCGAGGGGATCGGTACGTAGTCGAGGCCGGCGAGGTCGTACCGGCCGACGGCGACGTGCTCGAGGGCGCTGCAACGATTGACGAGTCTGCGATTACCGGCGAATCGGCGCCGGTGATTCGCGAATCGGGCGGCGACCGCAGCGCGGTGACCGGCGGCACGCGCGTACTCTCCGATCGCATCGTGGTACGCGTGACGGCGGATCCGGGCGAAAGCTTTCTCGACCGCATGATCCGCCTCGTCGAGGGCGCCCAACGGCAAAAGACGCCCAACGAGATCGCGCTCTCCATCTTGCTGGCCGGACTCACGATCATCTTTCTTATCGCCGTCGCGACGCTGGCGCCGTATTCTCTCTACGCCGGCACGCATCAAAGCGTAACCGTGCTGATTGCGCTGCTCGTCTGCTTGATCCCGACGACGATCGGCGGATTACTTTCGGCGATCGGCATCGCCGGTATGGACCGGGTCATGCAACGCAACGTCTTGGCGATGAGCGGGCGCGCAGTCGAAGCTGCGGGTGACGTCGACACGCTTCTGCTCGATAAGACCGGCACGATCACCCTGGGCAACCGGCAAGCCGTGGAAATCATCACCTCGCCGGGCATCGACGCAAAGGATGCGGCCCGTATCGCATATCTCTCTTCGCTTGCCGACGAAACGCCCGAAGGACGCTCGATCGTGACGCTCGCCCAGCAAGCCGGTGCGCGCGACGGCGAGGCGCCGGAAGGCTCGGTGTTCGTGCCGTTTAGCGCTTACACGCGCATGAGCGGCCTCGACCTCACCGACGGTACGAAGATCCGCAAAGGCGCTCCCGATTCGGTTTTGACGTGGGTGCGCGAATCCGGAGGAACGCCATCGAGCGACCTTTCGCCCGTGATCGAGAAGATCGCGCGCAGCGGCGGCACGCCGCTGCTCTTGGCGCGCAACAACCTCGTCGTCGGCGTCATCTACCTCAAGGACATCCTCAAGCCGAACATGACCGAGCGCTTCAACCGGCTGCGCGCCATGGGAATTCGCACGGTCATGATCACCGGCGACAATCCGCTGACTGCGGCCACGATCGCAAAGGAAGCGGGCGTCGACGATTTTCTAGCCGAGGCTACTCCCGAAACGAAAATGGAACTGATCAGGCGCGAGCAAGGTTCGGGGCGACTGGTGGCGATGACCGGCGACGGCACCAACGACGCCCCCGCTCTGGCGCAATCGGACGTCGGCGTCGCGATGAATTCCGGTACGCAAGCCGCCAAAGAGGCGGCAAACATGGTCGATCTCGACTCCGATCCGACCAAGCTGATCGAGATCGTCGAAATCGGCAAGCAGCTGCTGATGACGCGCGGCGCGCTCACGACCTTCTCGATCGCCAACGACGTGGCAAAGTATTTCGCCATTCTGCCGGCGATGTTTGCGATCGCCTATCCGGCGATGGCCGTGCTCAACGTGATGCGCTTGACCACCCCGCAGAGCGCAATTCTCTCGGCGGTTATATTCAACGCGCTGATCATCGTCGCGCTCATTCCGCTGGCGCTGCGAGGCGTGCGTTACGAGCCCAAGGGCGCCAACCGGGTCTTGTTCGAGAACGTAATGCTCTACGGTGTCGGAGGCATCATCATTCCGTTCATCGGCATTAAGTTGATCGACGTGATTCTCGCCGCGCTTCATCTCACGTAGCGGCCGTTAGGAAAATAAGAAAATGATCAAACATTTCGGAACGGCTCTTCGGGTGACGATTCTTTCGATCGTCTTGCTCGGTCTGATCTATCCGCTGGCGATGACCGCAATCGCGCAAGCGCTTTTCCCGTGGCAGGCAAACGGGTCGCTGATTGCCGTCAACGGAAAGTTTGTCGGGTCCGCAATCATCGGCCAGCTTTGGACGAAGCCGCAGTACTTTCACGGGCGGCCGTCGGCCGCGGGCAAGGGTTACGATCCGACGGCGACGGGCGGAACAAATCTCGGCCCGACCTCCAAGAAGCTGATCGACGCGACCAAAGCCACGATTGCGCAGTTGAAGAAGGATAATCCCGATGCGAACGGACCGCCGCCAATGGATCTCGTGACCTCCAGCGGCAGCGGCGTCGACCCCGACATCACGCCGGAAGCGGCGTACTGGGAAGCGCCGCGCGTCGCGAAGGCGCGTCACATGGGCCTTGCAGCGGTGGATGCGCTCGTTGCGCGACACGTGCGGGGAAGGACCTTCGGTTTCTTGGGCGAGCCGCGCGTCAACGTGCTCGAACTCAACCTTGCGCTAGACGGTCACTAATCCTCGGGCAGCGCGCTCTGCGCCGACGACGGTGGCGGCATCAGTATCAGAAGCTCGCGCGCTCCGGCGTCGAGCAGGCGGCGAGGAAACGACGGCGGCTGCAGCCAGCGCGGAGCGCGAAGCGCCCCGGCGACCGCGATGGTCGTCTCGGGACGCGAGCGCGCAATCTCGAGCAGTCGCTTGGGAACGTCTTCCGCTACCTCGTCGATCCATTCGATGTTGGTCTTTCGCGCCTCGGCACGAAGCCGCTCGACGGTTCCCGTATCGACCTTTGCATTTGGCGCGACGACGTGCGCAATGGCGAATTCGATGGCAAGGCGAGCGGCGATCCGGCCCGCGCGCGCGATCATGGCCACGTCGACCTCGCGCGAGCCGGCTGCGAGCAGAATGCGGTCGAAAGGCGACGGGATACGTTCGCGCTGACGCGCGCGCAAAGCTTCACGTAGCGCAAGCTCCCGCAGCGCAAACAGATTTTCAATGCGGAAAAAATTTGCGAGGGCCGGCTCGATTCTCTCGGGAGGATAGATTTTGCCTTCGCGCAGCCGCTGGCGAAGCGTTTCCGGCGTGACGTCGATCAGGATCACCTCGTCGGCAAGCGCGAGAATTCCGTCAGGCAGCGTCTCGCGCACGATCGTGCCGGTTAGCCGCAGCACGGTGTCGCCCAAGCCTTCGAGATGCTGTACGTTCAGCGTCGTTATCACGTCGATTCCGGCGCGTAACACGGCAAGTACGTCGTAGAAGCGCTTTGGCGCAACCGAGCCCGGCGCGTTGGTATGCGCGAGCTCGTCGATCAAAGCAACCTGCGGTTTTCGAACGATCAAAGCATCCCGATCGAACTCGCGGTACGTGATGCCGTTAGAGCTGATGGTCTTGGGGGGAATTACTTCTAGGCCCTCGATCAGCGCCGCCGTTTCCTTCCGGCCGTGCGTTTCGATGAATCCGGCAACGACGTCGACGCCTTCGGCCCGAAGCTGATGGGCGCGATCAAGCATCGCATACGTTTTCCCGGCGCCGGCGGCCGCGCCGATGTAGACGGTGAGCTTTCCGTATCCGACCCTTAAACGGTCTCCCGCGGTTTGCGAATACGGTGATGGTGCGGGGTTTTCTCCAAGGTACGTCTGTCCGGCACCGACGACGAACAGATCGTAGGGAAGCGGTACGTTGGCGAGCTTCGCGGCGATTCGGCCGTTAGGAAGCGCCACCAGTGAGGCGCGCAGGGCGTCGCCGGGCATGCTTCCGGGATCGGCCGTTTCCGCCAGCATCTCGACGCCCAGCTCGCGCGAGGTTCGTTCCAGCGCGGTCAAATCGACTCCGCGCACCGGTACGACTTCGAGGCCCAGATCGAGCGCCTGCGCGACTGCGGCCGTGCGCTTGAGGTAAGACGTCTGGTCCACGCTTGGATAAACGAACGCAGCGGCCATCGAGGTCCGGCCGGCCTTTACCACCGGCAGCGTAAGGTTGTCCACCGTGCGCAGCAGCAGCTCGCGCAGCATATAGAGCGTCGGCTCTCTAAAAACCCCGTTCAGCGCTCGATCGATGTCCGCTTCGTTGACGATTTTCCCGGCCTTGACGCGACTTTGGAGAAGGCGAGGCGAAACGTCGAGCGCGACGACTTCGTCGGCCGCCTGCAGGAACGATAACGGAACGATCTCGCGCACCGGATAGCCGATCAGCGCCTCGGCCGTCGCCGCGACGGTTTCCAGATGCTGGATATTAAATGCGCCGATCACGCCGATTCCGGCTTTTTTCAATGCCAGCGCGTCCTGCCACCGCTTCGCATGCGGGGCATCACCGAGATTATCGTGGGCGAGCTCGTCGAGCAGCAACACATCGGGCTTCTCGCGGAGTGCGGCTTCGTAATCGAAATCCTCGAAGATGCGATCGCCGATTTTGACTTTGCGGGCGGGAATCCGAGGCAGTCCAGCGGCGATCTGTTCGAGGTCGGGCCGGCCCTTGGTTTCAATCCAGCCGATCGCAACGCTTTTGCCATCGGCCGCGAGATGCCGCGCATCCTCGAGCAGGCGTCGCGTCTTTCCCGAACCGGGAGCGCCGGCCACGTAGACGACGAGTCGCGCGCGCCCGCCGAGCTCGCGCAACAGTTCTTCGGCTCTTGCCGTGCGGTCCATCAATACCAGCCTTCTCCGCTTCGGGCAAGGCGCTCCCGCCGGATGGACCGAAACGCCGATGACCTACGATGGCCTTGCTCTGTTACGGCTTGCTCGTTGCCGCGTGGATCGTCGATCTGCTTACGCCGCAACTCTTCATTGCGGCGATTCTGTTCAACGGACCGATCGCGCTCAGCAGTCTGGCACTGCGAAGCAGGCTGACGACGAACCTCGTAATCGCCGCCGAGATCGCAAACGTCATCGCGGGCTACGTCAACGGTCTGCGAGCCGGCCATCACTGGGACGGCGTCGCGATCGGCGATCGGCTCCTGCTGGCAGCGTCGTTCGTGCTCGTCGGCTATCTGAGCGTCAAGACTCAGGAATACGCACGAGAAGCCGGAGCTTCGGCGGGACGCATGCGCCAAATCGAAATCGAACGGGCGCTTCGCGAGGCGACCGGACGCGTACGCGAAACGCTTAACGTGGAGCTCGTGCAACGCGCCGTCGCGCGCGAGTCGGTTGCGCTCGTCGGTGCCTCGAAAGCGACGCTCATCGTGCGCGAATCTCCATTCGGGCCTGCGCTGATGCTTTCGTATCGAGCCGGCGGCACCGACGTTATCGTGGAACGCCGGGCGCTCTCTACCGAGCTGGCCTCGCTGGTGGCGCGCGCCGGCGAGGCTGAAGACGTGGTTAGCATAACCGCGAGCGATTTGTTGGGCCGTTTGACCCTCGAAGCGTTGAACGCCGGCGAAGCGCTGGTGACGCCGATATCGAGCGGCGGCATCGTAGACCACGTGCTGATCGATTCGGTCATGAGCGGAGAGTCGTTCGTCGCCGATGCGCTTCCGACGCTTCGCACGTTTGCGGAGCAGGCTGCGATGGCGCTCGACCAAGCGCGCCTTTTCGCGCAGCTGGGCGAGCGTAACGAGGAGATCGCGCGGCAAAAGGACGAACTCGCCGATCGCAGCGACGTGATTCGGGATATCGTGTACGCCTTGGCGCACGATCTTCGCACACCGCTGGCGGCCGCGCACGTAACGATGAATCAAGCTCTCGGCGGGTCCTACGGCGAGCTTCCGGAGCGCTACCGGGACATCTTGGGCACCGCGCTGGCCGCAAACGACGACGAACGGCGCATCGTCGAAACGCTGCTGCTCGTCGCGCGATACGAGGCCGGCGAGGACTCGCACGTGCGCGACCGGCTGGACGGCAAGGATTTGATCGCGCGCGTCGTAGCCGAGCTCGCGCCGGTGGCGGAAATCAAAGGCGTCGCGCTGCAGACGGAGCTGTCCGAAGCGCCGCTGCCGGTTCGGGGCGATCCGCACGAGCTGCGGCGCGCCATCGCTAACTTGCTGGCAAACGCGGTCGACGCCACGCCGCGGGGCGGCCGCGTCGCAGTCTTCGGACGCGAAAGCGACGGTTCGGTTGCAATCACCGTGGAAGACGATGGCTACGGCGTCCCTGCGGAGCGCCGCCCCGGGCTCTTCCAGCGCTTCGGCGGTGGCCATCCGGGCAGCGGTACGGGGCTGGGCTTGTACATCGTTCGCCGGATCGCCGAGAAACACGGGGGAAGTATCACGTATGAACCTCGAACGCCGCGCGGTAGCGTTTTTACGCTGACAATTCCGCAAGCGCGAGAATAGAATGGAGCATCGAAAACCGATCCGCGTCGTCATCGCGGAGGATCATGCGCTGACACGGGCAGGGTTGCGCACCGCGCTGCAACCCACGTTCGACGTCGTGGCCGAGGCCGCCGACGGCGCAACCGGATGGGAAGCAATCGTGCGGGAGCGGCCGGACGTTGCGATCATCGATATCGGCATCCCGGCGGTTGACGGAGTGACTTTGACCAAGCGCGTGCGCGCCGAAGTTCCGGCGACGCGCGTGGTAATCGTGACGATGATTGACTTGGAAGACGAAGTCCTTGCGGCGCTGGCGGCCGGCGCCGACGCCTACTGCCTGAAAAGCTCCGACCCGCAACGCATCGTGGACGCGGTGAGAATCGCGAGCGAAGGCGGCGCGTACTTCGACCCGCGGATCGCGCACGTTGTTCTAGCTCGTTTCTCGGACGCCAAGCCTAGCGACGTGCGGTTCTCTCCTCTGACCTCGCGCGAGACCGAGATTCTGCGCTTGATCTCCGACGGGCGAGCCAATTCCGAGATTGCTGAAAGCCTGCACATTGGGTTGGGCACCGTCAAGGGACACATCCGCGACATTCTCGAGAAGCTTTCCGCCGCGGATCGCACGCAAGCCGCCGTCGTCGCACTACGCAAGGGCTATATCTAGCGCTCCCGGCGTGTCATTTTGAGGGAGCGATCCTCGGTGGTGTCATCCTGAGCGGAGCGATCCCACGTGTCATCCTGAGCGGAGCGAACTTCCCGAGTGTCATCCTGAGCGGAGCGAACGGAGTGAGCGAAGTCGAAGGACGGAGTAGTGGACGTCGCGTCATTTGAGGGGGATTGATACTATTAATGCGCCATCTGCGGATAAATCGGCTCACCTCGCTTCATTGTAGCTAGGCAGTACCAAAGGCTCTCCAAGTCTCCACTGTAGGAGGTTAGATCCAGCGTGCGCTCGACATCAGCTCTAGCGGCTTGAAGCGCAATTTTCACGCACGCGTTCCATAACCTCGTACGTAGGTACTGGTCCATGTTGTACGCGCTCGTTCCCCAAATGCAGACCGCATCACCCTGCGCTTGAAAAGTCAAAACGTCGAACCCAAGGATAACGATGCTTTTGTCCGCCGCTGCTGAAACGCATCAATTATATCGCGGCGGCGCCAACAAACCTCGTTCGTTTTCAAAACAGAACAGGCCAGACGCAGCTGTGGCGACACAAGCAGGTCCTCCCTCAACACAGCACCGGCGCAGATCGCGTTCCTTCGACTGCGGGCCGCTTCAATCGCGATCCACGACGCGCGGGTATGCGCGGCGGCCCTCCGCTCAGGATGACACAAACGGCGGCCTCCGCTCAGCCCTTCGACTGCGCTCGCTACGCTCGCTCCGCTCAGGATGACACAGTGTGAGTCAGCTGCCGAGGATGGCGCGGATTCGCTCCGCCGCGCCGTTCTTGACGATCACGATCATCGCGTCGCCCGCGCGAAGGAGCGTATCGCCAGTGGGGATCTCCAAATCGCTGTTGGGACGGTCCACCGCGACGACGACCGAGTTGTGCGGAAAGTCGATTTCGGCGAGACGCTTTCCGTCGACGGGCGATCGTTCCGGTATCGCCAGCTTGACCAGCTGCATGTCGCCCTTACCGAAGAGGTGCATCGTTTCGAGCATCGCGCGGTACTTCGAGGCGTTGACGTGCTCGTTGAGCACGTCCAGGATGATTTCGGTCGACGAGATGACGATCACTGGATCGTCAGGGTCGAGGGAGCTGAAGATGAGCTTATTGGCAGGGTTGTTGACGCGTGCGATGCAGCGAGCCTTTGACTTGCGCTTCGACAGCAGAACGACGACCAGGTTATCTTCGTCGTCCCCGGTATCGGCGACCACCACGTCTGCGCGATTCACGCCCGCGGCGTCGAGAACGTATGGATCGCAGCCGTCCCCAACGACGGTTACCTGACGATCGATCAGGCGCTCGAGCATCTTAGCCTTGCGATCGTCTTTCTCGATGACCACGACCTCGTGCCCTTGGTTGAGCAGCGCGCGCGTCAGGTAGGTGCCGACCTTGCCGCCGCCGACGATCAAGATGAACACGCTTACGCGGTCACTTTCGGACGCGGCGCGACGCCCGGAAAGCGTTGGGCGAAATCGCTGATGGCATCGGGCGCGACGACAACGCTCAGCTCGTCACCTTCTTGTAGCAACAGGTCATTCGACGCAACGACGACCTCGGTGGCGCCTCGGCGAATCGCCGCAACTCGAATGCGGCCGTTCTCCTCGATGTCGGCTACGCGTTTTCCGGCGGTGCCGGGACCGACCACGGCCGAGAGCGCGGTCAGCTTCCCCAAATCGAAGGACTGCGCTTCCCAAGGAGCCTCGATCAAGACGTCGCGGATCATCTTGGCGCCTTCGGTCGTCGGGCAAACCGTTTGGACGCCCAGCTCGCGATACATTTGCCCGCGCGGCGGGTCGTAGATTCGCGCCACGATTCGTTTGATCTTGAACATGCGCTGGGCGATCAGGGCGGCCATGATGTTGCGGTTGTCGCCGTTGGTAACGGCGACGAAACCATCGGCGCTGGCCGCACCGGCACGTTTGAGGACGTCGTAATCGATGCCGGTGCCAACCACCTCGTGCCCGGAGAATTTCGGCCCGAGACGCTTGAATGCAGCCGCATTCTCGTCTATAACGATGACTTCGTGTCCGTCGGAGTCTAACAATTTCGCAAGCGTGGATCCGACGCGTCCACACCCGACGATTACGTATCTCATTAGCAGTGAACGGGTTTGTAGATACCGTGGACTTTTACCCCGCTTTTGGGATGCCCTGCAGAAGCGCAAGGAGGGGGGTGCGGGTAGGCGAAAGGTACGACGTTCTTCGGGGCGTGGCTCAGCTTGGTAGAGCGCTTCGTTCGGGACGAAGAGGTCGCACGTTCAAATCGTGTCGCCCCGATATCTCTCTTTCTCCGATTCATAAGAGTTGTTCTCAAAATTTAACCCGGCCGCACGGCGCGTGCTGCGCGTGGCCGAGCAAGAATGCCGCAACCACAGCCACTATTACGTCGGCGCGGAACACTTGCTGGTAGCTTTGCTCGAGGAGCGTGACCCCGCAACGCTGCGGGCGCTGGACGCCGAAGGCATCGACGTTCCCGAAGTGCACGCCGAGGTTCGGCGAGCGCTCGGTACGGGCGAAGATCGGCTCTGGGAAGGGATTCTGATCACGCCGAGGCTTCGAAGAATCGTGGCGCTGGCGGAAGAGCGTGCCGGCGAACGCGACGTCGGACCCTTCGACCTGTTCGAAGCGCTGCGCCGCGAGGGCGGCAGCTCGGCTGCGGAGATCCTGCGGCGGGCTGCGACCCGAAACACCGCCGCACCGGTCGAGTAGGCTCACCTGCGTGGAGCACCTGCAGCAAGCCGTCGTCGGCCTCATCGACCACTTTGGCTATCTCGGTTTGTTCGCCGGCCTGGCCATGGGTAATTTTGGGCTGCCCATCGGTACGGAGGTCATCCTGCCGGTCGCGGGCGCGCTCACGGCGACAGGCCATTTGAGCAGCTTGTGGCTGACGATCTTCGTAGCGGTGGCCGGCGAGCTGAGCGGAGCATCGATCGGCTACGCGATCGGGCGGTTCGGCGGAGTGCCCGTGATCGAGCGTTACGGCAAGTACGTTCACTTCACCCACGAGCGCTTGGTTAGCGTGCACCGTTTCTTCGAGCGTTGGGGCACCTTTGCTATCTTCGTATGCCGCTTTCTCCCCGTGCTGCGTGGAATTGCCTCGATACCCGCCGGGATCGCGGAGATGAACCTCGGTTTGTTCTACCTTTGGACGTTTCTGGGTTCGCTGATCTTTTGCACCTTTTTGATACTTCTGGGAAGTACTTTGGGAGCGCATCTCGGAATGGTGCTGCCGCTGTTGCGACGGGGCGGGTATTTTGTGCTCGGGCTGGCGATAATTTTCGTCGCGGCGATCGTCGTGTTGCGCGCGCGCGCTCGTCCCGCGCGCGCGGGGTAAGGCCCGCTCTGACTCCATTGACTTCGCTGCGGACAGGCTCAGTCGAAGGGCTAGCGCAAGTCCCCGACGCGCCGGGCGTCTATCTGATGGCTAGCGCAGACGGGGAGATCCTCTACATCGGCAAGGCGGTTGCGCTGCGTTCGCGCGTCCGTTCGTATTTTCAAGAAGGCGCCGTCCATCATCCGCGTACGATCGCCATGGTCGAGAAGGTTGCCGGCGTTCGAACGATCGTCGTCACCAACGAAATAGAAGCCTTGATTCTCGAAGCAAACTTGATTAAGCGTCATCAGCCGCCGTTTAACGTGCGGCTGCGGGACGACAAACGATATCCGTATCTTAAAGTGACGAACGAGCCGTTTCCGCGAGTGGTGTTCACTCGCTTCGTTCGAAACGACGGTGCGCGCTATTTCGGTCCCTATACGAACGCGCACGGCCTTCGCGAGTTGATCGATCTCGTGCGCCTCGTCTTTCCGCTCCGAACCTGCCGCGAGCCCATCGACGGGCGGCGAAAGCGTCCTTGTCTGCAGTATCACATCAAACGCTGTCTGGCCCCGTGTGTCGGTTATCAGACCGAAGAGGATTACAATCGCACCATCGATGAGGTCGTCCTTTTCTTGGAGGGGAAACAGGAGTCGTTGCTCGCTCGGCTGCAGCACGAGATGACCGGCGCGGCGGAACACTTGAACTTTGAAGCCGCGGCCCGGCTTCGCGACCGGATCGTCCAAGTGCGGCGCGTCACCGAAGAGCAAAAGGTCGTCTGGAAGTCCAGGCTCGACATGGATTTGGTTGCGATTGCGCGCGCGCAGGGCCAGGCATGCATGCAAGTCTTCCTCGTGCGCGGCGGTAAGCTGATCGGCCAGGAACACTTCATTTTGGACGGCGTCTACGAGCAATCGGACGAAGTGCTAACCGGCGAATTCCTCAAGCAGTTCTACACTGCTCGGACTGCGGGCGGGGACGCGGATAAGCCGGTCTCGTATGCTCGGATTGCGCGCGACAATCAGGCGCCGGTTCCCGAAAAGAGGCGCGGCAGCGCGGCCGGCACGGCGGTGCCCAAGGAGCTGCTGGTCTCGAGCCTGCCGGAAGAGCGGGAAACCATCGAGTCGTGGCTGTCCGCGGTCAAAGGTCAGCGGGTTCGCATCTTGCATCCGCAGCGCGGCGCTCGCGCGGAGTACCTGCGGCTCGTGCAAAAAAACGCCGAGCAGAACCTCAAGGCGTTTCTTGCCCATCAGGAGGTTCAGGAAACCGCACAGGCGCGGTCGCTGACGGATCTCGCCGACGCGCTCGAGCTTCCCGAACCGCCGCACCGCATCGAATGCTACGACGTTTCGAACATCCAGGGAAGCGACTCGGTAGCCTCAATGGTGGTTTTCGTCGAAGGGCGAGCCAAGAAGAGCGAGTACCGAAAGTTCAAGATCCAATACGATCGCGGACCGAACGATTTTGCGATGATGCAGGAAACGCTGCGCCGGCGCCTGCGTTACTTGCGCCGCGAAACGGATCGCACGGAAACGCCCATCGAACGGGAGCTCGCAAAGAAGGAGAAGTTCAACAAAAAGCCCGATCTGCTGCTGATCGATGGCGGAAAAGGTCAGCTAAGCGCGGTCGTCGAGGTGCTCGAGGAGCTCGATATGACCGGGCTGCCCGTCGCAGGCCTCGCCAAGGAGCACGAATGGCTTTACCTTCCGAATCAATCGGAGCCGATCGTCTTACCGGCCAACTCGCCGGCGCTTCACCTCATCCAGCGAATTCGCGACGAGGCCCACCGCTTCGCTGTGACCTACCATCGCCAGCGGCGCGCAAAATCGATGACGCGATCGAGCCTGGACGCGCTTGCAGGTGTCGGACCCGTGCGCCGGAAGCGGTTACTGAGCGCTTTCGGCTCGCCGGCCGGAATTCGTCGCGCTGGGCTCGACGAAATCGCAGCGGTCAAAGGGATGACGCCGGCTTTAGCCGCAAAGATTAAACAGGAACTGGAAGGAGGCTATCGATCGTGAACTGGTTTCTCAGATTTCTCATCATTGCCCTCGTCTTCTATCTCATCGGGAAGTTCGTTCCCGGCTTCTACCACGACGTCAACGTTTGGAAGGCCATCATCGCGGCCATCATTTTTGGTCTGGTCAACACGCTCGTCGGTCCGATTCTGCGGTTCATCTCGTTTCCGATCACGTGGCTCACCCACGGCCTGTTCGCCTTCGTGATCAACTATCTGCTGTTCGTCCTGACCGTTCACCTCATCAACTTCTACGATCCGAGCAGCGGCGTTAATCCCTGGCTCGCCGACCTATACGGTGCTGCCATCATGACGGGCGTTTCGTTGCTTATTTCTCTGGCGACCGAGAGCGAAGCCCGGAGAGCGTCGTAATCCGTTAGAGTGCTTGCTCGTGCGTGTTATACTGTATGTCGCCCTTCGCGTGCGTCATCCTGAGCGGAGCGACCGTAGGGAGCGCAGTCGAAGGACGCGGGGCTGAAATAGGTTCGACAGGAACGTCGTGGCCGGCGTCAGCAGGCGGAGTTGCGAGCACTCCTAAAACGATCGCAACGGCAATATCTGCCAATCACGAATACGCACTGGCTGCCTAATCTAGGCTAGTCACCGGACGCAGAGAGTCGGCCCGAACCACTCTGCCTTCCGGTCACGAACTCGGGCTGGCACGGGCGCGTGATTCGACGCTCGTGCAAGAAGAAGAATCTGCAGCGAACGGTAAGCCGCGCTTCGGGGCGTACGTTCGATCAAGTTAAAGCCGAGGCTGAGCCTGGAGAACGCGCCGGTTAGGCTTCTTGGACTCGGGGGGCAGTACCCCGACAGCTCCACCAATTTCTCCTCACGCACTTCGCCCCTGTCTAATCCGAACCGGGCGAAAGAACGACGGTGGCGCCATATTCGAAGCCGGCGAATAACTCTTGAGCTTCGGAGGGGCTCGGAGAGCAGTTGACCGCGGCGGCGCTCCTTGAGGCGCAGAGGCCGTACGTGCCCGGCAACAGGGTCAGGAATATGAAGTGACCGTTCGAATCGGCCGTGCTCCGTTCAACCAGCGCGCCGGACATTGCATAAACCGTAGCGCCCGCGACGCCGTGGCCGCTCGTTGCATCCACGACGCTCCCTCGCACGGCGACGTTCTCCTGAGTCATCTGCCAATCGATCGGGCTTGGCCAGAAGAAGAACTGGGATAGCAGCAACAACATCGTGATTTGCATGGTCGATTCTCCTATGGGCTGGTCACCTATTCTATCGCTTGGCGCCTCGCCATTGTGACGTCTTCAACATACGATCCTTTCGCGAGCGCGCGACCGCCGGGGGTCGCGACGATCGCTCTCATCGACACCCGGCGTCAACGGCGATTTCCATGCGAGCTTTGGTATCCGTCCGAATCGGGCGGCCGCGACGCGCCCGGCTTGCCGGGCACATATCCGCTCGTGGTTTTTTCTCATTACAGCGGCGGAAGCCGGCGCGCGTCCTCGTTCTTGTGCGAGCATCTCGCCGCCGGCGGATACTTGGTCGGGGCGATCGACCATTCCGAGGTCGTCGCGCGCGAACTGCATGCCGCGTCCGGCGAAGACAAGGACGCGCGTTCCGCCCGCATCCGTAGATGGATTGAGGCGCGGGTGCCGGATTTACGGTTTCTCTTAGATCGTCTGCTTGGCGGCGATCGCTTGCCGGTGCGCGTCGCCGGCGAAACCGCCGGCGCGGTGGGGCACAGCTTCGGTGGCTGGACCGTACTCGAAGCCGCGGTAACCGACGACAGAATTGCTTCGGTCGTTGCGCTCGCGCCGGCTGGGGGCGGAGATCCTCGGCCGGGAATCCTGCCGGTTACGGCGACGCTGCGCTGGCAGCGTGACGTTCCGGTGCTCTACGTGGCAGCCGAGAACGATGCGTCGATTTCGCTTGAAAGCGTCGCAGCGCTCCGGCGCCGGACGGCGGGTGCGCGGATGATCGTGCTCGCCAATGCGGACCACCTGCACTTTGTCGACGATGTCGAGCTCCGCCACGAAGCAGTACGTGGCATGACCCTCGGTCCCGAGCTTGCGTGGCTGAAGAATGCGATGCGTCCGATCGGCGAGCTGTTGCCGGGAGCGCAAGCCCATCGCTTAGTCCGCGGCTACGCGCTGGCGCACTTTGACGCAACGCTAAAAGCCCGTCCCGAAGCGGCGGCGTTTTGGAATCTGTTTGAAGGAGAGTGAGGAGATCGAGGCAAGGACTCGGCATGGAGCAATGTAGCCATCTCGACCATATTCACCAGGTTTCGCCGAGTTCGAAGGGCTGTGAAGACTGCTTGCGCATAGGTGACACCTGGGTGCACCTGCGCGAGTGCTTGGAATGCGGGCACGTCGGCTGCTGCGACAGCTCCAAAAACCGGCATGCGACGAAGCATTTCCAAGCGGTGCGCCATCCGATCGTGCGGTCTCTCGAGCCGGGCGAAGACTGGCGCTGGTGCTACATCGACGAAGTCATCCTTTAGGAGAGCAGCATGGCGAAGGAAAAAGTGCGCGCGATCGGCCGGCCGGTTTTCGCGCAGCCCGAGCCGACGCCGGATCCCACGACGTTCAAGGTTAAACACGCCTCCGACGCCGCCAGCTATCACCGCATAAACGAGCTCAACGCCGCGCACGAGCTGTTCGCGACGGAGGTTCCGGCGCCCCGAGCGACTGTGACCGGAACGCCCAACGAACCGGTTCTGACGCTTTCGGAAGTGCTTGGCGGCGACGCGGCTGCGCTGAGCCGGATCGCCAAAAACCGCCAACTGGTGTTCCACGCGCTCGGCGACTGCGGAAGCACGCAAGGCCCGAAGACGCAGAACGAAGTGACCGACAAAATGGTCGCCGACTTTAGCGAGGCCGGCGCGGCCGAGATACCGCAGTTTCACTTCTTGCTCGGCGACGTCGTGTACAGCTTCGGCGAGGTCGAGTACTACTACGATCAGTTCTACGAGCCATACCGGAACTATCCAGCGCCGATTCTTGCCGCCGCCGGAAATCACGACGGGCTGGTTGCACCGGGAACTCCGGTACCGAGTCTGCGCGGCTTTCTACGCAACTTCTGCACGCCCGGCTTCGTGGTGCTTCCCGAAGCCGGCGGCCTTTCGCGCACGGCGCAAATCCAGCCCGGCGTTTATTTCACGTTCGAGGCACCGTTCGTGCGCATCATCGCGCTTTACAGCAACACGCTGGAGGATCCCGGCGTAATCGCCGATCCGACCCCGGGCACGAAGATCGGCACCGCCCAGCTAGGCTTCTTAAAAGCCGCTCTGACACGCGCTCGCGCGGACGCGATCAGCGGTAAGTTTCGCGGGGCGGTGATCTTGACGCACCATCATCCGCCGTTTAGCACCGGAACGCGGCATGGCTGGAGCGCGCAGATGCAGCTTCAAATCGACGCCGTCTGCGAACAGGCCGGCTTCTGGCCGCACGCCAATCTGGCCGGACACGCCCACAACTATCAACGTTTTACGCGCACCCACACGATTGAAATCAATGGTCGAAGCGTCGAGGCGGCGCAAATTCCTTACGTCGTCTGCGGGAACGGCGGCCACAGCCCGCTGCAGAAGATCCGCGCACAGGACGGCGGTGCCTTGCGCGCCCCACAAGTGGTGCAGACGGCGGCGCAAGGCAATCAGAGAAACCAAATCGCCGGCCAGATCGTTTTGGAAAGCTACGACGACACGGATTTCGGATACTTGCGGGTGGTGGTTACTTCAACGCAGCTGAGAGTCGAGTATCATCCTGCAAAGGACGGCGGCGGCACGAAAACGCCCGACGATTCGGTTACCGTCGACCTTGCGACGCGCCGGCTCGCGTACTACGCGCCCCCCAATCTCGGCGAGCCGAAAGCGGCCGCGCGAGCTCGGGCGCGTCAAACCCCCTACCGTCGCACTGGAGCCAAGCGCTCGACCTAATCAAGCGATCGTCGGCCGTACGCTCACTGGAAAGTTGACCGAGCGCGCGATGAAGCAGCGGCGGTGGGCTTGTTCGTGGAGTGCCTGTGCCTTTGCGCGATCGGTGCTCTGGGTAATCGATACGACCGGTCGCAGCGTCACCTCGATGAACTGGCCCGCGTCGCCGTTTTCCTGCATGATGCCCGAGGCGTTGTCGCTATAATCCAGCACGGCTATGTGCTGGACGGAACAGAGGTGCAGATACCAGAGCATATGGCACGACGAGAGACTCGCCACCAATAATTCCTCGGGGTTGTAGCGGGTTGCGTTACCACGAAATGCGGGGTCGCTCGATGCGCCGATCTCGGGCTTGCCGTCGACGGCGATCGTGTGGTCTCGGGAGTAAGCGTCATAGCTCGTCGTACTCTGGCCGCAGCCCGCGCTCCAGTGGACGTAGCTGCCGTAAATATGCGTTTTCACGTTCGCCGCCTTTCCGAGTTGCATCATAGCATAGAGCAAGCGAGCGCAGGAACGCATCCCTGCCGAACGCAATACCTTGTGTAATAACCGCATTCGCGGAAAGGAGCGTTGGGCATGACACTCTCCAGGCGTGTTTGGGCCGAATTCTTCGGAACGTTCTGGCTTGTATTTGGAGGTTGCGGAAGCGCCGTGATCGCTGCGGCATTCCCTCAGCTGGGGATCGGATTCGCCGGCGTTGCGCTAGCGTTCGGATTGACTCTGCTGACGATGGCATACACGATTGGGCCGATTTCGGGGTGCCACATCAATCCGGCGGTGACGTTTGGTCTCTGGATCGCAAAACGCTTCCCGGCGCGCGACGTGATACCATACATGATCGCGCAGGTCGTGGGAGCAATCGTTGCGGCCGCGGTCCTCTATCTCATTGCGAGCGGCAAGCCCGGCTTTTCCGCCGGCCAGTTTGCCAGCAATGGGTACGGGAGTCTTTCCCCCGGCGGCTACAGTATGGGCTCGGCGATCTTCGTGGAGATCGTCTGCACGTTCGTATTCATCACCGTCATCTTGGGGGCCACCGATAAGCGCGCGCCCGTCGGCTTTGCCGGCTTGGCGATCGGGCTAGTGTTGACGCTGATTCACTTGATCAGCATTCCGATCGACAATACTTCGGTGAACCCCGCGCGCAGCACCGGCCCGGCGATCTTTGCCGGCCCGGCGGAGCTTGCGCAGCTTTGGGTCTTTTGGATTGCACCGTTGATCGGCGGCGGTCTGGCTGGAGCCGTGTATCCGACCCTCTTCGGAGAGGAAGTCAGCGCCGAGCCGATCGTCGGCAAAAGACCTGCGGTCTGACGATGTAAGAGCCGCAAACGCACCGTCGTGCGGGTGATCACGTTTAACGCAAACGGCATTCGCTCGGCGGTGCGGCGTGGTTTCTTCGAGTGGGCACAAAGCCAAGCTGCCGATGTGGTTTGCCTGCAAGAGACGCGCTCGCAAGAGCGTCTGGTGCGGCCTGAAGCGCTGGCACTTACCGGATTTTCCGCCTACTTCGTCGACGGGCGACGACCCGGCTACAGCGGCGTTGCGATCTACGCTCGGCAAGAACCGCTCTCCGTACGTCGCAGCCTTGGCTGGGACGACCTCGATGCGGAGGGGCGTTTCATTCAAGCCGACTTCGGAAACGTGTCGGTCGCCTCGCTCTACGTGCCCTCGGGTATTACCGGTCCGGCGCGACAAGCCTTTAAGATGGACTTCCTCGAGCGGCTGCTCGCAGTGCTCGCGCAGCTGCGCCATACGGGCGGCCATCACATCATCTGCGGCGACTTCAACATCGCGCACCAGTCAATCGACACGTATAACCCGGCTCGAAACAGCACCGTGAGCGGATTTCTTCCCGACGAGCGCGCCTGGATGGATGTACTCGTCGATCGCGTGGGGTGGGTCGACGCCTTTCGCGTCGTCAACAAGGAGCCGCGCCAGTATACTTGGTGGTCGAATTGGCCGGCGGCGTGGGATCGCAATCTGGGCTGGCGCCTCGACTACCAGCTGATCACGCCGGATCTGGTGCCGGCGGTTCGGAACGCGTCAATCTATAAAGCGACGCGCTTCAGCGACCACGCTCCTCTTACGATCGATTACGAACTTTAAGCTTCCGCGACGTTATATCGTAGGGGTCGGTTGGAACACCAGACCGTCGATCTTGTTTTTGGCGTCGAAGTGAATGAAGACGCCGGCCGTGCCGTTGACAAAGTGCGCGACAAATTTATCGGGAGTCAACTCCAGGCTTTTATAAGCCCCGAGTTGTCGCGTCATGGCGACAATCGCGTAGTCGACCTGGTTTGCCGGAATCTGCTCGAGAAAACCTTTGCTAAACCACGAGGGATCGGCGTGACCGGTTCGCAGCATCGTATCGATTCGGCTTTGGGCGAGCGCGATGGCGGCCGCCTGCGCGGGATTCGGCGACGGCGTGGGGTTCGCCGAGGGCGACGGACTCGGCGAGGCGCTCTGTGCAAGAGCCGTTGCAGGCGCTATGCTCGCGAGCGCGAGGACGATTGAGGCAAATAACCGCATGGCAGCCGTTTCCGGCCGCATCGCGCGCGCACCTGGCCCCTACGGTCGATGCGCCGAGTGGTAGACGGATTTCAACGTGCGGTAGAGGGAGTTTCCGCGCGATACTTCCTCGACGAAGTACCACCAGAACGTGCCGCCGCCCGAATACGGATAACCCATGATAGCCGACTGGTACAGCGCGGCGACTGCGTCGCGGCCGTGCGGCACGATCGACGCGAGCGAACCCCACCACCATCCCGGGCCGCGATCGTAGTCGAGCTCGGTGATCATGATTCGCTGTTGCGGAAACGCCGCGTGCAATGCAGCGACGACGCGATCGAACGGCTCGCCCATCGGATTCTGTCGCGGATAGAGCGATACGCCGATGTCGTCAACGTATGGCGCGATGCCGGCCATGTTCGCTTTCGCCCAGTTGAAGATCGCGTTGACCGCGCGCCCTTCCCCGAGCTGCCAATAGAGCGTGACCAGAACGCGCGCGCGAGTATGCGTCTTGACGTATTCCGAAGCGTATCGGGTCTTGGCGACCACGCTCCGGGTCGAGCCCAGCCAATTGCCGTTGACTTCGTTGCCGGTTTCCCATTCGTCCACGTCCGGCAGCGCGTCCACGTACTCGCGCGTGCGCCGCTCGAACGCAGCGACGCTCCAATGACGCATCTCCGACGAATCGAGAATCTGTCCGACGATTCGCAACCCGAGGGAGTGGGCGTGCTTGATTTCGGCCGCGTAATACGCGGGCTTCTCGCCCGGGTCGAAGCAGATCCGTAACCATCCATCCTTTGGATATAAATCGGAGGCCACACGTAAGCCGGCAACGCCGCCGGTGATCGTGTCGAAGGTCGCGCCCCAATCCATCGCGTTGGCATGGCCTGCCGCGTACGCGACGCCCGCATCGGCAAGCAACAGTGTTTCGGCGTTCACGCCGGCGTCGAGCGAGCGCGCGGAGAGTGCGCCGGCCTGTGCGGCGCTCTTTGCGCGCAGCGCTTGCGCGTAGTCGTTCTTGGCGGCAGCGTACAACGCGGCGACTTTTTTGCCGGCGCGATACCACGACCGCGCATTGAGACTCGCCGCAACGTCGCGCAACACTTGCGCAGCGGCCAGCTCGTCGAAGTCGTACGTGCCGGCGCTGTGCGGCAGGTCGATGATGAACGTGGAATAGCCTTCGCTCGTCGGCCAGGCTAGCGAGAGCGCCGCCACGCCGCTTGCCGGAAGCGTGAGCGCCGGATCACCGCTTCCGCCACCAGTGGAGGAGTACAGCGGCGCAATTTGGGTCACGAGCAGCGTCGGCGGATCGTTAAGCGCGTCGTTGATGCCGTTGTCGCCCTGGCTGCCCTCTTCGAGCTTGCGAAAAGCGCTCCAGTCGATGCGGTTTCCGCGCGTATCGAAGGCTTGCAGCACAACGCGCCGGCCTACGTCGCGTTGCAAGGCTTGTGTGACGGCGGGGGGCAGAATGCCGCGCGGAGTTTGCGGGGTGCATCCGCCAAGAATTATTATCGCCGACGCTAAGCTTGCCGAAGGGAGCCATCGAGTCATCCTTGCGCTACCGTATCGCTAATCCGAATGGATTGTTTCCCGCCGCGATCCGGCCGACGGCGCGACCGCTGGCCACGTCGATCAACGTGACGTCGTTGTCGTCGCGATCGGCGACGATTGCGGTCTTGCCGTCGGGTGTGAAGACGACGTCGTACGGGCGACCCCCAACGTCGATCGGCGCACCCGGCCGTTGCGTTCGCACGTTAATCGGGGTCACCGTTGCCGAAGCGGCATTGGTGACGTACAGCGTCGCGCCGTCGGGCGAGAGCGCGATGCCGCGCGGTCGCATGCCGGCTGCAACCGTCGCTGTAATCGCGCGTCGTTGCAGATCGATGACGCTAACGGTTCCGGCGTTGAGATTGTTGGCGACGTACAGGATCTTGCCGTCGCGAGAGAGCGCCGCGCCGATCGGCCGCGCGCCGGCTGGAATCGGCTCGTTGGCTTTGTGCGTGCGCGCATCAATCGGCGTCACGTCGCCCGAACCTTGGTTCACGACGTAAACGGTGGTGCCGTTAGGAGAGACCAGCACCGCTCCCGGGTGTGAACCCACTGCGATCGCTCCCGATGCGGTCAAGGACTTGGCGTCAATCGCCGTGAGGGTGTTGTCGCCGTTATTCGTTACCCAAACAGTCGCGCCGTCCGGCGAGATTGCAATGCCGGTCGGCGCGTTTCCAACTGCGACGTTTGCAAGCAGCGTTCCGGTCGCCGTGTCGACGACGCTCACGTCGTTGCTCGAGTTATTTGCGACGTACGCGCGAGAACCGTCGGGGCTAAGCGCGACGGCGATTGGATTCTGATCGACTTGGATTGCTCGCCCGAAGGCGCGCGTGCGCGGATCGATCGGCGTGATCGTGTTTCCTTGATAATCTGCGGCATAGGCGAGCCAAGCGCGCCGGCGCGGAACCGCAACAAAGACCGGCGCATAAACTTGCGGCAACAAGGCGCGGTTGGTCGTAACGCCCGTTACCGCGACGTCGTACCACCCGGTCGCGGCCGCGGCCGTTGCTGTAACGGTTGCCGCACCGCCGGATCGACCGTAGGCGGCGGCCTCAATCGCACCGCGGGTAGGCGCGATCGCAAGGCCGTCCGGCGCAAGAGCACTCCAAGCCGCGCGAACCGGCACGTGCCCTTGCGCGTTCTCCAACAGAAACTGCAGCGTCGTGCTCTCCCCCGGTGCGAGCGAAGCGCTCTGCGCCGGCATTTCTAGCGCCGCGGCCGTCGAATGTGGGAAATGAATTGGTCCCCAAACGTAAGTAGGCGGTGCGTCCTGCGGCGACGCTCCCCAAGCCACATCGGGTCGGCGCGAGAGCGCGTATTCCAAGCGAAGGATTCCGCTCTGCGGCAGCGTCAACCAGGTCTGCTGCGTCACGCGCCCGTTGACGCGCAGCAACGCGATGTACGGCACGCCGTCGGCGGCCTGCGGCGCAGTGATTTCGATGCTCGGTCCTCCCGGCGCGCGAATCGAGATGCGCGCGAAAAGCGGTGCGCCCAGCTCCAGATCGCGCACGGACACATCCACCGGGTAGAGCCCCATCGCTTCCCAGACCCACATTGCGCTCATCGAGCCCAGATCGTCGTTGCCGGGAATTCCGTCCGGCGACGGCGTGTAGAGCGCGGTAAGAATCTCCCGGGTCACGAGCTGCTGCCGGTACGGTGCGCCTGCCCACAAGTAAACCCAGTCGTCGCCGAACGACGGTTGATTGCCCATCCATGCAAACGGCAGGGTTTGTCCTTCGTTGAGCGAGCTGAGGTAGCCGTCGAGCTTGACGACCGTCGCCGCCGGGCCGCCGAGCGCGCGCACGAGAGCGCCGAAGCTCTGCGGCACCATCCATGTGTATTGCCAGGCATCGCCTTCTTGGAAACCGCTCTGGCCATTGGGCGTGAGCGGTTGCTGCTCGAAGGCGCCATTCTCGCCGCGCGGAGCAATCAGGCCGGTCGCAGTATTGAACAGGTACGTCCAGTTTGCGGCACGGCGCGAGAAACGTTCGTATACCGAGCGATCGCCGAGCGCGCGGGCTAACCGAGCGATTGCGAAATCGTCGAGTGCGTACTCTAACGTTTCCGACGCGCCGTTGGGCTCGTTTGAAACCGAGGTCGTGCGGCCGTTGACGACGTAGCCGAGCCGCAAATAATCCGCCAGACCCGGACGCTCGCGATACCAGCCCTGGCCCGGCGGACTGGCCGTATCGCCGGCGCCTTTGATCATGGCCGCAAGCGCGGCATGCGTGTCGAAATCCCTCGCCCCGAAAGCGAAGGCGCCGGCGATCAGCGGATCGGCCGCATCCCCGCCCATCACGCCGGTGTAGCCGTTGGCAACCGGCCATTTCGGCAGCCAGCCGCCCTGCTGCGCGGCGTGCACGAGCGATTCGATCATGTCGCTCGACTCTTTGGGCGCGAGCAGCGCCTGCAGCGCCATCGTCGTGCGATACGTATCCCAGCCCGAGAAGTTTGCGTATTCCGCGTGCCCTGCAGCATCGTGGTGAACGCGTTGGTCGAATCCGCGGTAGCTGCCGTCGGCGTCGCTGAACAGATTTGGATCCAGAAACACGTGGTACAAGGCCGTGTAGAACATCCGCCGCTCCGGCAGCGTGTTGCCCTCGATTGTAATTCTGCCGAGCAGGGAACGCCACGCCGCGGCGGTCTTGCGCCGAACCGCGTTGACGTCCCAGCTCGCGTTTTCCGCGGCCAGGTTCGCGCTCGCGCCGTTCCAGCTAACGTACGAGATGGCCGTTCGCATGCGTACCGTTCGGTTTTGCGCGGTGTCGAAGGTAAGATAGCCGCCCACACTGGTACCGCGCGCGTTGCTCGCGCCGTCGATGACCGTAGAATGCTGCCAGGTTCCGTGGCCGCTGAACGGCCGGTCGAACCGCGCGACGAAATACACCGTGAACTCGTTTGGCATACCGCAGAACGAGCCGCTGGACGCATACCCTTCGATCTCGCGGTCGTTGACGATCTGAAACTGTGCATCGGTAACGCCGGCCTGGTCCGATGAAACGTTGACGAGCAGATGCGCTTGCGCGCCGGCCGGAAACGTGAAGCTTCCCAGCCCCGCGCGCGGCATTGCTGTAAGTTCGACGCGAATCGGCGGCTTGCCGAGCGCGACTGCGTAATATCCGGGCGACGCGATCTCGTCAATATGATTGAATGGCTGTTGGGCATGCGCCGGATCGGTCACGGCGCCGACGGTTGGGAGGATGTCGAAGTCTCCAAAGATCGAGCAGCCGGCCCCCGATACGTGCGTCAAGCTGAAGCCTGTGATGGCGGTATCGTGGTACCAATAGCCGCTCGACGTCGGCTGCGTGGGCGTATCGGGACTCCAGTCGATCATCCCCAACGGCGCGGCCGCTCCGGGAAAGTCGGCCGTCTGCCCTTCGTTATTGTCACCAAACGCGGCCAAGCCGCCGGTCCCGATGAACGGGTCGACGAGCCCGACCGGATCGGCGCTCGCCGCAACGGCCCGACCGCACAGCCCGCCGGAGATTGCAACAGTGAACGAGATCGCTAATAGTTGCAGGCGCATTTCGAAGCGGAGCATTCTGCGCGGCGGACGAACATACATATAATGACGCCCCTGGGGTTGAGCCGCGTCGCCGCGTGCGCTTGTACGGCGGCAATCGCGCTCTCGGCGTGCAACGCATTCCAACGCGCTGCTCCTACGACTATGCCCCAGGCGCCGGCGGGAAGCGCCAACCCGCAATGGGCCTTCTTTGCATTCATGCGTAGCGAAGCGGCGAGCCGCGCTCACGACCGCGCTAAGTCGTGGATGGAGTCGAATGCAGCCAAGCAAAGCTTATTGTACGTTTCCAACGGAGGCGGGGACGACGTGGGCGTCTACCGCTTGCCGGGAGGAAAGGCCGTTGGCGAGCTTACCGGCTTCAACGCGCCGACCGGGACGTGCAGCGACCAATCCGGCGATGTGTGGGTTGTTGACTCCGGAGTTTCGGAGGTCGTCGAATACGCGCACGGCGGGAAAAAGCCCGAAGCCAAGCTGGCTGACTCCGGAGCGCTCAATCTGATGGGATGCGCGGTCGATCCGACGACCGGAAATCTTGCCGTAGCCGATCTCGGTGGTCCTAGCGGAGGCGGCAACGTGGTGATTTACGTCGGCGCCAAGGGCTCTCCAACCGAGTACACTGCGTCGCAGCTGCAGTTCGCATACTTCTGCGCCTACGACGACAAGGGCAATCTCTTCATAGACGGCCTCAACGGCAGCGGCCAGTTCCTCTTTTTCGAGCTTCCGAGCGGAAGCACTACGCTGGAGGCCATCACGCTCGATCAAAGCGTCAATTTTCCGGGCGGCGTTGCCTGGGACGGCCGCTATGTCGCGGTCGGCGATCAGTCTTATGGCGGCGAACATAAGTCGGCGATCTATCGTTTCTCGATCTCCGGTTCGAGCGGGACCCTCGAAGGCACCACGGTACTCACCGGAAGCTGCGACGTCTTGGATTTTGCCGTAGGCTCGACCGCGGTCGCGGCTCCGGACGCTTGCCAGAACACCGTAAGTTTCTACGATTATCCGGCGGGCGGTTCGCCGACGAAAACGTTGACGGGCTTCCAGTATCCCGTTAGTGTCGCCGTCAGCCGTTGAACAAGATTCTCATCGCGGCCGGCGCGGTGATCATTATCGGAACGGTCGTCACGACCGCCGCGCGTTATCGCGAGCTTCCCGATCGGATACCCATTCACTTCGGTCTCGATGGAAGTGCCAACAGATATGGGCCGCGCTCAGCGATTTGGATACTCGTTGCCACGCAGCTACTGATCGCGTCCACGTATGCGCTGACCGGCGGCGAAGGCGGCCTCGGTTCGCTTATCACAAACGATTGCATCCTCGCGATAGCCTGGTACGCGCAGCTTCAGATCATCTCGGCCGCGATCACCGGCCAAAACCGCATTAACCCACTGCGGTTTTGGATATTCTTCGCCGTAATGATGGCCGCCGGGATCGCCGCCACGCGGTTTCGTGATTAGCCGAGCTTAACCAGAACTTTCGGCGGAATCAAGCAAAAGAGCGTACCGGTGGTCGAGCCGGCGTGTGCAAACTCGACCCCGGCCAATGCGGCTTTCTTGAGCTCGATGCTCGCGCCGCCGACGACCCTACCGATCGTGGCGCTCATCGCAGGTTCGTGACCGACCAGCATGATCGAGCTAGCGTCGGCGTGCGCCATCAGAATCTCACGCAAACGCTCGGCGTTGAAGCCGCCGGCAAGGCGAGCATCGTCGACAAACCGCTCCAGCAGGTCGAGCCGGTCGGCAACGATCTTTGCGGTCTGCCGCGCGCGCAGCAGCGGGCTCGTGACGATGCGATCGAGCCCCAGTGAAAGCTCGGAGATTGCCTTCGCCTCGCGCTCCATCCGCTGCCGTCCGTCTTGGGTCAGCGGGCGGTCGAAGTCGCTTCCCGTCCAGGAGTCGGGTTCGGCTGCGATCCCATGACGCAAGAAGTAACACTTCATCGCGGACTCCTACGGCGCGCCATGCCTCCTGTCATCCTAGTGCCGGTACGACCTACAAAGGGCCGGTTCCATCGCTCTATGAACTCGCCGCGCATGAGCAAGACTTGGCAAACGCGAGTGATTCACGCGCAGACGAATCTTCCGCAAGGATATCGGTCGCTGGCGAGTCCGGTCTACCGCGGCTCGACCACGCTCTTCCCCTCGGCTGCGGCCGTAACCGATGAGTGGGATCAAGAACGCGTTGGCTACACGTACGGACTCTACGGAACCCCGACCTCGCTGGAACTGGCCGCACGCATCTGCGCCCTCGAGGGCGGGCGGCACACGATACTCACGCCGGGCGGTCAGTCGGCCATCTCACTGATCGATCTGGCGTTGTTGAGCGGCGGCGATCACGTCTTGGTGCCGTACAGCATCTATCGGCCAAACCGGCAGCTCACCAAGTCGCTGCTCTCGAGATTCGGCGTCACTGCAACCTTTTACGACCCTTTGATCGGCGGCGGCATCGAGGCGCTGATTCAACCGAACACGCGTCTGGTTTGGACGGAGAGTCCAGGTTCGGTCACGATGGAAGTGCAAGACCTCCCGGCGATCGCCGCCGCGGCGCACGCGCGCGACGTGATGGTGGCGCTCGACAACACTTGGTCAGCCGGCGTGCTTTTCGATGCGTTTGCGCACGGAGTCGACGTTTCGATGCAGGCGCTGACGAAATACGTCGGCGGTCACAGCGATCTGCTGCTCGGCTCGATCACCGTTCGTAACGATGCATTGTACCAGCGCCTGGGCTCGGCGCGCCAGGTGCTGGGCTTAGCGGTTTCGCCCGATGAGTGCAGCCTCGCGCTGCGCGGCCTCCAAACGCTCGGCGTGCGCCTAAGTGCGGTCGAAGTTTCTGCGCTGGCGATTGCGCGCTGGCTCGCGCAGCGGCCGGAAGTCGAGCGCGTGCTTCACCCAGCCCTTGCGTCCGGCCCCGGCCACGAGTTCTGGCAACGCGATTTTTTGGGCTCGTCGGGAGTCTTCTCGTTCGTCCTCGCGCCCGGGCCGTCGCGCGAGCGCGTCTTCGCGTTCGTGGATGCGCTCGAGCTCTTCGAGATCGGGTACAGCTGGGCGGGAACGACGAGTCTCGCGGTGGCATATACTATCGGCGACGCTCCGCGGAGGCCGCCTTACGATCACCGGCTGGTGCGGTTCAGCATCGGCTTGGAATCGACCGCGGATCTCATCGCCGACATCGAACGCGCACTACCGGCTCTGCGAGGAGGTACGACATGATGCGAAACATAGGGCTGCTTCTGACATTGCTACTCACGCTTAGCGCACAGGCGCCCGCACAGGGCAACGCGCCGCTGCGGCATCTCGTCTATCAATTCGGATACAACACGCCGGTGGCGAGCTCCGGAAACGGAACTGGAACCACGACGATCGACATCATCGGGCCGGCCCCAGACGGCGGGGTGATGATCAGCGGTCAGGACTTTTGGTGGAACACGGTGCGGCCGCGAGCGACCAACACTTGCGACGTGCATCCCGACGGCGGCGTTTCCTGCTCGCAGGCGCCCAACGCCATCTCGCCGATGCAGCTCACGATCTTTCCGCTGCTGGCGCGCAGTTTTTTCACGCCGCTCAATCCGAGCGCGACTTCGAGCTGGACGCGTAGCTATCACCTGTATCTGGCAATTATACCGGGGGCATCGGGATACGCAGGTCAGCCGACCCGGTGGAACTGCACGTACTCCTTGGTAAGCAAGGGGCCGATTCCGAAGGCCGCTCCGCTCGTGCTGATCGAATCGAAAGGCACGCTCGACCAGCAAGGCGGCACCTACCTCAAGGCCACTTCGAAGCAACGGATCGTGTACGATCCGGTCGCGAAGGTTCCGGCGATCGTCCGCGACATTCGCACGCACTTTCCGCAGCGCACCGTTTACAACAACGACCTCATCGAGTTGAAGCTCGTCAAAGACTCGCACGCCAAACAGTGAGCCGCGCGCTAGCGGGTTAGGGAATCGTCAGCGTCCCCCGGCCGATCGGCACGCATTCGCCTGCAATCCGAACGCGCTCGCCGCGATCTTCAACCCAGAGCTCGCCGCCGCGCGCCGAAAGCTGTCGCGCGAAGAGTTGCGCTTTGCCCACCACGCCGGCCCAGTACGGCGCCAAAACGCAGTGGGCCGAGCCGGTGACGAAATCTTCGGCGATTCCGTGTTTCGGCACAAAATACCGCGAAACGAAATCGCAGTCTCCCTCGAAACCGGCAGCCGTAACGATCAGTGCCGAAAACGGCAAGGCCGCAACCGCAGCGGTATGCGGCCGCAGGTTCCGCACTTGCACGGCATCGGCAAAGACCGCCATTCCGCGGCCGCCCGGCGCCTCCCACAGCGACTGCGGGAGTAGGCCGAGCGCGTCGGCCACCAATGCCGGCGAATGTTCTTTCTGCACCGGCAATGCCGGAAAGTCCAGTGCGAGTCGCCCCCGGTCGCGCGCAACCTCAAGCCGGCCGGCGCGGGTTTCGAACGCGACGCGCTCACGCTGGGGTCCTGAGTCGTTCAGCAACACGTAGCCGGTTGCAAGCGTCGCATGCCCGCAGAGGTCCAACTCGCCCGCGCCGCTAAACCAGCGCAGCTGCAGATCCGGCTTGTCGCCGGAAAAAAAGCCGGTCGCAGGAAGGTTGACCTCGGCTGCGATGGCGAGCAGCGCGCGATCGTCGAGCCAGCGCTCCAGCGCACAGACCCCCGCCGGATTGCCGCCGAACGCCTCTCGCGTGAACGCGTCGATGTGGTAAAACGGAATCTCCACAGCTACGGCGCGATGCTGATCGTCGCGCCGCTGGGATTCTTGAAAACCCCTTTGCCGATCGTCTTCTTTAAACGACCGCCGCCACTCCAAACGCCGACGTCGTGGTTTCCGCCGTTGGGTCCGTCGGGTGCAACGAACGTCGAAGAGTCGAGACAGAATTGCACGACGTTGATTGCGTGATGCAGGGTGACGGCCTTTTCTTCGATTGCCTTCGTGCCGTCGATCGCGAACTCGTAGACGGTTGTCGAGCCGTCGCCGATTGCGACGTAACTGCCCGTCCACTGCACGCCGCCCCAGCCGGTGAAGCTTTGGTGCAACTTGATCCGCTCGAATGCCGTCGCACCCTTGGGAAGCTCGATCAGGACGAAATCGTAGGAGTGATTCAAGCCATCCACAAACAGATCGCCGGCATCGTCGTAGGCGCAGAACAGGTACGCCTGGACGCCGCGAGCCTGATAGATCTTCGGAGAGTGGGCCCCGCTCTTGTAGATCGCCACGCTTCCGGTGTTGGAACCCTTCGGACCGTAGTTCGTGACGGCGAGCGTGCCCGTAACCGGATCGACCGCGCAATCTTGGGGCAGGAAGCCTGTATCGCTAAAAATTGCGATCGGACTCGTGCCGCCATGCGCGTACTCGAGGATGGTTTGCGCAATCGTGTTGGTTATGTAGACGTTCCCCGCGGTATCCGAGCAGTCGCGCACCGGCGAGTGGAACCCGCTCAGGCTGCCGACGGGCGCCCCCTGCGGGTAGGTGTAAACGTCGACGAGATTGGTACCGACATCCGTGACGTACAGCAAGTCGCCGGCCTGTGCGGCGGGGGAAATCCAGGAGGAAGCCGTTTGGGCTACCGCGTTCGGCGCGGGTCCGAGTGACCAAGGAGAAGCGCAGCCCGGCAAAAACGCCGTGGCCACGATCGCGTACCCGAACCGTCTCATACGAAGCCCTTTCGTTCACACTGAAGGAGCCCTCACCCGAAGGCGCCCTTCTCGATGTCGCCTTCCACCTTGGGTGTGATTTTTCCGTGCGAGCGAGCGACTAACGGCGTGAAATGACCACGAACGGGTTGCACGCCGAGTTCGTCGATCGGCTCGAGCGCCACCGCGGGATCCTCTTAAAGGTTGCCGGCGCCTATTGTCACCGTCTGGCCGATCGCGAGGACCTCGTCCAGGAAATGATCGTTGCGCTCTGGCGCGCCTACGGTGGCTTCGGCGGACGGGCCGCTTTCTCGACGTGGATGTACCGGATCGCCGTCAACGTCGCGATCTCGTTTCGACGTCGCGAGGCGCGCCGGCCGCACGAGACCGGAACCGCAAGCGATGCAATCTTGCAACTGACTGCGCCCGAACCCGAAACCGACGAGTCCCTCGCGGCCTTACGCGCGCTCATCGGCGAACTCGACCCGCTCAATCGCGCGTTGATGCTCCTCTATCTCGACGATTGCCCGCAAGCCGAAATTGCCGAGATTCTCGGCATATCGGCGACCAACGTCGCTACGAAGATCGGTCGAATCAAGGAACGCCTCAAGCGTGAGGCTGCCGGACGCAGCTACCGCTAGAAATGGAGGACAACATGGAAATCGAGGAGCTCAAACGGCTTTGGGCCGAGAGCAACCGCAAGCTTGAAGCGAGCACGCGGCTCAACACCGCGTTACTGCGGCAATCGAACCTTCGCACGGCCGACACTTCGCTCAAGCGGCTATCTCGCGGGATCGCATTCGAGCTGGTCGTGAACGTCGCCGGCATCGTGCTGTTGGGGGCGTTCATCGCCAGTCACCTGCACCAGCCGCGATTCGTGGTTCCGGCGGTCGCGCTCGACCTCTACGGGATCGCGCTTGTAATTGCCGCCGTGCGACAGCTGGCCGAGCTCGGCGCGATGGACTACGACGAGCCCGTAGTGGCGATTGCGCGCCGTCTCGAGCAACTTCGGCTGGAGCGCGTTCGTACGACGTTCTGGACGCTGCTCTTGGCACCGCTCATGTGGTTGCCGCTGCTGATCGTCGGGATGCAGGCCTTGTTCGGCGTCGATTGCTACGCCGCCGGCCTCCCCTGGCTCGCCGCCAACGTGATATTTGGCCTGGCGGTCATTGTGGCAGCGATTTTCATTTCAAAGCGCTACGGACCGCGGCTTGGCGCCTCGACGCCGATGCGCGCGGTTGCCGACGCATTTGCCGGCCGCAGCCTAAAGGCGGCGCTTGAATCGCTGGACTCTATCCGGCGCTTCGAGGAGGGCTGACTACTGCGTATCCACCGGTTGATGCGACGGACGCTGGTGCAAGAAGAAACTCTTGGAGTACTTGAGCGGAATGGACTTGAAAGCGCGGGGCGCCTGGGAAAAGTCGAAGGAACCGGCAATGCTTTTCGCGCGCCGGTCGGTGGTTCCCAACCGTCCGAGTCCAAACGTGTCCTCAATGAACTTCAGTACGCTGGCAAACTCGTATTGCGTATGATCGATGTAGCCCGGCTTGCTTGGGTACGTTTCGCGCGCGTACGGCGAGACCACGATCATCGGGACCCTGAATCCCAAACCGCCCCAATGATCGAAAAACGGCGGCGGTACGTTGTCGTAGAAGCCGCCCCAGTCGTCCCATAGGATCACGATCGCGGCATTCGGCCAGTATTGACTCTCGCCAATCGCGTTGACGATGCTTGCGACCCACGATGGGCCGGTGTCGCCCGACCCCGGGCCCGGATGATCGGAATTCTCGCGGTCCGGAATGACCCATGAGACCGCCGGCAGCTGCCCCCCGGCGATGTCGCTGAAGATTTGGGTTGGAGTCTGGGTTACGTTCTCGTTCCACTCCGGTCCGTAACGTACGGCCTTGATTGCGTCGAAGGCATTCCAGAGCGCGCCCGGTCCGTCAATCACGGCGGGCGAGTAATACTTCCAAGACACCGACTTCGCATCGAGCAGATCCCGCAACGTGGAGTAGGTCAAACACGGAAACGGGCCCCCGTCGTAGCGATAATACAATCGGGAGTCGGCGTACTTCAGCAGAGACGTTAGCGTTCCGGAAGGCGCGTCGCATCCCCAGGGCGTCGCGGTCGGATAGTCGACCAGGCTTATGGTCTGCTGCGGATTCAGCATCGTGCCGCCGCGAATAAGATCTTGGTGCGCCGTAAAGCTGCCGCTGCCTTGCGTTTGAAACATATGATCGGCGAGAACGTACTGCTGCGCAAGCGTCCAGTATTGGGCGATCTGCGCGGGGTTGACGTACTGGTACGGTTCCGTGTGGTCGCCGCTGCACTTTCCCCCGTTCAAGGCGAACCCGTCCATCTTGCCGCCGTCGTAGTTTCTTAAGAATCCTAAATAACCGTGAGCGAAGTCGCAGTATTCGAAGAGGTTGACTTCCTTGAGCGCAACCTTGACGTCGCCGCTGGGCGTCTCCATCAGCCCTTCGGTTGCTCCGTCGGCACCCGAGAACGTCGCAAACAGGTCGTCAAAACTGCGATTTTCTTGAATGACGACGACGACGTGCGTTATGTACGTCGAACTGTCGCGCCGGACGGGGTGCCCGCTTTGCAGGGGCGCAAGGCCCACGCTGGGAGCCGTCGGCGAGCCGGCGCCGCAGGCCGCCAGACAAACTGCAATGTTAATCGCTGCTAGTCCGCGAGCGACCCCAAACCGCGAACTCATCGAGGCTCCACTTGGAGTGAGTGTTCCCATCTTCGAGTCGCAATACCCGCAGGTCTACGGCGCTTTGGCTGCCGTGATCCGAACGTCGCCGAATCCAATTCCGGCGATTAATCCCGCGGCAAACGCCAGCAGTGCCGAAAGCGCCATGGCGCCTCGAAATCCATTGACGTATGATGACGCGCTGGTAACGATGATGCCCAGAAGGGCGACGCCGATTAGGCCGGCAGTGCGCGCAACGGCATTATTTACGCCCGATGCCACGCCGGAATGCTCGACGCTGACGGAATCCATCACGGTCGTCGTCAACGGTGCAACGAAGAACGCTCCCCCTAGCCCCAGGACCGTCGCGGCGGGGAAGAACGTGGACCAGTAGGATCCATCGCTCCCCGGCAGCGCGAAGGCCAGAAATCCTAGGCCTGCAAGGACTGCTCCCACCAGCAACGGCCTGCGCGGGCCGATTCGCGCGATCAACCCGCCGGACCACCGCGACGCAAAAGCCATGATAAAAACGAACGGCAGCAACGCGGCGCCGGCGGCGGCCGGCGGATAATGATGCACGTTGATGAGCACGAAGGGCACGAAGTAAAGACTGCCGCCGATGGCGGTGTAGAGCAGGAACGTATAAACGTTGGCCACCGTGAAGGCACGAGACGCAAACAGATCGCACCGCACCATCGGGTCGGGAGCCTTTCGCTCGAACAGAACGAAACCGCATAGGGTGACGAGGCCGCCGATCGCGGCGGCGATCGCGCGCAGCGGAACGGTTCCGCCGTTCATCTCGATCAATCCGTAAACGAGCGCCGCAAGTCCACTCGTGGCAAGCAGGGCCCCTCCGACGTCTATCCTTCTGTCGGCCGAATCGTCCCGGCTCTCGGAGACGCGGAGGGCGAGAACCAGCAATACGATTGCCGCGATTGGAAGATTGATCAGAAATACGTAGCGCCAGGAAAAGCTTTGCGTAAGCCAGCCGCCGATGATCGGCCCCGCTGCGGAAGTAAGCGCGGAGAACCCCGACCATAGCCCGATCGCGCGACCGCGCGCTTCTCCGCTGAAAGCGGCGCTGATCAGGGCTAGGCTCCCGGGCGTCGACAGCGCTCCTCCGATGCCTTGCATGCAACGCGCCCCGATGAGAAATGCGATATTGGCTGAAAGCGCGCATGCCAGCGAGGAGGCCGAGAAGATTGCGATGCCGATTGCGAACACGCGACGGCGGCCATAGAGATCGCCCAAAGCGCCGCCCGTGAGGATCAGCGCCGATAGGAAAAGCGCATAGCCTTCGATGACCCATTGCGTCTGGCCGGCGGTCGTGTGCAGCTCCCGTTGAATGATCGGCAGCGAAACGTTGACCGCAGTGCTGTCGATGAACGTCATCGCGGAGCCTAAGATTGCCGCAACCAGCACCCACTGCGCCTTCACCCCCGGCGCTTCACCCCGTTGCAGTCACCTCCTATCGCGCGCAGAATAGGAGGGAGCCTAAGCGTGAGCATTTTCGACCGGCCGCTGCGAGCGGGCATTTTGGCGGCGGCGGATAACGGATTCGTCCGTCGGACCGTGACGCGGTACGGGATGCGCCTGGGTGCGGCTCGCTTCGTCGCGGGCGAAACCGCCGCGCAGTTTCTTGCGGCGGCGCGGGCGGCGAATGCGCAAGGCTTCGCCGTTGCGGCGACCATTCTCGGCGAGAGCGTTCGCGATTGCAACGAAGCCTTGTCGGTCACGGACGAATATTGCCGCTTGCTCCAGGCGTTCGCGGCCGAGCAGCTTGATGCCAACGTCGCGTTCAAGCTAACCCACGTCGGGCTTGACATCGACTCGGATCTGGCTTTCGAAAATGCGAGCCGCATCGCGCAGGCCGCTGGCGAGCGCGGCAATAGCGTGCGCATGGACATGGAGCAGTCGCGGTACGTCGATCGGACGCTCGAGATCTACCGGCGCCTGCGCGAACGCTACGAGAACGTCGGTTTCGTTCTGCAGTCGTACCTTTATCGCAGCCAAACCGACCTCGCCGCCTTGCTCCCGCTCAAACCAAACGTGCGCATCGTCAAAGGCGCCTATCTCGAGCCTTCCGATGTCGCCCATCCCCATAAGCGCGACGTCGATGCAAACTACCTCGAACTCGTCGAGGCGGCCTTCGCGCAGGGCGGTTACACCGCGATCGCGACGCACGACGCGCGCATCATCGACCGCGTCGTGCAGCTCGCTCTCGAGCACGAGTTCCCGAAACGCGGGCGCTTCGAATTCCAAATGCTTTACGGCATCGCCGGGCCGCTCTCGCGCCGCGTTCTCGAGCAAGGCTATCGCGTCCGCCTCTCGATACCTTTTGGCGATTACTGGTTTCCGTATTTGATGCGGCGCATCGCCGAACGCCCCGCCAACCTCGCCTTCTTCATCAAAGGAGCCTTTGCGAAACGATGAACGGCATTTGGGCCGCAGTACTTACACCGGTCGACGCGGCTTTGGCGCCCGACGCCGGTTGCGCCGCACCGTATTACGGCGAGCTCCTGCAGCGCGGCTGCGACGGCCTTAACCTCTTGGGGACTACGGGCGAAGCGATGTCGTTCAGTGCCGATCAACGGCTGGGATTCATGGAAGCGATCGCGTCGAGTGGCCTGCCGATGGGCCGCGTGATGGTGGGCACCGGCGCAGCATCGCTCGGCGAAGCGGTTCGCCTAACCCATCGCGCCTTTGAGCTAGGCTTTGCCGCCGCGCTCGTCATGCCGCCGTTCTTTTTTCGAGACGCATCCGACGACGGCACGGTCGCTTTCTTCGAAGCACTCGTATCTCGAACGAACCCGCCGCGCAAAAGCATGCTGCTGTATAACTTTCCGCGCATGAGCGGGATTACGTTCCACGCCGGATTGGTCTGCCGCTTGCTCGACGAGTTTCCCGATGCGATCGCCGGGATGAAGGACAGCTCGAACGACCATCGGTTGCAGGCGGAACTCCACGCGCGCCGGCCCGGCTTGCGCGTCTTTCCTGGTTCGGAACGAGACCTTCTCGCCGCTAAGGCGCGCGGCGTTGCCGGCTGCATCTCCGGCAGCGTTGCGCTGTGGCCGGAATTGGCGTCCGCAGCTTTTGCAACCGCCAACGAGAAAGCGGCCGCAGAACTTTCGGAGAAGCGCGCGATGCTTGACGGGTTCCCTTTCATCCCCGCGGTACGTTATCTCACTGCGGCGAGGTTGCGCTCTCCGCAATGGGAGCGAGCGATGCCGCCGCAGCAGCCGCTCGCATGCGATCGGCAAAGGGCGCTAGCGCAAGCCGTTCAGTGCAATCCGTAAGCCGTCAGGTTGCCGTTTTGGTCGGAACAATAAACCGAGCCGTTGACCACGATCGGGCTCTGCCAGTGAACCGGCCCGATGGTTTTCCCGGCGCTCCCCGCGGCGCTGGTCCACAGCTCGGCTCCGCTGAGCGCATTGAGCGCGACGATCGCGTCGTCGAATGCGACGAACACGATGCCGTTAGCCACGGCCGGCGACGTGCCTTCGCCTCCGGTCGACCCGGCGCTGCTTTGCCAAATGCCGACCAGCTGACTAATTCCGGACCCATTGGTCTCCAACTTATACGCCTGAACGACGTTGGAGAAGCCCAAGAATATCCACGCGTTGTTCGACGCATCGGTCCAGACCGCGGGCGTCGAGAAGAGGCCGGCGGGCAGGTCGATCAACTGCAGCTCGCCGCCAACCTGCGGAGAGCCCAGCGCCGCGCGGTTGAGCAGCTTGAGCACGGCATCTTTGCCGCCTTGCACCAGCATCCAGGGCGTCTGGCTATTGGCTTGATCGGGCAGAATGGTCGCCGAGGTGCTTCCGAGGTCGACGTCGCCTTGCTGTAACTGAAGGTAATCCGTCGGCGTGTAGCTGCCCAGGAGGTCCGAAAGGTCGGCGCTGAGGGCGAGCACGGTGTCGCCGTAGTTCTCGCCGCCGGTTTTGTTGGCGTCGAATTGCCCGTTTCCGGTCACTGCGTAGATCCGCCCGTTGAATGAGGAATCCGGGTCGACCACCGCACCTCCGCGTGCCCAAATTCCGGAACGCTGCTGCGAGCACGAGTGAGGTCCGGGAAGCTTGCGATCTTCGGCGCAGAGCGAGTTGAAGATCGTTTCCGCACCGGTGCTCAGGTTGACGCTGACCACGTGTCCGTCGTACGGCGGCGCATCTCCGTTGTAGCCCGAGAGCGTCGCGTAGAGATAGCCGTTGGCGACGTTGAGCGGGGACTCGTCGGCCTCGCTGCTGGGCATGCGGGTAATCCGCGCCGGGAAGCCAGCCGCCTGAATCTCATGGCCGTTCGAAGCGTTGAGTTTGTGGACCTTACCATCCACACCGGGGACGTAAATCGCTTTGCCCGAAGGATCCGCCGCCGGCGTGGAGTGGGTATAGTTCGGGCCATGCGTCGCATATCGCCAGAGGATGCGGCCTGACGAGGCCTCAATCCCAAGCGTTTCGCCGCTTAAGGTAGTCTGATAGAGCATCTGTTGGTAAGAGCGGCCGATGCGCACCTTTTGCAAGAAGATCGGCGTAGAGTCGGCGACGGAACCTAGCGAGATCTGCCACCGCGCCCGCAGTTTGTGGACGTTTCCGATCGTGAGGGTGTGCTCCGCGATGTTAAAACTGCTGCGTGCCGGGTCGTAGCCGAAAACCGGCCAATCGGTTGCGCGAGTCGGGAGCAGCGTCGCGAGAATTAGGCCGGCGACGGCGGCCAATGTCGAAAACAGCTTGGCCATGCCGGTTGATTCAGCGTACGGCCCGTGCGTCGCCTGCCGGCGAGGCGTGGCCGGCCCTGGGGCAGGGTAACGGGTTGCGCGACGGCCAAACGCTTCATCGAAATGACCGAACACAGCGGCGCCCAAGAGCCGGCTCCCCTCGTGCAAGACGTCATCGTTGACGTGCCGGGATGGCAGCAAGTGCGTCCGCGCGTGCCCGATACGCAGCAGCGGCGTACGCTCGAAAAACGACGCAGCGTTCGCGAAATCGTTTTCGGCGCGCAAGACGGCATCCTTACGACGCTCGGCATCATTACCGGCGTCGGCGTCGCGGAGGGCGAACGCAGCGCCGTCTTCATCAGCGGCTTCCTCGCCCTGCTGGCGGGCGCGCTCTCGATGGGCGTCGGCGAGTACCTGGGCCGCAAGTCCGAGCGCGAGGTAGTTCAAGCAACCATCGACATGGAAAAGCGCGAAATGGCCGCGGATCCCCAGGGTGAGTTTACGGAGCAAGTTGCCTACTATAAGCTCAAGGGGTTTAGTGCCGAAGAGGCCGAGATGATCGTCAAGCGTTTGACGAAAATTCCCGACATCTACCTTTACGAAATGGTCCGCGACGAGTTCGGCATCGACCCGCGTGAAGCCGAAAATGCGGGGTTGCGGGCTCCGCTGGCGATCAGCGGTTCTTTCGCGCTCGGCTCGCTGCTGCCGATACTGGCCTTCATGTTGCCGTTGTCGATGGCAAGCTCGACCGTCGCGTCATTGTTGTTTGCGCTCATCGGGCTCTTTGGGGTCGGTTATTACGCCGGAACGCTGAGCGAACGCAACCCGGCCGGAAAAGGTCTCGAGATCGCATTGTACGGCTGCGGCGTCTTCGCGATATCGTATCTCGCCGGCCATTTCATTCCGCCGCTCTTCGGACACGCGCCAGTTTCGATCGGCGGATGACGGTCGCTCACGCGTTGATCGCCGGCATCTTGCAGGCGGCAATGTTTTTCTGGGATAGCCTCTTCGGTCTTATCTTTGGCTTTCTCATTTCCGCCGTCGTTCAGGTTATGCTCACGCCCGCAACGCTCCATCGGTACCTTGGGGCCGGCATCAAGGGCGTGCTCTACGGCACCGGCTTTGGGATCATTTCTTCGGCGTGCTCGTATGGAGCGGCTGCCGCGGCGCGCGGCTTCTATCGCAGCGGCGCCGACGTCCGCTCGGTCTTTGCCTTCCTCATCGCTTCGACAAATATGAATGTGGCGATTCTGATACTCTTTTGGTCGTTGCTCGGATGGAGGTTTGTCTTCGCTGAGTTCTTCGGCGGCGCGATAATCATTGCAGTGGTCACGCTCGGCTTCACGCTGCTCTTGCACGAACCGCAGCGATCGCTGTACGACGCGTCAGCAGAGGAAGCGGAAGCTTCGTGCTCGCACCATTGCGCGCCCAGCGCCGTGCGGGGCTGGGACACCGTCGCCGCGACCGCGCTGGCCGACGTTCGTATGTTGCGGACGGAGCTTATTGTCGGCTATTTGATCGCCGGCTTCGCGGCAGCGCTCGTACCGCCAGCGTGGCTATCCGGGGCGCTCTACACAGTCGGGAAGGTCCCGCTCGTAGGGTACGTGCTGCTGCTGGCGGTCGGCCTGTTGATCGCAATCGCAACGTTCATCTGTTCGATGGGGAACGTGCCGATCGCGCGCTTTCTCGCCAATGCCGGCATTCCGCTGGGCGCGAACACGACCTTCATCTACGGCGACCTGCTGATCTTACCGCTGCTTGCGATCTATCGCAAATCGTTTCCGCCTCGGGTGACCTGGACGTTCGTGGCCCTTTTCACGATCGGCGCCATGCTTGCGGGCGCGATCGTGGAACGCGTCATCGGAAGCGCGTTCGGCGGCGTTTCGATGGGTTCGATGGCGATCAACGACCGCTTTACGCTCGTGTCGAATCTCGCAGCGTTGCTCATGGTGGTTGCCGTTGGACTCGCCGCGCGGCACTCTTCGCGCGCCGCAAGCGCTTGAAGCCGGAGAGGCGCCCTCTTACTCGCGCGCCGCGGGCCTGAATCCTCCGTAGATCAGGTACGCGCCGATCAAAATTTCGAAGGCCATGTAGCCGGAAAAGTATTGCTGCAGATGCACGGCTTGATAGAACTGCGCCTGGGACGGCAGCGGAAGCAGGAACAGAAGTCCCTTGATCAGCGCGAGCCAGCCGTAGAGCGTTACGATCACCGGGATCGCCCCGCCCGACCAGCGGTTATGGCCGATGACCATGGCCAGACCTATGAGTAGTACGAAACAACCGGTTACGTACACGGCGGCAGGGTCGGCCAACAACGCGTTCATCGCGGCGATGGTCGTGTCGCGATTGGCGATCGCGCTCAGCGCGGCGAGAACCGCAAAAAGGCCCAAAAGCTTAGCTAGGAATCTCGTTAGCATGGTGATTGCACGATAACAGCGGCGCGTGAAAAGCCCGAGAATGCGCGTTCACGCCTTCTTCCCAACGCTCGAAGAGATATTTCTCAAAAACTTCATAACGCCACGATACGATAGGAACGCCGAAAATGGCGGTCGGCACCGAAGCGACCGACTGATCCATGGTTTGGCCTCTAAAGCTACGCCCGGATACGATGTAACCGGGCGTAACTTTTTTACGGGTAGGGCACACCGGCGGTCTACTACGGCGCACGCAAAAACTGCGCGCCGCCCTCACGCGTTTACAGTGGAAGTGCAAAGCCCCGACCGCAACGAAGGATGGCATCGTGGAAGACGCAGGCCGGCTCATGGAGCGAGTGCAGGCCCGTGATGCGGACGCTTTCGAGGCCCTCTACGATCGCTACCACCGCCTGGTCTATGGCCTGGCATTACGAGTGCTTGCCGACCCTATCGCCGCCGAGGACGTTACCCAAGCCGTGTTCTTAAAGCTTTGGAGTGAGCCGAGCCTTTTCCGCGGCGGTAACTTCGGCGCGTGGATTGTCCGCGTTGCGCGCAATCGCGCGTACGACGCGGTGCGAAGCCGCGCGGCCCATGCGCCGAGTGACCTGCCGGAATCGCTTCCGGCCGAGGGTTCGCTCGAAGAGACGGCGCTGGCTCACATCGACGGCGAGCAAGTCCGCATTGCGCTCGCGCAGTTGACGCGCGAGCAGCGAGAGCCGATCGAGCTCGGATTCTTCGGCGGCGTCACGCAGGAGCAGATCGCGCTGCGAATCGGAGTCCCGCTGGGAACGGTGAAAACGCGCATCCGAAGCGGCTTGCGCCGGCTTCGCAACATCCTTGAAGGCGCCGTAACGGTATGATGACGCACGACGAAATGCTCGATAGCGTCGCCGCTTACGCGCTCGGGCTGCTTTCCGCCGATGAGGCTAAAGTCGTGGCCGCGCATCTTGAAACATGCGAGCGCTGCCGCGAGGAATATCGCTTCTTACAGCCGGCCGTAACGGCGCTGGCCTATTCGGCCGAGGCCGGCGCCGCCACGAGCAGTGCATCGGCGCCGGGTCCCCTGCTCAAAGCGCGCGTCATGAACCGCGTACGCGCCGAAACGGCGCGGCGCTCGGTACCGCGCGACTGGCCGGCGTATGCATTGGCGGCAGCAGCGCTCGCGCTGGCGATTCTCACCGGGCTGGTGGATCTTTCGCTGAACCATCGCCTCGACCGCGATCGCGCCCAGCTTGCGGCCCAAGCGCAGATGACTGACGACCTCACTGCGCCCGATTCACGGCATTATCGTTTTGCCGGCGGTGAGGTGCTGGCGCGCGGCGACCGCCTCTACATCGCGATGCGCGACCTGCCCATGCCGCCGCCGGGCCGCATTTACCAGGCCTGGACGCTCGCGAAGGGGGCAACGAAGGTGGCGCCCTCGGTTACTTTCACGCCGACCCGCGACGGGGTCGCCGTAATCCGCCTTCCCGAAGCCGTCACCACGCTAGCCGCCGTCGCCGTCAGCAACGAACCCGAGGGCGGCTCGAGGCAGCCCACCACCAAGCCGATCGCAATGGTCCGCATCTAAATCCAAAACGGCGGTCCGTCCGTTTCTTCCGAGACACCCTTCGACAGGCTCAGGGTGACAATAACATCGGAAGAGCTTCGGCTCGGAAAGGAACTCATGAAGAACGTTCGTTTGATTGCCGTGTTTGCGATTGCGGTTGCGTCGATCGGCACCGGCATTGCCTCGGCGAAGCTCATGGCGAGCGTCGTCGATGCCCCAACTCGATTCTCGGGAGCTTGCTGCATTTATACCGGCGCGCCGGCGCTGGCGGTCACGCTATCAATGGTAGAAGCCGGCGGTCGCCCCGGCGATTTCAACACCGTAACGCTGCTCAAGACGCTGACTGGACCGCATTTCGACGCGGAGGTTGGCAAGCTGTCGAGTCAGTACGGCAAGGATCAGGTCGCGCAGTTTCTAAAGACGTTCGATTTTGTCGTCGACGATTCGCTGAAGATCGTAACCGAAAAGAAAATCGCGTTGCCAAGTCAGCCGAATCCCGACCCGAAAGACGGCGAGGCACTAGCCGGCGCGCTGTGGGCTGCAGGTCAAACCGGTGAAGGCTTCAACGTTGAAGTGATGCTCGACCGCGCCGTGTCCCATCCGATTCACTTCAAGGTCATGAGCGACATCGACGTCAAGTACGGATTGGCCGCCGACGCACAATACCACGCCATCCTCACCACTGCAATGGAGGATCTCGCTGCCGCATATCACCTCGGCGCCTCAGGCCAATCGCAAAGCATGTAGCGTTTCCGCGCGGAGGGCGGCAGTCGCCGCCTTCTCCTCGCGACCGTGCCGTTGGGCGTCCGTGCTGCCTCCTTGGGCCCGGCATGGGACCCGATCTTCAGCGCTCCGGCGGTTTCACACTACAGCAGTAGCGCCGCCGTTTAATGCCGCGATGCGGCTTGCCATCGCCATAATCGTCAGCATCGGGTTCACGCCGCTCGATTGCGGAAACACGGAGCCGTCGGCAACCAGCAAGTTTTTGTAACCCCAAACGCACCCGTTCGGATCGACCACCGAATCGCCGGGACCGCTCCCCATCGCCGCCGTTCCCATTTGGTGCGCCGAGAAGAGAATCTGGCGATTCGACGATACGCCGATGCGGCGCAGTTGTCGCGCGAATGCTCGCCGTCGACTTTCAGTCCAAGCCTCGCGTTCGATTTCGATCGGCCGCGCGTGCAACGTCGTCATTCGGACGGCGCCGGCGGCGAAACCCAAATCGAAGAGTCCGGCCAGCCCCGCCAGCAAATTCTCGCCGTCAAACTGAGAAATTCCGTAGCGAATGTACGCCTCTTCGTCGAGGTCAATGCTGCCCGGATCGCGGTCCCTCGTCAACGCGAAGAGCGTCGCAACGTTACGCATCCGCTCCATCTGCTCCGCGTGGCCCGCCCGACTGCGCCACGGCACCGACGACGCGCCGAGGCCGGGATGGGCGGGCGCTACCTCGACCTTCACCCCGTAGTTGCCGCGCCGGTAATTAAAGGCGTCGGAATAAGCGCTCTGCATCGGTCCGGTCCACGGCTCGATTGCCCGATCGAATTCGGCAATTGCCGCCGCAACCGGATGCAGAAACAGGCGTTTGCCAAGCAGAGGGTTTGCGATTCCGCTACGCGCCAGAATTCCGGGCGTTCGTAACGTTCCGGCGCAGACGACGACGAGGTCTGCCTCAACCTCGAACGACCGCAACTCTCCGGGTGCGGCCACTTGCCGGACGACGACGCCACGTGCCCGGCCGGCGATCGACTCCACGCGCAGCGCGTTTGCGTGCGCATAAATCGCGCCGCCGGCGGACGCGACGTCGTACAGAAAGGTTGCCGCCGTGGAGCGTTTCTTGTTGTAGGCGCAGCCGAATCCGCAGTACCCGCAGCCGTCGCCGCAACTGGTTGCGGCGTTTCGCGGCGAGGCGTCGCCATGCACGCCCAACGCGCGGGCGCCGTCTAGGATGGTGCGATTGTTGGCATTGTGGTTGGCGATTGGCTGAATTTCGAGGCGTCGTTCGATTGAGGCATAGTGCGGATCGAGATCCGCATCCAGCTGCGAGATCCCGCTGCGTTCCGTCCACTCCTGAGCGATGCGCGCGGGCAGGCGCAGCGCGGTGCACCAGTTCACCGCCGTGCCGCCGCCGACGGTTGCACCCGCGAGGATCGCGATACCGAGATCGCTCGTGGAGGTAAGACCACCGTCGAGATAGAGCTCCGAGGTCATCAGTTCGCGCTGCGTGAACGTGCGCGCGTCGTATGCGCCGCCGGCTTCAAGCACGACCACGCGTTTACCGGCGCGCGCGAAAGCCGAGGCAATGACTCCGCCGCCGGCGCCGCTCCCGATTACGACCACCTCCGCGCGAACGCGCTCGCCGTCGCTTGCGACGGCGAGCGGCAGCGGCATGACGCCGGCGTTAGCATCGTGACGCGGTCCGGGGTAGCCGATGCGCCCCCAGGTTGGGTTTTCGCTCCCGGGTTCGCTTTCGGCGTAGGCCAGAAAGAGCGAGAGCCGCTTCAAGACCGCAAATGCGGTGCGCAGCTTCGGAAACGGCGCGTCGGCAAAGGCGCGCAGCAATACGCCCCGCGGCGCGTCGCCGGCTCTCATCGGCAACCGCAGGAGGTCGAGCAACTGCTCCAACTCGTGGCGACGGCGTGGCGTCAAGCCGTCAATCGCCTCAGCCGCAAGCTCGGTGACCCGCTCGATTCGCGCGTCTGCGGGAGCGAAAGTAACGACGACGCTTCGCAGCGTTTCGAGCCGGCGCTCGTTCATCTACGGGAAGCTTGCCTCGACCTACTTGCCCGCGTCTTCGCTTTTTATGAGCGCTCGCGTTCGCCAATCGAACCGAATCGCCAGCATGCGGATGACGAACGTGAGCGCGATCGCCGCCCAGGCGGCCTCGCCCGCCGTTAGGTGCGTTAACTTAAGCAGCGCGACGAAAAGCGTAACGCCGGCTAGCGCGGCCAGCGCGAGAATCTGTCCGGGCAGCATCCAAATGCGGTTCACGAGGATGTCGCGCAGCAATCCGCCGCCGACGCCGTTGACAACGCCCACGAAGATTGCCGAAAGCACCGGCAGGTTCGCCTGAAGCGTCATTTGCGCGCCGACGCAAGCATAGGCACCCAACCCAAGCGCGTCGACGGTGTCCAGCGAGCCCTGGTACGCGCGCGACGGTTTGCGCCCGCCGGCGACCAACGTGGCGACCGTTCCCACGATCGCGCCGCACAGCACGATCACCAAGTAGTCGGGACTGCGCAACGCTATCGGTACGTGCTGAAGAAAGATCCCGTCGCGTAACAAGCCGCCGCCCAGCGCCGAAACGAATGCCATCGTGAAGATACCGGTGTAGTCGTAGCCGTAGCGAACGCCGAGCCCGGCGCCCGACACCGCCCAGACGAACGTGGCGCCAAGGTCGAAGAGCGGCGAGAGCTCAAACGTGCCGTGCGATGGATGCATGCCGAAATCAGCTCACGCGGCCGCGCCGGTCGCCTCGTAGACAGAATTGCCTTCTTTGATCGTCCGCACGATTCGCACGTCCTTGATCTCGGCCGGCTCGACTTTGAGCGGGTTGCGATCCAATACGACCAAATCGGCCAGCTTACCGGCCGTAATCGAGCCCTTGCGGCTTTCCTCGCCATACTGGTAGGCGGCGTCGATCGTCAACGCGCGCAGCGCGGCGTGTGCCGAAATGCGCTCGTCCGGCCCGATGACGACGCCCGAACGCGAAACCCGGTTGACGGCCGACCAGGCGATGAACATCGGGTTGAGCGGCGTTACAAAGAAATCGCTATGGTTCGACATCTTTATGCCCAGACTGCCGGCCGTCTTCATCGGGCTCAGGAAATAAGCGCGTTCCTTACCGAGGTTCTTCACGTGGACGTCGCCCCAAAAGTAGGTGTGGTTGGTGAAGAATGATGCCGTCATGCCGTATTCGACGTAGCGATCGAGCTGATCGCGGCGCACGAACTGCGAGTGGATGATGGTCGTGCGCCGTCCCTCCGGCGCACCGGCGAGCCGGTGTGCCTCCAGCATCATGTCGATCGCCGCGTCGCCGTTGCAATGCGCCAGCACCTGCGCGTTATGCTCGTAGGCGAATGCGACGGCCGCGTTGGCCTCATCCGCGGGGATGACGGGCGCGCCCCGGTAATTCTTTTCCCCGTTCGGACCATCGGTCAGATAGGGCTGGGTGAAGTACGCGGTTTTACCTTGCGGCGAGCCGTCGAGAATGAGCTTTACGCCGCCGATTCGCAGGTGGCCCGAGAATTGGGTTGGGAACGTCAAGCCGCCGTTGACGCGATCGCCAAGGCCGGCTTCGTCGGCGTATGCGACAAGGTCGATCGACAGTAAGCCCTGTTGCGCCGCTTTCTCGTAAAGCGCCATGATCGGCGCGATCGCCGGCGCATCTTGAGCGGTCGTGTAGCCGTTTGCGGCGTACGCGGACTGCGCCGCCACGATGCTCTGCAGCGCCTGCGCAGGCGTCGGCTTAGGTACGAATCCTAAGACTTTCAGCCAGGCCGTTTCCATCAGCAGACCGGTCGGCTCGTTCGTTCTCGGCTTGCGCGCGACCATCCCGCCCGTCGGAGTCGGCGTGCTCGCGTCTATTCCGACGATTTTGAGCGCGGCCGAATTTAGAAGACACCCATGCCCCGAAACGTGCACGAGCAAAACGGGTGTTTCCGGAAACGCGGGGTCGAGATCGTCGCGCGTTGCCTCGCGTCCATTGGTCAGGGCCGACCCGTCGTAGCCGAAGCCCAAGAGCCATTCCCCCGGCGCGGGTGGACGCTTCGCAGCGTACTCTTTCAATGTAGCCACGATCTCGGCAATCGTGCTGACGTTCCCGACCGGCGGCGCACTCACGTTGGCCGAGCTCAAAACCAACGCGACTTGGAAGAAGTGGCTGTGCCCGTCGACGAACCCGGGCAAGAGCGCCTTGCCGCCGAGATCGACGATCCTCGTGCGCCGGCTCTTGAAAGGCTCGATCTCGGATGCGCTTCCAACGGCAAGAATGCGACCGTCGGCGATCGCGACGGCCTCGGCGGCGGGACGCGCGTCGTCCATCGTAACGACGTCGGCGCCAGTGAGAATCGTGTCCGCAGGCTTGGTCACAGAGGAAGCATTCCTTTCGGCCGCGAGGCATTTGGTTGTGTCTTTCCCGAGATAGTATGGCGGTGTTTCGCGAACGCATTGGGAAGCGGCCTTCTCACGTTTTTCACACGCAGTTGTTAGTGATTCGGCCATGGGCTCACCGATCACCGTCTATACCGCCAAGAAGATCGTAACAATGGATCCCAGCGCACCGGCCGCAACGGCGGTCGCCGTGCGCGACGGCATGATTTTGGGCGTCGGCTCGGTCGACGACTTGAAGCCGTGGCTCGAAAGCGCTCCGCACGAAATCGTTTCGGATTTCGCACAGAAGGTTCTCATGCCGGGGCTGATCGATCCGCACCTCCACCCGTTCATGGCGGCCGCGATGATGATGAGCGATCTGATCGTTGCCTTCGAGTGGCGGTTGCCGTGGGGCACGGTCAAGCGGACTCGCGGCAGAGAGGCGTATCTTGCCGAGCTTCGTCGGATTGAGGCCGCTAAGCCGGATCCGAGCGAGCCGCTGGTGACGTGGGGCTACGATCCGCTTTGGCACGGCGACGTAACGCGGCGGGACCTCGATGAAATTTCGAAAACACGTCCGATCGTCGTATGGCACCGCGCGGCGCACCAAATGTACTTAAACAGCGCCGCGCTCGCGCACTGGAGCCTCACCGAAACCGAGGCACGGGGAAATCCTAACGTCAACTACCAGGAAGGGCATTACTGGGAGGCGGGCATGATCGAGCTCGCTGCGCCGAAGATGGCATCGTTCATGTTCGAGCCGAAACGTTATCTGGAAGGCGTGAGCCGCGTACGCGACGTCGTGAGCTTCGGCGGCATAACGACGATCGCGGAGATGTCGTTTGGAATCACCAATGCAGATCTGGAGTGGCTGGGGCCAAGCCGTGTGCTCGATACGCAGGACGTGCCGTTCCGGACGTATTTCGTCGCCGACGCCAAGACGCCGGCGATGACGATGGGTCCGGAGAACTCACTGGCCTGGGCCGATGCGTTGCCGCAACGCAACACGTCGCGGCTGCGTTTTCTTCGGCACGTCAAGCTCTTTGCGGACGGAGCCTTCTACTCGCAAGGCATGCGTCTGGGCGGCGCTTGCTACATCGACGGCCACAGCGGTGAGTGGATGACGCCGCCGGCGCTTTTCGAGCAGCTCGCAGCCCTCTATTGGAACGCCGGTTACCAAATTCACGTCCACACCAACGGCGACGAAGCCGTCGGCTTCGTGCTGCAAACGCTGCAAAAATTGCTAGAAGGCAAACCGCGCTTCGACCATCGCTTCACGATCGAACATTTCGGATACTGCGCGAGCGACCAGATTCGCAAGCTTGCGCGGCTCGGCGCGATCGTTTCCGCGAATCCGTATTACCTATATGAGACTGGGGATGCGTATTCGCGTGTCGGCCTGGGCGCCGATCGCGCTTCGCAAATAGCACGGCTGGCAAGCGTCGCACGCGCCGGCGTTCCGCTCGCCCTGCATTCCGACTTTGCAATGGCGCCCGCGCAGCCTCTCTTGCTCGCGCAAATCGCGGCAACGCGACGCACGGCCGAGGGCACGACGCTCTGCTCCGAGGAGGCTTTAACCTTAGACCAGGCCCTTCGCGGGATCACGATCGATGCCGCGTTCGTCCTCGGCGCTGAGAACGAGATCGGAAGCATCGCTTCGGGCAAGCGCGCGGATTTCACCGTGTTGGAGGAAGATCCATACGAAGCCGGTGCCGAGCATCTGAGTGATATCCCGATTTCGGGCACGATCTTCGAGGGTAGACCGTTCGAGCAGCGCCCGACGCTAACGGATGCCTCAGTGACGAAAGAGCACCGTGACGACGGTTGATATCCAACTCGCCACGACGATTCCGATCAGCCAATTGAACCTCTGATCGACGATCGAAAATCGTGACTCCAAGCGGGTTTCGAGCTGGCTGAAGCGAGCCTCCATCGCGCGTTCGATTGTCTCGAGCCTTCGGTCGACCTGCAAGAAAGCTCCCACGAGATGGGCCAGGCGAGCTTCCAATGGCTGGGCACTCATTCCGGGCTCCAGGCACGTCTCCGTAAAGCGCGGAAACTCCGCGAAATGACCTGGGAAGCAGTTACGGCCTTGAGCACGGCATTCACCGGCGTCGTTATCCTCATCACGGCGCTCGTCGGCGTGAACCAGCTCGCCCAGATGCGGACACAGCGCCGAGACGCGGGAGCCGTCGAGCTCGTGCGGTCGCTCCAGGATCAGGATTTCTCTCGCGCTTTCGAACTGATTATGGGTCTTGCTCCCGGTATCTCGAGCAAAGAGCTGCACGCTCTCGGCCACGATTATGTCGAGGCCCTTACGGTCATCGCTTTTCGCTTTGAAACCCTCGGTGCTCTGGTTTATCGCGGCACTATCTCTTTCGACGTGACCGAGGATCTCGTGGGCGGCGCTGTGATCTCGATATGGCATCGTCTGTGTACTATTGCGAAGGAAACTCGCGAAGCGCAAGATTGGCCGATGTACTTGGAGTGGTTCCAGTGGCTTTCGGAACAGTTCGAGAAACGCGGCCGCTTGGAAAAAGCTCCGGCGCACCTGAGCCATCGCGACTGGACGCCTCCGGCGCGTTCCTGACCGTTATCCTCCGCGAAGGATTACGCGCGCGGCATTCCAGCCGGCCGCGCCCATCACGCCGCCGCCGGGATGCGCGGCCGCGCCGCAGAGATACAGACCTTTGATCGGCGTCGTGTAACCGGCGTAGCCTGGAACCGGACGAAAGGCAAAGAGCTGGTGCAACGGCATGGCGCCTTGAAAGATGCTGCCGCCGGTCAGACCGAATTTTTCCTCGAGATCGAGCGGCGTCAGGATCTGGCGATCGATCACCGAGTCTTTGAATCCCGGTGCATACCGCTCGACCACGTCGAAGCAACGGTCGGCGTATTCGTTGCGCAATGCGTCGGTCCAGGGACCATCCTTTAGGGCGTACGGCGCGTACTGCGTGAACATCGACATTAGGTGCTTTCCGGGCGGCGCGACGGTAGAGTCTAATGAAGACGGCATCGTGCACTCGACGACCGGCTCGCGTGAAAACGCTCCGTACTTCGCGTCATCGTAGGCGCGCTCGATGAAATCCTGATCGGGACACAGATGAACCGTGCCGAAATGCTGCGGCCCCGGTTCGTGCCCAGGCAAGGCGGTGAAGCTGGGCAGCCGTTCGAGCGCGACATTGATTTTGCACGACGCGCTGCTGTACGAGATTCGAGCTACCGCTTCGCGAAACGCAGGCGGCAGGTCACCCGGATCGACGAGCTTCTCGAAGGTGAGATGGCAATCAACGCCGCTTGCGACGCGGTTCGCACCGAACTCCTCGCCGCTTTCCAGCGCGACGCCGCTAACGCGCCCGCGCCGCGTCAGGATCCGCGCAACCTCAGCCTCCGTGCGGATCTCCACACCGAGGTCCTTCGCGGCCGCCGCGAGCGCTTGCGTCAAGCCGCCCATTCCGCCGCGCACGTAGCTCCACACTCCGCGTTTGCCGTTCGTTTCGCCCATCACGTGGTGGAATAATACGTACGCGGTGCCCGGCATCGAGGGCGCCATGAACGCGCCGATGATCGCGTCGGTTGCGATCGTGCCCTTCACTTCCTCGCTCTCGAACCAGCGGTCGAGAATCGGCCGAGCCGCGCCGGTAAGCACTTCAATCGCTTCGCCCATTGCCGGTCCCAGCCGCTGCAGTGCTCGGCCCATCTTGCCTGCTTCGAGCATTTGCGCCAAGCTCGGCCGCAGAAAGTTCGGAGGAACTTGCGTCAGCGTCGGCTCGACTACTGATGCGACGCGCTCGAGCATGGCTTCGTACTGCGGGTAACGCTGCGCGTCGCGCTCGCTGAACTTCGCGATCTCCGCGGCGTCGGCGGCGAGGCCGGCGCCGAGCATCAAGTAACGCCCGTCTAGAAATGGCGAGAACGAAGCCGGATTGCGTTCGATCGCTTCGAAGCCATATTCGTTCAAGCGGAGATCGGCAATGATCTCCGGGCGAAACAGGCTATTGACGTAGGCGGCGGTCGAGACTTTGAAGCCTGGGAAGACTTCTTCGGTCACGCAAGCGCCCCCAACCACGTAGCGTCGTTCCAGAACCAGTACGCGCCACTTGGAGCGTGCGAGGTAACACGCCGTGACGAGACCGTTATGACCGCCGCCCACGACGATCGCGTCGTATTTCAAATGCTCACCTTAAGGCTGAAGTATGCGTTGAAGGGTTCGTTGAGCGAACTGGTTTGGTCGTTATAGGTTCCAAAATACGGCTCGTACGGATACCGCAAGAAGGTCTGCACGTTCGCGCCGGGGTTGTAAGCGTTGCCGACCGGCGGCGTGTACGGCCCACCGACCAGATTCGTGTAGAGGCACGTCGAGTTGCTCCAGTAGTACGTGAAGGCCATATGCTGGCCGCCGAAGCACGTTTGCAGTAGGTTTGCGAGCGTCAGCGAAGCCGTCAGCCGCGGCGAGACTGCGTACGAGATTTGAAGGTGCCCGAGGAGCTGCGCCGGTTCGCGAAAGGCCCCGACGGCATCGAACTGACCGGTATAAGGATCGGGAATGTTCAGCGTCGCGACGCAACCGGGGTTATCGGCATTGAACGGGCCGCCGCCGGACGCACCGTACGGGTAGCGCGGATCGCCGGTGGTCGAGCCGGGAAGCGGTTTGCCGCACCCCGCCGCCGGATTGATGCCCGGCGTCGTAATCGGCGCGCCGTAGCGGTTGCCCGCCACGTATTGGAACGACGGCGTAATCGTCAGTTTGTTGTACTTGTAGTTGAGTAATAGCGTCGCGACGTAGGGATAGTCGAACGCGTTGACGCCCGAACCGATCAACGACGGAAAGATCGAATAGGGCAGGTACGCCGCTCCCGGATCGAGCAGCCCGAAGGCCGGCGAGAGCCAGTACGGATTGGCAATGTCGCCCGGCTTGCACGACGGATCGGGCGTGCCGCCGGGGGTATAGCAGGCCGCAGCAGGCAGCCCGTTCGTCGTCGCGCCGCACATTGCCTGACCAAACTCGTTCTTGTCGTGCGCCGCTCCTCCGCCGGCGCACGATTTCGTGTAGGCATTGTATTGCGCGATCGCTGAGTTGATCGGCGAAAGAATGCTCGTGCCGTTGGGCAGCAGACTGTATTTCACCGTGACGTAGGTGTACGCAAAGGAAAGTTGCGCAGCGAAGCCGTTTTTGCTGAAGTCGCCTTTGTCGAATTGAAACTCGAAGCCCCTCGACGTCTGATATCCGGCGTTGAGCCCCGACACCAGCCCGGTCGTGTAATTAATGTAGAAATTTTCGATCTGATCCTGAGTCTGCCGCAAGAAGGGCGTTAGCTTGTACGACATGTCGGTTCCCGGCAGATGCTGCTCGAGCGAAAAGTCGCTGTTATAGGAGACCGAGGGCGCAACCTCATGACCGGGCGTCGTGAAGCCAAGATAGTAGAATTGCGAGAGCGTGTCGGGGAGGTTCTGCTGCAACGAGTTGTACTGTTCGTAGGCGGCGCTCGGCTGTTCGTTGTAGCGACCATAGCTGGCCCGCAGCACGGTATTCGGATTGACCGTGTAGGTCACGCCGAATCGCGGCTGCGGAATGTTGTAGTCGAACGCGCCCGGCGTGTTCTGCATGTTGGCGTCCACGTATTGGCTGCCGAAGGTCGAGCACGGCTTCTGGGAGTTCGTGCTCCAGCCGCCGGATCCGACCAGGGCGCTGCGGTCAATGAGCTGGAGCGTCTGCGTGTCGAAGCACGTGTCCTGGTTGAAGGCGTTAAACCAAAAATCTCGAGCCGGCCCAAAGTTGGTGTTGGCGCCGACGTAGTCGTAGTTGTCGACGCGCAGTCCGAGATTAAAGAAGAGCTTGTCGCTGGGTCGCCATTGGTCGGTCAGCGAGTAGCCGGTGAAGTATGGCGTTACGGTGTTATTCAAGCCGTACGCCCCGTTTTCGACCACGTAATACCCGCACGGACCGCCGCCGCAGCTCAAGCCGCTGACGTTGGGCGGCGGCGACGTTCCCGAATAAATGCCCTCCAGCGAAGCGAAGGTCGGCAGCAAGTTGCCGTAGGTGACGCCTCCACCCTGGCCGTCGCTGCAGGTCGTGGGAACGGCGGACTCGACGCCGTGACTGGTGACGACTGCGTAGCACGTTCCGCTGAAGACGGCATTCTTGTCGACCAGCACCGCAAAGCTGTCGGCGAGGTCGAACATCTGCTCGTTGTAGATGCGCGCGCCACTCGAGGTTGTGTACGAGCCTTCGGCTTCGAGCAGGTCTTGCGGGCTCAGCTGATCGGTAAAGGCGACGCTGATGCCTCGGGTATGATTGTTGATCTCGTAGTCGCCCGAGTCGTAGTAGGCGTACGGCTGCAACGACATCATCGGCCCGTTCTCGATCCAGTCCGAGTAGTACGTGTAGCCGTAGACGCGCAAAAAGGCGCTCGAGCTGAAGTTCTTCTGGTACTGCACCTTCACGATCGCCTGGCCGTTGTAACCGCGATCGCGCTGATTGTACGGATCCGGAATCGGGCCGTCGAACGGATGCGGCGGTGAGGACGGGTAGAAGTACGGCGTCACCAGCGATGCATAGTCGGACGGCAAGAACTCACCCAGCTGTCCGACGTACTGATACGAGTCGAGATAATATGGAGGAAATGACTTGCCGGTGATTGGATTGGGTGGGACCGAGTTGATCCAGTTGACGTACCCCTCGTCGTTGACGGAGCTCAAGAACGTCGTGAAAATTTCATCGTTGTCGTAGAGCAGCTGCACGTCGTCGCGCAGCCCGTCGTTTCGGTGAGGTATTCCTACGTGCAGGTTGATGACCGAGGTGCGGTTCGCGACGTTTGCGGCATTGATCGTGCCGAAACCGATCGGACCGAGAAGCCATCCCGGTTGACCACCCAATCCGACGTTCGGCGCGCCGTTGGTGAAGCACGAGGGAAGATTCGCCAACTCGCTGGGAGCGGGGCATTGGGCCAGCTGCTGTCCGAACTCGCCGGCGTACGTCGCTCCGCCGAATTGGTTAACGTAGCGGTAGTCTTGATTGTAGCCGCCGATGCCCACGTAGTACGAGAAGTTGCGATCGGGCGCCGCCCCGCCGACCTCCACGTTCGCGCTGTGGTAGAAAATCGGCGAGCCGAGGCTCAAGTTCGCGCTCGCGTAGCCCGGAAAGGTCCCGGTTTTGATGACTTGATTTACGAAGCCGGCGAGGCCCTGGGCTTCGGCATTTGCCGGCGTCGCACCGGTGTACACTTGCAGCTCGAGCTGACCCAACGATGAGAGCGAACCGGACGGATAATTGTCGAAGGCGCGATTGACCGGAATGCCGTCGAACTCGTAACCGACCTCGTACGCGTCGCCGCCGCGGACGTGAACGGCCTGGAGGTAGCCGTTTTGATTCGCCGGAACGTAGGCGCCCGGCACCGAGGCGATCGCCGAGTATGCGCTGTTGAGCGCGCCGCCGCCGCCCAAGACTGCCGTGCGTGCCTGCTGCGCGGCATTGATGCTGTAGATGTCCGCCGTCGTTCCCGGCTTGACCAGGCTGGACGTGCTGCGCGAGGTAACGTTCGCGATGGTCTTGAGCGCGATGCGCATGTTCAAGCTGAGCGTCTGCTGCGCGTCGGCCAGCACCGCGAGGCCACCGTACGACACTGAGTCGTAACCGGTCTTCTCAAGCGAAATCGTATACTCGTCGGGCTCCAGCGAGACAAATGCGAAGCGTCCGTGCGCGTCGGTCGTAACGCTCGCGCTCTCCGACGGGCTCGTGACCGTAACCTTGGCCCCCGCGATCGGAGTCGTCGTCCCGGCTTCCGTGACGATGCCGTTGATTCCGCCGGTCGTACCGGCCCGTGCCCAGGCCGTCATCGCCAAACTAAAAAGCAGTGTGACGGCTATCGGTGCTCGCACGGACGTCATTCGCAAACCTCCGGGTTTTTGTCGGGCGGCAAATGATGGGCGCTCAAAAACGCGCGGTACGCGGTCATGGTAGTGTCGAATTGCGCCTGAATGGCATCGGCTTCGCGCTGCTGGGCCGGCGTCGGCGGCCCTTGGGAGAGCTCGATGACGCCTTGCAAAATCGTCAGGCGCTCGCGCAACCGATCGGGCTTGAGCAGATCGTCCTCCGAGTTCACGACGTCGGAGGTGAACATCGAGTACACGGCTTTATCGTGGTAGGGCAACGCATCCATCCGGTTTAGTGCGAGGTCGGTCGCCGATAGCTCGTCGTCGAGCGTTTTCACGAAGAGATAGCGCTCCATGTACTGTGCTTGCGTCCACGCCGCCCGCGGGTCCGGTTTTACATCGAGGGTTTGGACGACCGTGGTGCCGCCGGCGTGAAGCGCGATCGCGTATCGTCGCCCGGGAATGACCGTCGGTCCGGGTCCGCCGCGATTCCAAGAACGCGCACGCAGCCACGGAACGGGCGGAGTTTCGGTAAGATCCCAAGCAGTGCGCTGGACGCCCGCATCGCCGGCGGCGTCGAAACATCGAACGCGGCGTCCGATCGCATCGCGCACCTCGATCCGCGCTCGCGTCGGCGCCGGCAGATAATACGTCAGCGTCGCGCCCTCGGGTGGATCCTCTCCCGCGTACGTTCCGGCGGAGAGACAGCACTCGTCGGCATGCGTTCCGTAGTACGACGTCCACCAGCGATACCACGTGTATGCGGTCCGCGCTGGAAATAACGCCGGCGTTCCGGCGGCGACCGCGCTGCTCAGCCCGCTAATGCCGGCCAGGTCGTCGAGAATCCAAAACCCGCGACCGTGCGTCGCGACGACGAGGTCGCGATACTCGGGCTGAATCCGCATGTCGTGCACCGCTACCGAAGGCATGTTCAGGCGCAGGCTGTGCCAGTGCAGGCCGCGATCGAGGGTAAACCAGACGCCTTGCTCCAGTCCCGCGTAAAGAACGTTTGGGTTTGCCGGATCCTCGCGTACCACGTGGACGTACTGATCGCGCGGCAAGCCGTTGACGATGGTGCGCCAGGTCGTTCCCGAGTCGTCGGTAACCAAAATGTAGGGACTCGCGTCGCCCATGACGTGCCGATCGATCGCAACGTAGGCGCGCATCGGATCGGCGCTCGAGGCTTCAACCGTATCGATCCGGCCCCACGGCGCGACGTCGGGGGGCGTTACGTTGCGCCAATGAGCTCCCCAGTCCGGCGTTAGCTGGACCAATCCGTCGTCGGTTCCAACCCATATGCGACTCGGCTCGAGCCGCGACGGCGCGATGTCGAAAATCGTGTCATAGAACTCCGCACCGGAAATGTCGGTATTGATCGGACCGCCGGCGACTTGCTGTTTGCTCGGATCGTTGCGCGTGAGGTCGGGGCTTACGGGCACCCACCTGCGCCCACGATCCATCGACTCGAACAACACGTTCGCGCCATAATAGGCGATCGGTGCCGAAGGCCGGGCCGTCCCGCCAAACGCAATCGGCGCTTCCCAGTTCGCCCGGTATTGCAACCCCGCTAACGCGCGTCCGTTCGTGTCGGTTACGTCGGGGGTAATGTCGTAATTTTGCCGTGAATTTAAATCGAAGATGCCGAGCTGTCCGTTGAGCTCGTTGACGCCGACGTTCCAAATAGAAGACGGGCTCCCCGGTTCAGGCCACACCCACGAACCGTCGCCGTCGTTGCCGACGTCGCGCCAGTCAGAGTTCTCGATGCCCAGCGGGCTGAGCGAATCCGACGGCCCGCAGTAGGAATCGTTGTCTTGAATCCCGCCGCAAACGTGATACGGGTTCTGTTCGTCGTAACCGAGGCGGTAGATCTGCGCGAGCACGACATTGAACCGCCAGTCCCAGGTCGTTCCGCCGTCGATCGAGATCGGCGCGCCGCCGTCGTTGGCTTCGATGATGCGCCGGCCGTTGCGCGAGATCCACAGGCCATGGTGGTCCTGGTGCACCGCGCCGGTAACGTCCTCAAACGTCTTGCCCCCGTCGCGCGTTTCGATCAAATCCTCGGAGGAGAAGAAGACACGATTGGAATCCGACGGATCGACCGCGAGCCTGCTCATATAGAAAGGCCGTTGGTTCACCAGCGTGTCGCGCGTCATCAGTCGCCAAGCTGCGCCGCCGTCGTCGGAGCGCCAGAGCACGCCTTCTCTCGATTGGATGAGCGCGTAAACGCGAGCGCCGGCGACCCCAAGGCCGATTCGCCCGGTGTCGCCCCGCGGCAACCCGTTCCCGCGCAGGCGGCGCCACGTCGAGCCGCCGTCAACCGATTTAAAAATGCCGTCGAGCGGACCGCCGCTCGAAAAGCTCCATGGAACTCGCCGGAACTGCCAGATGCCGGCGAAAACGACGTTGGAATTACGCGGGTCAATGGCAACGTCCGATGCGCCGCTGGATGGCCCGAGATAAAGCGTGCGCTGCCAAGTGCGTCCGCCGTCAAGCGTGCGATAGACGCCCCGTTCGCCGCTGTCCCGGTACGGATTACCGGCCGCAGCTGCCCAGACGCGCCGAGAGTCTCGGGGATCGATGACGATTTGCGCGATCGCCCACGTTTCGCGCAGACCGGCGTTGCGCCAGTGCGCCCCGCCGTCATGCGTCACCCATACGCCGTCGCCGTACGAGATGTCGTTGCGAAAGTTTGGCTCGCCCGTCCCAGCCCAGACCGTGTTTCGATCCTGTGAATCGATTGCAATCGCGCCGATTGCGCCCGGCGCGTCTTGCGGCCAAGCGTTCCGCCACGTCAATCCGCCGTTGGTCGTCTTCCACACGCCACCGTCGGCACCGCCGAAATAGTAAAGGTTCGGATCGGCGTCGGTTCCTGCTACACCCGATGCACGGCCGCCGGCGGTTGCCGGTCCAATGTTGCGCCACGCCAGACCCTGCAGCGACGGCATCGCTACGCCCGCCGCGAGCAGCAGCCCCAGCGTGATGCTACGCTCCCATCACGTGCAAATAGTGGCGGTCGAAGGCGCTCAGCAATCCTTCGGCGTTCGAATACGGCCCCGGCGAATAGGCGCGGGAATTCAAGCCCAGTTGCGTCAGCTCGTTCACGTGCCAATCCTGCCGATTGGTCAGGTCCCAAAAATCGGCCACTTCGTTGGGATCGAAGCCGGGCTGCGCGATTGTGGATGGATCGAAGAGGAAGGCGCAAACGACTTCCGTCCGGTTTGCCGCCAGCGGCTTCACGTAGTGCACCATCACGTAGTCCGGATGCAAGCTGAGCAGCATAGACGGAAAGATCGTGTAGTAGTAGACGCGATCGAGATCGGCGCCCGATACCGTACCCAGCGGGGCTAGCGTACTGTGGCCCGACGTCGTTAGGCTCGTCCCCGGCTTTCGCAGCTCGGAATAACCGCCCAAAAACGGCCCTTCCGCAAGATCGTTCCGTCCGCTGTCGGATGGGGAAAGCTTATCGAGCTGCGGGTGCACAAGCGGGCAGTGATAGCACTCCGAATAATTAAGAAAGACGAGCTTCCAGTTACACTTCAGCTCGTAGCGTAAGCTGCGCGCCGTTTGCAGCGCCGCGATGTTCCAGTTTCCAAATCGCCCAAGCAACGGCCGAAATGCGGCTTCAAAGGCCGTCTCGCCGGCAAGGTTGATGAAAACGAATCCTTCCCAAAGGGCGACATGCGCCTCTTTAAGCGGATACTCGCGCTGATCGAAGCCGGCAACCTCGGCCATGTTGCGCGCGACTTTAAGTTGCCCGTCGAGTCCGTAGGTCCACGCGTGGTACGGACACTGAATCGAGCCTTGGAAACGGCCTGACGAAACGTCACAGATCCGAGAGCCGCGATGCCTGCACACGTTGAAGAAAGCGTGCACGCTACCGGCGGAATCCCGTGTGACGATCAGGCTTTCACTTCCACACTCGACGGTGAAGAAGTCTCCGGGGCGCGCAATCCGTTCTTCGCGTCCGACGCAAAGCCACGAGCGCGCAAAAATTCGTTCGCGTTCTTCAGCGAAGATCACGGGCGAGATGTACCAAGAAGCCGCCAGCGTTTTAGCGCCGGCGCCGACCTGCGGCTTTACAAACGTCTGCATAATCTCACCTCGTAACCACGTGGGCAGCGTCATCCGCAGGGTTCTATCTCGTTTGACGGAATCCGCTTCAGGGCACCGTTTTATTTGGCTTTTTAATAAATAGACCGTGAAACCTTCGGAAAATAGCCGACTCGAGCCCTCTCTTCCGCGGGAAGCCTACTGGGACCAGGCGTTCTATGCCCGCGAGTGCGAGTCGGTATTTTGGGACCAATGGTTTTACGTCGGGCGGGCCGAGCAGCTCCAAGCTCTCGGGTCCTACCGCGTGCTCGACGTTGCCGGGGAAAGCGTCATCCTGATTCGCGCAGCCGACGGTCTGCGCGCGCACCTCAACTTCTGCCGCCATCGCGGCAGCCGGCTTCTGTGCGGCCAGGGCACCGTCCGCGGAACGATTCGCTGCCCCTATCATTCGTGGGCGTACGCGCTCGATGGCCGCCTGATTGCCTCACCGTTCGTTGCGCCCGAAGCCGTTCCGCCGGACGCGCGCCGCCTGCACCACGTGGCCGTGGACGAGTGGAACGGCTTTGTCTTCGTTCGATGTTCGCCCGGGGCAATCGGCGACGGAGCGGCAACGCTGGCGACGCAACTCGGAGCGATTCCACAACGGCTCGCGCGTTATCCACTCGGTGAGTTAAAAGTGGTTCGGACGCTCCGCTACGAGGTCGTCGCTAACTGGAAGGTGATGCTCGAAAATTACAACGAGTGCTACCACTGCGCGGGCGTTCATCCAGAGCTCTGCCGCGTCGTTCCGGCTTTCAAGCGGCGCGGCGGCGCCGAGCTTGATTGGGAACGCGGAATTCCTCATCGCGCCGGTGCTTGGACCTTTACCGCGAACGGAACGGCCGATCGGGCTCCATTTGCGGGCTTGAGCGACGACGAAAGGGTGCGCCACAAGGGTGAGCTCGTCTATCCGAATTTCATGCTGAGCTTGGCGGCGGAGCACGTCGCGGCATTCTCACTCTGGCCGGCCGGCCCGGCGGCGACGACGATCGTTTGCGACTTTCTATTCCACGCCGACGAAATCGCGAAACCGGGTTTCGATCCAAGCGATGTCATCGAGTTTTGGAATCTCGTAAACCGGCAGGACTGGAGCATATGCGAGAGCGTTCAAGCCGGAATGAGCTCGCGCGCATTTCGCCACGGTTACTACGCGCCGATGGAGGACGCCAGCCTCGACATCCGCCGCTACCTCGAATCGCGCGGCTTAGTGTCGGGAGATACGACACTGCCGTGACCCGCGATTACGACGCCGTCGTCATCGGTCTCGGCGCGCTGGGAAGCGGCGCCACGTATTGGCTGGCAAAGCGCGGCGCGCGCGTCCTGGGGCTGGAACAGTTCGAATTCGGCCACGCACGCGGCAGTTCTCACGACTGGTCGCGCATCATTCGCCTGTCGTACTTCTCGCCGGCGTACGTGCGGCTCGCGAAGGAAGCTTATGCCGCCTGGAAGTCTTTGGAAAGCGACGCCGGCGAACAGCTTGTGTTCACGACCGGCGGCCTCGACATCGGCCCGCACGACGGCGCAATCCCGATCGCAACCTACGCTGACTCGTTGGAAGCATGCGGCGTGGGTTACGAGCGGCTCGACGCCGCCGAAATCCGCAAGCGCTGGCCGGTCTGGCAAATCGACGACGAGATTCATGGGCTGTTCCAGCCCGACAGCGGAATCGTGGCCGCCGACGCTGCGACCGCTGCGCTTCGCCGCGCGGCCGCCAATTTCGGCGCGACGCTGCGCGAGCGGGTTGCGGTAACGTCGCTGCGTGCGGCAGGCGGCGAAATCGAGGTCGAGGCGAGCGGCGACCGCTACCGCGCGGGCCACCTCGTCATCGCGGCCGGTGCGTGGACGGATCGCGCCCTCGCGCACTTCGGTGTTCGCATTCCTTTTGAAGTAACGAAAGAGCAGGTCACGTACTTTCAAGCACGCGATCTGCGGCCGTTTGCGTTCGGATCCTTTCCGATTTGGATATGGATGGACGATCCGGCGTTCTACGGCTTTCCGGTCTTCGGCGAGCGCGATGCCGTGAAGATCACGCAGGACACGGGGGGCAAGCCGGTCGACCCGGACACCCGCGGATTCGAGGAAGATCCGGAGATTACCGCGCGCGTCACCCGATTCATGGAGCGGTATCTGCCAAGCGCCCTAGGCCCGATCGTCCGGCTCAAGACGTGCCTGTACGCTCTCACTCCCGACCGGGACTTCATCGTCGACACGCTTCCGGAACATCCAAACGTCAGCGTCGCGGTCGGTGCCGGGCACGGTTTCAAATTTGCAAGCGTGATCGGCCGTATTTTGAGCGACCTCGCGTTAGGCGACGCCCCGGCCGGATTGGATCTTTCGGCTTTTAAGATTGACCGCGCCGTCTTGCAGATGGCGGCTCCCCCGAAAACCTATATGGTCTAAGGAAGCACGCGCTTAAATGACGCAAGCCTAACGGCAGCGAGCACCGTCGAACTTTTTCGGGCCGGCCATGGATGGCCGCTACAAACCCTTCGACTCGCTGCGCTCGCTCAGGCTCTCCCGAAAAAGTCGCCGAGCAGGAGCGCGCAGGAGGCGCGCGACGAGCGTGTGCGAGGCGCCGTTAGGCTTGCGTCATTTAACAGTCACGCGGTGCTTGCGCGGAGCAGTTCGATTTCGCGGCGTTGCGCGTCGCGCTCGCGCATGAGGGCGTCGACTTTCTCGCGCAGCGTCCGGGCCTCGATGTGATCGTAGGCGGCGCCGGCACGCTCGACGAGCAACGATACGGCGCGCGCTTCGTCGGGGTCGATGTCGGTGCCGTTGCGGTGAGGACCGTAAAGAACGATCGCAGCCAGCTGATCGCGCAGCAGCACGGGCATCGCGAGAACCGAATCTCCGAGGCGCATCGGCGATTCCTCGGAAGGCCAAACGACGTCAGCAAGCCGGACCGGGGTTTGCTCAGCCAAAAGATGAAGCACGAGCGGGTCTTCTTGCGTCAGCTCGCGTGTCTCGACTCGCTCCCAACCTACCGCCATCTCTCGGATGAAACGTCCCGAAGCGTCGCTGCCCCGAAAGATCGCCGCCGAGTGCAGATCGAGCGCTTTGAGCGGCTCGTGGACCAGGAATCGATCGACAACCTCGCGCGATTCGGCGCGTAGGACCGCGGCAGCCGCTTTCGTAAGGCGCTCCTCGGCCAGATGACGCTGCCGGAAAAACGTGCTATCGATAAACCGATCCACGTTACGGTGCAACATGTTCAGCCACGAGCCGATCGCAAGCGCAAGGATGATCTCGGCGGTTAACGTGAAACGCGTCTGCGCGAACTGTCTGGACATAAACCAGTCGAGCAGAATGAACGTCCCCGCAATGATGCTCGTAATCGCCGCGTACACTAGGGCTCGACTGATCGCAAATTCGACATCGAAGACGCGCTGGCGAACGACGGCGTATGCGACCGAAATCGGAATGCAAACCGCAAGAACGATGAGCATGACGGAAAACCAGCTCGGTAGCGAGTATTGAAAGTTGACCACCACCACGCGCAGGACGAGGACGATCGGAAAGACGAGAATCCAGCGAAGACGCTGCCGGTCCTCGCCGTGGCTCTGAATAAGCGTTAGTACGAAGATCGCGGCCGCGCCCAGGTAGACCAGCGACGTGAGGTAGAGCATCGCATCGAAGAGCGACTGGGAAGGCAACCCGAAAATCCCGACGCGAACAAACAGGCAGAGCCACGCAACAGGAAGTGCAAACGTCAGCCCAACGGCAAAACGATTAACCTGCAGGCGCCAGCCGGTCAGCCGGTCGCGCGGAAAACGTAAGGCGAAGATCGTCACCAGCGCGCAACTCGCTCCGCCCAGCGCCGCGAAGGCCAAAAAGTTAAACCAAAAGAACGCGCTCGATCCCGCCCAATAAAACCCGAAGTCGCCGTATCTGCGCAGGAGGCAGTATAAGTAGAAAGCCCACGTCATGGCGCTTGGGCGCAACAGCAGCACGCCGGATCCGACAACCAAGAATATCGCATAGGACGCGACCAATGCCAGCCTGGTCAACCGGTCCGACGGAGTCATCCTCTCCGGCTCCGGGGCCAGCGTTACGGCGCGCTCGGCGCCCTCGTGCAGAAGGCGAAATTCGAGTAGCGGGGGCGGCCTTCGGAAAAGTCCCTCGGGCAACGGCGAAACAATGCGGTCGCCCGGAACGATCTCCGCGCGTTGAGCCGGCGACCCGTCTTGAACTCTCGTGACGACGCCGTCGAAGTTGGTAGCAAGGCCGTTGCCGGGACATTGCTGCCAGGTGCACGCAATCTGCGGCCAGAGCGTGCCGGCCGACCAAATGCCGAGAAACGCTACGAGCGCGACTCTTCCGGAGTTCGACACGGCTCCCGCAGTCCAAGCCTTCGCGACATTTCGTCGTCGATCGGCGCGCTCGTCATCGGGGGAACGAATAGCGTCGACATCGCCGTAACGCCCGCCTCCGGTAAGTCGCGTAAAGCGACTCGTTCGACGTACGACTCGCACGCCGGAAGCCGCGCCGCTTCAAAGATAACTACCTCATGATCCGGCGGATAGGTCTCCAACAGCACGCCGGTGAGAACGGCCAGCCCGGCGCGGTTCCACGCAACGTCCTCGTGCTTGTGACCTCGTTCCGCTATCACGCCAACCTGCCACAGGATTAAATTGCCGCCTGGGTTGCAGCTGCGGCGCCGCAAAAGAAAATCCGTTGCCTCGTAACTACAGCAGCCACCAGCAATCGGGTCGATCCCCAGCTCGGCAAAGAGGCAGTCCTCGGCGGAGATGCCGGCGAGCATCTCTGCCGCGAATCCTTCGATGCGCGCGCGCCGCACCGATTCATGAAGCGGGTACGCGGCTACGCCGGGGTGCCCGTACGCGACCACGCATACCTGCAGCCCTTCGCGAACGGCTCCCATAATGCGATCCACCATCTCACAGTACGTCTCAAAGCGATCCTTTCCGACGCTGTAAAGGTCGCAAAGCGACTGCGTTCGGTTATTAAGCGTGCGGAGCCAGTACTCGGCGAGAGGGTCCGTGACGAGGGAGAAGACCTTTTCGGCGCTGCGGATTCGCGAAGAACCCTCGAGCGTCGCTTGCGCAGGTGCCCGTATACCCACTCCCACCACGGACAGGGAACCCGCCCTTGGACTCATCGGGAATTATTGCGTCAGGTGGAGATGGTCTTGCTGGAAGTTTCCCAGCGGCGCAACGATGGTGACCGGCGTTCCGAAGAGCGGTTTTTCCTTTGGATCCACCTTGTGAAGGGCGCTAAGTCGCCGGAGCTCCTCGAGAACCGCCTTCACGATCTTGTGCGGGTCGTTGCTTTCGATCGCATCTGCCTGCTCACTGTCGAGCCCTTGCTGTGCCAAATAATCCACCACCGTTTTGCCCTTCTGCGCGGCGCGGAAGTTCTTCAGCTCGTCAGCATCGGTGGAAAGCTTTAACAAATACTCGGTCAGTACCGGCGTCTCTGCCATTTCAGCTCCTCCCAAGGGCGGGTGCTTCACCGGTTAAGCCGGTGGCCCCCTGCTTGAATTCGGGTAGTGCGACGGTTCTCAACGTCGAATCACGCTGGAGTGGCATTGGCGCCGGCAAACGTAATCGTCATCGGCGGCACGATCCATACCGTCGACGACCGGTATTCTTCGGCAAAGGCTTTCGCGATTGCCGGCAATCGTTTTTCCTACGTCGGTTCGGTTGCCGGCGCGATGGAGATGCGCGGGCCGGCGACGGAAGTGCTCGAGCTTGAAGGCGCGACCGTCATGCCCGGACTGGTCGACGCGCATTTGCACCTGACCGGCCTTGGGCTGGCGCTCGAACAGGCCGACCTTCGCGACGTGCATTCGTTCGAGGAGCTCGTCGCGCGTGCCGAGCGCCATGCTCGAACCTCGAACGGCGGTTGGGTTTTCGGCCGCGGCTGGGACGAGAGTCTTTGGCCCGATCGCGACTTGCCCGTTCACGACGAGTTGAGCGCGGCGATTCCTGACAGGCCGGTGGTGCTCACTCGGGTCGACGGTCACGCGCTACTGGCAAATGCGTGCGCGATGCGCGACGCCGGCATCCGCGAAGACATGCCCACTCCGCCCGGCGGCCGGATCGTGCGCGCGGGAGACGGCCGGCTCACCGGGGTCTTCATCGACACAGCGCAGGAACTGATTTTCGACAGGGCGCCAAAACCGTCACAGGCGCGGCTGGTTCAAGCGATTCGCGCCGCGATTGCCGAGTGCAATCGATGGGGCGTTACGGCAATTGCCGAGCCGGGCTGCGACGACGCCGCGCTCGCCGCCCACCGCGAACTTCTCGAACGCGACGAGTTCTCGATCCGAAACTACGCGATGTTGCACGACCAACCGGAGCTGATTGCGTCGCATACCGGGCGCGGCCCCGTCGAAGCCGCCTACGATGGGCGCTTGTGGGTGAACGCGATCAAGATGTATGCCGATGGAGCGCTCGGTTCGCGGGGTGCGGCATTGCTTGCGCCATACAGCGACGATCCCGCGAACCTCGGCTTGACGCTGGCATCGCCGAAAAGGATTGAAGACACGACGGTCGCCGCATTGCGCAACGGGTTCCAGGTTTGCGTTCACGCGATCGGCGACCGCGCCAATCGCGGCGCGTTAGATGCTTACGAGGCAGCGTTGCGGCGAGCGCGCGTTACGAGCGAGCCACGCCTGCGAATCGAACACGCCCAGGTCGTCGCCGCGCAAGACGTCCGCCGGTTCGCGGAGCTCGGCATCATCGCGTCGATGCAATCGACGCACGCGCTCAGCGATGCGCCGTGGGTCGAGTCACGCCTTGGGCCTGAGCGCGCCGGAGACGCCTATGCGTGGCGGTCGCTGCTGGACGCGGGCGCGACGATAGCAAACGGAAGCGACGCGCCGGTCGAAGCGGTGAATACGGCGCGCAGCTTCTATGCGGCCGTCGCTCGGCCGTGGCAGCCGCACCAGCGGATGACGCGCCGCGAAACGCTCGACTCGATGACCTTGGCGGCGGCGCGCGCGAACTTTGCCGACCATCTGATCGGTTCGATTACTCCTGGAAAGTACGCCGACTTCGTGGTGATGGATCGCGATTGGATGGCCGTTGCGCCGGAAGCTATCCTTGAAACGACGATCCTGCGCACGTACTTTGCGGGGCAGCCCGTTTATGGGTTTCGGGCACGGAATTGAACCCTCGCACGGGGAAGACGCCGAACGCGATGAGCAGGCCGGTTATGGCTGCGGCGATGTTTGCGCTGGCCGGGTGTTTTGCCGGCGGCGTCCCATCGGGACCGGGTTCGGGCGAAGCGGTAGCGGCACACTCGCCGATCAAGCACGTCGTCTTCATCATCCAGGAGAATCGCTCGTTCAACGATCTGTTCATGGGCTATCCCGAAGCCACGACGCAAGATTTCGGCAATGACGAGAAAGGCCGCAGAATTCCGCTTCGCGCGCGGAGTCTGGCGACGGGTTGGGACGTCGATCACTCGGCGAGCGCGTTCTTTGCGGCCTGTGACGGGCAGGGCAAGCTTCCCGGCACCGATTGCAAGATGGACGGATGGGGCGGCGACGAGGAACGGAACGATCCGCCGAACGCGCCCTATTCCTACGTCGAGCGCCAAGACGTGCAACCGTATTGGAGCCTGGCGCGGCAGTACGTGCTCGCCGATCGGATGTTCACGTCGAATCTCGACGGCAGCTTTATCGCGCACCAGTATGCAGTGGCCGCGTATGCAAGCCACGGCGTCGATTCGCCGCGGTCGTGGTGGGGATGCGAAGGCGGAAAAGCCGATACGCTCCCAACGTTGACGTCGAAGCGCGCGATCGGACCGGATATCCGCGCGTGCTTCGATAATCCCACAATCGCCGATGAGGCCGACGCTGGCGGAGTGACGTGGCGCTTCTATGCCGGCGGGATTTACCGCGATGGCGGGATGTGGTCGTCGTATCAGGCCGACAGCAAGATATTTTACGGGCCCGACTGGTCCGCAAACGTGATCAGTCCGTCGGCCCGATTCTTCGACGACGTTGCTAAGGGAGAGCTGGCCGCGATCACTTGGATCACGCCGACATGGGGAACTTCGGACCATCCGGGCTTGTGGGATAAATCCGGACCATCGTGGGTCGCGTCGCTCGTCGATGCCGTCGGCGCGAGCAGGTTCTGGGACTCGACCGCGATTTTCATCACGTGGGACGACTGGGGAGGCTGGTTCGATCCGGTGGCGCCGCCATACGAAGATTATGACGGGCTCGGCTTTCGCGTTCCATTGATCGTCGTTTCGCCCTATGCGAAGCGCGGCTACGTGACGCACGTGCAATACGAAACGGCCAGCGTTCTGCGGTTCATGGAGGACGACTTTGGCTTGGCGCCCCTCGCAAAAGCCGACAGGCGCGCCGCCGATCCGGCGACGGACGTTTTCGACTACAACGCGCCGCCGCGGGCATTCAAAAAGATCGCGGGCGATAGGCCAGGACGATATTGGATGAAAGCGGCACGCGGCTCATCGGCGGTGCGCGCCATCCAAGAGGAGACCGGCAACGATTGAGGAGGTCCGGCAGACGCCGACCCTCCTCATTTAGACTTCGACCTCGGCTTTCGTCTACTTGACGATGATTCCGATCTCTCCCGTAGCGCAATAGCTGGTGCTATTGCACGCTTCAATCGAGAACTCGTAGCCGACCTTGCCCTTTGTGGACTTTACCTTTTTCGACGCCAAGACGTAGTTATACGTCGGATTGCCCGGATTCGGTTTGATGGACACTTTGATGGCGACTTTTTTGCTCTTCTTGGCTTTCTCTACTTTGCCAAGCTTCCACGTCCACGTGCCGGGCGAGAGATCGCTGCTGTGGCAGCCGTCGCCCTCTTTCGACTCGGGAACGATGCACCACTCGTCCTTGTACGTTTTGCCGGGTGTGATGTCGTAACACGCTGCATACCCCGACCCGCACGATGCCGCCGCCGGCTCGAGACCAACGACCTCGAGATGGAAACCCGACTGATGACCCATCGGCGCGACCGCTTGCGGACCGCCGGGGATCGTCTGGGATCCGTTACTGGAACACGCTGCAAGCGCAACCGCGATTGCGATAACGCTCGAAGCACCGAGAAGTGAAAAGCGCATGGCGACTCCTCCGTAGCTATGACTGCTGGTGAATGCGCCGCTCCCGCCGGGTTCCCTGCTCGATCGCGACCTTCGGCGACTGATGGCGAAAAGAGTCGCGAAGGCCGGGTCGAAAATCGGGAGCGTCAACGAATGAGCTTGCTTACTCTGAGGTGTCGCGCGATTAGCGCGGCCGTCATGCTCGGCGTGCTTGCCGGCTGCGGCGGATCGCAAATTCCGGCCGCGCCGCCCGCGGCCGGCCGTTCGAACGCGCCCGCAATCTTTACGAGGACGCCGATCGATCACGTGGTCTTCGTCATTCAGGAGAATCGCTCGTTCAACAATTTCTTCATGAGCTATCCGGGCGCGCTGACGCAAAACTACGGCTACGACGAGAAACGGCACAAGATTCCGCTGCACGCGCAGGATCTCGGCACGCTGTGGGACATCGACCACAACGCGCCTGCATTCTTTAGCGCGTGCAACGGCCGCGGCAAGCTTCCCGGAACCGACTGCCGCATGAATGGCTGGAATGAGGAGATTGCCGGTCCGGGCGAACCGAAAAATTTCGCTTATGCCTACGTTCCACGCGATCAAATCAAGCAATACTGGGATATCGGCAGCCAGTACGTGCTCGCCGATCACATGTTTGCCTCGAATCTGGACGGTAGCTTCGTCGCGCATCAATACACCGTTGCGGCCTATGCAAGCCGCGCCGTCAACGATCCGTGGTCGTTATGGGGTTGCGAGGGCTCGGCCAGCGACACAGAAAACACGCTCACCGAGCAACGCACCTACGGCCCCGATATCTTTCCTTGTTTCAAGAATGCGACGCTCGGCGTCGCTGCCGATAAAGCCGGGATAAGCTGGCGGTACTACGCCGGCAGCATCGGTAGCAGCGGCGGCTTATGGACCGCTTACCAAGCGGATTACGGCGTCTACCACGGCCCCGACTGGAAAACCGACGTCATCAATCCGCCCGCGCAGTTTCTCACCGACATCTCAAAGGGAAAACTCGCGCGCATCACGTGGATTACGCCGCTCTGGCCGCAATCCGACCATACCGGTCTGGATGCCACCGGGGGGCCGGCCTGGATCGCGTCGCTGGTGAATGCGATCGGCACGAGCCCGTTCTGGAAAACGACCGCGATCTTCATTATGTGGGACGATTGGGGCGGCTGGTTCGATCCGGTGCAGCCGCCATACGAAGATTACGACGGTCTCGGTTTTCGCGTACCGTTGCTGGTCGTCTCGCCCTACGCTAAGCGTGGTTCGGTGACCCACGTCCAGTACGAGACCGCAAGCGTTTTGCGTTTCATCGAAGACGACTTCGGTCTGCCGCACCTCGCGGCGGCCGACCGGCGCGCCAACGATCCGGCCGACGATCCCGCGGTCTTCGATTTCAATCAAACCCCGCGCGCATTCAAGAAGATTGCGGGCGGCAAATCGGCGGAATACTGGCTTTCTCAAGCCCGCGCTTTGCGCAACCGCGTCATGCCCAAGACGATCATCGGCGACGACTAAGAAGAGAGCGCCTTCTTTCGGCCGAGCAGATAGATTGCGACGCCGCTGAGCAGCATCAGCGCGGTGAGGCCGATCACCTTAACGACGGCGAGCACCTTGTTCGGGTCGTCGTCGGCCGGGAAGCCCGCGAAGACGATCGCCGAGATCGTCGTCAGCAGACCCACGAGCGCGGCGATCGCGACTGTCAGGTTTCCGCCCGGAATCACGACCATTTCAGGCGTCTGCGGGGCCGTCCGCAGCTTGAACGCCGACGCAAACAAGAAGAGAAACGGCACCATGGTGATCACGACCGTCGAGCTAACGAGCACGTCGTAAGCGCCGCGTACGCTGGTCCCGCCTTGCCCGAGAAAGATGAAGACGGCGGCGATCCCCGCTTGCGTGAGCAGCGCCGCAACCGGTGAGCCCCAGCGCGGATGCATGCGTCCGAACGCGGGCGGCAGATAGTGATCGATACCGGCGACGAACGGGATGCGCGCGACCGCGCCCAGCCAGGCGCCGCAGCTGCCGATGCAGCTCAACGCAACCAGCAGCGCCGCAACCGGGGTGAGCGCATACCAGCGCAACTCCGTTGAGACGTGTCCGATTGCTTGCATCACGCCCGACGATGGGTTCACGTCGTGCGGCACGAGCGCCGCCAAAACGGCGACCGTTCCCGCAACGTAGATGATGGCAATCGCCGGAGCAGCCATCGCCAATCCCAGCGGAATCGTTCGGCGCGGATGCTTGATCTCGCCGCCCATGAACGGCATGGCCTCGGGACCGGTCCACGCAAACGCGATCACCGACCAGAAGATCACGTCTTTGATTTGCAAGCCCGGGCGGATCGTCGCGGCATTGATCGGCGTCGCCGCGCCAAACTTCCACCAGGCGAAGCCGCCGAGCGCGATCAGCAGCAGCGTCACGACCCAGCGCGACACGGCGCCGGCGTTATTGAGCCACTTGCCGATTTGCAAGCCGTAAATGTTGACGATCGTCGCGAGCGCCAAGCCGGCCAGCGCGACCGCGATGAAATATGCCGGCGACGCGGAGAGCGCGCCGCCGTTGGTGCCGCCGATGAAGAGCGCGTTGCCGGCAGCGAAGTAAAGCAGAGCCGGAAAGTACGGAAGATTGCTGGCCCAGTAGGTCCAGCCGGTGATGAAGCCCGCGAACGGTCCGAAAGCGCGCTTGCTCCAGACGTAGAGACCGCCTTCGTCGGGATGATGCGACGATAGAAAGACGACCGCGATCGACAGCGGCACGAACATCGCAAGCGCGCCGATCAGCCAAACCGGAATCGAGCTGGCGCCGGCGGCGGCGGCGGTCGCAACCCATTGCAGATTCGAGCCTGCAACCACGAAAAACAGCACGACGTCCGGCAAGCCCAGCGTCCGCCGAAGATGCATGCGGGCGCGGGTTCAACACCGTGAAGCTCATCGCCCACCGCGGTCAGGGCGGTGGGCCACGACTATGCGGTTAGTATGGAGCTCCCCAGTGGCCTGGTCGCCAGTACCAGCCGTAGGCGTTGTGAGCCCAGTGTCCCGGATGCCAAACGGCGCCGCCATACGGCGGATACGCGTAACGTCCGTGGATCCAGATGTAACGGTATCCATTCCAGGACCAGTAGCCGGGGACCCAATAGTAACCCGCGCCCGGCGCTGCCGGAACGGGCTCGTACACCGGTGCCGGAGGCCCGGCCTGAACGTAGACGCCTGCGGAAACCTGCGCTGCGGCCGGAGCGATGCCGGCTGCAACCGCTCCACCCAGTGCGCATGCAAGAACTAGATTGCGTAGGTTCATCATGCTCTTTCCATACCACCGTGACGCCTTGCGTACACGTGCGCAAGGATTAGAGCCCCATTCAAACGGGATGAAAGTCGAGCGCACGCATCGTTTGCTGTAGATCGCTCCAAAGAGCGACCGCACGCTCGACGCAGGCCTCGCGCTCGCCGCGCAGGCGGCGCTCGGTTGCAATCATTGCCGGTGGAAGAATGGCGAGCAACACGTCGCGATCGTGCGCTTCTCCAAGCGCATCTTGAAGAAGCGCTAGGCGTTCGGCGACACCCTGCAGGGAAGGCTCGAGATCCTCGAAGCGCTCCAGCGCATATCGCAGGCGCTTGCACGCGATCCGAAAGTCGTGAAGGCCTTGCTTGTCGCGTTGCTCCAGACCGATCGTAAGTGCCCCGACCTCGCGTAACCGCGCTTGCAGGACGCGAATGATGAGTTCTTCGACCGTCGTTACGCCGGTTAGATCGATCGGCTCGGGCTTCATCGAAGTATTACGGCGCGAAGCGCATCCGCCGCAACTCCTTGCGAGCGCGGCGCGTAGCGTCTCGTTCGTGCTCGCGCAGTCGCATCAGCAGCGGCGCCGCGATCTCGGCTTCCGACTCATCAAGACTGTACTCGAGCAGCCGAAGAATGATCGTCGCGTCGCGTGCCGCGTCGGTCGCAGCGGCCGCGCGCTTCACGCGGCGTCGGAGCCGCTCGACCGGCGCAAGCTCGGCAACGTCCTCGAGCAGCGAACGAAATCGCCGCCCCGTCGTGCGCACGTCGTGCAAACGCGCTTCAGTCGGTTTGGAGATAAAGCGCCGGCGCGCGCGCTCGAGGTCGCGCCGTTCTTTCCGAATGGTTTTTACCAGCCACTTCATTGCGAGAGGCCGTTCATTTTAACGCCTTCGACGGGGGTGTTTCGACCGACCTCCGCGAAGAGCAAATTCCGACGTGAGATCGACGCGCCTGCCCATCCTCGTCGCGCTACTCGCAATCGTTGCCGCCGGCATCTGGTACTACCAATCGCAGCGCGCGGCGCGCAACCAGGAAACCGTGGCGATTTACTACACGAAGCTCGACGGTACGTCGCTCGGCGACGTGCGGGTTTCGGTGCGGCCTCGACAACCGGGCGAGAGCGCCGGAGAACACCTGCACAACGTGCTCTTCTACGCCGCGGTCCAAGCCGTGGCGGGGCCGCCCAACGAGATCGCGGCGATTCGCTTTCCACCCGGGACGAGCGTTCGTAGCGTCGATGTTGACGGCACCACGGCCACCGTGGATCTCTCAAAAGACGTAGAGCGTCAAGCCGGCGGTGCGTTCGGCGAAAACGGCGAATTCAAAGCGCTGGTTTACACCGTAACCGGCGTTGCCGGCATCGACGCGGTGCAGGTGACGGTCGATGGCGCGCGGCTCGAAACGCTTCCAGGGGGACATCTTGAACTGGATCAACCGCTTCGTCGCTCGGATTGGTAGCATCGGCGCGGCCGCGCTGCTGCTCGCACCGTTGCCGGTTATTGCGGCGCCGGCCGATGGGCCGATCAGTGCGTTGTACCAAGGCCAAACGATTCGCTTCACGCACGTCTCGTCGTCGTCCGGTGCGACCGCGATCGGCGTGAACGATCCGGGGTTTCAAACGTTGTTGCGCGATACCGGCGCTTCGCTCACCTGGAGGCCGGGGGAACGTTACGTCATGATTACCACGTCGGCACCGGCCGTCGTGAGCTTCGCGCTCGGCGATCGCCGTTACGACGTGGGTCCGATCGCGCTCGAGGCGAGCTTTGCGCCGTATCAGCGCGGCGACGAAGCTTATCTCCCGTTCGACGAAGTCCTGAGGGCGCTCGACCTCGCGCTCCGGCAAGACGCCGGCGGAGCGGTGCTGCAACCGCAGCTCGCCGGGCTGGATGCGTTGCCGGACGGGAACCGGATGATGCTGTACGCGCACGGCGCGGCATCGCTGCATCCGCGGATCGTGCGCGAGAGTGACAGCGAGGTAACCTACGCCTTTGACGGCGTCGGTACTTCGTTGAACGGCACGCGTCAAATCAACGCCGGCGGCGTACGCAGCGTGCAGATCTCGGTCTCCGGGACGGTGCGCGACCCGATCACGCTGATTTCCGTTTCGCTCGCTCCCGGTGCGGTGGCCGAGGCACCGCGCGAAGAGGAGCGCGACATCGTGCTTACGTTCGACGGCGCAGCAACTGCGGAAGCTCCGGTTGCCGAGCAGCCCTCCTCGACGCAGCCCACGCCGTCGAACGCTACCATGCAGAACGGACCCGCGCTCGTAACCGCCGTTAACGCGCAGGCGGCCGACGGTGGCGTCACCGTCGCAATCGCAGTGACCGGTAATACCGCGTTCGAGTGGCACCGGCTGCGCGAGCCCGACAACCGCTTTTGGGTGGATTTCAAAGACGCGCAGCTGCAAGGGCCAGCCGTCGACGAAGGCGCTCCCAGTCCGTTGATTTCGATCCGCGCGCGGCAAGACGATCCCTCAACCGTGCGCGTCGCGCTTTCGCTGCAAGGACAAAAATCGATTACGATCGAGCCGTCGGCGACCGGTCTGTTGATCGAGATCGGCGCGCAAGACGTTGCCGATGCGCCGCGCTCGGGAAGCGGGACCGTCGGCAGCGTTCTCTCCGCCAACGAGCAGAATGCCGCGCCGGTAACCCCGGCGCCGTATGCTTATAATCAATCGACGTACGACCAGTCAACCTGGAAGTTTGGGCCGCGCAGCGGATACGTTCCGACCAACCCGCGCCTCATCGTGATCGATCCGGGCCACGGCGGCAGCGATCGTGGAACGATTCATGGAGGGGTCGAAGAGGCAGTCCTCACGCTCGACACTGCCAAGCGCTTGCGCGATATTTTGGTCGCTCGTGGCTGGGAAGTAAAGCTGACGCGCGAAACCGACGTAGACGTCTACGCGCCCAACGACAGCGCGCGCGACGAGCTGCAGGCTCGCGATGACCTCGCCAACAATGCAGGCGCGCGGGTCTTCATCAGCATTCATGTCAACGCGTACATCAACTCCGGTCCATATGGCACGACTTTATACGTATCCAAGCCCGACGATCTCGCGCTGGCGCGGATCATCGAAAGCCGGCTCGCGGACGATGGAACAAAAGACGACGGGATCGTGCAAAGCCACCTCTACGTGACGCTGCATGCCCGGATGCCGGCCGTGCTGATCGAAACGGCATTTCTTTCGAATCCGGGCGATTATGCTTTGCTGACGTCCCCGGCATGGCGGCAGAAAGTCGCGCAAGAAATCGCCGATGGCATCGCCCAATACGCTCAAGAGTTTCCCGCTCCCAACCAGCCCGGGCAATAGTGATCGGTCTCTTTGACTCGGGCCTGGGCGGCCTGACGGTTTTAGCGCGCGTGCGCGAACGTCTGCCGGTGGTCGACGCGATATTCTTTGCCGATCAAGCGAACGTGCCGTACGGCGACCGCACGCATGCCGAACTATTGGTACTGCTACGGGCCAATCTGGCGCGCTTCGACGAGTACGGCGTAGATGTGGTGGTGATGGCCTGCAACACCTCTTGCGCGATCGCGGAGCGTTACGGTTGGCCAAGCTCGCGGGCGCCCGTGCTCGACCTGATCGACTCGGCCGCACTGGCCGTGGAGCGCGGCGGTTTTCGGCGCGTGGGCGTAGTAGCTACGGCCGCGACGGTCGGGGCCGGTTCATACGGACGCGCGCTGCGCGCGCGCGTCGGCGGCATCGACGTCGTCGAAGTTCCAGCGCCCGCATTGGTTCCACTGGTGGAAGCCGGTGAACTTGAAGGAACGCGGGCCCGAGCGGCAGTTGCTGAGGTCTGCTCGCACCTTCCGCTCGATCTCGACGCGCTCGTGTACGGCTGCACGCACTATCCCTTGCTGCAGGCGCACTTTGGCGCGGCTCTCGGCAGCGACGTCGCGTTGATCGATCCGGCGATCGTTCAAGCCGAGCGTGCAGCTGCGCTTCTTGGCGAGCGCACGCACGGCGGCGGGCGAACAACCTACCTCACCAGCGGCGACGAACGCGCTTTCCATGCGAACGTCGCCCGCCTTACGTCGCCCGGCCTCCTCCCACTACGAGGAACGTGACGACGTCCCAGGCGTCGCGAATTCCGATCAAGATCAGCAATACGACGCTGCCGCCGATCGCAAACAGGGCCTTTCCGGGCGCAAACATGAGGACTATCGCCGCGGCCGCAATGAGGCCGTAGGCGACGAGCGGAAGGACCGTATACCACACCCAGTCTTCCAAATCGGCGGTGTATTCGGCTACTCGTTTCGCGCGGGTCATGATGCGCACAACGTACGCCACGCCGTAAAGGCCGATGAGCGCCACCGAAATGGCGGCGTAGGTCAGCCGATGCCATGGTGCGAGGAGGACCGCCGAGATAAGCAGTGCCGCCGCGAAGTGGGTTACCGTCGGCGTGCTAAAAGTCGAGATCCCGTCCTGACTGCGTTGCATTTCTCTCCCGGTCACCAGCGTGATGACGACGAACATCAATCCGGTCAAGGTCGCGGCCGCGGAACCGGTCATCGCATAGAAACTCGACCAGGCCGTTAGAAACGGCGAGGCGGACTCAAACATGCCGGACGACTTCGGCGGCGGCGCGCTCTCCGGTCGCAAGCGCGCCGTTGACCGTGCCGCCTTGGCCGTCGACCGACGTTGCCTCGCCGGCGAAGAAGAGCGTATCGTCGATCGCCGTCGCCAAGACGGCCCGCGCGTCGGCGCCTCCCACGACGACGTAGCTGTAGGCCCCGCGAGAGAAGGGATCGCTCGTCCAATCGTGCGCGAGACCGCCTTCGAACTCGGTGCTTGCCAAGTCCGACGCATCGAACAATGCGGAGAACCCGTTCAACGCGCGTTCGATGAGATCGGCGGATTCAATACCGCGCAGCGCACTTGCCTTCGGTCCGCCGGCCCAAGCCACGACCAGCTCGCTGCGCACCGGCACGAGCGTCCAATAAACGTTAAAAAAGTCGTCGTCGCCGCGGAAAAACGCTCCGTCGCGATAGCGGCCGTTTTGAAGCCGTTCCCAGAACGCCGTGCGAAACAGCAGCGTTACTTTGACGGCGTGACCCATCTGGATGTTTGCAAGCGCGCTCCGCTTAGACGCCGGCAGATCGGGATCGAAGACGACCGCCGTCTCGTCGCCGCCGTGGCGCAGGACGCCGACGGGGAGCGTTACGATCGCGGCCCGCGCGCGCCGGGTAGACGAGCTTCCCTGGGATCCGGCCGTCGCAATCTCGACGCGTCCGCGCTCCCACGCGATTCGTCGGACGGCCTCCGAAAGGGCGATTTCAACGCCGGATTCGAGACACTCGGCCCTCAAGCGATCGATAAGGGGTGGGTAACCGCCGAGCGGTCGCGCGCTGGTGGAATCGACGCCCGATTGCCATTCGAGCGCGATCGCGCGCGCGCTTGCGAGCGCGGGGTCCGCCGCTTCGAAGCCCTCGACGAACGCTCGCGCCGCTGCCACCGTTTCGCGTAACCGGTCGTCGCTTTCGAAGCTCCGCAAAAAACGCTCGACGCTTTCGTCATTGCGAGCATCGCGCATCATTTCGAACAAATCGCCGGCGGTGCCGAAGTCCCGTTCATCGCGCCGCAGCTCGCCCCGCTTAGAGCGCACCCACGACTCGCCGCGGGTGTCGATCGCTGCGGTGCCGGCATCGCGCAGCAGCGCCATGGTCTGTGGCGCGCGGCCGTGAATGAACTCGGCTCCCAGCTCGGCCGGCGTTACCGTGCGGGCCGTCGGACGCGACCAGACCCGCCCGCCCACACGTTCCCTAGCCTCCAGCACGACGATCCGCATCGAGTGGGCGGCGAGCACTCGCGCAGCCGATAAGCCGGCCGCGCCGGCGCCGATGACGATAACGTCGGCATCCATGCGCGCAGGGCTCAGCGAGCCGACAGCAATCCGACGTGGAAAAGCGAGAAGAAGAAGGCCGTCGTCACTACCGCCAGTGCTGCGCCGGCGACGACCTGCATGACGGTGTGCGCCTTCAGGTAGACTCGCGCCCAGCAGACCATCGGGATCAGCACCATGAACGGAAGCGGCTGCCGCCCGTAGATCAGCGTTAGAGCGGCAAGCGGCGCCGTGATGCCGATCGCGTGGGTGCTGATCTTCCAATAGCGAGTAATGTACTGCACGACGAGCGTCGAGACCAGGTAGCCGAGCATTGCGGCGATCATCAAGCGCGGCGCGTGCGCGAGCCACAACGCGCCTGCGCCGCAAAGATCGAAAATGACGAATGCCGAAAACACCATCTCGCGCTCGGCGCGCACCGACATGTCGAGGTCCGAGATCCGATCGGTGGCGTAAAGCCAAAAGACGTAAAGCATTGGGCCGATCGACGTAAAGAAAGTCGAAAGGACTAAGAGCCGCCAGAAATCGAGCGTATCCTTTGCGCCGATGAGCGCGAGAATGACGAAGAGTGCAAAAGCCGTCAAAAACGGATTGAAGATCGTCGAGAGAATACGCGCCAGATCGCGCCAAACGCGCCGGTTTTTGATCGGAACGACCGCGCCGCGCGGGTCGCCGAGCCTTGCAGAGTCAGGCACGGCGACGGTCTTCGGCCGCTGCGCGGTAGATGCCCTTCGAAGGGGCGTCGGTCCCGGCGGTCGTAAAGAGGATGCCGCCATGAAGCCCCTGCTGTTGGTCGCTGCGGCCGCTACGAAGGTCGTTCCATCGGCCGCGGCTACGGCGTTGCCGCAAGGCGCCGTGCCGCCAAATGCGCCGGCCGGCCTGCCGCCGACCGTTCCCCAAGTCGCGCCGACCACGTGGTTTCAGGTTCACGTGCCCTGGCTTACGCACGGCATTGCCGGATTGTTCATGATTTGCGCCGTCTTGCTGATCGGGTTGCTCGCGCTGCAAACGACAAAGCAGGAGGGGCTGACCGGCTCCATCGGCGGTCGCGTCGAGTCCGCATATCGCGGACGTCTCGGCGCCGAAGAGCAACTGAAGCGCTGGACCGGAATTGTCGCCGTCTTCTTCGTTATTTTTGGTTTCGTGCTTTCCCTGACCGGCATCTAGGCGCCGCGTGCGTCTGCTCGAGGTCGAGAATCTACGGACGACTTTCCGAACTGAGGACGGCTCGGTCACCGCGGTAAACGGTCTAACCTTTGGACTCGATGCCGGTGAAACGCTCGGCATCGTCGGCGAATCCGGTTCCGGAAAATCGGTCACCGCGCTGTCGATCATGCGCCTCTTGTCGCGCAATGCGACGGTTACCGCGGATCGTATCGACCTTCTGGGCGAGAATTTGCTTGCGAAGAACGAGGCCGAGATGCGCCGGATTCGCGGTTATAAGATCGCAATGATCTTTCAGGACCCGATGACGTCGCTCAATCCCGTGCTGACGATCGGCGAACAGATTGCCGAAGCGGTTCGCTTGCACCTCGGATTGGGGAAGCGTGAAGCCCGCGACCGCGCGGTGGAGATGCTGCACAAAGTTCGAATCCCATTGCCGGAGAAACGCCTTGGCGATTACCCGCACCAGTTTTCCGGAGGCATGCGGCAACGCGTTATGATCGCGATGGCGCTCTCGTGCAATCCGCAGCTGCTGATCGCCGACGAGCCGACGACTGCGCTCGACGTTACGATCCAGGCTCAGGTGCTCGAGCTGATGAACGACCTTCAGCGCGAAACCGGTGCTGCGATCGTCCTGATCACGCACGATTTGGGCGTGGTTGCCGAGTTCTGCCGAAACGTCTTGGTGATGTACGGCGGAAACATGGTCGAATACGCCACGGCCGAGCAGATCTTCAGCGAGCCTCGCATGCCCTATACGCAAGGGTTGCTGGCGTCCTTGCCGCGTCTCGACGAGCGCGAACACCGGCGGCTCAACCCGATTCCCGGCCAGCCGCCGAACTTGTTGCGGCTCCCGTCCGGCTGCGCCTTCGCGCCGCGCTGCTTGTATCGAATGCCGATTTGCGACAATCCGGTGCCGCTTTACGATTTCGGCAGCGATCACGTCGCGCGCTGCTATCTTTACGACGAGCGCGCCCGCGACCAGCGGCCGCCTTCCGCGCAAACGCTTCCAATAGTTCCCGCCGGCGCGCCGCGATGACCGACGGCGCCGCGCTCGTTCGTGCAAAGGACCTCTATAAGTATTTTCCGATCTACGCCGGTCTGACGTCCCGCCACGTAGCGGACGTCCGTGCCGTCGACGGCGTCGACCTCGAAATCGAAGAGGGTGAGACGCTCGGACTCGTCGGCGAATCGGGCTCCGGAAAGACCACCATCGGCCGCCTCCTGCTGCGCCTGCTCCCCGCGACCAAGGGTGAGATACTTTTTGAAGGCCACAACGTTCTAGCCATGAACCGCGCCGAGACTCGGCGCCTGCGCCGCGCCATGCAAATCATTTTCCAGGATCCGTTTGCCTCACTCAATCCGCGCATGACCGTCGGCGACATCGTTGCCGAGCCGTTGCGCATTCATGGCCTCGCCTCGGGAAGCGAAATCGACAACCGGGTTCGCGAGCTGCTGGAGCTGGTCGGGCTTCAGCCTTACCACGCAAACCGCTATCCGCACGAATTTTCGGGAGGTCAGCGCCAGCGGGTCGGCGTCGCGCGGGCGCTGGCCGTCCATCCGAAGTTCATCGTTTGCGACGAGCCGGTTTCGGCGCTCGACGTGTCGATTCAAGCGCAAGTTATCAACCTGCTCGAGGAGCTGCAGGAGAAATTCAAGCTCACCTATCTGTTCATCGCCCACGATTTGTCGGTAGTTCGCCACATCTCGACGCGCGTAGCCGTGATGTACGTGGGCAAAATTGTCGAGCTTGCCGGCCGCGACGAACTCTACCAAAACCCGCTGCATCCCTACACGCAGGCGCTCCTCTCTGCAATTCCGATTCCCGATCCGGTCCTCGAGAAACGCCGCAAGCGGATCGTGCTGGCCGGCGATATTCCGTCGCCGGTCAACCCGCCGTCGGGCTGCCGCTTTCACACGCGATGCCCGGTCGCGTTCGAGCGCTGTCCGGTGGAAGAGCCAGCGCTGCGCGAATACGCGCCGGGTCACTTCGCGGCCTGTCACTGGGTCGAAGAGCACGGCGGCCGCGGTCCGGACCTGACATAGAACGGGCGGCCGAATCGGCCGCCCGTCGCTCATCCCCTCGCGCTGATCAGCTCTTTCTGCGCGCCGCTTTCCGCCGCTTGCGCGTGACCTTTCTCGCGGCCTTTCGGACTTTACGCGCTCCTTTGCGCGCTTTGCGCGCGGTCTTTCTTCCGGCTTTGCGCGCCTTCCGCCGGACTTTCCGGCCGGCCTTACGCACCTTGCGCGCGACCTTGCGCGCAACTTTGCGAACTTTTCGGCGGACCTTTCGCGCGGCTTTGCGTTTCTTGCGGCCCGCGACGGCCTTCGCGACGACTATCGCTGCCACGGCTTTGCGCCGGCGCGCCTTGCGGCGTGGCTTCGCATCGTCCGCTGCCGGACCGTTAAGTATCGTGGAATCGGAGTCCATTCATTCCTCCTCGTCCCCGGGGACGATTAACGTTAGTGGACGGCGCTTTTCGCGCTTTTGAACGCATCATAGAGGATTTCTTTAAAGGATGCAAATTCGCGCGCACGCATGCGCGCGAATTTGCGGGGGATTGACCCCGGCGGTATACTAAGGCCCGTGAAAAAGCCCCTCATCATCGTCGAGTCGCCGACTAAGGCGCGAACGATTAAGAAGTTTTTGCCGGCGCGATACGCGGTCAAAGCATCGGTGGGGCACGTGCGCGATCTTCCCAAAAGCACGCTGGGCGTCGACGTCGAGCACGATTTCACGCCGAAATACCTGACGATCAAGGGGAAGGGCGAGATCATCAAAGAGCTGCGCGGTGCGGTGAAAGCCGCCACCGACGTCTACCTCGCGACCGACCCGGATCGCGAAGGCGAGGCGATCGCCTGGCACCTCGCCGAGCTCCTAAAACTGCCGCGCCCCAAGCGAATCGAGCTGCACGAAATCACCAAAGAAGCAGCGCTGGCGGCGCTCAAACATCCTCACGTCATCGACATGGATCGCGTCAACGCGCAGCAAGCGCGGCGCATTCTCGACCGGCTGGTGGGATATAAGATCTCCCCGCTCCTCTGGTCGAAAGTTCGAAGCGGGCTCTCGGCGGGCCGCGTGCAGTCGGTTGCGGTCAAGCTCATCGTCGACAGGGAACGCGAGATAACCGCCTTCGTGGCGAGGGAGTACTGGACGATTACCGCGTTGCTTGCCGGCGAGGTCAACGCCGAGCCGCCGTTCTCGGCAGAGCTCGTAACCTATCGCGGCGAGAAGCTGGAAATCGGCGACGAGGCGCAGTCCGGCGCAATCCTGCGCGCGCTCGAGGGCGAAGCGTACCGGGTATCGTCGGTCAAGCGGCGCGAAGTGCGGCGCAATCCGCCGGCGCCGTTCACGACATCGACGCTGCAGCAAGAGGCCTCGCGCAAGCTCAAGATGCGCGTTCGCCGCGCGATGCAGGTGGCGCAAGCCCTTTATGAAGGTGTCGATCTCGGGGGCTCCGAGGGAACCGTCGGGTTGATCACCTACATGCGGACCGATTCGACCCGGATCAGCGATCAGGCCCGCGATGCCGCTCGAGAGTACATCGTCGGGGCCTTTGGGGAAGAGTTCCATGGCGGCCGTCGCCATCGAGTGCGCGAAGGCGCGCAGGACGCGCACGAAGCGATCCGCCCAACTTCGGTGCTTCGTACGCCCGAGCGCCTGGCCGGAGTCCTACGGCGCGAGGAGCTTCGTTTATACACGCTGATTTGGGAGCGCTTCGTGGCTTCGCAAATGGCCTCCGCGCTCCTCGACCAAACCATCATCGACGTGGCTGCCGGCGATTACGGCTTCCGCGCAACCGGCACGATCATGCGCTTCCCCGGCTTCACTCGCGTTTACGAAGAGGGGAAAGAGGACGAATCCGCGGCCAAAGCCCGCGTTCCCCTTCCGGAATTAAATGAGGGCGAGTCGCTCGTCTGCCGAAAGCTTGAGCCCAAGCAGCATTTCACCGAGCCTCCGCCGCGGTATACCGAGGCGACCCTCGTAAAGGCGCTCGAAGATAACGGCATCGGACGCCCGTCGACCTACTCGACGATCGTCGAAACGATCCAAGCGCGAGGATACGTCACCCAGCAAGAACGCCGGTTCGTGCCGACCGAGATCGGCGCGGCCGTCAACGACCTTTTGGTGGAGCACTTCCCTAAAATCGTCAATCTCGATTTTACGGCCAGGATGGAGAGCGATCTGGATCGGGTCGCGGACGGCCACGAGAATTGGGTCGGTTTGCTGCGCAGCTTCTACGGACCGTTTGAGAGCGAATTGGAACAGGCCGAGAAGAGGCTGCCTCGTCTCGAGCTGCGCGATGAGCCGACCGACGAAAGCTGTCCGAACTGCGGACGACCGATGGTCATCAAGCATGGCCGCTTCGGCAAGTTCATCTCGTGCAGCGGCTATCCCGAGTGCAAGACCACCAAACCGCTGGTCAAAGAGACTGGAGCGCAGTGTCCCAAGTGTGACGGCGCGATCGTCGAGCGCCGCTCGAAAAAGGGGCGCGTCTTCTACGGCTGCGCTAACTATCCGAAGTGCGACTTCATTTCATGGGATGCAGTCGTTCCGCAGCGATGCCCGGTGTGCGGCTCGCACGTGGTTGCGAAATCCCGACGGGGCGAGCAACGTCTCGAATGTGCCGCCGACCGTGCCCACGATGTCGCTCCCCTCGCCGCCGCGATCGCGGCATCGTCCTGATCGCGCAACCGTAACGTGGAACGTCTGCTCGTTATCGGCGGAGGCCTTGCCGGTTGTGAAGCGGCGTGGCAAGCCGCGCGTTACGGCGTCGAAGTCGATCTCTACGAGATGCGTCCTTTTCGAAGCGGTCCCGCACATAAGACCGGCGCCCTGGCCGAGCTGGTTTGCAGCAATTCTTTACGGGGTGCGTCGCTCGAGAACGCGGTGGGTTTGCTCAAAGAGGAGCTGGCGCGTCTCGATTCCCTCATCGTTAGCTCGGCCCGTGCGACCTCGGTGCCTGCCGGCGGAGCGCTTGCGGTCGATCGCGACCGGTTCGCGGCTCTGGTTGAAGCTCGCATCGCCGATGAAACGGGCATCCGAGTCCATCGCGAGGAGTTCGAAGCCGTTCCGCTCGATCGTCCGGCAATCGTCGCCTGCGGTCCGCTTCCGGCGCAAGGGTTTTTGGCGAGCCTAGACGCCGTCTTGCGAGTGTTCCATCCCACGCAGCGAGGAAGGATGCACTATTACGACGCGGCATCGCCGATCGTCGCCGCCGATTCGCTCGACGAAACGGCGATGTACCGCAAGTCGCGTTACGATAAAGGCGACGGCGACGACTATTTGAACGTGCCGCTCGATCGCAGCCAATACGTGCGGCTGGTGCACGATCTGCGAACGCTCGACCGTCGCGCGCCCAAAGAGTTCGAGGAGTCGCGATACTTCGAGGGGTGCTTGCCCGTGGAAGAGATGGCCGATCGCGGCGACGACGTGCTGCGCTTCGGGCCGCTCAAGCCGGTCGGTTTGCGCGACCCGCGCACCGGCAACCTGCCGTTTGCGGTCGTGCAGCTGCGCAAAGAGAATCGCGAAGGAACCGCCTATAATCTCGTAGGTTTCCAAACACGCCTCACGTGGCCCGCGCAGCGCGAAGTCTTTGGGAGACTGCCCGGCCTGCAGCGCGCCGAATGGCTGCGCTTGGGAGTGATGCACCGCAATACGTTCATCGATTCGCCACGCCTGCTCGATGCGCGCTTGAAACTGCGCGGGAGCGAGGCACTCTATTTCGCCGGACAAATTACCGGAGCCGAAGGGTACGTCGAGGCCGCCGCCTGCGGAGCTATGACCGGAATCCACGCGGCGCGCGCGATGCGCGGCTTACCGTCGATCCAGTTCCCCCGCGAAAGTGCGTTCGGCGCCGTCGTCGCCCAACTTCAAAATAGCGTCACGCCCGACTTTCAACCGTCCAACGTGACCTGGGGAAGCTTCGAAGCGGAGCCCGAGCTCGGCCACGGAAAGCGCGAGCGCCGGCGTCTGCTCGCGCAGCGCGCGCTCGCCGCGGTCGACTCGCTGGTTGCTGAAACCCTCTTTGCGCCCGCAGGGTACTGACACTAGCAATGAAGTCGACGACTATTTTGGCGGTGCGCCGCGCCGAACGTCTCGCGATGGCCGGGGACGGGCAGGTGACGCTCGACAAGACGATCGTGAAACACGGCGCGCGCAAGGTGCGCAAGATTGCTGCCGGCAAGGTCCTTGCCGGTTTCGCCGGCTCCGCCGCTGACGGTATCACGCTCTTGGAGAAGTTCGAAAGCAAGTTCGGTGAGTTCAAGGACCTGACGCGCGCGGCAGTCGAGCTGGCGAAGGACTGGCGGCAAGACCGCGTACTTCGGCGGCTGGAGGCGCTGATGATCGTCGGGAATCCCGAGCACCTCTTCGTGCTTTCGGGTACGGGCGACGTGATCGAGCCTGACGAAGGGATCGCAGCAATCGGAAGCGGCGGCCCATACGCGCAAGCGGCGGCAGCGGCACTGTTGCGGAACACGACCCTCGAAGCGGCCGAGATTGCGCGCAAGGGGCTGGAAATTGCCGCCGAAATTTGCATTTACACCAATAGCGACATAGCCGTGGAGAGCTTGCCGTGAGCGGAATGCTGACGACCACGCTCGACCCGGCGCAGCTAACGCCCCGGCAAATCGTCGAAGAGCTCGATAAATACATCGTGGGTCAGTCAAAGGCCAAGCGCGCGGTGGCGATCGCGTTGCGCAACCGGTATCGTCGAGCTCGGGCGCGCGAGGACTTGCGCGACGAAATCACCCCGAAAAACATTTTGATGATCGGCCCAACCGGCGTCGGTAAGACCGAGATTGCCCGCCGGCTGGCGGCGTTGGTCGGCGCGCCCTTCGTCAAAGTAGAGGCAACGAAATACACCGAGGTGGGATACGTCGGACGCGACGTCGAGTCGATGGTGCGCGATCTGGTCGACGCTTCAATTCGGACCGTTACGGAGGAGCGCCGGGAAGAAGTCCGCGAGCTCGCGGCTCGACAGGCCGTCGAGCGCGTGATCGACATTCTTCATCCCGAAACGCGACCGCCGTCGGCACAAGCTGCGGGCAGTCCGTTCGGGGCCGCGCTGGGCTCGATTTTCGGCGGCAACTTTGCGGCGGCGCAGCAGGCGCAGCCGGGTCCTTCGGCCGCGGTTTCGGCAGAGGCCCAACGCGTGCGCGAGCAAACGCGCGGCGAGATCGAGCGCGGTTTTTACGACGTGCGGTTAATCGAAATCGAAGTCGAGGAAACGCCGAGTTTGCCGATCGGCGTGATCGGCGGAGGGGTCGATCAAAGCGGCGACCTCGGCGAAATGCTCGGCGGTATCCTTCCGAAGCGACGCAGCAAAAAGCGGGTGCCGGTCGCCGAGGCCTTGCGCATCTTCGAGCAAGAAGAAGCCGGGAAGCTCATCGACATGGACGCTGTAAAGCGGGAGGCTCTTCGCCGTGCCGGGGAGGACGGGATCGTCTTCATCGACGAGATCGATAAGGTCGCGGGCGCGTCGCAGCGCGGCGGCCCCGACGTTTCACGCGAGGGCGTTCAGCGCGACATCTTGCCAATCGTCGAAGGTTCGACCGTGAACACCAAATACGGCCCGATCAAGACCGACCACGTGCTCTTTATCGCGGCCGGGGCTTTTCACATCAGCAAGCCTTCAGATCTGATTCCGGAGCTGCAGGGCCGTCTGCCGATTCGGGTCGAGCTGGATTCCCTGACGGCCGACGACTTCAAAACCATTCTGACCCAGCCCAAGAACGCGCTGGTCGAGCAATACAAGGCGTTGCTCGCTACCGACGGGGTGACGCTCGAGTTCACGGAGGATGCCATCGCGCAGCTGGCAACCTTCGCGATGACGGTAAACGAACAGACCGAGAACATCGGTGCGCGCCGCCTCCATACGGTTCTCGAGCGCGTGCTCGAAGACGTCAGCTACGACGCTCCCGATACGGCCGGACGCGTCTCAATTGACGGCGAGTACGTGCGAAGCCGGCTCGCCGACGTGGTCGCAAACGCGGACCTATCGGGGTACATTCTCTAAGGCAATTCACATAGGGTGCGGCAGGGGCCTGACCCGTCGCAGAGGATGTTGTAACCCATGAAAAAGACGATAGGCGCTCTCTTCATCTCCCTCGCGGCGGCCGGCTTCTTGGCCGCGTGCAACAGCGGCAGCAGCAGCAGCGCCCCGCCGGGCACCGGAACCAACTGCGGAGGCCCTCCGAATCAGCTGGAGGTTCTGTACCCGATCCCCGGCACGACGAGTGCTCCGGCCGCATTGGGCAATATTTACGTTTCGACGAGCGGATCGTTGCCGCCGAGCAATAGCTTCGATTTCTTCCTGGTGCAAGAGAACGGGGGCTCGACTTTCACCTCGACGTTCTTTGGGATCAGCAAGTCGCAGATACCCTTGCCGCATGCATCGCCGTCGTATCCCAACGCGGTCTACTATGCGTCGTCGCTTCCGAGCAGTTACTTCATCGGGCCGGCTCAAGCAGTGAGCCTTTACTGGAACGACGGCGGAACGGGTTGCACGCCGCACGTTCTGGTGAGCTCCTTCAGCACCGTCCAGTAACCTCGAGGAGCGCCGGAAAATCCCAGAGTAGCGGGCGGCTGCGAAGGAGAACTAGCCGCCCGCATGGCTTATGTCCGCGAAATTCTGGCCGGGGGGCACCCCACCTTACGCAAAGTTGCCAGGAGAGTCGATCCGAGGGAGATCAAAGAGCCGCTCTTCCAGCAGCTGATCGACGATATGTTTGCAACGATGTACGCAGCCCCCGGCGTTGGACTGGCCGCGCCTCAGGTCAACGTCTCCAAACGGCTTTTCGTTATCGACGTGCATGAGGACGAGCACGAGCCGGCGGTCGTCATCAACCCGAAATTGGAGAAACTTTCGGACGAGGTCGAGCTCAAGGAGGGATGCCTTTCGGTACCCGGCATCGTCGGCGACATCATTCGCTACGAACGGGCTGCCGTAACCGGCTTAGACCGTTTTGGGCAGAAGATCCGGATAGAAGGCGATGGGCTGCTGGCGCAGTGTCTCCAGCACGAAGTCGATCACCTCGACGGCCGGCTGTACATCGACCGCGCCAAGAACCTGCGTCCGGCCGTAACTGAAGAGGAGAAAGAAGCCGCGGAGGCTTGAAGACACTGTTCTTCGGCACCAGTTCGTTCGCGGTACCCAGCTTGCGCATCGTCGCCGCGAACACGCAGCTCGCCGGCGCGGTAACGCAGCCGGATCGTCCGGCCGGGCGGGGACATCGTCCGACCGCCAGCGCGGTAAAATCGGCGGCGCGCGAGTTGGGGCTGCCGGTGTTCGAACCAGTCCGATTGCGTGCGTTTGCGCAAGAGCTGCGTGACGGGCTTTTCGATTTGTTCGTCGTCGCATCGTACGGCCGGATACTTCCCCGCGAGCTGCTCGAGCTGCCGCGACTCGGCGCCCTCAACGTTCACCCTTCGCTCCTTCCCAAATACCGCGGCGCGACCCCGATTCAAGCCGCAATCGCCCATGGCGAAAGCGAGACCGGCGTGAGCCTGATGCTGATGGATTCGGGCCTCGACACCGGCGAACTCGTCTTGCAAGAGCGCGTCGCAATCGCATCGGATGAAACCTACGGACAACTCCACGACCGGCTCGCGGAAATCGGCGCTGCATTGGTGGGGCGGGCGTTGGATGCGGCGGCTGCGGGCGAACTGATATCGCGACCGCAGAGCGGCGAGACCAGCCTAACGCGTCCGATCGCGAAGGACGATCTCAACATCGATTGGAGCTGGCCCGCGCAACGGATCGTCGACCACGTGCGCGCCTTTTCACCCAGGCCGGCTGCGCGGGCCACGCTTTATGGCGAGCCGGTCAAGATTCTGCGTGCGCACGTGACGGCCGCCGGCGAGCTTGCGATCGACGAGCTGATCGCACCGAATCGCGGCAAGATGAGCGGCGACGAGTATCGCCGGATGAAGGCCGGCCCGTCCTGAGCGGTGCACGCGAGCTGGCGCTGGCCGTCGTCCGCGACGTCTTCCCACCGCAACCGGGAGCGATGGAGCGGGGTGCGCAAGCCTCGTTCGACTATCGGGCACGTCACGCGCATTTGAGCGAGCGGGACCGCGCGTTCGCCGCCGAGCTTGCATACGGCGCGATCAAGATGCGGCGCACGCTCGATTGGCATCTCGAACCGTTCATTGGCGACCGCACGGCGCAAATGCCGGCGGTCATTCGCGAAATATTGCGGTTGGCGACCTTCGAGCTGGTTTACACTAGACCGGACGTACACGCGACGGTCTTCGAATTCGTTAACCTCGCAAAGCGCTATGGCCATCGCGGATTAGCCAACCTCGTCAACGCCGTGCTTCGCTCGCTCCAGCGCGCCCGGCCTTCGGAACCGCAGCGAGCGTCGTTCGAAAGCGAAGAAGATTACCTTGGAACGCGTTACTCGCTGCCGAGGTGGCTCGTCCGCCAATGGCGTGAGCTCTTCGGCGACGGCGCCGAAGCCGTCTGCGCGGGGGTCGACGAAGCGGCGCGGGCGGGGATCGTCGTCAATACGCTCATGCTCCCGCCGAGTCGCGCCGCCGAGCTGCTCGCCCAAGCCGGAATAGAAACGACGCCGTCCGCGTACGTAGCCGAGGCGCTGGTCGTCGAACGCGGGTCGATTGCGCGAGCGAACCGCGACGGCCGCTGGTGGCCGCAATCGGAAAGCTCGGCGATGGCGGTCGACGTGCTTGCGCCGCAACCGGGCGAAACGATACTCGACGTGTGCAGCGGCCGCGGGAATAAGGCGCTCCAAATCGGCGCGCGTCTCGGCGCGGAAGGCGCGTTGTGGTGCTTGGAACGCGACGAGCGGCGGGTCGAGGTCCTCGTGCGGCGCTTGGAAGAAGGCGGGATTGCCGCGGCCGTCGTTACCGGCGACGCTGCCGCGGAGGTACTGCCGCCCGATCGGCGCTTCGACCGGGCGCTGCTCGACGCGCCGTGTTCGGGAATTGGGCTGGTGGGACGCCACGCCGAGACGCGCTGGAAGAAGCAGGGCACCGACGGCGAACGCCTTGCGCTGACGCAGCGAGCCCTTCTCGAGCAGACGGCTCGTCACGTTTTTCCGGCCGGCGCCCTCGTTTATGCAGTTTGTTCGACCGATCCACGCGAGACCACTGAAGTGATCGACTGGTTTTTGGCACGGCAAAACTTCGAGCGCGGCCTGATACCGTCCGCGTATGCTTCTCTCTTGACTCCAAGCGGCGACGTTCTCGTTCCGCCCGGCATCGGCGGCCGCGACGGATTTTACATCGCCCGTGTCGAGCGCCGCCCGTGAGCTTCCTCGCGCGGATCGAACAGCTTTGCGCGGGATTCATCGAGCGCGCATTTGCCCGAACGTTTCCCAGCGACTTGGAGCCCGCGCAGATCGCGCGCAAACTCGTTGCGACGATGGAAGCACAGACAAAAGACGACGATGGACGGCTGCGCGCACCCGGAGCGTACGCGGTATACGTGAATCCGTCCGATTTCGAGCGGCTCGGCGATCACCGTGAGTACCTCGAACGGGCCTGGGCCGACCTTTTGCGCGACTTGGCGGCGAAAGTCGGCGTGACGTTTGAGGACCGCGTGCACGTCGACATGGCGCCGCGCGCGAGCGTCCCGCAAGGCGCCGTCGCGGTCGAGGTTGCCGGTCAGGAAAAGCCGGCCGTGAGCTTCCGCCTTCGCACGGTCGTCGGCGTTCCGCCCGGCGGGGTATACTCAATCGAAGGAACGTCCCGGATCGGACGAAGCGAGGAGAGCGAGATCGTCCTTGTCGACCCCAGCGTTTCACGCGCGCACGCAGTGCTCGAAGTCGATGCCGGACGAGCCGTCGTTCGCGACGTGGGCTCGACAAATGGAACCTTCGTCAACGGACGGCGCGTGCAAACGCAATCACTGCGCGACGGCGACGAGCTGCGCTTCGGGAATACCCGCATGAGGTTCGAGACGGGGTGATGCCGGTGATGGCGGCGCTTGGTGAGTTCGAGCGTCAGATGCGCCTGGGTTCCCTGGAGATCGTCGCCGTGCTTGCCGCCGTTGCGTTGGTCGCTGCCCGGCCGCGCATTCGCGCGGCCGCCGACGTCGGCGCGCTTACGCCGATGGTGATCGATTTGGATATTCTGGAACGCGGTGATCGGCGCACGTTTCAGGGCCGGCCGCCCTTCGAGCTCGGCCGAACGCGAGAGGCCGAGATTTTTCTGCGAGATGCCGAGGTAAGCCGTCGTCACGCCCGGTTCGAAAGTCATGGCGGGTTCGTTTACGTCGAAGATCTGAAAAGTAGCAACGGGACCTTTCTCAACGGCCGCCGCGTGACCGAAGCTATCGAAGTCCGCGCGGGCGACGAAATCGACGTCGGTGCGACTCGAATCGTCGTGGCCTCGGTGCAGCCGGCATGACGCTGGCGATTCGCGGCGACCGCGCGACCTGTTTGAGCGTTCAATTAGGGCCGCGAACTTGGCTGTTGGCGGCAGCCCGCGGGTTTGGTTGCGCCGGAGGTCTTGCCATCGAGTCGGCGCTGCTTGCTCGGCTCGGCGCGGAGTGCCGCCGGCGTGCGCGCAGCGCGCGCTTCCGCCGAACCATCGACCGCCCGCAATCGGCGGCGAGCTCGATTATCGGAATGCTTTCGCGCATCAGCGCAGATCTCTACGCGTGCACGGCAAGCCACGAGGACTATGTCGTTGCGGCCGCCTCGCTGACCGCTGTGCTCGTCGTGCAACGCCGCGCATTCGTGATGCAGGCCGGGTCAACTGCGGCGTATCTGGCGCATGACGGCGACCTCGCGGTTATCTCCGGCGACGATGCGCTCGATCTGCCCGGAACGCCGGTGCTTTTTCACGCGGTCGGTACGGGCCCGCTGCTCGACCTGGCGATCTCGAGCGCAACGCTCGCGCCGGGCGACGCGATCGTGTTGCTCGACCGGCGCCTGCGCTCGCCGTCGGAACGCCAAGCGCTGCTGGCGCAACTCGAGGCGGCCGATCCGGGCGAACACGTCTTGGTGGCGCGCTTCGAAGGCGACGATTCCATGCAAGACCAAACCGGGGCCGCGAGCATCCGTAAGCCCGCGAAGGTTTCGCTGCTCGCTCGCGCGGTCGCAGGTCTTGGTTTTCTGCTGGCAACGGTCTGCATACACTGACTACGCTGGTCGCGCGGCGCCTGACGCCGATGCTCGGAGCGCTCGCCGTTGCCGCGCTGATCTTGCACTTTGCGCCGGCCGGAGCAATCGGGCCGCCGTGGATGCTCGCGGTGCTTGCGGCGCTTTGCGTTCTGTGGGTGCTATGGCAGCCCGCGAACATGGTGCGCGACGACCTTCTGCCGCCGCTCGCGGTCGTGCTGTCGGCACTCGGTCTGGCGATGGTAGCGCGGCTGTCGCCGGCGCTTGCACAGCGGCAGCAACTGTGGATTCTCGTGTCGCTCGTTCTTGCAATTGCAATGGCGCCGGCGTTCACGCAGTTTCGGCGTTTTGCCGCGTATAAATATATCTGGGTCATTGCATCGCTGGTGCTATTCGTGCTGCTGCTGACCTTCGGTCAGGAAATCAACGGCGCGCGTTTGTGGATTCGGCTGGGCCCCATCCAATATGAGCCGATCGAGCTCATCAAGCTGTTCATCGTGTTCTTCTTAGCGGCGTACCTCGCGGAGATGGCCGACGTGATCGGCAACGCGCGGCCATGGTCTCTGCGGGCAAACGTCAAGTATTTGGGCCCGCTGTTCGTCGGCTGGGGTGCCTCGATGGCCATATTGGTCGTACAGCGCGATCTTGGCATGGCGACGCTTCTGCTGGCGACGTTCGCCACGCTGCTCTTCGTGGCGACGCGCCGCTTGGACATCGTGATTTTCGGAGCTCTGCTTTTTGCGATCGGAGCAGTCTGGGCGATGCATCACTATCCGTACGTCGCAACCCGGATTGCGGTGTGGCGCAATCCATTCTCGGATCCGCTTGGAGCCGGCTATCAATCTTCGCAAGCGTACTATTCGTTGGCCGCAGGTGGATTGGTCGGCAGCGGATACCGGCTCGGTCATCCCGAATTCATTCCCGACGTTGCGACCGACTATGTATACGCGGCTTTCGCCGAGGAGTTCGGCTTGATCGGCTCGTTAGCCGTCTTGGCGATTTTTCTGGATCTGGTTAGGCGGATCTTGGGAACCGGCCTCGAGCAACCGGACCTCTACACGAAGCTTTTGGCGACCGGCTTAGGTGCGACGCTCGGATTTCAAGTCGTGATCATCGTCAGCGGCGTCATCGGGCTGCTTCCGCTCACCGGCATCACGCTTCCGTTTATGTCCTACGGAGGAAGCTCGCTCGTCGCAAACTTTCTGCTCGTCGCGCTCGTCTGGGCGATGAGCGCGCGACCACGACGGAGGGCCTCATGAAAATCGCGGTGTTGACGCTGCTGGCCGTTGCACTGGCGAGCTGCGCGAAAAGCTCGCAGGGAACGGCTGCGTCGGCCTCGGCGGCGGCCGCAAGGAATCCCGCTTCGGCAAGCGACGGCGGCGCGGTCTATCTCTCGAACTGTTCGAGCTGCCATCAACCTAACGGCGAAGGCGTTGCGGGCGCGTTCCCGCCGCTGTCGGGCAATCCGCTCGTCACGGGGAATCCGGCTGCGGTCATCGCGATCGTAAAAAATGGACTCGACGGGCGGATCGTCGTCAACGGCCAAGCCTACAGTGGAATCATGCCGCGCTGGAGCGGCGTGCTCTCGGACGAACAAATCGCGGACGCCGTCACGTACATTCGCAGCGCGTGGAAGAATCGCGCGTCCGGCGTCAGTATCGCGGATGTCCAGGCGATAAAATAAATCTCCGAACTTCTTCGGAGGTTTCCTAAGGTGGCGCCCAAGCGCGCGCGACCGCGCGATAGCAAAAACGCTCGCGCGTCATCCGCGCAGCGAGACGGCGCAGAACCGAGATGTGCGGGGGGCCTACCGCAAGTTGAAAGTCGCGCAATCCGACGGCCTTCACCAGGCCTTCGAGCGCGCGAGCGTTCGGCGCGAACCAATTTGCGGCGTCGTCGTTGAGTTCGTTCGTCGGAAAGAATTCAAAGAATGCGGCATCCGGAGCGCCCGGCGCTTCGACCGCCTCCGTTTCGATGCCGAGAAATCCCCCGGGCCGCAGCAGGCTCGCAACCCGGCGCATCGCGGGTAATGGGTCTTCCATATGATAGAGTACGCCGAGAAACAGCACGACGTCGAACTTTCCAAGCGTCTCGAGGTCGATCGTCATGAAGTTTCCGACAATCGGCTCGACCTTGCTCTCGAAGAACCCATGCGCCGCATCGAAGGGACGGCGTCCCGGAAGCTCGGCGGGTTTCCAATGGCGCGATTGGCGCGGCGGCGGGAGTCTCGCGCCGGTCTTGCGAGCTCCCCGCCACTCTTGTAGATAGGCGGTCATGTCGGTGGCCCACACGTGCTCGTCGAGCGCGACTACTCTTGCAGCGCCGAGCCTCTCGGCTGAGAACGAGAAGAAGCCGTCGTAGGCACCGATGTCGAGAACCGATTTCCCGCGCAAGTCCGGAAGAGCGAGATTGCGCAGGGTTCGATTCCAAACGTCGAGCGGCGCGCGGCCCGGCGTCACGACACCGGGAGCCAGCTCGATCGAATGATACCACTCGGGACATCGGTCGATTATTTCACGTGCACGCTCCCGAGCCGCAGCGAGATCGCTCGAAGCGTTCATCGGTGGGGCTTCAAGCGGACGGCTGTCGTTCCTTCGAGATACTTCGTCAGATCGAGACGACGCGCGACAAGCTGCAACGCTCGTCGAATTCGCGTTCGAACAGTCGCTCGACGAATTCATGCATGCCGGGATCGCCGTGGCGCAGGCGCGCGCGGGTTGCGCGAGGCCAGGGCGAGGCGGGATCGTTCGCTTCGACGTAAGCGCGCAACGACTCGGCGAAATATTCGTCGACCCCGGTCGCGGCGTAGGGCGTAACGAAGCTCGTTGCATTGGCGAAGAGTGCGCGAACTTGCGGATCGATCCCGCTGCGATACACGCCGCCGCCCAGTGCGCAATCGAGTGCGTGCCCGAACTCGTGCGCGACCGTCATCGGGCTGCGCGAGCGAAGGTAGAGCGCGCGTTCTTCGACCACGAAGAGACCGGCCGGGGGCGCCGGCCACCCGTCTACGTCGATGCCCAGCCGCGCAAGCGCATGGGAGGCTTCGCGGTACAGCTCCTCCGGCCGCAGCAATACGATCCGGATTCGATTGCGCAAGGCGTAGGCGAGAGCGCCACGGCCGAAGCGCAACAGCGTTGAGACAACCCCCTGTTCGACGGGACGCCGGTCGCAATCGAAGAGACGGCGCGCGATCGCGGCGGGGTCCTTGTGCATCGGCGCCATCGTCCCGCACCGGGCTTTCGGCGATGTGGAGCGAACGTTTCAGAGTTTTTTCATCCGCTCCCCATACGTTAGGAAAATGTTGAGAATGATAGCGGTCGCCGCATCGGCGACATTACTAGTAACCGGCTGCGCTCATAGCGCCGGAGTGCTGCCTGCCTCGCCGGCCGGCGGCGCACAATCGCTGCAGCAACTCTTCCCCGACGGAGGCACGTCGGTTCTCAAGACGCTGACCAAGCAGGTCGTGATAGGTTCCACGATCGATCCGAAGCTGCACCAGGTCAATCCATACGGACTTACGGTCGCACCGGCGACCGCCGGCGACTTCACCCAGGGCGACCTGGTCGTTTGCAACTTCAACGACAGCAAGAACGTGCAGGGGACGGGCTACACGATCGTGGCGCTTCACCCGACCCCGGGCTCCAAGCCGCGCCTCGTCTCCGATAGCAAAACGCTCGTCGGCTGTGCGGCGCTGGCACTAGACCCGTCCGATAATATTTGGGCGACGGCATTCTCGTCCGACGACAACCCAGTGCTCGCGCCCTCCGGAAAACTCGAAGTCAACATCAAGGGCAAAGATTTCGATCACCCTTGGGGTCAAGTCTACGCACAGCCGAAGTCCGGAAGCCCAGTTTTCTACGAGAGCAACGCGGCCAAAGGGACGATCGTCCGCATCAATCTCGGTGCAAAATTTACCTACGACGTCATCGCAAGCGGCTTTGCGGTCAATCACGGAAAGCCCGGGAGCATCTTCGCTCCGGCCGGTTTGACCTACGACCCAAGCGGCGACACGCTCTACATCGTCGACGGCACCAACAACACGGTCGTCGCCTTTTCGAACGTGAGCAAGATTCCGGCAGGCGGGATCGTCGTGGAGCCCGGCGGGAAGACCTTCAAAGGCCCTGACGCGGACGATGCCCATTTGGTTCTTGCAGGCGCGCCGCTCGACGGTCCGATCAGCGCCACCCTGCTCTTCAACGGTAATCTCGTCGTCGGCAACACCGGGAACCCAAGCGGACAAAACCTGCTGGTGGAGCTGACCCCCAGCGGAAAGGTGCTTGACGTGCGCAACGTCGACAAGGGCGCCGCGGGCGCGCTTTTCGGGGTCGTCGCGACCGGCACGAGCGCCGCGGACACCAAGGTTTACTTCAACGACGACAACGACAACAATCTCCAGGTCCTGGAACGGTGAGACTCCTCTGCTGCGCTTTGACGGCGGCAATCCTAGCGGCATGCGGCGGCGGCACTTCGGTGCCGCCGCTCGGCTCGTCGCTCGCTCCCTCTGCGAAGTCGCATCCCTTCGGGGATGTCCGTCACGCCGTCGGATTGGGCAAGGTGCTGACGAGCAAGAGCGGTCAGATTTACGGCTTTGCCGTCGATGAGAAAGGGACCGTCGGCGTGCTCGCAACGGCCTCAAACATCGAGACGTTCGATGCGCTCACGGGACAGATCAAGAGATCGTTTCCGAAGCAGGCTCCAAGCGGCACTTCCTACAGCCTCGCCGGCATCGTCAACGGCGATGTGGCGCTCGTTATCCGTTACGTCGTGCCGAAAGGTTCGATCTATGCGACGCGCTACTACGATCTGATCGATCCGGTGACCGCGGGGCGATTCACGGCGAAATGGACGCCTCCGGTCACGGACATTCAGGTGGAAGATGCCGGACCGAATCAAACGTCGAGCACGACCGCAATCTTCGCGATCGAGCTGAAGAATCAAGACATCCCGATTATCTTCGGCTCCGACGTCCCCAAGAACGAGTTCGGCAAGGTCTTCCCGCTCAATCCCAGCTATTTCTCGTTGGGCGATCAGCCGCAAGTCGCACAAGATACCGCCACGAATCAGGCCGTACTCGCCACCTCGCCCGACGGCGGCAAGGTCGGCGGCGAGGCGCCGATCAACGTGCTGATGAACCTTTCGACCGGCCAGCAGACCGAATTCAGCGGACTCAACAACGGCTTCTATGGCGCCGGATTCGTCAACGGCTTGGCAGTCGATTCGACCACCGGCATCGCCGCCACGACCACCGAGCTGAACGCGCAAGTCGAGTTTTACAACCTCGCGCAGGAAACGGGCACCTACGCGCAGCTTCCATGCACGAACAACACGTCGCAATCCAATAGCGGTACCTGGATTGCCGGCGATCCGGCCAACCGGCTCTTCTTAGTGGCAGACCCGGATTATTGCAATGGCAGTCAAGGCAGCGCCATCGTCGTGTACGGCGAATCGGGCAACTTCGTCGAGAGCCTTACCGGATTCAACTTCGACGTCGATCAGATCGACGCGGGTCTAGCCGTCCTCGTGCCCGCCATGCGCATGGGCTGGGCGCCCGGACCCAACGCCGACCAGCTCCAGCAGTTTTACTACTAGGATTGGGAGCGCGCGAGGCGCTCCCAAGTGAGTGTTAGCGAGTGGATACTTACGACGGAGGACAGTAGTACTTGCCGTAAGCCGAGCTCTTGATCGAAATCGTCGTGCTCGTGGCGTTGACCCAGTAGAGGTAGACGGTGCTGCCGTTCGGACCGGTCTCCGTGACGTTGATGGTGAGCGGCGTTCCCCCGACGCTGCCGTTATAGTAGTTGTCGACGAAACATCCGTTCCGATTGACCGGGAGCTTACCGGTAGCGCAGATTGCGCCCGGCTTGCAGGTCAGGTCGGGTGAGATCACGTTCGCGCGAACGTATCCCTGCGTCGCAGTTCCCGGAGGCTGCAGCGCGGGATTGAGCGTGATTGCGGAAAGTAGAACCGAAATCAGGAACATCGTTATCGTGTTATCTCCTTGCGACGGTATACGATGATGATACGAATAGCATAGCGGGAAGCGTTACGCTCGCCCGCAAGCAGGCGGCATCTTTTGTACGTTTTTTAATTACCCGTCCAGGGCGCCGGTGGGCCGCGCAAAGGCGGCTTGAAGTATTATTTTTAATAATATATAACGGAAGGGCAGAGAGAGGAGACCCGTATGGGCGTCTATCGAGCCCCCCTTCGCGACATGCAATTCGCGCTACGCGAGCTCGCCGGCGTTGAGGCGGTTGCCGCGCTTCCCGGCTGCGAGGACACCCTCGACGTGCTCGACTCGGTGCTCGAGGAAGCGGCGGCTTTTGCGGCGGGCGTCCTGGATCCGCTCAATCGCAGCGGCGACAAGGCGGGATGCACGTGGAATTCCGGCGAGGTCGCCACGCCTCCCGGCTTCAAAGAAGCCTATAAGAAGTTTGCCGAGGCGGGCTGGATCGGTCTGCCGGTTCCCGCCGAGTACGGCGGGCAGGGTTTGCCGCAGATTCTGCTCGGGCCTACGCTTGAGATGTGGAACGCCGCCAACATCGGCTTCGCTAACGGTCCGCTTTTAAATCAGGGTGCCATCGAAGCGATCGAGTTTGTGGGCTCGGAGGAACAGAAACGGCGCTTCATTCCCAATCTGGTCTCCGGAAAATGGACGGGCACGATGTGCCTGACCGAGCCGCAAGCCGGTTCGGATCTCGCGCAAGTGCGCGCCCGCGCAGTCCCCGAGGGCGACCGCTACCGGATCACGGGCACGAAAATTTTCATCACCTTCGGCGAGCACGACATGGCCGAAAACATCATTCATCTCGTGCTTGCGCGCTTGCCCGACGCGCCCGAAGGAACCAAGGGCATCTCGCTCTTCATCGTGCCGAAGGTTCTCGTTAATGCCGACGGCAGTTTGGGCGAGCGCAACGACGTCGTGTGCGCGAGCATCGAGCACAAGCTGGGAATCAACGCCAATCCTACCTGCACGCTGAACTACGGCGAAAAAGGCAGCGGGGCGGTCGGCTATCTCGTGGGCGAGCCGAACCGCGGACTCGAGTACATGTTCATCATGATGAACGCGGCTCGATTCTCGGTCGGCGTGCAAGGCCTCGCGGTTGCCGACCGCGCGTATCAGAGCGCGCTCGAGTACGCCAAGGAGCGCGTGCAGGGGCGCGACATCAAGCCCGGCTCGCGTGCGCCCGAACCGATCTTCAAGCACCCCGACGTGCGTCGCATGCTGATGCTGCAAAAGGCCACGATCGAGGCCATGCGCGGATTGGCCTACGTCACCGCGGCATCGCTCGATTACGCGCAGCGCCACCCCGACGAGCGCGTCCGCAAGGAGCACAAAGCCTTCGTCGAGCTGATGATTCCGGTCGTGAAGGGCTGGTGCACCGAAAGCGCCGTCGAGCTCTGCTCGACCGCCTTGCAAGTCTTCGGCGGCATGGGGTACGTCGAGGAGACGGGAATCGCCCAACAGTATCGCGACGTTCGGATAACCACGATTTACGAAGGAACCACCGGCATCCAATCGCTCGATTTGGTCGGACGCAAGCTGCTGCGCGACATGGGTGCGACGGCGACGAGCGTCGGGAAGAAGATCGAGAGCGCGGCTAAGGAATGCGCCGCGGACGCCGATCCCACGGTAAAGCGGATCGGCGAGGCGCTCGCCGCGAGCCTTGCAACCCTTAACGAGGTTTCGCAGTGGATCGGTATGAACGCGATGGGCGATCTGCACAAAGCCTTCGCGTGCTCCGTGCCGTACTTGCGTCTGTGGGGTACCATTGCCGGCGGTTGGCAGATGGCGCGCGCGGCGCAGATCGCAGCGGCAAAGATTGCCGCCGGCGATCCTGAAACCGAGTTTTATCGCGCCAAGCTCGCCACCGCCGGCTTTTACGCAACCCACGTACTTTCACAGGCGGCCTGGTTCAAGCAGCAGATCGTGCAGGGATCGGCGGACGTGATGACGCTGACCGACGCGCAGTTCGAACTCGATCGCAAGATAGCCGTCACGGCCTAGCGATGTTGCCGCCTTCCTCCGACGTGCCGCGCGGCGGCGGAGTCCGCGTCATTACGCTCGATAATCCGCCGGTCAACGCGCTTTCGTTTGCGTATTGCGCTAGGCTTTTCGAGACGATCGAGGCGGCCCACGCCGACGATGAGGTCGAGGCGGTGGTCTTCACCGGCGCAAACGGCCTTTTTAGCGCCGGGGCCGACGTCAACGACTTCAACGCGGAGTTGGCTCCCAACGCGGTAACGATTCGGGACGTGATCGCCGCGGTCGAGTCGAGCGTGAAAGTGCACGTAGCTGCAATCGACGGGAACTGTCTCGGTGGCGGCCTCGAGCTGTCGTTGGCTTGCGATTACCGCGTGGCGACTGCGCGCGCGAAGCTCGGCCTGCCCGAGATTAGACTGGGCCTCTTGCCCGGCGCGGGTGGGACGCAGCGGCTTCCGCGCCTGATCGGGGCTCGCGCGGCGCTTGAGTTCATGCTCAAGGGTTCCTCAATCTCGGCGGAACGGGCGCGCGAACTGGGGATCGTCGATGAGATCGCGTCCGATGACGTGGTCGCACGCGCCGGCGAAGTGGCGCGCGGCCCAAAGCGCCGGATCAGCGAGCGGCAGGCGATCATTGCAAAGGACGTCCCGCTGCAAGCCGCACCATTCGTGGTTGCGCAAGCTCACAAAATGGTGCCGCCCGAAGAGAACGGCTGCTTCGCGGCGCACAAGCTCATTGACGCCGTGGCGGCGTCGGTAGAGCTTCCCTTCAGTTTCGGCATCGCGCGCGAAACGCGTCTGTTCGACGAACTGGTGCGGTCGAAGCCATCGCTCGCTCTGCGTCACTTGTTCTTTGCGGAGCGCGAACTGGATAAGGTGCCCGGACTGCCCCCCGCTCACGCGCTGGCGATTGCAAGCGCCGGGGTAGTCGGCGCCGGAACGATGGGCACGGGAATCGCGATTGCATTCGCGCAGGCCGGCATCCCGGTCGTGGTGATCGACAATAACGATGAAGCCGTCGAGAAAGCTCGCCAGACCGTGATGGGCATGTTCATGTATCAGGTCCAGAAGGGCCGCCTTACTCAAGAGGAAGCCTGGCAGCGGGCCCAATCGATAACGTTTAGCGACGACTGGAACCAACTTGCGGGCGTCGATCTGATCGTCGAGGCCGTCTTCGAAAACCTCGAGGTCAAGGCAGAGGTTTTTCGAAGGCTCGACTCCGTTGCAAAGCCCGACGCAATTCTTGCGACCAACACGTCGACGCTCGACATCGACAAGCTCGCGGGCGAAACCAAGCGCCCGGACCGGGTAGTAGGCTTACACTTTTTCGTACCCGCGAACATCATGCCGCTGCTCGAAATCGTGCGCGGCTTCAAAACCTCGCCGCAGGTCATCGCCACCGCTTTTAAGCTCGGCAAGACGTTGCGCAAGAAAGCGGTGCTTTCCGGCAACGCCTTCGGCTTCATCGGCAACCGGATGATTTTCGACTACCTGCGCGAGGCGAACGCAATCGCCGAAGAGGGCGTCACCCCATGGCGCATCGATTCGGTCATGAAGAAGTTCGGCTTCCCCATGGGGCCGTTCGCGATGAGCGATCTCTCCGGACTCGACATCGGTTGGCACGTGCAGCGCGAACGAGGGGACGAAGCTCTGGGTCGCACCAACGTGCTGGAACGTCTCGTCGAGATGAAACGGCTCGGGCAGAAGACGATGGCCGGCTATTTCAACTACGATAAATCCATCGGAAAGGGCCGCGAACCGATCGAGGATCCGCAAGTCGAGCAGCTTTTTGCCGAAGCAGCCCACCAAGCCGGGATCGTTCCACGAGAAATCGACGACGACGAAATACGCAATCGGCTTCTTTTCGCGCTTGTCAATCGCGGGACCAAGCTGCTCGAAGAAGGCGTCGCGTTACGGCCCGGCGACATCGATATCGTCTACGTCTACGGCTATGGATTTCCGCCGCATCGCGGCGGCCCGATGTGGTATGCTCCCGAAGTTCCGGTATTCGCCCATGCGTGAAGCGGCAATCGTTTCGGCGGCGCGTACTCCGATCGGCCGGGCCTTTCGCGGCGCGTTCAACCAAACCGAAGGCGCGACGATGGCGGGACACGCCGTTAAGCATGCGATCGATCGCGCGGGGATCGATCCCGCTGAAGTCGACGAGGTGGTGATGGGGTGCGGATTGCCCGAGGGCGCAACCGGCAACAACGTGGGACGCACTGCGGCGCTGCGGGCCGGCTGTCCGGTAACGGTACCGGGCGAAACGGTGAGCCGTTTTTGCGCGTCCGGACTCGACGCTATTGCGCTCGCCGCCAAGCGGGTCATAACCGATGGTGCCAAAGTCGTCGTCGCCGGCGGCGTCGAGTCGATCAGTATGGTGCAGAACCAGATGAATCTGCACTTCTTTACCGAGGACTGGCTCGTACGGCATCAACCCGATCTCTACACCCCGATGCTCTACACCGCCGACTTCGTAGCGAAGAAATACGACGTTTCGCGCGAGCGCCAAGACGAGTATGCGCTGCAAAGCCAACAGCGGACGGCCGCAGCGCAAGCTGCTGGGCGCTTCGACGCCGAGATCGTCAGCATGCCGTCGTGGAAATACGAGCAGCATAAGGAAACCGGCTCGGTCGTCGAGCAACGCGTAGAACTCGAAAAGGACGAAGGGAATCGCCCCGATACCACGCTCGAGGGCCTAGCTGCGTTGAAAGGCGCGGTGCCGGGCGTCGCCGACACGACGATCACCGCCGGGAATTCCTCTCAGCTTTCCGACGGGGCCGCGGCGCTCACGGTGATGGATGCGACGCTGGCGCGGCAGCGCAATCTTTCTGCGCTCGGCTACTATCGCGGATTTGCGGTGGCCGCCACCGAGCCGGGCGAGATGGGAATAGCGCCGGTCTATTCGGTGCCCAAGCTCCTCCAAGCGCACGGCTTGACCGTCGACGATATCGGATTATGGGAGCTCAACGAAGCTTTTGCGGTTCAAACGGTCTACTGCCGGGACGCACTGGGCATTCCCAACGATCGTTTCAACGTGGACGGCGGAGCGATCTCGATCGGTCACCCATACGGGATGAGCGGCGCGCGCATGACGATGCACGCGCTCATCGAGGGCAAACGCCGGGGCGTCAGATACGTCGTCGTGACGATGTGCGTTGCGGGCGGTATTGGCGCCGCCGGTCTGTTTGAAGTCGCTTAGCAAGACCGATCTCGCTGCAACTGGAGCGGCCACGCTCCGTTTACGGAGACGCTCGCGCCGGACGTCCTGTCCTCTGCTCGCTCGGCTCGATTTTCGGAAGAGCAAGCTTGGAACAAAACATCCTGTTTTGTCCGAAAATCGAAACGCTCCTTAACCGGAGCGTGGCCGCTCCAGTTGCAGCGAGACGAGCGTTTCTAAGACTTCTTCGACCAGGCGGTGCACCAGCCGTTGGGGCTGATCGAGCCGTCGACGATCTTGCACGTTCCGCTAGCGGTTGACGAGCTTCCCGCAACGTAAAAGGTGCACTGCGAGCATTTATGCCCGGCGTTGGGCGTGTTCTGATATTTGAACTGAGCTTTCGAGCCTTTCGCTTCCGCGCCGGTGGTTTCGGCGAGAAGCAGCGCCGCCAGCGCCGGGAGTACGACTGCGTTGGCCACGAAGGATCGCCGGGTGATCGCGCTGCTTGAATTTTGCATCTTCGGTTAGCCTCCCCCCGCACAAGCTTGGCGGCCCGACCGCACATTCTTGCCGGTTTGGCAGCCCAACCGGCGGCCGAGCAACCCGGCCCCTCTCACGCGAGCTTAATGGGACGCTAATCGCGATTCGATGCTTTAGCGCGCACCTTGGGTTTCAATGGACGTGAGGGGAATGTACAACAGAACAATGAGCAGATTCTTGACCAGCCTTCTTTGCGGCTTTGCCCTGATGGGCGTGACGCTGTCGAGTGCGCTGCCGGCATCGGCCGAGCAAGCGCCCGACAAAAACGGGCCCGGGGTGACTCGGGTCAGCATCGTGCAGGGATCGGTCGTGGTGCAGCGCGGCGACAGTAACAAGCAGGTTACGGCCGTCGTGAATGCGCCGCTGCTTCCCGGCGATTATCTCTCCACCGGAACCGGCTCGCGTGCTGAGCTGCAGTTTGACGGCTCGACCGCCGTCCGGCTTGGCGGGAACGTGCAGGCGCGCATCACGAGCGACGATCCCAATAACCGTCAGTTGCAGTTGGCCGACGGCACGATCGAATTCGGCCTCGTTCGCAACACTGGCATCGTTGCCGTCGACACGCCTTCGGTTACGGTTCGCTCGGGACAAGCGGGCGACTATCGGATTACGATCGGCCGCGACGGTTCGAGCTGGGTTACGGTTCGCCGCGGCCAGGCGCAAGTGGTAACACCGCAGCGCATCTATACGCTCGAATCGGGCAAGACGCTCGTTGCGCGCGGATCCGCATCAAATCCGTCCATCACCTACACGACGGAGATTGGATACGATTCGTTCGACGATTTCAACGCCAAGCGGGACGAGACGATGGTCGCAGCCATCACCGCGAGTCCAAACTTGAATCCGGACATTGCAGGTTATGACAACCTCGGCGCTTACGGCCAGTGGCAAGACGTTGCCGGCTATGGTCAGTCGTGGGTCCCGAACGAACCGTCCGGGTGGTCTCCTTACGGCAATGGATCTTGGGTTTGGGAGGATGGCTACGGATGGACGTGGGTTGGGAACGAACCGTGGGGCTGGGCGCCCTATCACTATGGTAACTGGTTTTACTCGAACGGCTACGGCTGGGCTTGGTCGCCGCCGGCTTACGCCTCCGCGCCCGCATGGTCGCCCGCGCTGGTCGGCTTCTTCGGGTTCGGCGTCGGCGTTGGTGGACCGGGTTGGGGCGTGTCGGCAGGCTTCGGCACCGGCGGATACGGCGGCTACGGTTACAACGGCTACGCGTATCCGTACATCGGTTGGTATCCCCTGTGGCCATACGCGCCGTACTATCCGTGGTATCCCGGCTGGTCCTGGCTCGGCTTTGGCTGGGGTTGGCCCGGCTGGGGCGGTTGGGGCTGCTGCGGCTACGGCGGCTGGGGCTGGGGCACCAACGTCGTAAACGTCACGCACATCACGAACATCTACCGCTACTTTCCGCATGGCGGCGTGCACGGCACCACGGTGGGTAACTTTCAGCACGGAACCGTTTCGGGGCACACGTTTGGGGTCGATCCGCACAACGTCGGCGGACGCGTGGGAATGATCCACGGAGCCGTGCCGATTACGCCGACACGCGATAATCTCGGATTCGGCGGCAAATCGGTCAGTGCACCGGTGACCCTCTCGAAGGCCTTCGACTCGGCGCGCTTCGCTCAGGCAAATCGCGCGTTGACCGGACGCATGCCGTTCGACCAGCAGCAAAAGGCCGTAGCCCAGGCAATCGCGGGCAAGGCGGGACAGAGCACGCCGATCGATCGCGGAAGCGTGGGCGCACACGATGGCGCGGCGACGTCGCACGATGCGAACGCATCCCACGACGCCACGACGTCGCACGGAAACGCTGCGATGTCGCACGATGCCGCGACGGCGCGCGATGGCGCGATCTCTCACGCACCCTCCGATCCGTGGCAGCGCTTCGATCAGTCTCGCGGCACTCAGGAGCACTCAGCCCGCGGGAACACGGCCACGCAGTCCGAGCACGGCTCGTACTCGCGCGCGCAGTCGTATGGCCGCGACTCGTACGGGCGCGATTCCTACGGTGGCGAATCGTACGGCCGCGATTCGTACGGGAGCTCGTATGAGCGCAATCCGTACGGCTCGTACTCACGGCAGTCGTACCCGTCGTACGCGCGCGGACCGTATGGATCGAATCAATCCTATGGGCGCGGATCGTACCCATCGTATGCGCGCGGATCGTATCCGTCGTACGCGCACGGTTCTTACCCGTCGTATTCACGGGGAGCCCAACCATCCTACTCGCGAGCCGGCGCGTCTCCGGGCCGAGGTGGTCATCCCTCCGGCGGTGGTGGCGGTTCCGCGCACGGCGGCGGACGGCCTCCGCACTAAGCGAGAAGCCTGAATAACCTCGAGAAAGGGCGGCGCCAAGGCGCCGCCCTTTCGCTTGAAGAAACGGGCGGCCATGAATCATTACCGCATCTGGATCGGCTTTTCAGCGTGCCTTATCGGCATGCAGCCGACGACCGCATCCGCGTACACGGTTACGACGCATCACCCAATCCAAGTGAATAACTGTAATCCACAGCGCAACGTCTACTCGGCGCCGGCATACACGCCGGCATTTTATCCGGGCTGGGCAGGCCCGTATTGGGGCTGGCCCTCGGTCTACGGACCGACCTACTATCAGTATCCCGTTGAAGGCGAACCCACGCTGGCGATCGATTACGTGAACGTCACCCAGGCGGTAATGAGGCAGATCGAGTTCGGTCTGGTCGTGCGCGGCAACCTCGTCGCTGAAGTGAAAGACGTTGGAACGTTTTCGCCGGGCGCCGAGATCAAGCATAAGTTCGGCCTCAATCCGAACGTCTTCCCGATTCAGACCAGCTTCGCACAGTGCGTTCCGCTGAAGATCACTTTCGAAGACGGGACGAAGTGGAAGAATCCGCACCTACCGGCTTTGCAGCGCTCGATCTACGGTCCACCGCCACATTAGACCAAGGATCGGTTCGTGAACTGCAAACGCTTGGGGTTGGGCGTCGCGGCGCTCGTTGTGCTCGCTGGTGCACCTCGGCTTGCGCCGGCGCAGCAGCATCTCGCGCTGCGTCATCCGATTGAAGTAAACGCGTGCAACGCTAAGAGCCATCGCGGCTATCTGCCCGCGGGATGGGGACCCGCGTACTATCCCCCCGGCTCGGGGCCGTATTGGGGCTGGCCGTCGGTGTATGGCGCTATGTTCTATCAATATCCCACTGCCGGTAATCCAACGCTTGGGATCGATTATGTCAACACGACCAACCTGGTGATGAAGGACGTCGAGTTCGGCCTGGTTGCCGGCGGCAACGTCGTGGCGGGGGTCAGAGATCTTGGAAAGTTTTCGCCTGGCGCGGAAATCAAGCACGCGTTCGGGATCAATCCCAACGTGTTTCCACTTCCGGCCGGCAGCGCGACCTGCGTCGCGCTGCGAATCACATTTGCGGACGGAAGCAAGTGGAAGAATCCGCACCCGCCTTCGCTCAGCCGGTCGTTCTATGGCCAACCATAGTTCGGGCTTCTAGACTTACCATGACTCAGGATCTTTCCGCGGTTCAAGCCCACGACAACGTCTGGGAGATGGCGCAGCGCCAGCTCGACGAGGTCAGCTTGCTGATCGGCTTAAACGAATCGCTTCATGGTTTTCTCCGCCAGCCCAAACGCGTGCTCGAGGTTTCGGTTCCGGCTCGGATGGACAACGGAAGCTTTCGCATATTCACCGGATATCGCGTGCAGCACAATCTTTCGCGGGGCCCCGGCAAAGGAGGCATCCGCTTTCATCCCGCGGTGACCCTCGACGAAGTCAAAGCGCTGGCGATGTGGATGACCTGGAAATGTGCGTTGATCAACATCCCGTTCGGTGGAGCAAAGGGCGGTGTCATTTGCAACCCCAAAGAGATGTCGCTGCAAGAGCTCGAGAATTTGACGCGCCGCTTCACCACCGAGATATCGATTATCATCGGTCCGGAAAAGGACATCCCCGCCCCGGACGTCTACACGACGCCGCAAATCATGGCGTGGATCATGGACACTTTCTCGATGCAGCACGGCTTTTCAATCCCCGGCGTCGTCACCGGCAAGCCGGTCGCCATCGGCGGATCGCTGGGTCGCGATAAGGCAACCGCGCGAGGCTGTATGTACGTCGTGGACGAGGCGATGGAAACGATGGGCAAAACGATCGAGGGCGCGCGCGTTGCGATCCAGGGATTCGGAAACGCCGGTATGTACGCCGCTCAGCTGATGGCCGAACGCGGCTATAAGGTCATTGCGGTTTCGGACTCCCACGGAGGCGTTGCCAACCAGAACGGCCTCGACATCAAGGGCTTGGTTGCGCATAAGTTCGAAACCGGGTCCGTCGTCGGTTTTACCGGCGGCGAGCGGACCGACAATAGGGCGGTGCTCGAGTTCGACTGCGACGTGCTCGTGCCGGCCGCGCTCGAAAAGGTGATCACGCGAGAGAATGCGCCCAGGGTCCGCGCTAAAATCGTCGCCGAAGCTGCCAACGGTCCAACCATGCCCGACGCCGACGACATTCTCTTCGACCGCGGGATCATGGTGCTGCCGGACATTCTAGCCAACGCCGGCGGAGTGACGGTTTCGTACTTCGAGTGGGTGCAAGACCTTCAAGCAAATTTCTGGGAAGAGAACGAGATCAACGAACGCTTGAAGCGCAAGATGACGCGGGCCTTCCGCGAGACCTACGATCAAGCCAAGCGCCACGGCGTTTCGATGCGCAAGGGAGCGTATTGCGTCGCGGTGGCGCGCGTCGCCGAGGCGACCAAGCTTCGCGGACTCTATCCGTAGACACCGTTCCAGGGAACGCAGCCCAACGCAGCTCGGATTCTTCGGCGAGGGAAGCCGCACGCTCGTGGACGACGAGACCGGCCGCATCGTTTACACTCGGTCGTTCGTCGATGCGCAAACCTCGCATTTGTGGTTCGTCACGCTCAAAGACTGCGTAGCCTGGCGAAGCGAGCGACGGCGGATGTACGATCGCGAAGTCGACGTTCCGCGGCTGGTCGCGGGCTATCGCCTAACCGAGCCAGACGCTCCGGCCGTCCTGATTGATGCGGCCGCCCGCGCGTCGGCGGCAGCCAAGACCGCGTTCAACAGCGTCGGCCTAAACTTTTATCGTGACGGACGCGACAGCGTCGCTCCGCACAACGATCACCTCTACGAGATCGTGGCCGGAAACCCGATTGCGCTTATTTCGCTTGGGGCGACGCGGCTCATGACGATTCGAAGCAAAACCAAGCCTCGCCGGGTGCTCGATCTCGACGTCGCGGACGGCAGTCTTCTCGTCATGAGTTACGAAACGCAGCTTCATTACGATCATGGGATTCCCAAAACGCGCGCCGCGGTCGGCCCGCGGATTAGCGTAGCTTTGCGCGTGCGTCCGTGACGAGAGCGGGGGCGGCGCTCGTTTTCGCGTTGACCGTTGCGTCGTGCGCGCGACCCGGAGCGCAGACCCAGCCCCATGTGCTGCGGATCGCCGACAACGTCGATCCGACGTCGCTGAACCCGCTTTTGGCGCACGATCAGGTGACGATCGGAAACGACTTGCTGGTTACCGAAACGCTGGTTGGCCTTTCGGCGGAAAACAGGCTCGTGCCGGTGCTGGTGACGCGAGTTCCGTCGCTTGCGAACGGCGACGTTTCGCACGACGGAAGGACGATCGTCTATCATCTACGGCGCGGCGTCCGGTTCGCCGACGGAAAAGAGCTTACGTCCGGCGACGTCGCCTTCACGTTTCACGCCATCTTGGATCCGCGAAATCCGGTCGAATCGCAGGATGCGTACCGTCGAATCGCAGCGCTGCTGACGCCTGACCGATACACCGTGGTCGTGCGTTTACGACGGCGGTGGAATGCGGCCGTGGCCGAGCTCTTTGCGCAGGCCGACTTTGCCTTTGGGATTCTTCCTGCGCATGCATTCGCATCGACCGACGTCGGCAAGGCCGTCTGGAACGAGCGGCCATTCGGAACCGGACCGTTTAGGGTGGTCGCCTGGGAGCGCGCGAGCCGTATCGTCCTGGAACCCAACCCGTACTACCGACCGCGACCGAAGCTGCGGCGGATCGTCTTCGTCCTCATGCCTTCGACCGAAGCCTCGCTGTTGGCGCTGCGGTCACGCGACGTGGACGTCGCGGCGATCGATTCGCAACAGATGCCGGAGGCCCGCGGCGCAGCCGGCGCGCACGTCGTCATCACGCCGGTCAACGGCGCGTACTTCTTGTTCGCGCAAACGTCGCGCGGGCCGACTGCCGACTTGCACGTTCGCCGCGCGATTGCGGCCGCGCTCGATCGCCGCGCCATCGGGCGCGGGGCTTTCGGCGCGCTGATGCCGGCTGATTCTTTTCTGCCGCCGGTCTTTGGGTGGCACGATCCGTCGCCGGCCAGCGCGCAAGGGAACGCCGCGACGGTCGCACGCGAATTAATTGCAGCCGGATGGACGAATAACAGTGGGCGCTGGATCAAGCGGGGGAAACCGTTGGCGGTGTCGATCGCGCTGGCGCCGGAGCGCGGAACTTGGACGGAAGTGCTCGAGCAGGAGCAATTGAGCCGGGCCGGCATCGAGGTCGCGCTCAAGCCGTATGCGGCGGCGCTCTTCAACGCTCCCGGTGGTCCGTTGCGCACCGGAAGCTTCACGCTCGCTGCGGGTTGGTGGATCGGTGCCGCCGATCCCGAGCAGTCCGTCATCTTCGCCTGCAGCCAGCGCGGACCCGACGGCAACAATTCGATGAACTATTGCAGCGGTCGCTTCGACGCGCTGTTCGAGGATCAGGCAGTCACGGCGAACCCGGCCCGCCGCCGCGACGATTTCGTTGCGATGCAACGGATCGTTCGCAACGACGTTCCGGTCGTGCCGGTTGCGTTCTTATCCAACGTCGACGTAGTCGCGGACCGGGTAAGCGGCTTCCGGCGAAATATGCTGATGTATCCGGTCGGCGCCGAAAGCTGGGACGCGCGTTAATGCAAACGCGATGCTAGCTGGGCAGCGCCGTCGCCGATGCCGAAGGCGATGGGGTCGGGCCGTAGATTGCCTCGCCCGCGCTGCAGACCGTGCGTGAATTCAACCTGAAATCGACCAGCTGCTCACCCTGCTGGGTTACCGCAGTTCCGCCGACGCCGATCTCTTGGCCCGCCGGCAGCGCGACGAGATTGTAGAGCAAATCGGTCTGACGAGTCAGGGCCCCGATCGACCGATCGTTGACGTTGTCGTCGAACCACTTGCAGCTGTCGGCCGCACCCGGCAGAGCGACGTACGAAAAGAGAATCGGTTGAGCGGACGCCGCGCCGGCAGCAAGCGCGACCATTATGCCCAATGCCGCGGCAGCGGCCCTCGGATGCTTCATCCGCGTGTGATACTACGCACTGATGTGGCGCCCTGTCAGATTTGCAGCCGCCTGCGCCAACAGCCGGCGAACCTCGTCGTCGCTCGTCTGCTCGAAATTCTGATAATAGAGGCCCACGGCGTGAAACGGCTCGGGCGTATGGACGCATACGACGTGATCGGCGACCCGCTGCAAGCTCGCGCACGTTCGCGGTGCGGCTACCGGGACGGCAACGACGATGGCCGCGGGACCGCGCTCGCGCAGCGCGCTTGCGGCGGCCCGCATCGTCGCGCCCGTCGCGAGTCCGTCGTCGACGATGAAAACCGTCCGGCCGTTGATCTCGGCTTGGGGTCGCGCATCGCGATAGACGACCTGGCGGCGACGCAGTTCGGCAATTTCGCGCGCGACGACCTCGTCCAGTGCCGCTTCGCTGATGCCCAGAGACTCGATTAGCTCGTCATCGACGACGCAGGTCCCGTCGCTGGCGAGCGCTCCCATCGCCAGCTCTTCATGACCCGGCACGCCGAGCTTGCGGACGACGTAGACGTCGAGCGGAAGGTTGAGCCGCCCCGCAATCTCGTAGCCCACCGGGACTCCGCCGCGCGGCAGCGCCAGCACGATCGCATTATGCGCGTTTTCATAGGCATGGAGCGACTCAGCTAACCGGCGCCCGGCATCGGCCCGGTCGGCGAACAGATGCATGGCTATTCGGGAATGCCGCCGTCGTGATCGATGATCCGGCGCGCTTGCCCGGGAGCCGTTTGCTGTTTGCCGCAGGTTTCGACCGGCGGAAGCGCCGCCGCTTTGAATGCAGTCGGCTTTTGCGTAAAGTCCAGCATGTCCGCCAGCGAGTTCGCCGTCGCGTCGGTGGTTCCGAGCGAGCCGAGCCCGAACGTCTGCTCGACGAACTTGAGAATGCTGCCGATATCGTACTGCGTGCTCGAGACATAGTGAGGCTTGGCATAGGGCGAGATCACGAGCAGCGGCACGCGAAATCCTAAGCTTGTGTAATTGATCTGCGGCGGAGGCACGTTGTCGTACCAGCCGCCCCAATCGTCCCAAAACAGCACGATCGCCGTGTTTCTCCAATACGCGCTCGTGCCGAGCGCGTTGACTACCTTGGTCACCCACCAAGGACCGCCGTTGCAACCGCTTGCGGGGTGATCGGAGTCGAGGAGCGTCGGAATGACCCACGACACCGAGGGCAGCGTACCGTTTTGGATGTCGGAGAAGATGCCGGTGTTTGGAATGCTGATGCGTTTCTTCCAATCGGCGCTGTAGCGAAACTTCCTGATCGCATCGAAGCCGTTCCACACCGCTCCGGAAAAATCGTAGTGCGGCTGGTTTTCAAACATCGCATCGACGTAGTAGAGGTATGAAACGTTGGCCGCGTCGAGCAGGTCGGCAATCGTGCCGTATTGGGTGAAGCACGGAAACGGGCCTTCGAAATCGTAGCGCCCGTCGCTGTAAAGCAGCGGCGTCCACGTGATCTGCCCCGATCCGCTCTGCGGCCCTGGAGCGTCGCAGCCCCATGGTACGTTGTTGGGCTGGTCAGTAAGCGAGGCGTCGTCGCTATATCGCACGGTTCCCGAGAGAATTTGCTGGTGCGCGATGAAGCTCGACGCGGTATCGGTAGAGAACATGTGGTCGGCAAGCGCGTATCGGCCGGCGAGATCCCAATAGGGTTTGCTCTCCGCGCGATCGATATAGGCGTACGGATAAAGCTCGGCCGGCGTGCCCTCGCCCGATTCTCCGAACCGAATCAAGTCGAATCCGTCGTTGCGGCACACGTTCCCGGCGGTTGGGTCGCACTCCAGCTTGAAGCCGTGATGGCTATGGTCGATGTCGGTGCCTAGATTCGGCGTGCCGCTGCTCTCCAGCTTGACCGAGTGCAGCGGAACGCTGCGCGCGGTCTTGCACCAAGAGGGACTCGGTTTGCAGGGGCCCTGCATGGTGGTGTCGGCACCCGGAAAACCGGCGAAGACATTGTCGAAGCTGCGATTCTCCTGCACCATAATTACGATATGCGCGATCGGGGTGCGCGCCGAAGCCGGCTGCTGGCCGGGCAACACCGCGGCCGAGCCTCCGCACCCCGCCGCAATCAAAATCGCCAAAAGCGCGACGGGTCTCATCCGGGCGGTCCGCCCCACTTCCGAATGAAATCTTCCGGCGCGAACGACGGGCACGACAAGACGTGCGGAAGCGGCGCCGCGTGGAAAAGATTCGGCTTCTGCGTGAAGTCGAATACGTCCGCCATCGAGTTGGCCGTGACGTCGCTTGCTCCCAGATTCCCAAGGCCGAAGTTCTGCTCGATGAATTTTAAAATGCTGCCGATGTCGTATTGCGTATGCGAAATATAGTGAGGCTTCGCAAAGGGCGAGATGACGATCATCGGGACGCGAAAACCGAGGGCCGTATAGCTGATCTGCGGCGGCGGCACGTTGTCGTACCATCCGCCCCAGTCGTCCCACAGCAAAACGATCGCGGTATTCTTCCAATATTGACTCGTGCCGATCGCGTTGACGACTTCGGTGACCCAGCGGGGTCCGCGATTGGCGCCGCTCCCCGGATGGTCGGAATCGCACAGCGTCGGTATCACCCAGGATACCTGGGGAAGCGAACCGTTCTTGAGATCCTTAAAGATATTGGTTGTCGGGAAACTCATATGCGACCAGTCCGGTCCGCGGTTGCACTCGGGTCCGCTGGGAGTATGGCGCTGCGTGGGGCACGCGATTTTCTTGATTGCGTCAAAGCCGTTCCAGACATCGCCCGAGAAGTCTGCATGGGCTCCGAACATCCACCACACGTAGTATTTCCACGAGGTGTTTCCGGCCGCGAATAAGTCGGCCATCGTTCCGTATTGCGTGAAGCACGGAAAGGGCGCGCGCTTGTTCGGTGGCCCGATCTCGCGTCCGTCTTTCAGGAGAATCGGCACCTGGGCCCCCACGGCCGCATCGCAGCCCCAGGGCGTGGTGTTCGGTTGGTCCGTGAGAGACTCTTCATCGTTGAGCCGTACCGTGCCCGCGATCAGCTCTTGGTGCGCGATGAAGCTCGATGCCGTGTCGGTTGAAAACAAGTCGTCCGCGAGCGTGTATTGGCGCGCGAGATCCCAATAGGGTTTGGTCTCCGAGCGCTCGACGTACGCATACGGATAAAGTTTCGCGGGTTCACCCGAGACGAACGACTCACCGAAGCTGATCGTGTCGAAGCCGTCCATCTTGCAAATCCCCGAGGCGTCGAGATCGCATTCGAACCCGAAACATTGATGGCTGTGACAAATGTCTTGGCCGCCTGGAACATGGCCGTCTTCGAGTTTGACGGGTTTGAGCGGCACCTCTCGCGCCGTTTTGCACCAGTGGTATACGGGTTTGCAGAGACCGGACATCGTCGTGTCCGCACCGGGGAAGCCCGCAAACAAGTTGTCGAAGCTGCGGTTTTCCTGGACCATGATAATGACGTGCTGAATAGACCTGGCGGCCGGCGGCGGCGCAACCGAGGGCGTAATGCCTGCCGAGCCGTTGCAGGCCGCTAGCGCGACGAACGCGGCTGCGCAAATTGCCGAACGAAAGGGTTTCACGAGACCTCCGAAGCTGTGACCCATAGTCATTGTTCGACGCAGGAAAACGGAAAGTCTTGTCGCAGGTTGGCCGACATTACGCCGGTGGAGGGCACATGCGTCGATTCGTACTCGTAACGGTGACCCTAGTCGCCGCTTTGAGCGCGTACGCGATGCCGCTCGCCGCGGTGGCGGTCGAGACGATTCCCTACACCGCGGTTAACGGAGGCCTCATTCAAGTGCAGGGTTCCGTGGATGGATCGGCGCCGGTGCCGATGCTCGTCGACCTCGGCGCGGGCGTCGACGTGCTCTCGGGAGATCTGGGAAGCCGCTACGTGCTGGTCAACGGCAAGTACGTTAGTCTACGTCTGACCGGCGAGCGCGCCGATCTGCCGATCGGGAAGGTCCTGTCGCTGACGATCGGCGGCGTTCCGCTCGATGCGCCGCACGTGGGCATCTGGCGTGGTCTCGACGGCACCGGAATCGGCGGCCTGATCTCGGCAACGGCTTTTCGAAACATTGCGACCACCTTCGATTTTCGCGACCGTCAGATCGTGATCGAAGATGCGCAAACCTTTCCCGAGCGGATTCGAACGGCCACGCGCATCCCGCTCGTTCTTCAGGACGACCTCGGCATCGCGCTCGGCCTGTTCGCGCGTTTCGACTTTGGCGGCGGCAAAACCGGACTCTGCGAGATCGACACCGGCGCGCAGGGCATAACGCTCGATAGAACGTTTGCCGCCGCGCTCGGCCTCAACCCGAGCGGCGCAGCGAAAGGCGTCATCGGCCAGATCGCGCTCGACGGTGCGCCGCAAACGCTAAGGGAACAGCCGACCGTCGCCTTCTCGAACCTGATCTACGATTGTACCGTCGGCAACTCGTTTTGGGAGGGCCGCGCGTTCACGCTGGATCTGCCGAATCGCTGGATTTACGTTACAACCTCGGGTTAATCTGTGATAAGTTAACGCGGCGAGGTGAGGGGGTATCATGCCGACGATGATCTCACCGGCAAGCCCGCCGCCGGCACTGACGTCGGTGGCGCAACAATACCAGCAAACGAGCCGCGGCATCGTTGTGTTCGAAATGCACCGGGTCCTGGAGGCGCACGGCGCCTTTTCCAGTCATCGCGAGGACGTCGTCATGAGCGGCATCTACGACGATGGAGCGCTCGTGAAGGTACGAGTTTCGACCTATACGATCAACGGCAAGCCCGCCGGCGCAAACCAGATTTCGGCGCTGGAACAATCGTGGGAGCACCCTGATCCTCGCGATGTCTTTGCGGCGCCGTTTAGCGCGAGCAACTTTGCCGCATATGCGTATCGCGACGGAGGGCCTTCGACGATCGACTTCGCATCGCCCGTGCGCGATGCCGGCCACGGAAACGGAAGCTTCATGTACGACGCGCAAAACAACGTCGTTAGCTGTACTTATCAACCCAACGCGCTGCCGCCCCATGCGAGCTCGGGCGAGATAACCGATCGGCGCTCGGAGGTTCTCCCGGGGTATTGGGCGGTGACGCAAGAGCTTCAACAATACAGCGGAAGTTACGGCCCATTCTCGGCCGCGGGAGGCGTCCAAGAAACGTTCTCGGGTTTCCGCCGCTTTTCCGATCTGCGCAGCGCACTGGCGGCTCTGTAGGAGAGGGTCTTAAGCAGGCTTTGCGCAGCGGGCAGAAAACCCGTGACGCCGGAGGATAGAGCATGCCCGATTTCCTGAAGACCCTGTTCGTGAATCCGCCGACCTTCGAAGGTTATGACGGCGGCGCGGGCTCGCGCTATCAGTGTCGTCGCGAAGTCAGATCGTTCTGGTATCCCACGTGGCTCGCGCAGCCCGCGGCGATGGTTCCCGGCAGCCGCTTGCTCGATGCGCCGCCCGACGGCTTGTCGGTCGATCAAGTCGCGCCCCTTGCCAACGAGTACGAGCGCGTCGTCGTCCACACCAGCACGCCTTCGTTTAACAACGACGCGCGTTTTGCCGCGCGGATGAAGCAAGAGAACCCCAATGTCGTCATCGGCATGGTCGGGGCGCAGGTGAGCGTGCTGCCCGAGGAATCGCTCCGCGGCGCGCCGGCAGTCGATTGGGTGAGCGTCGGCGAGTTCGACTACACCTGCGTCGACGTGGCGTCCGGCAAGCCGTTGCCCGAGATCGACGGGCTTGCCTACCGCCATAACGGCGACGTCGTGCGCACACCCGAGCGGCCGATCATCACCGATATGGACGCGTTTCCATCCGTCCTCGACGTGTACCGGCGCGATTTGACGATTCCGAACTATTTCAACGGCTACTTGCAGCACCCGTATCTTTCGCTCTACACCGGGCGAGGATGCAAATCGCGGTGCACGTTCTGCCTCTGGCCGCAGACGATCGGCGGCCATCTCTACCGCGTGCGCAGCGTGGAGAGCGTGGAAGCCGAAATGACGAGCGCGAAGACGCTCTTTCCCGAGGTCAAGGAATTCTTCTTCGACGACGACACGCTGACCGATAACATTCCTCGCGTCGAAGAGATCGCGCGGCGTCTGGGCCGCATCGGAATTACTTGGTCGTGCAACGCCAAGCCAAACGTGCCGCGCGCGACGCTCGAGATCATGAAGGCAAATGGGTTGCGGCTGTTACTCGTCGGTTACGAGTCGGGTAACCAGCAGGTTCTCAACAACATGAAGAAAGGCACGCGCCTCGACATCATCCGCCGCTTCTCAAAAGACTGCCGGGAGCTCGGGATCAAGGTGCACGGGACGTTCATCCTCGGGATGCCCGGCGAAACCCCCGAGACGATTCGCGAGACGATCGACTTCGCGTGCGAGATGGACCCGGAGACGATTCAAGTTTCGCTGGCCGCGCCGTACCCCGGGACGTATCTCTACAAGCAAGCGCAGGAGAACGGCTGGCTGGAGGCACAAAGCAGCGAGCTGGTCGATACGCACGGCGTGCAGCACGCGGCGCTCAACTATCCCGGATTGACCTCGACGATGATGTTCGAGTCGGTCGACGAGTTCTATCGCCGCTTCTATTTCCGCCCGCGCAAAATGTTCTCGCTGCTGGGCGGCATGATCGGCGACCGTCAGGTCATGAGGCGCCGCTTACGCGAGGGCGTCGAGTTTTTCCACTTCCTGCGCGAACGCAAACGCGAGCAGGCTGCGGCGCGGCAGACGCCCGCGTCATCGCAGGCTTAGAACGGAAACGCTGTAAGGCGGAAGCGAAAGCGGCACGGTGGTTCCAACGTAGCCGAGGCTACGCCAAACAGGGCCGACCCAGCGGTCGTGCTTCGAACGGTTATACTGAGTTGCGCCGTAGACGGCGAGCGTGCCGGTAAAGCCCTTGAGCCGCGAGTTCTCGACGCTGGCGTCGACGTCGACCGCTGAGAGCGTGTTATTGAAGAGCACGAACGCATAGCCGCCATCGATCGCAAAGCCGTATGCACGGACGGTGGTTCCCAGCGAGGCCGGGACGCTCACGCTGCGGACGTGCGAACCGCCCGGGACCTCGGTTTCCATCAACGACATCACCCGCGCCGTTGGGAAGGGCGTGCCGCCGGGAATCTTCGGCGTGTTTGCGCACCCTTCGCCCGGGTTGGGCAAGCCGTCGGAGAAGAGCGCCTCCGATCCAAAATGCTGCCAGCCGTAGAGCTTCTTGGAGTAATCGCCGTTTTCGTCGCAGCTTCCGTAGGCAAGCCAAAAGGTCGCCATCGGTACGCCGGCATCGGCAAGAGTGCCCAGCATCTGTCCGACGAACAAACCGTTCACGATCGAAACCGACTGCTTCCCTTCGTTGCCCGCGTCGTTGTTGTACTCGCCAAGGTAGATAGGCAGGCTTTTCGCCAGGCCGGCCGCGGTCATCTCGGCGCGCAAGCCGGCAAGATAATGTGCGAAGTGGTCGATGGCCGGTCCCAAGAGAAACGCATCGCTGTCGACGTTGTATTGCGGATAGTAGTGGAGCTCGACGAAGTCGAACGGCTGCGCTTCGCGCAGCACGACGTCGTTCCAGGCGCGGTCGTCGGGAAGGTTCACGACGACGCCCACTTGCGCGTTCGGATCGGCCTTTTTCATCATCGGGTAGTAGCCGTGACGGACCCAGTACGCGTACGTATGCGGATCGTGCGGATGCTTGTGCAAATCGTATTCCCACGAGCCATAGACTTCATTGCCGACCGTCCACAGCGAAACGTGATAACCGCGTGCGAGTGCATGCGTCGCCCAGGCGGCCGCTTCGCTGGGCTGGCCCCCGCCGTCGCAGGCGCGATTGCTCCCGTAGTTGAGGGTGATCGCAATGTCGATCTTCAACGGCCCTGCGACCCGGCTCATCAAGTGGTCGAATGTGGACGGCGGCGTTATGTAGCCCTGATCGTCGCAGACCGAGCCTCCGCCTTCCCAGTGATACGCATCCGACTCCGACCCGCCTGGGAAGCGGACCAGATGAATTCCGGTCGAGCGCAGCGACGGGTTGACGAATCCGTTGAGGAAATCGTACCAGGTGTCGAGCGACGCGCCGTAGATGTCTGCAGAGACTTCGGGGCCGGCGGAATGCGCGTCGAGCGTAACCAGCGGCGCAGCCGAGGCCCATGGCTGCGCGAGCGTGGAGGATTCGAACGGCGCCGAAGGGATACCGCGGGTGCTTCCGCAACCCGCAAACGTCAATACCAAGACTCCCGCCAAGAGCCGGTGCATAGCGTGACCCCCAAAGATAAGTATAGCATTAGAGCTCCAGGGTCGCAGACGGCTGGTCGTTAATCGGTTTGAGCTGACGACGATATGAGAGTGCGGCCGCCGGCAAGCATCGGACAAGACGTGCCCGAACCCCATCTCGCAGCGAGTCGCGGCATGCGCATCGGCATCCTGATCGTCGCATACAATGCCGTTGGGACGCTTGTTGACGTCCTTCGCAGGATTCCGCCGGTGGTCTGGGAGCAAATCGAGGAAGTTGCGGTATTCGACGACGCGAGCCACGATTCGACGTACGAGCTCGCGGTCGGCTATAAGACGCTCGAAGAAGCCTACAAGCTCCACATCGTCAAGAACCAACGCAACCTCGGCTACGGCGGAAATCAGAAAGCCGGTTACCGGTACTTCATGGCAAAGGGTTTCGATGCCGTGGTGCTGCTGCACGGCGACGGTCAGTACGCACCCGAGATCTTACACCATCTCTATCATCCCATCGTGGAAGGCCGGGCCGATGCGGTTTTCGGCTCGCGCATGATGTCTCAGTACGGCGGAGCGCTGCGGGGCGGGATGCCGCTCTACAAGTACGTCGGGAATCGCATCTTATCATCGGTGGAAAATCGCGCTCTCGGGATGAACCTTACCGAATTCCACAGCGGCTATCGTGCATATAGCTTGGCTGCGTTGCGCAACATCGACATGTCGGCGATGACCGACGATTTTCACTTCGACACTGAGATCATCATCAAGCTGCACCACCAAAACTATCGCATCGAAGAGGTGCCGATCCCGACGTATTATGGTGACGAAATCTGTTACGTGAACGGTCTCAAGTACGCGGCCGACGTGGTGCGCGCGGTTCGGCGTTACAACGCAACGATACGGGCGCAGAAGCGCTACCCGGAGTTCGCCGAATACTGGCCGAGCAATCAGACCGCCGGTTGACCGAACGTACGTTCGCATGATAGAGTCGGTATCGTGAACGCAGGGAGGGCGTGGTGAGCTGGCTTTCGCGCCTGCGCTCCTCGCTCGGACGGGCGCGAGAAAGCCTTGCCGCCGTCACCCGGCTCGGCCGCGCCGAGCGGCCGTTGACTCCCGAGTTCTGGGACGAGCTCGAGGAGACGCTCATCCTGGCCGATTTCGGCGTGCCGGCTACCCAGAAAATCCTGACCGGATTGCAAACCGTCGCGCGGCAAGAAGAGTGGAAGACCGCCGATCGGCCGATCGCGCGCTTCCGCACCGACGTCGAGCGCTTTCTAACGCTTCCCAACGCGGGGCTCCGGCTCGATCGGCGACCCGCAGTTGTTTTGATCGCCGGCGTTAACGGCAGCGGCAAGACGACCACAATCGGCAAGCTGGCAACGCGCCTGGGCGCCGAGGGGAAACGCGTGTTGCTAATCGCAGCCGATACCTTCCGCGCCGCGGCGGCGGAACAGCTGGCAGTCTGGGCCGAGCGGAGCGGCGCTTCGATCGTGCGTGGCGCGGAGGGTGCAGATCCGGCATCGGTCGTCTTTGATGGAATCCGCGCAGCAAAAGCGCGCGGCGCCGACGTCGTGCTCGTCGACACCGCCGGCCGGCTTCAGACGAAGACCAACCTTATGGAGGAGCTCAAGAAAATGCGGCGAGTCATCGAGCGCGAGCTCGGTGAGCCGCCGGCGGAAACCTTGCTCGTCGTCGACGGCACGAACGGTCAGAATGCCGTTTCGCAAGCGAAACTCTTTCACACTGCGACGCAGCTCACGGGAATCGTCATCACGAAGCTCGACTCGACTGCAAAGGGCGGCGTGCTCGTCGCGATCGTCGACGAACTCGAAGTTCCGATCAAGTTCGTGGGCTTGGGTGAAGCCTCCGATGACCTGCAGCCCTTCGCCCCAGCCGAATTCCTCGACGCGATCTTCGAAGACGAATGCCACCCTCTTGGCACTGGGCCATGAGAGCGTGAACTATAAGGGGTCCCGCACCGCGATAGTAGGTGCGGGGGCGCGCAGCCGAGTTCTTGAGGGCGAAGGTCTCAAGAGCGAGGCGGAGCGCCAATGCGTTGGGCGCAGTCCAACGCGCACTATAAAGAGAAAGGCAACACATGGCAGCAGAAGACGAACGGCAGGTCGCCCTCACGAACGCGCTCGCTCAGATCGAGCGTCAGTTCGGGAAAGGCTCGATCATGCGAATGGGCGATTTTCAAGAGCGGATGGCGTTCGAGATCGTGCCGACCGGCTCGATTGCGCTCGATCTTGCGCTCGGGGTCGGCGGTTTTCCGCGGGGGCGCATCGTCGAGATTTACGGCCCCGAATCAAGTGGTAAAACGACGCTTGCGCTCCATGCAATTGCCGAAGCGCAGAAGCCGGGCGGAACTGCAGCCTTCATCGACGTGGAGCACGCGCTCGATCCAAACTATGCTGCCGCCCTAGGAGTCGACCTCGATAGCCTGCTGGTCTCGCAGCCCGATACCGGAGAGCAGGCACTCGAAATTGCCGAGATGCTCACCCGGAGCAACGCCGTTGACGTGGTAGTCGTAGACTCGGTTGCGGCGCTGGTAACGCGCGCCGAGCTGGAAGGCGACATGGGCGATGCGCACGTTGGACTGCAAGCCCGTTTGATGTCGCAAGCGCTCCGCAAGCTGACTGCGGCAATCTCGCGCAGCAAGACGGTCATGATCTTTATCAATCAACTGCGCGAAAAGGTCGGCGTGATGTTCGGTAATCCGGAAACGACGTCCGGCGGGCGCGCATTGAAGTTCTATGCGTCGGTCCGTCTCGACGTGCGCAAGCTCGAGACGATCAAAGTCGGCCAAGACGTCGTCGGCACCCGCACCCGCGTCAAGGTGGTCAAGAACAAGGTAGCGCCGCCCTTCCGTCAAGCCGAGTTCGACATCACGTACGGCCATGGAATCTCTAAAATGGGCTCAATTCTCGATGTTGCGCTCGATCAGAACATCGTCGGTAAAAGCGGCTCCTGGTACACGTATGGCGAGCAACGCATCGGTCAGGGGCGGGAAAACGCAAAGGCCTTCCTCGAGGAGCACGCCGAGCTCGCTGCCGAGATCGAAGGAAAGATTCGAGAAGTGCTTTCCAAGTCGGCTTCGTCAAATGGCAAAGCCGCTGCAGCCGTCGACGTGATATGAGCGCGTACTCTGTCGCGCTGGGGTTTCTGGCGCGGCAGCGTTGTACGCAGGCACGACTCTGGCAGCATCTCGAGCGCAAAGGCTTCGATGAGGCGACTGCGCGAGCCGCGATCGAGCGTTGCAACAGCGAGGGTTTGCTCGACGACCGCCTGTTCGCGCGACTCTACGTCGAACGCCGGCGCAGACCGATCGGCAACGAACGGCTCATCGGAGAGTTGGTTCGCCGGGGAATCGACGGGGAGGCAGCCGCCGAAGCGGTTGCTCTGCTGGACGAGGACGAGGGAGTGCGATGCGCCGCAGCCTTCGAACGGCTGCTGAGCAAGCATCCTACGATTGCGTATCCTTCGGCGGCGCGCCGGCTGGAGCGGCTAGGCTTTCCGGCGGCGACGATCTACCGAATCCTTCGCAGCCACGCGACGCGTTTCGGCCCGCTGGCCTCGTTTCAATAAGTCCCACTCCCGGCGGTCTGGGGGCACTCGCTCCGGCATGGCGATACAAACGATCGTCATTGCCGAAGACGATCGAGCGACTTGCGACCTGCTTGGTCATCATTTCGAGCGCGAAGGTTTCGCAGTGGTCGTTGCGGCCGACGGTCACGCCGCTTTGCGGCGCGCGCGCGGCGCCGCGGACCTGATGCTGCTCGACGTAGGTTTGCCGGGCGTCAACGGATACGACGTCCTTCGAACGCTGCGTCGCGAGGAACGCGCGATTCCAATCGTGCTGGTGACGGGGCGCTCCGACGAGGTCGACCGCGTTCTTGGATTCGAGCTGGGTGCCGACGATCACATCTGCAAGCCGTTCTCGCCACGCGAAGTGGTGGTGCGCGTCAAATCGATACTGCGCCGAACGGGTCCGCCTGCCGCGCAGCCCGGGCCGGTTCTTCGTTTTGGGCGGTTGGAGATCGATGCGGGCGCACGAGAAGCGCGCGTTGACGGCACCGACGTTCGGCTAAAACCACGCGAGTTTGCGCTGCTGATGGAGCTGGCCGGCAACGCCGGCGTCGCGCTGTCGCGTGACTGGCTCTTGCAGCGGGTTTGGGGGTTCGATTTCAACGGCGACGAGCGGACGATCGACGTGCACGTCCACCGGTTACGCGCCAAGATCGAGGAACCGTGGCGGCTTCCGCCGCTGCTGCGCACCGTGCATGGATTCGGCTATAAGTTCGTGCGCGGCTGAACCGCCGGTCGAACGTCTCGCGCGGGTTTTGCTGGCGACGATCGGCCACGAGCTGCGTACGCCGCTGACCTCGATCCGCGGCTACATCGAGACGCTGCTCGAAGGCGACGTGGATCCGGCGACCGCGCATCGCTTCCTGGTGACCGCGCGTCGGGAGACCCTGCGTCTAGGCCGGCTGGTTGACGGGATGCTCGAGTTTTCGCTGCTCGATCTTGCGGCCGCGCCGCTCGGCGCGGCTTGCAACGTAGTCGAACAGATCGAAGCAACGGTCGAGATGCTGTCACCGATGGCCGCCTCGCGCCGCGTGACGATTCGAACGCAACTGCCGCAGGCCGCGCAGGCGCGCGTCGACGGCGACGCATGCGTGCACGCGCTCGCGAATCTGATCGAAAACGCGGTGAAATATGTAGACGAGGGCGGGACGATTGAGATCTCGTGTGAGCGCCAGACGCCGTTTGTCGCAATCGCCGTCGATGACGATGGCGGCGGCATCGCTCCCGAAGTGCGCGAGTCGATCTTCGGGTTGGGCGTCCGCGGCAACGCAGCCGGGCGTTCGGGGCGCGGCATCGGCCTTGCGGTGGTGAAAGCGATCGTCGAGCGCGCGAGCGGGAGCGTCGGCTTGGAGGCGTCGCGGCTCGGCGGCGCGCGTTTCGTCCTTCGGTTCGCGGAGGGATAACCTGCTGCGCGTGTCGTAGATAACAGCCCGTGGCTATGTCCCGGGCGCCGTTCGCGCATGCGAGTGAAGCCGAGCTGGCGCGTATCTTCGACTTCTATCGGATACGCTGGCAGTACGAACCCCGAAGCTTCCCCATCGCTTGGAACGAAGAAGGCCGCCCGGTCGAGTTTTTCACACCGGATTTTTATCTGCCCGAATACGACCTCTACATCGAGGTTACGGTCGCCAAGCCGGTCCGCAACACGCGCAAGAATCGCAAAGTGCGGCTGATGCGGTCGCATCACCCGTGCGTCAACGTCAAGCTCTTCACGCGACGGGACGTCGAACGGGTTTTCTCCCGCCTGAAGCGGGCCTCGTGATCGGCGACCCGCTCTTCGATTCGGAATCGATTGCGGGTCGGGTCGCCGCCATTGGTGCGGCTATCTCCAACGATTATCTGGGTAAAACGCCGCTCATGATCGGGCTGCTTTCGGCAGCGGCTACCTTTGTAGCCGACCTCGTGCGCGCCGTTGCGATACCCTGCAACGTTGATTTCATCTCGGTTAATAAGTGCGGGGACGGCGACGGCATCGAGCTGGAGAAGGACGTAGCCATTCCGATCGAAGGACGGCACGTCATTCTCGTGGACGACACCGTCGACACGGGGCTGACGCTTCAGTACGTGGTCAAGCGGCTGCTCGAGCGCCGTCCGGCATCGCTGGCGGTTTGCACCCTCTTGGATCGACCGCACAGGAGAATTGCCGATATTGAAATTAAGTACAGGGCCTTCGAGGTCCCCGACGTATTCGTCGTGGGCTACGGGCTCGATTACCTAGGACGCTATCGGGAGTTGCCGGCATTATACGCTCACGGAACCTGGCCTCAATGAGGCGCCGTATCTTTGCTACGGGGATGCTGCTTGCATTGCTTTGCGCGGCAATCGCCCTGCGGTCGCCCGCGTTTGCGCTCGAGTTGCGCTCGATCGAGCAGGCGGCGGCCGACTACCGCAGCCCCAACTCGCACCTCGAGGAGATGTTTCGCGCCGCTTTGCTCGACACCAGCAAGCTGGCGCAGTACGCACCCGATGGAACAGCGTACATTATGACCGGTGACATCCCCGCCGAGTGGCTGCGCGACGCCAGCGCTCAGGCGCGTCCGTACCTGTTTTTTGCGAAGGACGATCCCGACGTGCGCGCGCTGTTGCGCGCGATTATTGCGCGGATGGTGAAGTATCTGCAGATCGATCCCTACGCCAATGCCTACACGCTCGACTACCGCGTCTGGGAGCAGAAGTTCGAGCTGGACTCGTTGGCCTACCCGACGGCACTGGCATGGAGCTACTGGAAGACGACCGGGGACTCGTCGATCTTTACTCCTGAGTTTTCGACGATGCTCGACGACGTGCTCGCCACGATGGAGCGCGAGCAGAACCATCCGCGAGACTCCCGCTACACGCACAAGGAACTGCCCAACAACGGGCTCGGCTCCCCGGTGGGTTACACCGGAATGATCTGGACCGGCTTCCGCCCATCCGACGACGCCTGCCAGTACAACTATCTGATCCCATCGGAGATGTTTGCGGTCGTGGCTCTCGGCGACATGTCTGACATCGAGCTGAACGTCTATCATAACGTCGTGAAGGCGCGCCAAGCGCGAGCCCTGCGCGACGAGGTCCAGCGCGGAATACAAACGTACGGGCTCGTTCTAGTGCCTAAGTACGGCTATATCTATGCGTACGAGGTCGACGGTCTCGGCCACGCGATTCTCACCGATGACGCCAACATTCCCAGCCTGCTCGCGGCTCCGTACTTCGGCTACACCGCGCCCAACGACCGCTACTACGAGAACACCCGGCGCTTCTTGCTCTCGCAAGACAACCCGTCGTTCTACCAAGGTCATGTGGCCCGCGGCATCGGCAGCTACCATACTCCCGACCACTGGGTCTGGCCGCTGGCGTTGATCATCGAAGGCATGACGGCTACGTCTGGTGCCGAGAAGCAGGACGTTCTCGGCCAGCTCTTGGCAAGCGATCCCGGCGATCATCTGCTGCACGAATCGTTCAACCCCGACAATCCACAGCAATATACTCGTCGCGACTTCGGGTGGCCCAACGCGCTCTTCTCCGAGTTTGTTATGACGCAGTTTGAAGGAATCGCGCAGATTCCGATGGGCGACACGAGCGACCTAGAATTCAATACGGAATAGCCGCTCGGCGCCAACGTAACCTTCGTCGGTTGCGACTCCACCGCGCGAGCGCTCGTCGCGGCACCTCCATGTGCCGCTCCTGCTCTCGCGTTTTTTGGGGCTAACGAAGTTTTGAAGCAGCCATCCGTGGCTGGCCCCAAAAAATCGCGAAGTCGCGCTCATGGAGGCCCAACCGACGAAGGTTAAGTCAGTGATTCGCTAAGAAAGATGCGAAGTGCGGTCTAAAGCTGACGTAATCGTTGGGCTGCAGTGGGGCGACGAGGGTAAAGGCCGGATCGTCGATCTGTACGCGGCCGATTACGACGTGATCGCGCGGTACGGCGGCGGTGACAACGCCGGGCACTCGATCGTAGTGGGGGAGCGCGAGCTTGCGCTGCGAATCGTTCCGTCGGGCGTGATGCATCACCACGTCGAGCTTTTCGTCGGCGGCGGCACGGTCGTCAATTTGCAAACGCTCCTCGAGGAGCTCGATGCGCTGGCGGCACTGGGGATCGATATTTCGCGCGTGAAGATTTCGGATCGCGCGCACATTGTGTTTCCGTATCACGTTGCGCGGGATGCGGAGGGCGAGCGGGCGCGGGCCGTCGCGATCGGCACGACCGGGCGCGGGATAGGACCGGCCTACGTCGATCGCGTCGCGCGGACCGGAATACGCTTTGCCGAGCTCGCTCGGGCCGATGCGCTTGCCGAAAGGATCGCCGAGCATAGGGGCGACGCAGCGACCATTGAGGCGACGCTTGCGGCGGCACGGCGGCTCGCACCGCACGTCGTCGATGGCGTCGCGTATTTGCACGAGCGGCTGGCGCAGGGCAAACGGGTGCTGCTCGAGGGCGCGCAGGGCTCGCTGCTTGACGTGGGATACGGCACCTATCCGTTCGTGACCAGCTCGCACACGATTGCGGGAGGCGCGTGCACCGGATTGGGCATTGGGCCGGCCGATATCGGGCGCGTCATCGGCGTGCTCAAAGCGTATTGCACGCGCGTCGGCTCGGGGCCGCTTCCCTCAGAGCTGTGCGACGAACGCGGCGAACGCTTGCGGCGGCAGGGCGGAGAGTACGGCACCGTCACCGGACGTCCGCGCCGGTGCGGGTGGCTCGACGCCGTTGCCGGCAGGTACGCAGTCGCACTCAACGGCCTGACGTCGGCCGTAGTAACGAAGCTCGACGTGCTTACCGGCTTCGAGCGCGTTGGGATCGTAACGGGCTATCGGCTTAATGGAGCGGCCGTGGGCTTTGCGGCCGCCGGGATGCCGCAACTCGAAGTCGAGGTTGAGGAGCTGCCTGGTTGGAGCGAGCCGATTCGCGCGTATCGACGGATCGCGGATCTCCCGAAAGCCGCGCGCGACTACATCGAAAGGATTGGCGAGCTGTTAGCCGTGCCGATCGAGCTCGTCTCGGTCGGCCGCGAACGCTCGCAGTTGGCTCGATAGCCGCCGGCGCAGGGAGTTCTTCCCGATATGCCGGTTGCGTTCAGGTTCAGCCTAGAAGCCCTGCTGGTTCGCCGCAAGCATCTCGAAGAAGCAAAGCAGCGAGATTTCGCAGCAGCGCGGCGCGCGCTCGACGAAGAGCGTTCCACCATAGAGGCTCTGGCCGCGGCGCGCCTGCAAAACATGCGGGAGCTAGCCGGAGGAGCGGGCGGCGCACGGTGCCCGGACCTTCGATTGCGCGACCTGCATCTGCTCCATCTCGATGCCGTCATTTCCGCAGGACTGGAACGCAGCAGCCGGCTCGAAGCCGCTTGCCGGCAGGCGCGCGACGCGCTGCTTTACGTTCACCGCGAGCGGCGCGCCGTCGAGAAGTTGAAAGAGCGACGCCGTCGCGCGCACCAGGCGAAGGAGCTGCGCCGCGAAGAGCTCCAGCTCGACGAAACTAACGCTCGCAACAACGAGCGCGCCGCGCGTGACAGGCTGGTTCGTGCCAAAGCCGGAAAAGCGCAAGCGTGATCGAGCTCACGCGTCCCAACGGACAACCGGTGCTGCTGAACTGCGATCTGATCGAATCGGTCGAGCGGAACGGCGAAACCATCGTCACGCTTACCACCGGAAACGCGGTCGTCGTGGTCGAGCCGCTCGATGAGATCGAGCGCAAGGTCGTAGCCTTCAAGCGCAAGATCCGCGCGGCCGACGCGACCGCCTAGCATTGGCATGCCGTGGAGCTTCTGGGCTGGTTACCTCGAGAAGCTCGCGCTTGTAGCGTTTATGCTTGCCGCGACATATTTCGCCGCGCGCAAGCTCCGCGACACCCGACTTTTTGCGCGCGGCGGGCGCTGCTTGGTCGTTCTCGAGTCGGCGATGCTTTCGCCGCACTGTGCGCTACATCTGGTAAGAGCCGGCTCGCGTTATTTCTTGGTCGGCAGCGCCGCCGGGGCTCTGTCGGCGCTTGCGGAGCTCACGCCGGCGGACGCGCGGCCGAATCACACGTTAAAGTAGCGGAACTGTCCGATGTTGTTTCCGGCGGTCTCGACGAAATAGATCTGGCTGTCGGTGCCTAACGTCATCGCGGTCGGCTGCGAGCTCGCCGTGGGGATCGGGTAATAGTGGACGTTGTGTGCGGTGAAAAAGAACTGACCCATCTTGTTTCCGAGGGTGTCGGTGAAGTAGAAGTTTCCGTCGATGCCCTGAACGAGGACGTCCGGCGTTACCGCTCCCGGAAGCGGATATTGGGCCGTAATGGTGCCCGTGAGCGAAATGCGGCCGATTTGCTTCGCGCGCTGTTCGGTGAACCAGAGCGCGTTGTCGGTCCCGGGCGTGATCCCGACCGGATCCGAATTGGCGGTCGTGATTGGATACTCGCTGAGCGGAGTGCCGGTGATGGGAAGGCGGCCAATGCTGTTGGTTCCAGGCTCCGTGAACCACAACGCACCGTCGGGCCCGTTGGTAATCGCGAGCGGCTTGGCATTACCGGTTAGCTTATACTGCGTAAACTTGATGTGCGGCTTAACTCGCAACTGTTGGATCCGCCATATCGAGTTGGTTCCGGGGTCGGTGACCCACATGTTCCCATCTGAGCCGAGCGCGACGCCGACCGGTCTGGCGGCAGAGTCGGGCAGGGTGTATTCGGTATAAGGCGGACCGCTCACCGTGATCTGCGCCACGCGCCCCAGACTTTTCTCGGTGAACCAAACGTTCAGATTGGGACCCGGACCCGATGCAATGCCATCCGGCTCGGCTTTGCGTGTCGGAGTAACGACCTCGGTGATCGTGCCAGCCGAGTTGAGCTGGCCGATCTTACTTGTTGCAAACTCCGTGAACCATAGGTTTCCGTCACTGCCCACGGCGATGCCCATGGGCTTGCTCGAGGCCGTCGGGATGGGATACTGGCTCGTGACGGCCGGCGTGGGCGTAGGCGCGGGGGTCGCGGTGCCGCTTGTAATCGGCGTGCCCTTACCGCAAGCGGCGAGCAAAGCCGCGGCCAAACATACGAGCGTAACGCGCGCCGTTGGAAACAATTCGATCTCCTTGGGGTCGTCGGGCGGCAAATCAGCGTCCTTTATTGGCAGACCGTGGGGGCTTTCCCGCAAACGGCGCCTCCGCATCAGGCCGGCAAGGGCTCTTTTAATACTAAATATTTAGTTGACAACTTGGACCCGGTCGAGTATGATTCAACTAAATCCTTAGTAGTCAGCATTCCAGGAGGCACCATGATCCCCAATCCCGATTTGACCAGCTTCGACCTTCCCGCCACCGCCCGCACTCGCGTGAGGGTACCGCGACCCATCACGAGCGGGCGCATCTTCCCGGGCTGGGGCCCGGATCTGGGACGCTAAGATGGCGCGGCGGCGTTCGAACACCCTGACCGAGGCCGAGCTGCGGCTGATGGAGGTGCTTTGGCTCAAAGGCGCAGCGACCGTTGCCGACGTTACGGCCGCGCTTCCGCCTCCGCCGATCGCTTATAACAGCGTCCTTACCACAATGCGGATTCTCGAACGTAAAGGATTCGTCAAGCACGATGAAGCCGGCCGCGCCTACGTCTACCGGCCGCTCGTTGCGCGCGAGGAGGCCGCCGGACACGCCGTCGGTCATCTTCTCTCGAGATTCTTCGACAACAGCGCGGGCACGCTCGCGCTGCGTCTCATCGAAAACGAACGCCCTTCGAACGAAGAGCTGTTACGGCTGAAGGCTCTGATCGAGCAGTATGAGGAACCGCAGAGATGACCGGCTTTGAACAGGTATTCGTCACCGTCGCCAGCGCTATATCGGCGACGGTGCTCAACGCGCTCTGGCAAGACGCGCTGCTGGTTGTATGCGTCTGGCTGCTGGTGCGCGCCTGGCCGAAGATCAATGCCGCCACACGATACGTGGTATGGAGCGCGACGCTCGCAGCGGCGTTCGTGCTGCCGGTTTTCACGACGCTGGCATTCTTCACGCCGGCGCGGATCGTAACCGCAAGCGTGGCGCCGATCGCGCCGAACGTATCGAAGTCGACAGCTGTTACACCGACGCGCCCTATGGAAGCTCCCAGCCGCGCGTTGCCGGCGGCGCTGCAATCGTCGGAGCGTCTGCGGATTACGCTTTCCGCTCCTCTCGCGATTACGGTCTTTGCGGTGTGGCTGCTGCTGGCCGGTTACGGACTCGTTCGGCTTGCGATCGGGCTGCTGCGTTTGGAACAGCTCAAGCGCGACTCGCTGCCGCTTCCGGTCGAGTATCGCGATTCTATGCCGCAGTGGTTGCGCGCGAATAAAGGCGCGCGCGACGTTCGGCTTTGCGTGAGCGACGAGACGGACGTGCCGATCGCCGTGGGCCTCTTCGACGCGATGATTTTGATACCGCGCTCGCTGCTGGATCGTCTTTCCGAACCCGAAGTCGACCAAATTTGTCTGCACGAACTCGCCCATCTTCGCCGCGGCGACGATTGGTCGAACGGAATCCAGCGCGTCATCAACGCCCTTTTGGGCTGGAACCCCGCGGCGCGGTTCGCCGGGCAGCAGCTCGACCTGGAGCGAGAGGTCGCGTGCGACGATTGGGTGCTTTCATACGTACGCCAAGTGCGCCCCTACGCGCTCTGCTTGACGAAGATGGCTGAGAACGCGGTGTGGCCGCGTCACCGGATTCCGGCGCCCGGCGTCTTCGATACGCGCAAGCACATTTCGTTGCGGATCGAGCGGCTGCTCGGGGTTGGGCGAAATATCGCGACGAATCTCGCGCCGGCGCCGGCGGCTGCGGCCGTCGGCATCGTCGGCGCGATTGCGCTAGTGGTGCTGGTCGTCGTGCCCTCGGTTGCCGCCGCGCCGATCGTCTACAGCCCGGAAACTCAAAGCGGAACGACAGCGGGACTTGCAAAGCCGCAACACCAGGCGCAGCACGTCGCTGTTGCGGTAACGCCCGTGCCGGCGGCGCTCGCTTCGCCGGCTCCGAAGGTTCGGACGCGCCCGCCGGTCCAGGTCGAGGTTCCTGCGATGAAGATCGCAATTCCAGCGACAAAGGTCGAGGTTCCCGCAACGAAAGTCGAGGTACCGGCTACGAACGTCGAGGTACCGGCAGTAAAAGTAGAGGTTCCCGGCCCGAGCGTCGAGATTCCGAAAGTCTCCATTCCGAAGGTGCCCGCGCAAGCATGGCAGGCGCAGGCCGACGCGCAGAAGCAGAAGTTCGACGCGCTGCGCCTCGCCAGTAGCATCAGTGCAAACGTTACGTCGAAGGTCATGGCGGGGCTTCGCGGCACGTCGATCGCGCAAGGCAACGCGTGCGTCGGCTGCGATTACAGCGGCGTCAATTGGGCCGGGCGAGACGCTCGCGGCGCCAATTATAACAGCGTCGACTTCTCCAAGGCTAACCTGGCCGGCGTGAATTTCTCGGACGGCAGGTTCAACGGCGTAGATTTTAGCGGAGCGAACCTTGCCGGGGCTTCATTCCGCAACGCCCACTTGACCGGTTGCGACTTCACGAACGCGAACCTTTCCGGCGTCGATTTCAGCAACGCTTGGACGTCGGGCTGTCAGTTCACGGGAGCGAGACTGGGTTCGTCGCAGTTGCGGGACGTTCTAAACGGCTGCAAGGGCTGCGATTTCAGCGACGCTCACCTATCCGGGCTTGACCTGCACGGCGTTCGCATCAATGGCGACGATTTCTCCGGCGCCGATCTGCGCAACGTCAACTTCGCCGGCGCGGAACTGGTCGGAACCGATTTCAGCGACGCGAAAATGGACGGCGTCAATTTCTTCGGCGCGACAATCAACGGATGCGACCTGGACGGAGTCGATCTCAGTCACGTCGATCTCTCCCGAGCGAGGATTATCGGTTCGGACTTTTCCGGCAAACGGGGACCACCACCAGCACCGTCACCGCCATCACCACCCTAACGTAAGACCGACCGCCTAGCGCGGTCTCGAGCTCCCCCAAAAAAGCCTCAGCGGGTGAGGCCTGGTTTCCTGCGTCCTTATCGATCGCAACGCGAGGAGGAAAAGAACATGATCGGCCTGATCCTAGCGCTTCTTTCGGGATTGACGGTTTCTGTGAGCGCGGGCTTGCCCACAAACTGCACCGGCTGTGACTTCGCGGGGCGCGACCTGCGCGGAGCCGATCTCTCCCGGGTTGATTACGTCGGCGTCGACTTCGCGCGAACGGATCTTCGCAATGCAACGATGCGTGACGCGAATCTTACCGGCGTCGACTTTTCGGGTGCCGATCTTCGGGGTGCGGATCTGCGCGGAGCCGATCTGACCGGAGTCGACTTAGCGGGTGCGCAGATGCACGGAGCGCGCTTTGAAGGCGCAAACTTCACTGGCGCAGACCTTCGGCGCGCTTTGAATGGCCTCGACGCGGGCGATCTGCGCGGCATCCTTCGGCGATGCATCGGCTGCGACGCGCGTAATGCAAATCTCGACCGGGTGGACCTTTCGGGCGTTTCGATCGTCGGCAGCGATTTGCGCGACGCCGAGGCGCGTGGCGTGAGGTTCGAGGGCGCCGACGTCGAGGGCGTAGATTTTGCTCGCGCCGATTTGCGCCAGGCGAACTTTCGCAATGCGAGGCTGTGCTCGCTGAACCTCGATACGGAAAAGATCCACTACAATCCCGACCACCGGGTAAGTTGCGCGGACTTCCGCGGGGCCGACGTCACGGGCGCTGATTTCCGCGGCGCGCTCACTTGCCGTAGCGGACGGGAACCGCGCAGCTGTGAGCCCGTGGATGCGGCAATGCTGCGCAACGCGAGCCGCTCGAATCTCGATGGAGCAATTCTCTAATGGTCACCGTGCCGCTTACCGTCGTGCGCGCTACGCCCGCACCACCGCTACAAGCCGGCGCTCCGGTTGCCGCATGGAACCAAACGGCGTCTGCCGCACTCAGGTGGGATGTCGGGCATGCGCGGTCGGCGGCAGATGGAACGACGGTGCACGTCAGCACCGACGGCAAATACCTGTACGTACGGTTCGACGCGCAGCAGCGGGAGCCGCTGATGGCGGCGCAGCACAGCGACGACACGATCGCCGGCGGGAGCAACATCAACGGTGGCATTGCATGGACCGACGACTGCGTTTGGGTCGATCTGTGGCCAACCGGCCCGGCGGGATTTCAATATCAGTTCGAATCGAATCCCAACGGCGCGCATAACGAAGCCTCGAGCGAGAACACGGCGTTTGCGCCCTCCTGGCAGTCACAGGGGGCCACGACCGCGGACGGATATGTCGTGACGATGGCGATCCCGCTTGCGGTCATTCACGGTGCGCATCCGGGAACGTGGCGGGCGCAGTTCGTGCGCTACGTGCGCTCGTCCGGCGCACTGGACGTCTGGTCGTACGACGAGTCGCAGACCAATCCCGACGATCCCGCCCGTGCGGGACGGCTGAATCTGCCCACCCTCGATCGTCCGCCGCTGCCCCGGCCGCGCGTCGGGATGTACGCGCTCGGCTCGGTCGCAAGCGCGTCGGCGGGCGGCAGCACATCGCGCGTCGGTACCGATTTCTCGATTCCGGTGGCACAGACTGCGGCCGTTTTCGGCACGCTTCATCCCGACTACTCAAACGTCGAAATCGACCAGCAGACGATTGCCCCGACGGTGTATCAGCGCGTTTACACCGAAGTGCGACCGTTTTTCACCCAAGCCGCGCCCTATTACAATAACTTCAACTGCGACGTCTGCAGCGGTTTCCGCACGACGCTCTACACGCCGGCGATTCCGACACCGGCCCAAGGTTACGCATTCGAGGGTAAAGAGGGGTCGTTTGGACTCGCGGGGTTCGACGCGATCGGCGACGGCCGCAACGACGCGGCAACGGCGTTGAACTACACGTCCGACGACAACCACTGGAACGCCGCGTTCCAGCAGGTCATGGCCGATCTTCCCGGCGTGCGCGACGTCTCCGACGAGGCCGGTCTGAGCTGGTGGAACGGAAAGTATCTCTCGGCCTATGCAAACTATGCCACCGATCGCGGAACCAACGTCCTCGATCCCGGGCAGGGAAACTGGCTCGATGCGGGCGGCGGCTTCGTCAATCAGCAGTACGCGCTCTTTGGTTCCTTCCGGGACGTCGGCACCTACTTCAATCCGGTGGACGGCTTCGACTCCCATCCCGGGATCGAAGGCTACGCATTTTACGGAGCCCGGGTTTGGACGTTTGCGCCGAGGGATTTCCTGTCGTCGATCGGCGTCTCGGGATTCATGGACCGCTACCAGGGGCCGCAGTACGGGCAGGCTCAGAGCGACAATCAAGTCTTAGTCGATTTTCTGACCAAAGGCACGATCGATCTGCAGCTCTATTCGGGATCCGATTACTGGCGCTTTGGGTCGGAGCTCACGCCGATCTCGCAGAACGCCGGCTTCAGTCTCACCTATCACAGCGGCATGCAGAATAACCTGAACAACTTTCCGACCCACGGATCCTCGGCCACCCCCACCACGATTCAGTTCTATACGGGAAACTACGGCGTCGGCGGCCGCCTCGACACGTGGTTTCGCAACTCGACGATCCGGGTTGGAAATCGCGGTGCGCTGACGCTCACGCTCGACGACACGGCGCAGTATTTTCACGCCGCTTCTCCCAACGTTCAATGGTTCGATGGGATTGCGTACGCCTATCAGGTGAGCTCGAACTCGTCATTTGCCATTGGCGTGCGCCGGGTGGTCGGCTACCCGCCGCAGCCCAACGGCGGCGGCAACTGCGAAGGCACCTGCTCCAACATCTCGATTGCCTATCACCTGCGCCTGCGCCGCGCGGAGATCTACGCCGCCTATGGCGATCCCAACACGCTGATTACCGTCCCGCAGGCTATCTTCAAGCTCATCTTTTATGCGGGCGGCGAGAAGGGAACGTGAAACCGTCGCGGACCGTGGTAGGTATGAGGGGCATGCGGTTCTTGTCGTCTGCCGCGCTTATCGCGGAGCTCTACCCCCTCGCGGTCTCGGCGGCGCCGGTGGCACCCGAGGATCTCTTCAAGCTGACGTTATTGAGCAACGCGGTCATCTCGCCCGATGGTACTCGCGTCTTGGTCGAAGCCGCTCGTATGAACGGCCCGAAGGACACCTACGATCGAACGATCGAGCTGGTCGACGTATCGACCGGCCGGCTCACGCACGACGTTACCAAGCACGTCGGCGACGGCGACTATGCCTGGATGCCCGACGGCCAAAGCTTCGTCTTCGTCCGCACGGTGCAAAAGCAGAAGCCGCAGCTCTACCGCTACACGTTGGCGACCGGGCACGTCGCGCAGCTCACGCACATCAAGCAGGGCGTTTCGTCGCCGGTCCCATCCCACGCCGGCGATCGCATCGCGCTCACGATCACCGACACCGATCCCGCGCCCGATGCGCAGATCGATTTTTCTAAGGCCGGCTTCACTCCGAAGGTCTCGCAAAAGAAGAGCGACATTCACGTCATCGACCAGCTCTTCTTTGAAACGAACGGGCAAGGCTACACCTACCAGGATCATCAGCATATCTGGACGATCGGCGCCGACGGGTCGACTGCCAAACAGCTCACATCGGGCAAGTACTCCGAAGGCTTCGACGCATGGTCGCCCGACGATCGCACGATCCTCTTCGACTCGCTGCAATACGAATCGGTCGACGGCGGCCCAAACGATGTCTATACGATTGCCTCGACCGGCGGTCCGATAGCCAAGATCCCTTCGCCGCTGCCCGCGAACAACGGACTATCTTTTAGTGCCGACGGAAGCCGCGTGTATATGTTTAGTGCCGCCATAGGCACGTGGGCGCCGGAGCTTCCGGAGCTCGTTTCGGTACGACCTGACGGATCCGACCGGCGCGTGGTCGTTGCGCGCAACACCGTTTCGTGGGGCGACTCATTGCTCGCCGACATGAAAGAAGGTGGCGGATTCTGCGGATGGCCGCTTCCCGACGGCAAGCAAATTTTGTTGAACGTCGACGGACCCGGCTATGCGAACCTGCGCACCCTCGAGCTGAGCAGCGGTGCGGTGGCCGACCTCACCCCGCCCAAAGGCGAGGCGTGGTCGTGTTCGATTTCGCGCGACGGCTCGCGGATCGCGTACCTTTACAGCGACTTCACGCATCCGGCGGATCTCTACGTGACCGGCGTTGGCGGCGAGCCCCGCCAACTGACCAACGTCAACGCCGCATATCTGGCCTCGGTGACGTTGTCGCAGCCGCAAGCGTTCACGGTGAAAGACTCGGCCGGCTTTACGGTGCAAGCCTGGTTCATGCCGGCGACCACGGGATCCCCAGGCACGAAGCATCCGACCTTGCTCAACATCCACGGTGGACCCGAGACGCAGTTCGGCGATTCGTTCTTTCACGAATTTCAAGTCTACACGTCGGAAGGCTACAATGTCGTCTTTTGCGATCCGGCGGGAAGCACGGGTCACGGCTTTGCGTTCACGGAAGCGCTCGAGCACGATTACGGCGACGCGATGTTTCGCGATGTCGAAGCGGTAATGGATGCGACGGTCCAACGACCGGACGTCGACGCCTCCCGCCTTGGAGTTCTGGGCGGATCCTATGGTGGCTATGCGACGCTCTGGGTGATTTCGCATACCGACCGCTACAAAGTGGCGGTCGCGGAACGCGCCGTAAGCATTCTACAAACCGAAAACCTCGGTGCCGACTTTGCCGCAAAGAACGGTCTGGGCGGCGGTTACTATACCTGGGGACCGCCCTGGGATCCGGCCAGTGTCGACTATGCGAAGTTCTCGCCGCTGACGTACGTTGCAAACGTGCGCACGCCGGTATTGATCCTGCACGCCGACGAGGATACGCGCGCGCCGATCGACCAGACACTCGTCGAATACACGTCGCTGAAAATTCTAGGACGCACCGTCGAGTACGTCGCGGTGCCGGGCGAGAATCACGATCTCTCCCGGACGGGCTCGCCTATCCACCGAGTCGAGCGGCTGAATTTAATCCTTGCCTGGTTGCGCCGTTACATCTAGGTGTCATCCTGAGCGGAGGCGCCCAGCGCCGGAGTCGAAGGCGGTCACAAGCAGGTCCCGCCGCTTGTTGACGGAGTAGAGACCGCTAGTGACATCGGTGTTTCGAGGCACTGTTGCGATGATGGTCGCGCTGCTCGGGGCGGGAGCCACCCCGACTCCGCCGCCGCAAATCTACCATATCGTCACGCGCCCGCTCTGCAGCGAGCTACACGAGCACATCGCGCCGGCGGTCGGCATGATGTTGCAGAACGATGCGACGATCAAAAAGAGCCCGGCGCTCTTCAAACAATACAACGACGCGGCGCTCTACGGTAAAGACATGGGCGGCACGGACCAGAACAACCCGGTCGCCGGCGACCCCGGCGGCACTTCGAACCCCGCGCAGAGCATCGCGCTGCAGGGGATGGAGAACCTGATCCGCCCGATTGCGAACAACATCATCGCCATCCAAACTGCTCTCGACTCACCGGCGCTCCTCAATGGAACCGGGCGACCCGAGGACGACAAACAGCTGCAGGAAATCCGGGAGAAGCTGCTCAAAGCGCTGGCGGCTCAAAACGCGTCGCTCGACATTATCAGCGGCTTTGTCGACACGCAGTCGATGGCGGATCTCCAGCACGCCGACGAAGCCTACATCAGCCAGTTCAGCAAGCCCGACGTGCAAAACGGGACGTCAACGCCCCCTCCTAATGGAGGCAGCCCGCTGCAGTCAAATCCAAACTACGCGGGGCTTCCGCCCAATCCGTACGACATCGATCCGGCAACTATTCCGGGTCTCACGCTTGGATACAATCCGATGACGCGCTTGATCGAAGCCCTGCATTGGACGATCGACCAAACGGCCACGCGTGAAAATGAAGCCGCGAAGTCGGTAATGTCGAGCGCCGCTCTCTGTAGCAATACGGCTCCCGCGCCCGCAGCCTCGCCCTAGCGCATCCGCCGCGAGGTAGACGTTCCGGTCATAATCCTTCCTTAGCGGCGCCTTAACCATCGTCGCGTACGTTGGTTACGGAAAGCACGCTGATAAAGAGGTAAACGTGTACGAAGAACTCGACGCGCCAAGCAACGACGTAATCGCGATGAACCTGACGATCGCCGCCCTGGACCGCTGGCTCGAGAATCAGTCCGACGACAAAAGCGGTCAGGAAGTCGGCCGAGAAATCGGGGCAATGTATCGGGAGATCCACGCGGTCGTTGCGGCGGTTTCGCCCGCCGACGACGAGGACGACGACGAAGAAGATGAAGACGACGAAGGCGTCGTCAGCATGACACGAGGCGTTGCAATCTAAAATTCTTCAGATCGTGAGTGGCTCGAGCAGCGCTCGTAGTGCGTGCGGCTCGGCCAAAAATGCGTCGTGCCCATGCTCGGAGTTTAGCTCGAGATAGCGCGCGGAAAAGCCGCGTAGCGCGAAGCGCCGCGCGGCTTCTTTTACGTCACGGGCGCGAAAAAGCCAATCGGACGTAATCCCGACGAAGATCAGCTTGGGCGAGGGGCCGTCGCGCGGCGAGTACAGATCGCGAACGTCGAACGAATCCATCGCGTGAGTCAGCGCTGCGTAGGTTGCGGGATCCATCCGGTTTTCGATCAAGTCGGCCTGGTATTCTAAATATCCCTCAACGTCGAAGCGCGGCTGCCCGCGGCGATCGGGGCGACGGTCGTGACGCGCGCGCAGCAAATCGTCGCTTTTATAGCTGAGCATCGCAATCTTGCGCGCGAGCCGCAAGCCCCGCACCGGATCGATAGCCAAAGCGTCGCGCTGCACGGAATTGAGCGCGATCGCCATCGCGCTCTGATGGTCGTGCGCGCCGATCATTACGGCGGTGCCGACGCGCCGAGGCGCATCGAGCGCCAACTGCAGTGCTTGCATGCCGCCCAGCGACGCTCCGATAGCAAAAGCGACCCGGTCGATCCCGATTGCGTCCAGCGCTCGGGTCGCGGCTCGGACGAGATCCGCAACGCTCAGGCGCGGAAAGCGCTCGCCGTACGGGAGCCCGTCGGAAGCGAGCGACGTAGGCCCGGTCGAGCCGTAACAGCCGCCCAACGCGTTGATTCCGACGATGCACCACCGATTCGCATCGAAAGGTGCGCCATCGCCCACGATGCCGGGCCACCAATCTGCGACTCGGCTCGAGCCGGTGAGCGCGTGCGCTACGAAGACGACGTTGGTGCCGTCCTTGGCCGGCTGACCGTAGATGGTGACGCGCTGCTCGACCGCCGGCAGCGTTTCGCCGCAGTCGAGCACTAGATCGCCGATCGTTACGGTTTGCTCGAGCACACCACCTAGGCGTTCGCGAGGGCTTGTGCAGGCGAGCTCGTCAGCGGGGGATCGCTCCAAAGCGGATATCGTGCCAGCTCGGGAATCGAGCCGGCTGCTGCGAAGAACGGCGCGACCTCGAATGCGGGCGCTAACGCACGCACTCGCCCTTTCGCGGCCGGGTCTCGCCGTTCGCCGAGCGCTCGCAGCACGGAGACAACGTCGCCAAGCACGGCGGACGCGGTGGCAGGGCCTCCGGCGCCGGCGCCGCGCAGCGTAAGCCGCCCGGCGTCGCGCGCAAAAACGTGCACCACGTTTTCCGGACCCGACGTTGCGGCGAAATCATGATCCTCCGGAATTAAAACCGGTCCAACTTCCGCGCCAATTCCGCCGAAAGTGCGCCGGACCGCCGCAACGAGCCGCAAACGCAATCCAAGCATCCGGGCGCGGGCGACGTCCCTCTGCTCGATGCCGACGATGCCCGTGCGTGGAATTCGCGGCGAGATGACCGCAAGGTCGAAAGCAAGCTGCGCGATCAACGCAAGCTTGTGAGCCGCGTCGGTGCCTTCCACGTCGTTTGACGGATCGGCCTCGGCGTAACCCAGGCGCTGCGCGTTGCTCAATGCCTCGTCAAAATTCGCGCCTCGCTCGATCGCTGCGAGAATCGAAGTGCAGGTGCCGTTGATGACGCCGCAGATCGACTCGATTTCATCCCCCGCAAGAGCCTCGCCGAGCGTTCGCACGACCGGAATCGCGCCGGCGACCGCGCCCTCAAACCGCAGCGAGCTGCCTCGCGAAACCGCCAGTGCGAAGAGCCGCGGACCTTGGGTGGCCAGCAGATCTTTGTTAGCGGTGACGACGTGACGTCCGCGCTCTAATGCCCGCTCGACCAGCTCGGCCGCATCGCTTGTGCCGCCGATTAACTCAACGACGAGATCGACGTGCGGATCGTCGACGATCGCGCGTGCATCGCGGGTAAAAAGCGCGCGTTCGACAGACTCCGGACGGGCCTTTCCGGGGTCGCGTATCGCCACGCCGCGCAGCTCGTAACGAACTCCGCTGCGGCGCTCGATCGCGTCACGCTCGCGTTCGAGCCGATCCGCGACGTACGCGCCGACGGTTCCGCACCCGAGCAATCCGACGCCGACCGTTAGTTTCATCGTCCAAGCCTCCTGGTGAGATGGGAAAGCGAGGAAAAAAGCCCCTCGTCGTTTCGGCGAGGGGCTCGAGAAGCACTTTTGGAACTCTTTAGGTTACGCGCTTCGCGATCGCCCTTGCCGCCGGCATTGCCGAGCAGCCGATATAGAGCATCTTGCTCTTCGCGCCTTGGGACATGGCCGCAACCATAGCACGCGCCCCGGTCCCCGTCAAGGTTTACCAAATAACGTGGAGAGGTGGTCAACAGCCCGCGACGTATGCTCCCAAGCGTGCATGACGTTTCGGAGGCGCTTCGGCTGCCGTCCCCCGCACCGCGACCCCAGGCGCTTGCCTTCGACGGCGACAAACTCTGGATGGGCTCGATCTCGACCGATCGGCTTTACGCCATCAACCCGCAGCAATGGACGCTTATCGATGAAACGAACGTCCCGGGAAAACCGTGGGGAGCGACCGTCGTGGGTGACGAGCTGCGCGTCGTGTGCGGGATCGGCGAGAACGACGACCGCGTCATTCGCCGCTTCGTCCCCGGTCACGGCTTTAAAACGCAGGGAGCGATCGACTGTCCCGATGCTACCGGCTCACAGCTGAGCTACGACGGCACGCTGCTGTACCTCAGTCAGTGGTATAACCGCCGGATCCTCGGCTTGGACGAAAACGGAAGGATCGTGCGGGAGATCGCCGTTCCGCGCGAGATCTGTGGACAATGCTACGTCGACGGAAGTTTTTATCTAGTGACCACCGACGATGAAAATACCGACGACTACTTCCTGACGCGCGTCGCCGCAAACGGCGCGACGCGGTCGGAGGATTTGGCCCGCATACCGTTTGCGGCGCGAGCGCTCGCGTATGACGGCTCCAGGTTTTGGACGAACCATCGCGAGGCGAATCAAATCGTCGCGTTTGAGCGCTAAGGAAGTCGTCGTAACCGCGCTTCGGGTGCTCTTCGGAGACGCCTACGCGCGCGACTTCGGGATTTGCCTCTGGGACGGCACGCGAATCCATGCCTCGTCGAGTGAGCGTTTCGCGCTGTGCGTGAATGCGCCGGGCGCGTTGCGCGCGGCTTTTACGCCGCCGTTCGATCTGTCGGCGGGGCGCGCGTTCGGCGCCGGGCTGATCGACGTCGAAGGGAGCCTCGAGTCTGCGGTCGACGCGCTCTTGCGCGCCAGCGCATCGATGCGCGGCTTCGATTTCCTGCGCTTGATCCGTTTGGTGCGCAGGCTGCCGCGGCCGGCGCTTCCCGGCTTGCGCGAAGCTCGACTTCGCGGGAGAATCCATTCGCGGGCTCGCGACCGCGCGGCGATCGGCTTTCACTACGATCAGCCCGTCGAGTTTTATCGTTGCTTTCTCGACCGCGACTTAGTGTACTCGTGCGCATATTGGGACGACGGGGTCGCGACGCTCGACGCTGCGCAGTCGTTGAAGCTCGATTACACGTTGCGCAAGCTTCGGCTGCGGGCCGGTGAGCGGCTGCTCGACATCGGGTGCGGCTGGGGTGCGTTGGTGGTCCGTGCGGCCGAACTCGGGGCGGAGGTTTTAGGGATCACGTTGAGCCGGCTGCAGTACGAAGAGACGCAACGGCAGATCCTGGCGGCCGGCGTCGGCGATCGGGCACGGGTCGAACTCTGCGACTACCGCGAGCTGGGCGCCGAGCGCTTCGATAAGGTCGTAAGCGTCGGCATGTTCGAGCACGTCGGTTGCGCGCGCTTTGCAGAGTACTTTCAAACCGTCTACCGCGCGCTGAAGCCGGGCGGTCTGTTTTTGAACCATGCCATTGCCGACGAGCACGGCCGCAGAACTGGAAAGGCAAGAGGGTTTCTAGGGCGTTTCATTTTTCCCGATGGCGAACTGGCGAACGTCGGCGATGCTTTGCGCGCTGCCGAACGCGCCGGATTCGAAGTCCGCGACGTCGAGAATCTGCGCGAGCATTACACGCGCACGCTTCGCGCGTGGGTTGCGAACCTGGAGCGGAATCGAGCCGAAGCGGTTGCCGCCGCCGGGGAGGGAAGTTATCGGTTGTGGCGGCTCTACATGGCGGGAAGCGCGCAGGGTTTCCGGGTCGGCAGGATCGCCGTCTACCAGTCGCTGCTGGCGCGCCCCGACGCAGACGGGCGCGTCGACCTGCCGGCAACGCGGCGAGATCTCTACTAAACGTGACGCGCGGTCGTAGCTCAATCGGATAGAGCACCAGGCTTCGAACCTGTAGGTTGGGGGTTCGAGTCCCTCCGACCGCGATGTTAAAGCTCGAATGGCAGATTCGGATCGGCCGCAAGCCCGATCGGGTCGGCTTTCACCGCGTCGCGCTGACAGTAGGCGGCAGAAGCGATCATCGCCGCGTTGTCGGTGCAGTATTTGGGTGGCGGAATGAAGTCGGCAATACCATTGCGCTGCGTCCAGGCTCGAAACGCGGATTGCAGCGCGGAGTTGGCCGCAACGCCTCCGGTAAGCGCAACCCCGTGGTACGCGCCGCGTTCGTACGCAGCCCGCAGCCGAGCCATCAGCACGTCGACCACCGCTGCCTGGAACGAGGCGGCCACGTCTTCCGGCGCGGCAGTTTTTCCCGCTTCCGATTCCAAGAAGTATCGCACCGACGTTTTCAATCCCGAGAACGACAGATCGAGCGAATCGGGCGGCGGTCGGTGCCGCGGAAAAGCGTGCGCTGCGGGATTGCCGCGTTGCGCGAGGGCATCCAGCGCCGGTCCACCGGGAAACGCAAGGCCGAGCAGTCGTGCCGTTTTATCATACGCTTCGCCCGCTGCGTCATCGTGCGTACGTCCCAGAACCTTCATGCGCGACGCCGACTCGACGGCAACCAACTGCGAATGACCGCCGGAAACCAGCAAGGTGAGAAACGGGTACGGCGGCGGCTCGCGGCGGTCGAGAAAGGGCGCGAAAATATGTCCATGCAAGTGGTTGACGGCGTACAGCGGGCGTTTCAGCGCATAGGCGTATGCCTTTGCCGCCGCGACGCCGACGACCAGGCTGCCGACGAGCCCGGGGCCGCAGGTTACGGCAATGCCATCGAGATCGGGAAACGTCGTTCCGGCGCGTTCGAGCGCGTCCTCCACCGCGGCCGAAAGCAGCGCGACGTGGCGGCGGCTCGCGATCTCGGGAACGATGCCGCCGTATTTCCGGTGAAACTCGTCTTGATTCGTCGCGACGCTGGAAAGCACGTCACGCCCGTCGCGCACCACTGCGGCGGCAGTGTCGTCGCATGACGTCTCGATGCCGAGCAACAGCACGGCATTGGAGGTTCAGAAACGCGGCTCGGTAAGCCTCTGACGAATATACGTTAGCCGCGCCGGCGTCGTTTTCGCGTCGCAGCCGCCTTGCGCGAGCTTTCTTTGCGATGGAGCTGCGGGTGAACTCCAAGGTCGTGCCAATTCGCTTCCGAGAGGTCGACGCCGTAATGGTCTGCCGCCCTCTTGATGTTGCGAACGCCAAGGCGCGGTCGGAGTCGGTTACGTCGGTGACCTGATCGAATCGCGCGACGGCGTTGCGGACGTGGCGTGCATCGGTCAGCGGTTCTTTACGCTGCTTTGGGAAGGCGTAAACGCTGTCGGGAAGATCGCTCTGGCGAGTCAGCCGGCCGTGCCGCTCGTGGGGCTTCCAAGTGCTTCTCATGGCCGCATCATACCCAAAACCATGGGCTTGACGCGGCGCGACCGTCCTATTGCGCCGCTTGAAGCGTGAAGAAGCGATCGAGCTTTGTGATCTGCAGGACCCTCGCAATGTTCGGCTGGACCCCGATCAGGGTCACGGGCCGTCCGTTGAGCCGCACGCGCATTGTGGCGAGCTCGTTAAGGAAGCTCGAATCAACGTAGGTCACTCGAGTCATGTCGATCGTGACTGGAGCCCCGTTTGTGATCGAAGCAAATACTGCGGTCAGTTCGTCTTTGCGGGCCAGATCGTACTCGCCATCCAGCTCGACGTAGTGCTGTCCCACGGCCGTGTCGTCACGCATGGCCCTAGCATACAAGATTTCGGCCAGACAGTCGGTTCGCTAGCTGACGTTCCTCATAACAAATTTAGCGTTGTGAATAGGAGGGTTCCGAGGAGGTCGGTAACACCTGTGGGCGTTGGTGACGTCGAGCGACGGACCCATAGCTTTCTTGGAGTCCCCTCTGGGCGATCGTACGAATCGCGTGCTTTCGCGGCTTCCGCCTAAAACGCAAAAGCGCGTCTACGCCGAACTCGAACGGGTCACGTTCGCCGACTCGCAAGTTCTCTATGAGGCCGGCGGGCCGATCGATCGGCTCTACTTTCCTGAGTCGGCGGTCGTGTCGATCGTCCAAATGATGGAGGCTGGCGCCGCCGCCGAGATCGGCATGATCGGACCCGAGGGCGTCACCGGGCTCGACGCGATCCTTCGTGAGGAAAGCGCCGCGACTGGGCGCGAGCTCTGTCAGGTCCCAGGATCTGCCTTGGCGATGCCGGCCGCGGCGGCGCGCCAACTGGCGGGCGAGAATGAGGGATTCATGCGCGCTCTGCTTCGCTATACCGGCGGATACTGCGCAATGCTGGCTCAACTGATCGCGTGCAACCGCCTTCACCGAGTCGAACAGCGTTGTGCGCGCTGGCTACTCATGACCTGCGACCGCACGGACTCTCCGGTTTTCCCGATGACGCAGGAATGGTTGAGCATGATGCTCGGCGCGCAGCGGCCGACGATCACGGCCGTCATGACGAGGCTGCGCGAAGCCGGCTGCCTCGAAAACAGCCGCAGGCAAGTCCGAATTACGGACCGCAAGTGCCTGGAATCATACGTTTGCGAATGCTACGCTTTTTGCGCCCGATGCTTCGATAGTTGATTCATCGCGACCGGAATTGGGGAAGATTGCTCGCAGAAACCTCAAGGAAGGGAGCGTCAAACAAAAGCACATGATTGAGATTTTCAGAAAGGAGAAACGATGATAGGGATACTGTGGACAATTATCGTGATTCTGTTCTTCTTTTGGCTGATCGGCTTTTTACTCCACTTCGGTGGCGGCCTCATCCATCTGCTGTTGGTCATCGTGCTGATACTCGTGATCGTCAACTTGCTGAGAGGAAGAGGTGCTCGAGTATAATGGCGGCTCGTAAGAAATCGAACGGCTCGCGCAAGAAGTCGACTCGGAAATACGGCGCCAAAGCGAGCGAGAAGGTCGAACGCGCGATGCACGAGTTGAAGCTTGGCGAATTGAAGTCGGGGCGTTCCAGAAAGAAGGTGAAGAGCCGCAAGCAGGCGATCGCGATCGGCCTTAGCGAGGCGCGGCGCGCCGGCGGCAAAGTGCCCAGCCGCAAGAAGCGCAGCTAGGCGGGCGGCTCCAGCTGCCTCGCGCTCGATAAGGGGCCGCGGTCGGTCGTCAGACAGCCACATGCCTGCAGGGCCCGATCGACCAGCAGTTTCGAGGTAGGGTCGTCCCCACAGATGGGAATGTTCGCCCCCGATTGCGGCAGGTTGATCAGCGCGCGCACGACCCGATGGGAGTCGAGCTTGTGCGCGAGCATCTCCGCGTCGCTTCGCGGGCCGTTGCCTCTACCCGAGTCGACGACGTCGACGATCACCGCTTCGGAACCCGACCCCACGGCCGTAACCGCTCGGTCGACCTCTTGGCGGCCCACGCTCAGAACGAGCAAATCGGAGCTCATGGCTTGCTTGTAAGGGATTTCGTCGCGAGCTCCCACGACCGCGGCCGCTCGCCTCGCGCGCTCCTTAGCGGTGGGGTCGCCAAAAGTTACCTGGTGGCCGCCTTTGCGCAGCAACCGCCCGATGGCCATGGCCCGGTCATCCGAGCCGACGATTCCAATCCTCATGCCCAGTTCGTACCCGCCGATGCTATGAAGAATCGCAAGCCGCCGCCGGCATGCCCCCTCGAAGTTGAAGACAGGGTGCCCGCCGTGGTATACTCCTAAGCCGTGCCCCGTGCCAGCGGCGACGGTGGGAGCCCTTACGTGACGACGTGAGGAGCGATCTCCCTGCGTAAGCGGCGGCCACAGCGGGCCCGACGGAGTCCCTTCCCTTGAACCTCATCGACGTCAATAACTTCGACGCTATGCGCATCGGCCTCGCGTCGCCCGAGCAAATTCGCGCGTGGTCGTTCGGAGAAGTCAAGAAACCGGAGACGATTAACTACCGCACGCTCAAGCCCGAGCGCGACGGCCTGTTTTGCGAGAAAATCTTCGGCCCTACCAAAGACTGGGAATGCCACTGCGGCAAGTACAAGCGCATTCGCTTCAAGGGGATGATTTGCGACCGCTGCGGCGTTGAGATCACGCGGGCCAAGGTGCGCCGCGAGCGCATGGGCCACATCGAGCTGGCCACTCCGGTCAGCCACATTTGGTACCTCAAAGGCGTGCCGAGCCGGATCGGCATCCTATTGGATATGTCGCCGCGCCAGCTGGAAAAGGTTATATATTTCGCCGCGTACGTCGTCATCGATCCCGGCGACACGACCCTCACCAAGCGCGAAATCCTCTCCGAGCAAAAGTACCGCGAAGCCCGCGAGAAGTTCGGCAATCGCTTTAAGGCGGGGATGGGAGCCGAGGCCATCCGCGAGCTGCTGCGCGATCTCAATCTGCGCAGACTGCAAGAGGACCTGCGCAAGGAGTTCAAAGAGACCAGCGGTCAGAAGCGGCTCAAGGCGATCAAGCGGCTCGAAGTCGTTGAAGCATTTCTCTCCAGCGGTAACCGCCCGGAGTGGATGGTGCTTGCCGCGGTGCCGGTGATTGCGCCGGAGCTGCGCCCGATGGTACAGCTCGACGGCGGCCGCTTCGCCACGTCCGACCTCAACGATCTCTACCGGCGCGTCATCAACCGGAACAACCGGTTGAAGCGGCTGCTCGAGCTCAACGCGCCCGAGATCATCATCAAGAACGAAAAACGGATGCTCCAGGAAGCCGTCGACGCGTTGATCGACAACGGGCGGCGCGGGCGTCCGGTGACCGGGCCCAACAATCGTCCGCTCAAGTCGCTATCCGACATTCTCAAAGGTAAGCAGGGACGCTTCCGGCAGAATCTGCTGGGCAAACGCGTCGACTATTCCGGACGTTCCGTCATCGTCGTCGGCCCCACCCTCAAACTCCATCAGTGCGGATTGCCTAAAGAGATGGCGCTCGAGCTCTTCAAACCGTTTGTAATGAAGAAGCTGGTCGATCGCGGGCTGGCGCACAACATCAAAAGTGCGAAGCGCATGGTCGAGCGGGTTCGTCCCGAGGTTTGGGACGTGCTCGAAGAAGTGATCAAAGAGCACCCTGTCCTGTTGAACCGCGCTCCGACGCTGCACCGTTTGGGCATCCAAGCCTTCGAACCGGTCTTGGTCGAGGGCAAGGCCGTGCATTTGCATCCGCTGGTTTGCACGCCTTACAACGCCGATTTCGACGGCGACCAGATGGCGGTGCACCTGCCGCTTTCGGCCGGAGCGCAGGCCGAAGCGCGGATTCTAATGCTGTCGTCGAACAACATTTTGTTGCCGGCTTACGGCAACCCGGTTTCGATTCCGACTCAAGACATGGTGTTGGGTCTCTACTACCTCACATTCCATCGCGACGAATATACCGGCCCCGCGAAGGCGCCGGTGCTCGACGATTACGAGCGGCTCGACCACGCGAAGAAGCGCGGCGCACCGGCAGCTGACGCCCCCGGCGCAATACCGACCTTTTTCGACGGCAAGGAAGCCGTCATGGCCTACGAGACCAAACAGATCGGCTTGCAAGAATGGATCTACGTTCGCTGGAACGGCGAGCTCGTCAAGACGACGGTCGGACGCGTCATCTTCAATACGGCGTTCCCGGAGCGGTGGAATCACGAGTTCGTCAATAACATCGTCGACAAAGGCAGCCTCAAGAAGATCATCACGGATTGCTATCGCCGCTATGGCAATGCCGAAACGGCGCGCTTTCTCGATGCGATCAAAGATCTGGGCTTCCACTACGCGACGCTGTCGGGAACCACGGTCTCGATCAATGACGTGATCGTGCCCGAGAACAAATACGAGATCGTGGGCAAGGCGCAAGATGAGGTGGACGAGCTGCACCGCCTCTTCGAGCAAGGCTTCATCTCCGACGACGAGCAGTACAACAAAACCATCGACATCTGGTCCAAGGCCTCGGACGAAGTCACCAGCGCCATGCAGGCTTCGCAAAACCCGCTCAACCCGGTTTTCATGATGGCGACTTCGGGCGCGCGCGGCTCCATCGCGCAGGTGAAGCAGCTTGGCGGCATGCGCGGACTGATGTCGGACCCGTCCGGCCGAATTCTCGAGATCCCCGTCAAGGCGTCGCTCAAAGAAGGCCTCACGGTGCTCGAATACTTCATTTCGACGCACGGCGCGCGCAAAGGTCTCGCCGACACGGCGCTGCGCACCGCCGACTCGGGTTACCTGACGCGTCGTCTGGTCGACGTCGCGCAAGACGTGATCATCCGCGAGGAGGATTGCGGCACGAGCAGCGGGATCGTCGTCAGCGACATCCGCGCCGGCAAGGAGATCATCGAGCCGCTCCTCGACCGCATCATCGGACGCCGGGCGGCCGAGGAGATCCGGCTCGATCCGAAGCGTCCAACGACGGTGATCGTCGCGCGCAATCAAGAGATCGACGAAGAAAAAGCCAAGGCGCTGCTCGAAGCCGGGATCACGCAGGTTAAGATCCGCTCGGTGCTCACCTGTCAGTCGAAGTACGGCGTTTGCTCGCTGTGCTACGGGCGCGACCTCGCGGCAGGGAGCCGTGCTGACATTGGAACCGCCGTCGGCATCATCGCCGCTCAGTCGATCGGCGAGCCGGGAACGCAGCTGACATTGCGTACGTTCCACACCGGCGGCGTCGCAACCGAAGACATCATCACCGGTCTACCGCGCGTCGAGGAGATCTTCGAGGCGCGCAAACCAAAAGGACAGGCGACGATTGCCGAGCATACCGGCACGATCAAGCTCGGCGACGAGCGCTACAAACGGACGGTCTTCATCGTTGAATCGAACGGCGAAGAGCGCGAGTACGAGATTCCGCCGGGAACGCATCTGCTCGTGCAGGAAGGACAGCACGTGGAGGCCGGCGACCAGCTCAACGAAGGCTCGCTCAATCCGCACGACATCTTGCGCGTCAAAGGCGAGACTGCGCTGCAGAACTATCTCGTCCAGGAAGTGCAAAAGGTGTATCGCTCGCAAGGCGTGGACATCAACGACAAGCACATCGAGGTAATCGTTCGCTCGATGCTGCGCAAGGTAAAGATCGTCGAGGGCGGCGACACCATCCTGCTGCCTGGACAGTTGGTCGAGGCAGCACAGTTCCACGAGGCAAACGAGCGGATGCGCGCCGCCGGCAAGGAACTTGCGACGGCGAATCCGGTGCTGCTCGGCGTAACGAAGGCGTCGCTCGCGACCGAGTCGTTCCTGTCGGCGGCGAGCTTCCAAGAAACGACCCGCGTCTTGACCGATGCGGCCATCAAGGGCAAGTACGACCCGCTGCTCGGCCTCAAGGAAAATGTCATCATCGGCAAGCTGATCCCCGCAGGCACGGGCATGTCGCGTTATCGCAACGTCGATATCGTGCCGGATGGACAAGACGTTGACGATGACGGACGCCCGCGCCACGACTACGACCTGCCGTACGCGACCATGACTGCTGACGAGGCGGCCTTGGCCGAGGTGATGGGAGGCGGCAATGGCGACGGCATGAGCCGGCTCGTGACCGCTTACGAGCGTAATCGCGAACCGCTTACGGTGCAGTACGAAGGCGAGTACGAGGACCACACGAGTCCGCACGCGGGTCCGAAAAAGACTCAGTACGACCGGCTGAAAGGCATCAATCCCGAGGATCTGTAAGCCGTGTCATCCTGAGCGGAGCGACCGCAGGGAGCGGAGTCGAAGGACGGCCGAACAGAAGGCCCCGTAGCGATGCGGGGCCTTCTTCGTAGCAGTTAGTGCCTGTTGCGGCCTTTCATCATTCGGCTATCGCTATGCTCGCAGGCCGCGTCGCTAATGACAGCGCGACGAGTACGCCGATATTTGCGATCAAGCCGACGAAGCCGGGATTCATGCCGAGCGGATTGATGTTGAGCATCGCCAGCGGAACGGCGACCACGAATCCGGTCGCGATGCCGGCGCCGACCGAGAACGCGGTCGCGCGCTTGGAAACGAGCGCCGCAACGACGCCGGGCAAGAACTGCGAGATCCCGTTGTAGTAAATCAGAAGTAGCTCCACGACGGTCTTTCCCGCGACGAGCCAGACGCCGAGCGCGAGCAAGGCGACGACAAGAACCAAGATTCGCGTGAGCCGTGTCTGAGATTTCGGATCGGTTGCGAGGCCGAATGCGTCGGCAGCGACGTTCTTGGTGATCACGCTGGCGCCCGCGAGCAACAAGGCGGAAGCCGGGATCAGAGCGGCGAGTGCGCCCGCCGAAGCGATCAGCCCGAGAATCCAAGGTGAGTAATAGCGCTGAACGACCAACAAGAAGGATTGGTCCACGTCAGGCCCTTTCAAGCCTGGAGCGAGCAACGCTGCCGACAAACCCGCGAAAATCATAAGGCTCACCAGGCACTGGTAAAACGGCAAAAGCGCGGCGTTACGACGCAGCGTGTCGGGACTCCGCGCGCTATAAACGGCGTTGAAGGAATGTGGGCCCATGAAGAAACCCGCCGCCGAAAGCAACACCGTCGAGGCGAACCAAATCGTACCGTGATAGGCGTCCCCGGGAGCGAGTACGAGCATTTGCGGATGCGTCTCTAATAGGCGCTGCATCAGCCCGCTGGGCGAGCCGAAGAAGCGCATCGGAAGCGCGACGCCGGCAAATACCACGGCGCCGAGCACCAAAGCGTCTTTGATGACGCTTGCCCACGCCGTTCCGCGCAGCCCGGTGGCGAAGACGAAAAACGCCAAGATTAAAAATGCGATGCAAACCGATGCCGTTGCGTTGTATGCGCCATAACCGGCGATTCGCAGGAGAATCTGCAATCCGCTCAGTTGAACCGCGACGTAGGGGACGATCATGACGAACATCACTATTGCAACGCCGACGCCCAAGCGGCGGCTGTCGTAGCGCGTTTCGAAGAAGTCCGGGCCCGTGAGGAGGTTAAGATCTTTGCCGGCTTGCCAGATCCTTGGAGTTATAAAATAGGCGATTACGTACGCGCACGTGCCGTAGGCCATCACGTAAAATGCCGGCGCACCTTGGGAATACGAAAGGCCGGCAATGCCGAGGAACGTAAAGGTCGTGTAGATCTCGCCGGCGAGCAATACCCACAGAAAGATCGTTCCGAAGGAGCGCCCGCCGACGATATACTGCGCCGGATCCATTTTGATCCGATGAACGCCCAGAAGTGCAAAGGCGATCGTTCCGAAAACCACGGCGGCGACGATGGCAAGCGCCAGCCCGGAACCGCTCACCAGTGTCGCTCCAGTCGTCCGATCTTCCAGAGAAAGGCCGGCGTAAGCAGAACCCACGATACGATCCAGCACAGAAGAAACGGCATTCCAAAGATGCGCGGCTCGACGCGATTGACCAGCGGGATCGCAATGGTCAGCGCGGCCACCGGAACGGCTGCGAGTATCAACGGCAGCCAGAAGGCGCCCGAGAGAGGGGTAGGCCGCATGGCGGCGCATTTACGCCACGCTATGCTACAACGTCCTTCGTACGTCGGTCCGGTCGTCGCCATAGGCCTGGTCGTGCTCGTGCTGCTCTTCGTGGGCGCTTCGTACAATTCGCTCGTAACGCTGGGCCAGGCCGTGGACGCGCAGTGGGGCCAAGTTCAGAACGTTTACCAGCGGCGCGCGGATCTGGTTCCAAACCTCGTGGCGACCGTGAAGGGCGCGGCCAATTTTGAGTCGAGCACTTACGAGGCGGTTGCGAAGGCGCGCGCCAGCGTCGGGCAGATCTCGCCCGAAGTCGTCCAAAACGCAATCAATAATCCGCAGGACTTCGCGAAATACGCCGCCGCGCAGGACCAGCTCGGCGCGGCGCTTTCGCGCCTGCTGGCGGTCGTCGAGAATTACCCGCAGCTTCGAGCCACCGAAAACTTTCAAACGCTTCAGGCCCAGCTCGAAGGGACCGAAAATCGCATCGCTTTCGAACGCCGCAAATACAATGAAGTCGCCCAGGCGTTCAACACCAAACGAGACACGATCCCAACCGTCTTCGTTGCCGGCATGTTCGGTAGCCGTTTCAATGAAAAGCCGTACTTCCAAGCGCAGCCCGGCGCAGAGAAGGCTCCGGTCGTAAACTTCAGTCCGTGAAGCGGTCGGAGCACGACGCAGTCGCGCGCGCCATCGCCGACGCCGAAGAGGGCACGACCGGCCGGATAGCGGTTCGGATCATCCCCGATGCAAGCGTTGATGCGTTCGAGCGCGCCAAGTCCGAATTTACGCGCGTGGGGCTGCACCGGCACGAGCACGCCAATGCCGCACTGATCTTGGTTGCGCCGAAAGCGCGCCGTTTTGCCGTTATCGGCGACGCGGCGCTGCACGCGCGGGTCGGCGACGGTTTTTGGCAGGACGTCATCGAGAACAGCAGGCCGTACTTTGCGCGCGGCGACGTTTCCGGGGGCATTCGCTATGCGGTCGGGCGAATCGGCGCCGTGCTGCATGCGCACTTTGCGGACGCTTCCGCATGATCGCCTCGCTCGCATTTTCGATAATGCTGGCGGCAAGCGGCGCAGGCTTTACGTTCCCGCCGGTGCCGTACACGTACGTTACCGATAATGCCGGTGCGCTTTCGAACAGCACCCGCGCTTCGCTCGAAAGCGAACTCCAGGCGTATGAGAGGTCAACGGGTCACCAGATCATCGTTTGGATCGGTCAAACCACCGGCGACGTTCCGCTGGAAACCTGGACCGGCGAAACCGCCGACCATTGGAGGGTCGGCCGGCGCGCATATGACGATGGGGCGGTGTTGTTCATCTTCATGCAGGATCACAAAGTCCGCATCGAGGTCGGCTACGGCTTGGAAAGCAAGCTTACCGACGCCGATTCTTATCGTATTATTCGCGACGATATCGTTCCGCGTATGCGTTCAGGCGACGTGGACGGCGCGGTCTCGAGCGGCGTGGCGGCGATGCTGACGACGATCACGCCCGCGTACGCCGGGGTTACGCCGCCACCGGCAACCAACGGCCCGGCAGTGCGCGGCGTGGATCAGAACGTCGGGCTGATCATCGTCATCGTGGTCGGTTTGTTCGTTATATACATCGTATTTCTCGTTATAGTCGAAGTCGTTGCCGCGCTACGCTTCGGTTATCTCGTTATGCGCGAAGGCGGGGCGCGCGCGAGAAAAGACATGGGCCACGGATGGACGTGGGGCAGTGGCGCGTTCATCGGAGGCGGCTTGGGCGGTGGTTTTGGTGGCGGCGGGTTTGGCGGCGGCGGTTTTTCAGCAGGCGGCGGCGGCTTTGGAGGTGGCGGCGCTTCGGGCGGCTGGTAGCTCTTGATGTTAGACCTGCTGTTTGGTGCGTCGATTTTTGTGTACGACGTGCTGATCTCGGCGGGGCACGAAGGTCGCCCCGCCAGCTGCGCTCACTTTCCGCAGCATCGGTGCAACCTTGGCGCGAACGGGGAACGGGCGTGGACGCCGATCGTCGCTGATGCGGCAACAAAAATCCTGCGCAGCCGCGGAGTTAGCGTCGCGCGTCTTCCTGCCGATTTTGCAGGGACGTATCGCGTTGGAGCCGCGGTTTTCATCCACTTCGACGGCGCGAACCTGCCGTGCAGCAGCAGCGCGTCGATCGGCTATGCGGACAATCGTGACCACAAGGCTGCGACTCTGTGGCGGAAACTTTACGGCAGATTCTGGCCGTATGGCTTCCAACCCGATAATTTCACTGAAGGGTTACGCGAATATTACGCGTTTCGCCAGGTCGATGCGCGTAACGGCAGCCTGGTGGTCGAACTCGGCGAAATCACGTGCCCAGCCCAGCGTGCGTGGCTTGCGCCGCGCTTGCATTGGGAAGGAGCGCTACTGGCGCATTTCTTGAGCGAATTGATCGGCAAAGGCAACGTCGGCGACCCCGGCCCTTATCGCGGCCAGGCGACGCCGAGACAGTTTTAGAACCAACGCCGATGCCCCGCGGTTCGCACACCGAAGATCGTGTCGAAACGAGCGCCTTGGCTCCGATCGAGCGCCCGCGTCTGGTTGAGCGGTTGGCAGCCACGGCAAACTATCCGATCGCTTTGCTGATTGCGCCGGCCGGTTATGGCAAATCGGTCGTGCTCCGACAGTACCTTAGTTCCTTGATCGAACCGAACGTGCGGTTTTCGCTTCGCGCGGAGCACGCTACGCTGCTCGGATTTTTGCGCGGTTTTGCCGAGGCGCTGCGCGAGCCGGCGCCGCACGCAATCACCGCGCTCGCGGGCGCCTACGAGCGGAGCACCGGTTCGCCCAAGCGGGCCGCGGATTTGGCGCGCTGGATGCACGCGCACGTCGAGTCGTTCAGCGGCATCGTTGCAATCGACGACCTGCACGTTGCCGATGCGGACCTCCAGATCGCGAGCTTCTTGACGTCCTTGGTCGAACGCACAAAGGGCAAGGTCCGCTGGATCTTCGCCTCGCGTTCGACGACGGGCTTGCCGGTGGGCACGTGGCTTGCGTATCGCGACGCGGATTTACCGATCGGCGAAGATGATCTGAAGTTCACTCTGCAGGAGGCAACGGAGGCTGCCGGCGTTCTCGGCCTGACGATCAGCGAGCAAGAGTTGCGCGACCTGCTCGCGCTGACGGAAGGTTGGCCGGCGGCGATGAGCTTTGCGCTACGGACGTCAACGCGTTCGTCTGAGCTCCGAAACGTTTCGGCGTTAACGCGCGAAATGATCTATCGGCTGCTTGCGGAGCAAGTTTACGCTGCGCTTTCCGATGACGAGCGGGCGCTGCTTGAGGTAGCCGTTGCGCTGCCGGTTATTGACGTATGCGTGCTTGAGCGTGCTGGATTCGATCGGGCCTTGCCGATCGTCGAGCGGCTGCGCGATCGCACCGCGTTCATTTACGAAGAAGCCTCGGGCATCTATCAGTGCCACGAGCTTTTTCGCGAGTTCCTCCGGCACGAATCGGCTCTTGGCGGTAAGCTCGCGCAGCGTAGCATACACCAACGAGCGGCGCACGCGCTGGACGCCGCCGGCGACGTTGAGCACGCGATCGTATCGTACATTGCAGCGTCGTCGCCCGCCGACGTCACCCGCCTGCTGGAGCGAAATGGCTTCGAGCTTTTGGAACGAGCCCACGGCGACGTCGTAGCCCGCGCAATCGAATCCCTTGATGAGAAGACGCGGCGCGAGAATACAGTCGTGCTCGCATTGCAGGGCGCGCTCCAAGCCTCCGCCGGCAAGTTCGCGCGCGCCGAGTCGCTTTTTCGCCGGGCCCTTAGCAAGGCCGGAAGCGATCGCGATCTCGTAGCAATCACGAGCCTGCGCCTGGCATCATTGATCGGCAACCAAGGCGGAGATGCATACGGAGTACTTGCACCAATTGCAACGGACGAGTCGGTAAAGGCGGCGTATCGGGCCGAAGCGCTGTCGCTAATAGCGGCTCGTCAAGCGATAAGCGGCGAACTCGCGATCGCCAACTGTGCAACGGCGGAAATAGAAGCGCTCTTGCCTGAACTCGAGTCCGATGAGGCTAGGGTCAAGGTACTACATCACCTTGCTATCGTGAGTCGGCATACGGGCGACATGAAGAGAGCCCATGACGCGCTGCTGTACTCGAGCGAGCTGGCATCGGACCTGCACCTGTACAACTTCATGAGTCGAGGTTATGCAGTACTCTCGAACTTGGCGCTACAAGATGACAGGGTCGACGAGCAACTTCATTACGCGGCGGCCGCGGCAGACGCCGCGGAAAAAGCTGGAGATTCTTTCGCGCTCCAAACGGCTCTGCTACAAATGCTTAGCGCGCGGATGCGAATGGCAGATTTGAATGAAGCTTTAGCCACTGAGGCGCGCCTAGCGACGATGCAGATCGGTGTCGTTGCTAGCAAATACCTCAGCGCTTTGCGGTCGGTTCGCATGGCTTGGGAGGGACGCTTTCGGGAAGCACACAGCCTTCTCGCTGATTGTTGGAGAGACCTGCCTTCGGAAGTTGATCGGCTCTCCTGCGGTGCGCAGTATGCGTTGTTTCTGGCGTTGGACGGCGACGCGGCAGGTTCGAAAAACGTGCTCAGGGAGGTAACGCAGCCGCTAGCAAACATCGAGGTGTTAGGCAAGTTCTATGTGCGTCTGCTGGTAGTTAGCCGAGCCTTCTGTGGGATCGCAGAGATCGCAAATGAGCATGCAAGCGAAGCCGATCGCATTATAAGAAGGATCGCCGTTAGTGACGAGATCGGCACGCTGCTCGTGACCGTAGCCCGCAGCCTTCTCAGGGCCCGAAATCCTGCCGGCAGTGGTTGCTGGAGCCAAGCGATGGCTGCGATCGAAGCGCTGGAACGTTCCGGCTATGGTGACGTCGCACGCCTTCTGCGGGCCGTGACCGTGAGTCTCCAGCGCAGTGATCGGTCTGCCGAAACGGCTGGGATATTAACACCATCCGAACGCGAGGTCTTGCACTTGATATCGGAAGGTCTTGTTCCAAAGGAAATCGCTACCCAAACGTCGCGCAGCATCCACACAGTACGCGTACATATCGCGAACGCAATTCAGAAACTCGAATGCCGGGGCAGTGCGGAAGCGGTCAGGGCGGCCCAGCGACGCGGCCTGCTTTGAACTTGGCGCCTGTCGTCATTAGGCGAAGGAGTGCTCGAGGGGGCATGCGTAGGTTACAGCATCTCTTTTGCCCGTGTGAGGAGGTACCATGCTTAGTCTGTTAATAGCGCTCATTGTAGGTCTGGCCATCACGCCGCCCGATCCTTTCTTCTAAAGACCCACCGCTTTTCGGTGGCGCCGGGTTGTGCGCCACCCTGTTGGCACTCGTCCATGCCAGAAATAGGGCATGGACGAGTACTTTATAGGGGCCGGAGCGCTCCTGACCGCCGGGCCAGCCGCCTCGGTCGCGGGTGCTACGCTCCACGCGCAGATCGAGCCGGGGTTGGCCGCAAGCGTCGATGCTGCTCTCATCGATTTCGAGGCTACGCAGCAGGCCGACGTGTCCCGCGTTCTGATAGTCGCAAAAGGATGGAGCGCATCGCGATTCCGCTCCGAAGTCGTTCGCCCCCTCATGGGACAGCGCGAGTGCAGCCTGGCCGACGTGATTGCAACGCTTGCGGCGGCCACAGGTGCGAGTGTGGTCCACGTCTTCGCGCATTGGCACCTTGACGCTGCGACGACCGCGGCGCTTGCGAGCCGGGGCGTTAGGGTCCTGGCCCACCCGCTAGAGGCAATTGGCCAAGCTGCGCTCGTTTCAGGTCAGCGGCTGTCCCGCTGGCGCTCGCCTGTCCGGGCTGCCTAGCGGCCGATTCAGCTACTTCCAAGGGTGAGACCGCACGATGCAGCGTAGAAATGCTAGTTATGCCCAATGCCCGCGTGGCGGTCATCGACGACGACCGCATGGTGCGGGAGATGTTGGAATTAGGACTCTCTCGCGAGGGCTACGAGGTGCGGACGGCTACCGACGGTCTGGCCGCCCTCGAGCTCGTCAAGCTTTTCGATCCCGAGCTCATCGTCCTCGACATCATGATGCCGAAGATCGACGGCGTCACGTTACTTCCGCGGTTGCGCGAGATTACGCAGGCTCCGATTTTGATGCTCACGGCGAAGGGAGGAACTGAAGACAAGGTTCGATCCCTGAGCTCCGGAGCCGACGACTATCTCGTGAAGCCCTTCGTCTTCGAAGAGCTGATTGCCCGTTTGCAGGCGAAGCTTCGACGGCCGCAGCTCATCGAAGAAAACGTGTTGCGCTGGCGTGACATCTCGATCAACCCGGCCACGCGCGAAGCTTGGCGCGGGAAAGAGCCTTTGGAGTTCACTCAGCGCGAGTTCGATCTGCTGGAGGTTTTCATGCGCGAGCCGCGGCGCGTCTTCAGCAAGGATCATTTGCTCGAGATCGTTTGGGGTCACGACTTCGAGGGCGGACCTAACATCGTGGAGACGTACATTTCATACCTGCGCGCAAAAGTGGATCGGCCCGGCGAACCAGGCTCGTTCATTCGCACGGTGCGCGGGGTCGGCTACGGTCTCTCGCAATAGCGAGGGAGGCCGCACATGAAACTCGCCGCACGCCTCTCCGCGCTCTACGCCGTCTTGCTCGGCGTCACGGTTCTCATTGTCATCTTGGCATCGTCGATCGCACTTGTAATCGAACTGTGGCAGTTTTCAGGCGACGTCATGATCGCCAAACACGAAGAGGCGCGCATTCTCGCCGATCAGTATCGTCGGGAAGGCATGACGCTGGCACAAGCGGCGCCAGAAATTGTCAACGCGCTGGGTGGAATCGGGTTGCGGGTAACGGTATTCGACCTCAAGGGACGTTATCTCGCAGGCGACAAGTCGCTTCGGCCCAAAGCGCTTGCGGGCGTCATTGCCGCTGGTGGAATGCAACATTTTATTCCCCCGTCGCTGCGGGCGCCGCAGGAGCCGCGCGCCGGGCACGGCGCGGCGCGCACCTACGCTTATCACGGCGCCGTCCCGCCGCCGTTGCCTCCGGATCCGACGCGTCTAGAACCGCTGTCGCTCACCTACGTCGAGGGCGGCTACGTCGGCTTCGCGCCGTCGTTTCCGCTCTTGTTCGTGTCGCTCATTCCGTACTGGCGGATCGTGCTGACGATTGCGGTGGCCGCAATGCTGCTCTCGTGGTTTGTGGGCCGGCTTTTCGCCCAGCAGTCGCTGCGTCCGATCAATGAAGTGAGCAGCTCCTTACGCGCCCTTGCGGACGGCGACTACACGCAGCGCCGCTTTGTCATGGCGGGCGGAGACGAGGTGGCCTCGCTGACGGCGGCCTTCAACGATGCAGTCGCCAGTGTCGCGACCGCGATGGAACATCGCCGCAACGCTGAGGAACGCATGCGTCAGTTCGCCGCCGATGCGTCGCACGAGTTGCGAACACCGCTCACGGTCATCGCGGGGTACATCGACGTGCTGCGTCGCGGAGCGATTGAGGAGCCGAGGATCGCGCGGCAGATTCTAGCGACGATGTCGCTTGAAAAAGAGCACATGCGTGGCTTGATCGACCGGCTCATGCGCCTCGCGAGGCTCGACTCGGAAGCGCCCCCGCAGCTCGAACAGGTTGACGTAGCGGAACTTCTGCGCGGTCAATGCGAGGCGGCACGACGCCTGGACGATCGTCGCACCATCGATTATAGCGTCGACGGCCTCAGAACAATCCAGGCAGATCGTGGCGAGCTGGCTGAAGCCGTCTGGAACGTCATCGAAAATGCGTTGAAGTATGCACCCGACGCGCCGATTCATCTTCGCGCGATGCGTAACAACGGTCATTCAGTAATAACCGTGCGCGATGAAGGGCCCGGAATGTCGGAATCCGAGCGGTTGCACGCGTTCGAACGGTTTTACCGCGGCGACCAGCGTGGTGAGATCGCCGGTACCGGTCTCGGCTTGGCGATCGCAAAGCGCGCCGTCGAGCGTGTGGGCGGAAACATTGCAATCGATAGTGCCCCGGGTCAAGGCACGGCGGTGACGATTACGATTTAGCTACTGGAGTTCGGCCGAGCGCCCCGCGGCACGCGCTTGCTCGACCATTTCTCGCATCCGCGGATGGTCGCCCCGAATCGTCTTCACCCACGATTCGAAGCGCGGGACCGCGTGCCCGGTGCGAAACAGAAAATACCAGACGTTCATATCGCCCATCAGAGAAAATCGTCGCTTAAGGTCCTTGGCGAGCGCCTCATAGGAGTCGAAGGAACCAAGATAGCGGCCGAAGTCGCCATGCTCGCGATCGGCGTCGAGTAAGGCGTTGGCGTTGGCGATGGCGGCGCGGACTTTGCGCGGCATGCTTAGGATGCCCGGCGTCTCGAGCACCCGCTGGAGGTCGAGGTCGTCATACGCCGCCACTCGAACCGGGTCGAAGCTCGAGAACGCTTCGCGATAAGCGTCCCAATGTGCGGCAATCTGCTTCCAGCTGACGCCGGCTTGAAAGACCGCCCGCGTCATTACTTCGAAGTAGTCGGAGAGCGAGGCAGGCGCGATTACCTCCGGAATCGTTTCAGCCATGGTGGCAGCTTTCGCCCTTGGGCCAGCAGGGACCGGCGGCGCCGAGGTCGCAGAAGCGGGCACAATGCTGCTCTCGTCACGTGGTCGGATTCTCGGTAACTTCGGTCAAGAAGTCCACACCGTCGGCAGAGTCTAAGGAGTTTCTCTTTTCGTGTACGTAGATGAAATGCTCAACTGTGTGGACTGCGGACGTCAGTTTGTCTTCAGTTCGGGCGAACAACGCTTTTACGAGCAAAAAGGTTTTCAAAACAAACCGAACCGCTGTCCAGACTGCCGGCAGGCTCGCAAGCAGATGCGCTCGAGCGGCGGTGGCGGCGGCGAGCGTACCGGACGTCCTCGCGAGATGTTCACGGCGACGTGCAGCAATTGCGGCGGAGTAGCGGAAGTGCCGTTCAATCCGCGCGGCGATAAACCGGTGTATTGCCGGGATTGCTTCGCCTCGCGACCGTCCTATCGCTAACCGGCAAAACCAGCTAGACCTTCAACCCTCGTACGACGCCGTCGTGATCGGCGCCGGGCACAACGGCCTGGCGTGTGCGGCGCTATTGGCGAAAGCGGGGCGCTCGGTCGCGGTCTTCGAGCGGTGCCCTGTCGCCGGCGGCGCCGCCGTTAGCGAAACCGGCATCTGGCCCGGATTTACGCTTTCGACCGCGTCCTACGTCTGCAGTCTGCTGGACCCGTGGCTCGTAGACGAGCTGGATCTGCGCGAGCGCGGCCTTTCATATTATCGAAAGGATCCGTACGCGTTTACGCCGTTGCTCGACGGGCGATCGCTGCTGCTCGGCACCGACCCCGAGCGCAACGCGCGAGAGATCGGGGCCTTCGACCGCCGCGACGTTGCCGGGTTCGAAGCCTACGTCGAGGGCACGGACCGCCTCGGGAAGGCGCTCTTCGATACGTTCTCGGACGACGAGCCGCACTTCGATCGCTTCGACGCTGAAACCCAACACATGCTGCTCGGTTCGGCGGCGAACTTGGTCGAGCGCTACGTTTCGACGCCCGTGCTGCAGGCCGAGCTCGTGAACGACGGGCTGATCGGAACCTTCCTTGGCCCGCGCGATCCCGGAACGGGGTACGTGCTCGCGCATCATCTTGCAGGACGGCTTCTCGGTGCCCAAGGCGCGTGGGCGTTCGTGCGCGGCGGCATGGGCGCCGTCTCGCAAGCGCTTGCGAATGCCGCGACCGCTTACGGCGCGCAACTCTTTACAGATTCCGCAGTTAGCGCCATCCGTGTTGAAAACGGTCGTGCATGCGGCGTCGATGTCGGATCGCGGCCGGTGCGCGCGCGAGCCGTCGTTTCAAATGCGCACCCGCGCACGACGTTTCTCGAGCTGCTCGACAGTGGGCTCCTGGACGGCTCCTTCGTCGACAAGGTACGGGCGTGGAGAACCGTCGGGCCGTCGCTCAAACTCAACCTTGCGCTCGGCGAACTTCCCGACTTTACCTGCCGGCCGGGAAGCGATCCGCAGCCGCACCACCACGCAACGATTCACGTCGCGCCGTCCGTCGACTACTTGCAGAAGGCCTACGCTGACGCTCGCGACGCCGGAGAAAGCGATGAACCTCTCATCGAGTGCTTTTTGCAGACGCCAACCGATCCGTCCCTCGCGCCGCACGGGAAGCACATTTTATCTATCTTCGCGCAATATTTTCCCTACGATCGTCCCGGGGGCTGGTCTGAGGCAAAACGCAACGCGGCCGCCGATAGGATCGTTGCAATCCTGGCACGCTACGCGCCGAATATTCCCGACGCCATCGAGCACCGGCAAATTCTCGCGGCTCCCGATCTCGAGGCGCGCTTCGGCCTGGTCGGCGGCCATATTTTTCACGGCGAGTTGCTGCCGGGGCAAATTTATCAAGACCGCTTTGCCACGCGCACGCCGGTTCCCAATCTGTTTCTTTGCGGCTCAGGTGCGCATCCCGGCGGATGCGTGAGCGGCTTTCCGGGGAAGCGCGCTGCGCGCGCGATCCTAGCCCACCTGGCAACGCCTGCGTAACGCAGCGTTAACCAGCGCAGGCTAAGGTGGAGCGATGCAAGTTACGTGGAAACCATTGCGCGACGGCGCCGATTCGTCTCGGGCGAAGTTGCCCGACAGCGCTTTTGCCTTTCCTAGCGAGCGAAAAGAGCCGCTCACCAACGCCGGCCACGTCCGCAGCGCCATCGCACGCTTCGGCGAAGTGCAGGGGGTCAGCGAGGCCGAGCGCTCGCAGGCTTTTTCGAACATCAAAGCCGCCGCAAGTTATTATGGGGTTAACGTGAAGGCTTCGACCTGGCGCGACCTCGTCGCTTAGGATAGGCCGGCTACGCCGGAAAGAAACGAAGTCACCGCGCCGACGAAATCGTCGGCCGCGACGATCATCGGAAGGTGCCCGCAGGCGTCGATCGGCGTTCCGAAGCCGGCTGGAACCTCGTCGAGGATCTGGCGCGAATACCAAGGCGGCAGCAGCGGATCTTCGGTGCCCCAAATCACGTGGACCGGCATCGACAGGTTGACCAGCCGCGCGAGCGTGTCAACGCTCGCATCGAGCTGCCACTGGCGAAGCAGCGCCTCTCGCGGGGCCAGCGGCCCCAGCGCCATCGCAGCGTCGACCATCTCGAAGAGCGACGCCGTTCGCAGCGTCGTCGTGCCCGCCCCGGCATAGAGTATCGCAGCCAACAGCGCGCGCGGATCGTCGATCGCTTCGGTCAGGCTCGCCATCAGCTCCATGATGTTCTTCGAATACGTGTCGCCCCGGGCCCACGTCGCGACGAGCGTGAGGCTTGCGACACGTTCGGGGTACTCGAGCGCGAGCTCCTGAGCCACCACGCCTCCCATCGAATGGCCGAGCACGTGCGCCTTTTGTGAACCCGAGGCATCGAGGACGGCCAGCGCATCTGCCGCCAGCTCGCTCAAGCCGTACTCCTCGCGGGCGATCGTGCTTTCGCCGCTGTCCCGGTTGTCGAAGGCGATCGTGCGAAACGAGGCACCCAGCCGCGGCCGGACGAGGCTCCAAATCGCGCGCGTCGAGGCGGACCCGGAGACGAGAAGCAAATCGGGCCCGGCACCCGTCACATCGTAGGCGAGCTCGAAGTTGCCGTTCCGCGCCGTGTCCGTCACGCCCTCGAACTCACAGGGGGTTCTCAGTAACCTTTACGCGAGCGAGCCGTAAAATGAGGCCATGAATATCAAACTTTTCGCGCTGGCATTGGTGCTTAGCCTCGTGCCGGCGGCAGCGCTGGCGCAAGATTCGAATGCGCCGCCGCAACTGACCCCGGCTCAGCGGCAGGCAATGCACCAGACGTTCGAGCAGTTTGCCCAGCAAGAGGAGCAGCTGCACCAGCAGCTGCGCTATCAGATTCTGTCGGCACTCACTCCGGTTCATCGACGCGAGGTCGGTGCGACGATCGGTGAGCTGGCGATTTCAGCCAATCCCGACCTGGACGCTGCAGCAAAACGGCTCGACGCAATGCTTTCGGCCGGTGAGCAGCAACGAATCCTGGCGGCGCACTCGTCTTTCGTTGAGCAGAGCCGCCAGCTGCACGATCAATTGCACGCCGCACTCGAGAGCCAGCTTCCAGCCGGCCATCCCGATTGGATGAATAAACAGCCGCCAAACGGGGCGATGCAGCCTCCGCGGCTCGACGCCGGAACGCTGCTGCTCATGGACCTTTCGCCCCATCCGATGATGCAGATGATGATGCACGGCGGGATGATGCATATGGAGGGCGCGCCTCCGCAATAGGGGTAGAGCCATGGCGTGACGGCTAGGTCGTGGCAACGCACGCTTTGGCTAATGGTGACGGTGCAGGCGTTGATGTCCTTCGCCTTCTCCGTTTCCGGCCCGTTTCTGCCGCTTTTCATCATTCAACTCGGGGTGAAGCCGATCGCGGCGGTTTCGCTGTGGGCCGGCGCGATCGCGTCCGTCAACTTCCTGCTGGCGGCGGTCTTCTCGCCGGTGTGGGGCGGCGTCGCCGACCGCACAGGCCGCAAGGCTATGGTAGTCCGCTCGTGCCTCGCGATTGCGATCTTTACCGCGATCATGGGCGCCGTGCAAAACGTCGGGCAGCTGTTTGCGGCGCGGGCTTGCATGGGAATCTTCAGCGGCTTCTCGGCCGCGGCAATTGCGCTGGTCGGAACGCAAGTCCCCGAAGAGAGCCTTGGATTCTCGCTGGGATGGATGACGACCGGGCAGCTGATCGGCGGCCTCTGTGGGCCGCTCTTCGGCGGTTTTCTTGCCGATCGGCTCCATAACTACCGCCACGTTTTCTATGTCACCGCCTTGGTTGCGCTGGCTGCGGCGGCAGTCTGCATCCTGTTCGTTCGCGAGCGATCGCATCCGCGCGACACGCCCCATCGTCGCGGCTCGTTCTTGGCCGGCCTGCACGAAGTCGCGACGCACCCGCGGCTTGCTCCAATGTTCGTCGTCGTGCTGCTCGCTCAAGTCGTCGCCTTCGGTGTGCAACCCATCGTCCCGCTCTTCGTTCGCGAGATGGTCGGAAACGCTCCGTGGCTGGCGACGGCCGCGGGCTTGGCTTTTGCCGTAACGGGCCTGGCCGACCTGATCGCGTCGCCGTTTTTAGGCAAGCGCAGCGATACGCTCGGCTATAGGCGGGTGCTGTTGATCTCGCTTTGCGGCGTTGCGTGCTTCACGATTCCTCAAGGATTCGTGCAGAGCGTTGGCGCGTTTATAGCATTGCGCTTCGGCGTCGGGCTTTTTTTGGGCGGGGTGTTGCCGACGGCCAATGCGTTGATCGGCCGCATGTTCCCGCTCGAACGGCGCGGACAGGTCTTCGGCATCACGTCGAGTGCCACGTTCTTAGGAATGTTCTCGGGGCCGCTTCTGGGCGGCGCGATCGCCGCGCGCTTCGGCTTTCAAGCCGTCTTCCTGACGATTGGGTTTATGGCGTTGGCGAACTTCGCGTGGGTTTCGTTCAGCGTTCGGGACGCTCCGGCGGCTGCACCGACTCGCTGAAAACCGCAACGAGACGCTCGATGCCGGCGCGGTCGGCCTCGCTGAAACGGGCTAACCTGGGGCTGTCGCAATCGAACACCGCTATCATCCGGCCGGCAACGAGAACCGGCACGACGATCTCCGATCGCGACGCCGGGTCGCAAACGATGTGGTCGCCGAACGCATTCACGTCGTCGACGACTAGCGTTGCGCGGCGCGCCGCCGCGGCGCCGCAGACGCCGCGCCCGGCCGGCAATCGAGTGCAGGCCGGCCGGCCGCAAAACGGTCCGAGCAGCAACTCACCCGACGCGGTGGCCACATAGAAGCCCGCCCAATTGACGTCGGGAATTTCGTGATAAACGAACGCCGCGAAGTTGCCGGCGTTAGCAATGAAATCGCGCTCGCCGGAAAGCAGTGCGCGGGTTTGCTCTTCGAGCAGATCGTATGCGACGGTCGCGCTCACGGCGAGTACGGATCCCGGCTGTAGACCGGCGAGCGCGAGCCGTCAACCGTGACGCTATACCACGGCGCGGCCGTCCGTTTTGCCTGCAAGTTGAAATGCTCCCCGTTGCCGCTGATGTGCGCGACGTCCACCGTGTAGCGCAACGGCGAACTCGAAGCCAGCTGCGGTTTCGTGCTCGCGCGAATTAAGTATGCGCCGTGGCCCCTTGCGCCATTGAGCACCATCGCCTCGCCGCCGGGATCGACGACGACGGCGCTGCCCTGATCCACACCGAGCGCATACAGTTCGTGCGTCGCGGGAAGCAGCCCGTCGTAGAAAATGCGCGCGAGAAAGGCAACGGTTCGGCCGAAGCGATCGCGGGCCACAAAATGAGTGTCGGTGATCGTGTTGGCAAGCGGCGCCCAGGCAAACAGGCCGGTGGTGAAACTGATCCTGGCCTCCAGCGGATTCCGCACCGCATCGCGCGTCGTCGTCTCCTGATCCAAGCGATCGCCGGCGACCGAGTCGTAAACGACGGCGCCCTGTATCGCCAACCCGGCGCTTCCACCGCCGACCACTCCGCCGCGCGCGTAGACTCGCTTGACCGCGTCCATCAATGCGCTGCCTTTCCACGCGACGTAATGCGCTTGGTCACCGCCGGCAAAGTACACCGCGTCGGCCTTTTGGACGATCGGCGCGACGGCATCGACTTGCGCTCGCGAGGCGCAAGGCGGAATCAGCACGGTTTGCACCGATGAGAACTTTCCGTATTGCCAGAACGGCTTATCGTAGACGTCGGAGTACGAAGCACGCAGCACGATTACGTTGCCGCCACGCGCCGCGTCGTTGCCGACGAGGCGACGATGAAGCCACGAGATCGACGCGGCCGGCGATCCCAGCGCACCGGCGCCGTCGAGCAGCAATCCGGGACCATACAGACGTGCGGACCGTGCGTAGGCTCCGTGTGGCGCGAAGACCGTCACCGTGCAAGCGAGAGCGACGTGGATCACGGGAAGGGGTTTCGCCCGGCTTTTGGAAGCTCATTCGGGCAAGCCAGGAGGGTCTGCCATGCACCGCACACTCACTATCGCTCTCACACTTGCGGTTCTTTCCTCGTGCGCGCACACGAACGTGCCGTATGCTCCCGCGGCCGGCACGAACGGCTCGGGGCAAGCGAGTCCGGCGAACCCGCCCGTCGTTGGCGGTTGCCAAATCTTCCCCGCCAACAACTGGTGGAACACCGACATATCGAATTATCCGCTGGACCCGCTCTCGTCTCAATACATCGCAGCGTTGCCAGGGAATCTTCACCCGGACTTTGGACGGAACCCCGATTATGGGATTCCGTTCAACATCGTACCGGCCACCCAGAAGAAAGTGCCGGTCAGCTTCGGGTACGCCTCGCAAAGCAATCCCGGGCCCTACCCGATCCCGCCAAACGCACAGATTGAAGGGGGCCGGCACTCAACCGGCGACCGTCACGTGCTCGTTTTGCAACAAGGGGTTTGCAAGTTGTACGAGATGTGGGACGCTTATCCGATCAACGGCGGCAAACGGTGGCGCGCGGGTTCGGGCGCGTTGTTTCACCTCGATTCCAACAAGCTGCGCCCCAACGGCTGGACGTCCGCCGACGCTGCCGGCCTGCCGATTCTGCCGGCGCTCGTAAAGTGCGCCGAGGTCCAGGCGGGCGTCATCAACCACGCGCTCCGCGTAACCTTCCAGGAAACGCAAGCGGGTTACATTCATCCCGCCACGCATTACGCGAGCGACAGCCGCGCCAAATCGCTGCCGCCGATGGGCTTGCGCTTCCGCATGAAGGCCTCGTACGACATCTCACAGATCACAGGACAGGCGCACGTGGTTGCGGTCGCGATGAAGACGTACGGCATGTTCGTCGCCGACAATGGAACGAACTGGTACTTCCAAGGCGAGGGCGGCAAGGCCTCAAAATGCTGGAACAACAACGATCTCGATCAGCTCAAGAACGTCCCCGGTTCGGCCTTTGAAGTCGTAAAAACCGGGCCGATTTTGCGGAAGCCGTAATGAAACGTCTATCGTTTGTCGG
>DASRXM010000059.1:0-4778 GCA_035654155.1 Candidatus Babeliales bacterium
CCGAGCTTTTCCCGCTGGTGCCGCCGACGTGGATCGTGGGATACGCGCGATGCGGGTCGCGCATTTCGCGCAGCAGATCCTGCATCCGTTCCAGCTTGTAGGCGCTGCGGCGGGAAACGACCTCGTCAATCGTGCCGAGCAAGTAACGCTCGGCCGATTCGTAGCCGCCGAGCTCGCTCATCCGTCGACGACGCGGTCGGCAAGGAGCTCGAGCGCGTGCGGCAGCACCGGCAGGACGACGTCGAGGCTCTCGGCTACCGCGCGCGGGCTGCCGGGTAAGTTCACGATGAGCGTCCGATCGCGCACTCCGGCGAGCGCGCGCGAAAGCATTGCCGTCTTCACGTGACCGATCGCGGCGGCGCGAACCGCCTCGGCGATTCCGGGAACCTCGTAATCGACGATGGCTGCCGTCGCTTGGGGAGTGCGGTCACGAGGAGAGAGTCCCGTGCCGCCGCTGGTGAGCACGAGGTCCGCCGCGCGCGCGTCGGCCAGCTCGATCAGCTCCGCTTGCAGCGCAGCCGGATCGTCTGGCAAAACTTTTTCGCGCACGATCGAGTACGCGCTTCCCAGCCGCTCCTTCATGACCGGAATGCATTCGTCGGAGCGCTCGCCCGAGGCGGCTCGGTCCGAGAGCACGATCAAGGCGACCGTAAAGCTCATTTCCTGGTCCACCGCCCGCTCTTGCCGCCGCTTTTGCGCACCAGCCTGACGCTCTCAATCGTAATGCTTTTGTCGAGCGCTTTCGCCATGTCGTAGATCGTTAGGGCCGCAATCGAGGCGCCCACCATCGCCTCCATTTCGACGCCGGTCCGCGCCGCGGTGCGCGCTTCGGCCTCCACGCGCAGCAGATCTTGCTGCCAGTCGAAACGGACGTCGACGCCGTCGAGCGGCAACGGGTGCGTCAGTGGAATGAGTGCAGCGGTCTGCTTTGCCGCCATGATTCCGGCGACTTGCGCGGCGACCAAAGCGTCGCCCTTCGGGAGCGTAGCGGCGCGCAAAGCCGCTTTTGCGGCCGGACTCATTCGAACGAACGCTTCGGCGCAAGCGACCCGCACCGAAACCCGCTTGCGCGACACGTCGACCATTGCGATGCTGCCGTCCCGGGCAATATGCGAGGGCTTCACCGCGGAGCGCTTTGGAACCGAGCCCAAATCAGACAGAGCAGCGCGAGGGCCCAGAGCACGACCAGGTGCGTGACGTGGTGTGCATGAGCGGCGCCCGAGGACGTGAACGCATTAATTTTCCCTAGACCGTATAGGATGCCGAGAACGAAGAGAACGACGGCCAGGGCGATCGCGATAACTCTCATGTGATGACCCCTCTCCGCGCGAGAACGAAGCTGATTGCTCCGACTACGACGCAGTACCAGCCGAACGGCCGCAAATCGTTCGATCGAAAGTAACGCGTCAGGAACGCAACTGAAAGATATGCGGCGACGCCCGCCACAATTCCGCCGAGAACCGACTCGACGAGCGCGAGGTGCGCCGCCGGCGCCAAGAGCTTGGGCACTTCCAGTAGCGCCGCCGCCAGAATCACCGGGGTAGCAAGCAAGAACGAGTAACGAGCCGCGTGCTCGTGATCGAGGTCGAGGAGCAATCCGGCAACCATCGAGATGCCCGAGCGGGAGATGCCCGGCAACAACGCGCAGGCTTGAGCGACGCCCACGAGCAGACTCGCCGGATAGCTCAAGTCCTCGATCTGTTTGTAGTTCTTGCGGCCGTCTTGGTGCTGGCGCCGGCGCATCGCTTCGCCTGCAAACATGATCAAACCATTGATCAGCAAGAAGAGCGCGGCCGGCGCCGGCGATCCGAACAGACGGCGCACCGGCGCCTCGAAGATAACGCCGAGTATCCCCACCGGAATGGTTCCCACCACCAGGCGCCAGCCGATTCGCTCGTTACGATCGTCGCTCAAGCGGCCGCGCACGATGCTTGCGAGCAGCGCGCGCACGATCGCATACCAGAGCTTGCGATAGAACAGGATCAGGGTAAGCGCGGTGCCGAGATGCAAGACCACCACGAAGGCAAGAAACGGCGCGCTGGAGCGAGCGATGTTGTTCCAATGCAAGAGCGCCGGCACCAAGATCGTGTGGCCGAGGCTCGAGACCGGAAACAGCTCGCTGGTGCCTTGCAGGAGCGCCAAAAAAAGAGCTTGCGAGAACGTCATCGCGGCTACCACGCGACGAATTTGACGCTAAAGACGTAAGCGCTTGCAACCGGCTTGCAATCGTGAAGCGCCGGCGCGTAGCGAGCGTCGCGCGCCATCGAAACCGCGACGAGGTCGAGCGAAGAGTTGCCGGTGCTCTGGGTTACGCTCGCGCCGGTGACCTCGCCCGAGGCGTCGAGTTGCACGTTGACGAGCACGACGCCGCTGGTCGCCGACGCCCGCGTCTGGGTCGCGATGTCCGGCGGCGGCGGCGTGGTCAGCACGGCGGCGGCGGTGTTCGGCTGCGCGCAGGCGCCGCTCGGCGTCGCCGCAGGCGGCGGCGTTTGCTGCGCAATTGCCGGCGTCGCTGCTGCAGCGCCCGCACCCGCCGCCGGAGCGGGAGCCGGCCCCTTTCGGGCCGGCGGCGCCGAACTCTGGGTGCGCGGCGCGGGCGTATGCTGCGGGCGCGGCGGCGGTGGCGGAACCGCTCTCACCGCGATGCTTGCGGCGCGGTGTTGGATCGAGACGACTTCAGCCTGATTTTCCGGCGTCGGCGTAGGCGGATGCAGAATCAGCGCCACGATCAAATGGATCAGCAGCGAAAGCGCAAACGCGACCAGCAGTAAACGCGGGGCGCGTTTCACCGCTCATGTTCGGCGATCGGATTAGTCGGGCTGGAAGTCCGCGCGAAAGAGATAATCGCCTTGTGTCGGCGAGCAATCGACGAGCTTCGGCGAGTACGTAGACTCGCGAGCCGCGCGTAGAGCGGCTTGATCGATCGCCATGTTGCTCGAACTCTTGTAGACCTTCGCGCTGATCAGGTTTCCGCTCGGCCCGACGGTGACTTCCACTTCGACCGTGACGGCGCCCAGACCGAGATCCCGCGCAGACTCGGGGTAGTCCGGCTGAACCGGGTTGGTTACCGTCGCTTCCACGTTCGGATTGGCGCAGGCCGGCTTAGGCGTGCCGACGGTCGCAGCCGGACCGGGCGTGCCGTTCCCAGCACCTGCCGGTTGCCCCGCCTCCGAGCCGTTCTTGGGCTGCGCGACACCCTCTTCGACCGTACCGGACTTCGACTGGCTGGTCGTGTGAACGAGATTGACCTTAAGCGGCTTGGGCTGCACCTGCTGCTGTTTGGGCGGCGGGGTAGCTTGCGGCGGCGGCGTGGGGGTCGGAGGCGGCGTCGGCGTGGGCGGCGGGGGCGTATGCACGATCGCCTTGTGTTTGGTAACCGTCATCTGCTCGGGACCCTGCTGCTCGTTGTGTTTGGCGAAGTTCGGCAAAACGGTGCCAATCGCCAAGTGCACGACCAGCGAAATCACGAACGCCCAGCCGAGGAAGCTGCGGACGCGCTCCCCGGTGGTAAGGTATCCCCCTTTGCGCTGCGCCATCGTTAATTACCGGTCACGCTACTGCGCCACGGTGCCTTCGGGCGTGCCTTGCACGTGATTTGCCAAGCCGAAATCGGTGAGATCCACCGATTTGGCCGCATCCATGACTTGAAGGATCACACCGTAGCTCGACTTGGGGTCGGCCTTGACGATGACGCTCTTGAAGCGGTGGTCGGTGGCGTCTTGAAGCTGCGCGAATGCTGCTTTGGCTTCGGCGATCGTCACGGTGTTCGAGCCGATTTGCACGTGGTCGTGCTCGTCGATGATCACGACGATCTGCGAAGGCTGAACCTTTTCTTTGTTGTAAGCGTCGGGAAGTCTCGGCTCTTTAGTAACCGACGCCAAGATGATGAAGATAATCAGCAGCACCAACAGCACGTCGGTAAACGGCGTGATGTTGATCGTTGACATTACCTCATCTTCGCCTCCGCCCGTTGAAACGGCCACGTTCTGTCAACCTCCCTTTACGACGTCACGAAGCCGACGTCTTCGAGGCCGGCGTTCTTTGCGGCGTCGAGAATTCGAATGATCACACCGTACGGGGCTTTCGCGTCAGCGACGATCGCGACGTGGTGGTGCGGCTTCTTCTTCGAGGCATCGTACATGACTCGGTACACTCCGACCTCATCGGTCTTGGTGCCGTCGACGAAGATCACGCCTTTGTTGTTGACGTCGACCTCGATGTCGTTCTTGTTCTTGGTGTTCGTCGACGAGTTGGGATTCTTGTTCGGAAGCTCTTTCTCGAAGCCGGGCGGCGCCACCAAGGCCGCCAGAATCATGAAGATGATGAGCAAGACCAGCAACACGTCGGTGAACGGCGTGATGTTGATCTCCGCCATTACTTCTTGGTCTTGCTGCGACGATAGCAGGCTCACGATCGCCCTCTACTAGTAGCTAGCTGCTGGCTTTCGTCATCTGGTACAGCTCGGTTGGAATCGGCGCTCCCGTGTTATGGAAGTGCAGCATTTCGGCGAGCTGGTTGGCGGCGACGATCATCTCCTGGTTGTAGTTCTTGATTCTCGACTTAAAGAAGTTGAAGAACACAACCGCGATGACTGCGATGATCAGACCCGTCGCCGTGGTGATGAGCGCCTCCGAAACGCCCGCCGCAACGACGGCCGGCGTCGAGTTGCCCTTGAGCGCGATGTCCTGGAAGGCCCGGATGATGCCCAAAACGGTTCCGAACAGACCGACGAAGGGCGCGATGACGGCGATCGTGCCGATGATCGGCAGATTGCGCTC
>DASRXM010000060.1:0-11306 GCA_035654155.1 Candidatus Babeliales bacterium
CCACGACTTCGGCGCCATGCGAACGCGACCAGGTGTACGCATCGGTAAGCGCGCGCATGCACGACCGCACTGCAAGCGGATCGCGCAAGTAAACGTCACGCCGCGCCGCCCAAACGGCAAAGACCGTCTGCCGCCCGGTCCACTCATGCCACAAGCTTCCCAAATCGTAAACAAAATCGGCGGGGAAAAGCTCGATCGCGTCGATCGCGCCGTCGCCGATCAGTAACGTCGGATCGCCGTGCTTCGCGCGCTCGAAAGGCGCCGGCTCGTCAACGTAGACCGGCCTTGCCTTAAAACGACGCTCGAGAAGCACGCGCAGCAGGTTTCGTCCGCTCGCCGACTCCTCGGTGAGAAAGACCCGGCGTCCGCTCAACTCGGCCGGCGGAGCCGGCGAAACCAGCACGACCGACACCACCTCGTCGCGCGCCCCGATGCACAGATCCGGCAACAGCACCAACTCATCGGCATTCGCCGCCCACGTGAATGCGCTGATCGGACTCAAGTCGAGCTCGCCGTCCAAGAGCATCGCATTCAAGCGCGCCGGCGTGTCGGCGTGCAACGAGCCCGGATAGTCGATCGCGCCCGCGTCGAAGGCCGCATAGATCGGCAGATCGTTGGTGTATTTGATGCGACCGCAGCGCAGGGTCATGCGTTGACGTCCGCCAGTTCGCGCTCGGCGATGGGCGGAGTCCAATCCAGCGGGAACTCGTCGTAGGTCGAGTTGCGCCGAACCGGAAGGTAGCCGGCCTCTTCGATCAGCCTGCGGAATTCGCGATCGTCGACGTACTGTCCCGAACTCGTTCCGGCGGAGTGATAGATCATCTCCTCATCGGTCGAACCGTGCGTTCCATCCATATCGTCGGCCCCAAAATGCAGCGCGACCTGACAAACCTTCAGCCCTTGAATCATCCAATAGGCTTTGATGTGATCGAAGTTGTGCAGCATAAGACGCGCTACCGCGAACGTGCGGATGTCGTCGAGGCCGGTCGTCCAACCGCAGTACGAGAGCTCGTTTCCGTCGGGATGGAACGCCAGCGGAATGAACGCGTTGTATCCCGGCGAGCGATCCTGCGATTCGCGCAGTCGAATGAAATGGTCGACGCGGTCGTCGAGCGATTCGATGTGCCCGTAGAGCATGGTGGCGTTGCTCGCGATGCCCTGGCGATGCAGCTCCTCGTGAATCGCCAGCCAATTGGCGGTCGAAACCTTGTTCGGGCAAATCTTCGAGCGGGTGGCGTCGGCGAAGATCTCGGCCGCGCCGCCGTTGACGTTGTCGAGCCCGGCTTCCTTCAACGCGCCGACGATTGCCGGAAAGGATAGCCGATGGCGCTTGGCCATATACTCGATCTCGGCCGCGGTGAAAAGGGAAAGCTGCACGTGGGGAAGCTCCGACTTGAAACGGCGCATCAACGGCAGCCAATAGTCGAGCGATAATTGACGCGGATCGTGCCCCCCGACGATGTGAAGCTGGTTGAAGTTCGAGCCCGTCTCGATCGCCTTGGCGAAGACTTGATCGGGCGTCATCCGGAAGATGCGCTCGGGCTCCTTGAATTCGTCGGCCGCGAACGAGCAAAACGTGCAGCCGGCAAAGCATACGTTGGTAGAGTTGATGTAGCGGTTGAGAACGTAAAAAACTTTCTTGCCGCTCTTGCGCTCTTTCTGCTTGCGCGCGAGACGTCCCAGGTTGTGGATATCCCAGGTGCGGTACAGCGCCAGCCCATCGTCCATTGAGAGCGGCGTGCCGGCGTCGAGCTTGCGCTCGATTTCCAGCAGGAACGGATCGCCCAACGCCATCAGCGCCCTATTCTGCCGCGGCGCGGGAGCGCCCCGCCCAAAACGGCTTTATCGGCACGATTGAGAGCATGGCGGCGACGATCGTCACCCCAAGCAGCACGCCTCCGAGGAGATCGGTGAGATAGTGGGCCCCGAGCGCAAGCCGAGCCCAGCAAATTGCAAGCGCAAAAGCCGCCAGCATGAGCCCGGCGGCTATTCGTGCCGCGCGCGGCAGCTCCGACTTATATAGCATTACCGCCCACAGTGCGTAGAAGCCGGTTGCGATCGCCGCGTGCGAGCTGGGGTAAGAGAACGCCGTTTCGTGTTTGACCACCCAATCCGGCGGCCGCGGACGGGCAAACAGGTGCTGGAATAGATCGGCGCCGCGCCAGCATAGCAGCAGCGAAACGACGCTAAAGATCGCGCGCCCGCGCCACGCCGGCACCAGCCACGCGACGATCAGCAAGATAACCGCAATGGGAGCCAAGACTTGGATGTAGCACGACCAGGTCAGCCACCAAGCGACGAGCGTGGAGCGACCCACCAGCGAGCGTTCCCATACGACGAGTGGCGCCGGCTCGCCGTTGCGAACCACCCAGAATCCCAACGCGGTAAACATTAGAAAGACCACGACGGCCACGAATCCGCACGTTTGCCGGCTCGCAAGGGTCGACACGTTATCCTTCGCTGGCGAAAAGATCTTGCTGTGCGTTCTGATCTTTGCCGAGCCTGGCGGCCATCAGCTCGAGCTCCGGTAAACCGATGAGGATCTTTCGAGGCTTCGTGCCCTCGTGCTGGCCGACGACTTTGAACTCCTCGAGCTGTTTCATCACGCGAACCGCTCGCGGATGGCCGATCGAGAACTGCGATTGCAGAGCCGCGGTCGAGGCATAGTTCGCTTCGATGATAAACTTCGCGGCCTCGTAGCAGAGCGGGTCGGTATCGCGACGCGCCGGTTCCTCGTCGCCGATCGGAACCACCTCGACGTCGAGCAGATTGTCCGGGCGCGACTGCCGCGCCCAAAACTCCACTAGCCGTTCGACCTCGCCTGACGTGATCAGCGCGCCCTGCGCGCGAACCGGCTTGGGCGCATCGATCGGCAAATACAGCATGTCGCCGCGCCCGAGCAGTCGCTCCGCGCCGTTGACGTCGAGGATGACCCGCGAATCGGCCTGCGAGCTGACCGCGAACGCGATGCGCGACGGGACGTTGGCTTTGATGAGCCCGGTGATAACGTCGACCGACGGGCGCTGCGTCGCGACGATGAGATGGATGCCGGTCGCGCGGCCGAGCTGCGCCAGACGCATGATCGTCGTCTCGACGCGCGCCGGCGCGACCAGCATCAAGTCGGCGAGCTCGTCGATGACGATGACCACGAACGGCAAACGCTCGTCGGGATATTTCGCGTTGTATTCTTCGATCTTGCGCACCGACGCTTTTGAAAAGCGTTCGTAGCGCGCTTCCATCTCCTTGGTCATCTCGAAAAGCGCGCCGGCGGCAAGCCTCGGATCGGCGATCACCTCTTTGATGAGATGCGGGATGCCATTGAAGACGGTCAACTCCACGCGCTTGGGATCGATCATCAACATCTGAAGCTGATCGGGCGTTGCACCGACTAAAAGCGACGCAATGATGACGTTGAGACAGACCGACTTGCCCGAGCCTGTCGCACCGGCAACCAGCAAATGCGGCATCATGCACAGGTCGCCGATAACCGGGCGCCCGGTGATGTCTTTCCCAAGCGCCATCCAGAGCGGCGGTACCTGACCGCGGTTGGGCAAGGCGTCGAGTATTTCGCGAATCGCCACGACCGAGATCGTTTGATTGGGAACCTCGATCCCCACCGCGGATTTTCCGGGAATCGGCGCTTCGATGCGCACGCTGGTCGCCGCCAGCGCAAGCGCGAGATCGTCGGCCAGCGCTGCGATTCGCGAAATCTTTACGCCGCGCTCCGGCTTGAGCTCATAGCGCGTGATCGAAGGTCCACGTTCGATGTGCGAAACTTTCGCGCCGACGCCGAAGCTCGCGAGCGTATCTTCTAAAATGTGCGCGCGGTTGGATTCGTCGACCTTCACGTTCGGCGGGACGTCGAAGAGCGAAAGATCGGGAAGGCGGTACGTGCGCGAAGCTCGTGCTTCGTCCTTTCGCGCTTCGTCCTTTCGCCCTTCGACTTCGCTCGCTGCGCTCGCTCCGCTCAGGATGACAGGCTGCGCTTCGCTCGCGGTTACAGACGCAGGCTGCGCTTCGCTTACGGTGACATGGTCATCAGCGTCTTCAACTGCCGGAATTTCGACAACGCGCTCCAGTGGAAGTGCGAAGGCCTCGCGCAGCGACTCGTGGCCTTGCGGAATCTCGACGTCGAGCCGAGGAAATTTCGGAACCGGCGGCGGGCGAAGACCGCCGAAGAAAACGATCGCGCGGCCGATGAGCCGTTTCATGCTCGCGTTGGTGATCCACAGCGTAAGCGATAGTAGCGCGACCGAGAGCAAGATCCAGGCTCCCGCCGTTCCGACCAGCGAGCGCAATGCCCACCAAATGGTCGAACCGATGATGCCGCCCGATTTTTGGCCGCCGGCGCCGAACATTGCGACGACGATCAAAAAATACGCAAGCGCACTGCTTCCGAGGCCTGCGATCATTTGCGGCACGTTCACTTCCAAAAAGACGATCGCGCCGAGGAGCACGAAGAGCACCGGGAAAAGCGGCGCTACGCCTCCAAAGAGTCGTCGCAACGCCGTGGCGGTCCAGCCGCCGACGCTGCCCGAATGATGCGGAAAGGCTAAAGCGATGCCGCAGAATACTGCAAGTGCGATCGCAGTGAGTCCGACGATCTCGAGGTTGAGCCGGGTTCTTCCAGACGACCGCCGGCGCCTATTCGCAGCGGAGCCGTAGCGGGTGCGCGCCATGGAAGCTATCTCTTCTTCGTCATAGCGGGAGTTCATTTTGCCGACACCCACGCTCGTCGTCCTCGAAGGCGACCAAACCGGCCAAGAATTGCTGCTCGAGGCGTTGCGCGTCCTCGATCCGGCGGTGATCGGCGTGCGTCTCGAATTCGAGCGCTTCGACCTTTCCCTCGCGAACCGCCGTGCCACGCAAAACGGGGTGGTGCTCGAGGCCGCGCAAGCGTTGAAACGCCGGCGCCTCGGCTTGAAGGCCGCCACGATTACACCGGAAGGGAGAAATGGCGTCGGCTCGCCCAACCGCATCCTTCGTGAAGCGATTGGCGCCAGCGTCATCGTTCGCACCGGGCGCAAGCTGCCGCGCGTGCGTCCGGTCGGCGGCATTCACGCGCCGATTTCCGTCGTGCGAATGGCCGTCGGCGATGCATACGGCGCCAAAGAATGGCGCAGCGGCCAAGGCATCGACGAAATCGCTTGCCGCACCGAAACGATTTCGCGCCGCGTTTGCCGCAACGTGGCCGAGTACGCGTTCGTGCACGCCGAAAGAACGGGCGCGACGGTCTTCGGCGGACCGAAATTCACCGTCAGCCCCGTCTACGAAGGGATGCTCAAAGAAGAGATGGACGACGCCGCAGCGCGGCACCCTGACGTCGATTACGATCCACAGCTTATAGACGCGACCTACGCGCTGCTGCTCTCGGCCACCAGCGACAAGCCGCTCGCGATTCCGTCGCTCAACCGCGACGGCGACTGCCTGTCGGATCTCGTCATGCAGCTCTTCGGCTCGATTGCGGGCGCGGAGTCGCTCGTTTTGGCGTTCGGCGAGCAGCTAGAGCCGTCAGTCGTGATGGCGGAGGCGCCGCACGGCACGGCGCCCCGCTTGCAAGGGAAGAACGTGGCCAACCCGCTGGCGATGATCCTGGCCGCCGCTGCGGTCCTTTCGTACGCGGACGATCCTCGCGCCCAAGCGGCGTCGCGCGCAATCTACGATGCCGCGATCGGCACGGTTGCCGCGGGCATCGCAACCGCCGATCTCGGCGGCCACGCAACGACGACGGAATTCACCGACGCCGTGATCGCGCGCGTGACCGGTGCTCTGTCAACCTGAGCGGAGCCGCCTCATTGTGTCATCCTGAGCGAGGCACGCAGTGCCGAGTCGAAGGGTCAGGATGACAAATTGGGCCTAAACTTCCATCACCACCGGAATTACGATCGGGCGGCGTTTGGTGCGCGCATGAACTGCGCTTGCCAGTGCGCTGCGAATGTGCTCCTTGACCGTGTCGACGTCGCGAATTGCGTCAACTGAAATGCCTTCGATCGTTGCGCGTAGTTCGCCGCGCAGCTCGTCGAGCACGCCGTCGGCCTCGGGCAGATAGAAAACTCCCTTCGAGATCAGGTCGGGTCCGGCGATAACGCGAGCCTCCTCGCTGTCGATTGCAACGACGACCATAATGATGCCGTCGTTCGAGAGCGCTTTGCGATCGCGCAGCACCGCTTCGCCGATATCGCCGATCCCCGATCCGTCGACGAAAACGTGCCCGCCGTACGTTTTGCCGACCTTATCGGCGTATTCGTGGGTGAACTCCAGCACGTCGCCGTTTTCGACGACGAAGACGTTTCCGGGCTCGATCCCGGTTTGAACGGCAAGATGTTTGTGCGCGTCGAGCATGCGATACTCGCCGTGTACGGGGACAAGAAACTCGGGGCGCACGAGGTTGAGCATGAGCAGCAGCTCTTCTTGCGACGCGTGTCCGGAAACGTGCGCGCGTCCGTCGGTTCCGTGAATAACGATCGCACCCAGCTTGCAGAGGTTGTTGATCGTCTTGTGCACGCTTTTCTCGTTGCCCGGGATCGGCGTCGCGCTAACGACCACCGTGTCGCCCGGCACGATCTTGAAGCGCGCGTGATCGCGCACCGACATGCGCGCAAGACCGCTCATCGGCTCGCCCTGCGATCCGGTCGTCATCACCACGACGCGCTCGGGCGGATATTGGTCGACGTCCTCGATCCGAATGACCGTGTCGGGCGGAATTCGCAAGTATCCCAGCTCGCCGGCGAAATGGACCACGTTGCGCAGCGACCGGCCCAAAAACGAGATCTTCCGATTGAAGCGCACGGCGTGGTCGACCGTCTGTTGAATTCGAGGAACGTTCGACGCGAAGGACGCGACCACGATCCGCCCCTTGGCATGCGAAAAGATCGACGTAAATGCTTCGCCGACCATTCGTTCCGACAGCGTGTGTCCGGGGCGCTGAGCGTTGGTCGAATCGGATAGCATGCAGAGCACGCCCTCGTCGCCGATCTTGGCGATTCGCGCAAAGTCGGACGGCTTGCCGTCGATCGGCGTTTGATCGAATTTGAAGTCGCCGGTGTGAAAGATCGTTCCGACCGGCGTTCGCAACGCCAGCGCGCAGGCGCCCGCGACGGAGTGATTCACGTGCACGAACTCCGCCTCGATCGAGCCGTAGCGGACACGCCCGCCAGGCTGAACCTCCGTCAACTCGGCCGCTTTGAGATGCTCGTCACGCGATTTTGCTTTTACAAGCGCAAGGGTCAACGGCGTGCCGGCAATCGCTACCGCCGGAAACTCCTTGGCGAAATACGGAATGCCGCCGATGTGGTCTTCGTGACCGTGTGTTACCAGGAGAGCGCGCAATTTGTGAGCGCGCTCGCGCACGTACGTGAAGTCGTTGATGACGATGTCTACGCCGTACATCTCGTCGTCGGGGAACATCAAGCCGCAATCCACGACCACGAGATCGTCGTTCGTCTCGATGACCGTCATGTTGCGTCCGATTTCGCCGCAGCCGCCCAGCGGAACGATCCGGACATAGGGGGTAGAAGGCGGCGGCGGCACGCTGAGGGTGTCGGAGCTCACTCGCGGTGCTTTTGCCCTTCGTCCTTGCTCACCCGCGCCTGCGCGTGAATTGCGGCGTGGAGGTCGTTCATGCTCAAAGTCTTTGCATTGGTCTCAATTTTGATTGCCGCCGCTCCCGCGAGCCCATCGCCCGCACCGCGCTCTCCCGACGAGCTCTTCTCGCGCCGCGCATTGCGTCAAGCTCGACTCTTGATTCAAATGCGCTTGCTGCAGTTGCACGACGAGCGTTTGGAGTGCATCCGCGCGGCGCTCCTGCGCCAGCTGCCCGACGCGCTTTGGCCGGACGTGCCATCTCCCTCGCGTGGAAGCTCCGATGCGGCGGCGGCGGCCGCCAAGTGCGCCGGCCTGGAGAAGTTCTAGCTCGCTCGCTTAGCCCCGGGGGTGCGACTTTTTGGCGTGGGCCGGGTATGTGGGTGGGAGAACACCCTACGCACTACGGAATTAGAGATGGTGAATAATCGCATACTTCCCACGCTTATCATTGGGCTCGTCGGCGCCGTTATCGGCAGCTTCCTAATGATGATCTACGCAAACAGCCACTTCGGCGGCGCGACCGGTCCGGACCGGACGCCCCCCGCGGTCGCCGCAGTGCCGCTCAGCGGCGTGAGCGACCAAGACCGAATCGTCAGCGCCGTCAAGCGCACGAAGTCCTCGGTCGTGGCGATTACCGAAGAAGTCAACGGCCAAGAGGTCATCCCGGCCGATCCCTTCTTCCAGCAATTTTTTGGCGGCCAAGGGCCGGGCATCGTCCAGCCGTACCGCGGCGAAGCCTCCGGGTCCGGCTTCGTCATCGATAAGCAGGGCGACATCGTCACCAACGCGCACGTCCTGCAACCTCCAAACGGCGGGAAGGTTACCAAGCTGACCGTCGTTTTCGCCAATGGAGATCGCGAGCCGGCACACGTCATCGCCTACAACCTTTCGGCCGACGTCGGTATCCTGCGCGTCGACAACTACGCCAAGCTGCCGCCGCCGCTCGAACTGGGCGACTCCAGCAAACTCGAGCAGGGTCAGTGGGCGATTGCAATCGGCGAGCCGCTCCAGCTTCAGCAGACCGTGACCGTCGGCGTGGTATCGGCCTTCAATCGCTCGGAGCCCATTCCAACCGAAAACGGCGGCGAGATCGATTTCAAAGGATTGCTCCAGACCTCCGCGCCGATCAATCCAGGTAACTCGGGCGGTCCGCTGATCGACATCGACGGCCAGGTCATCGGCATGAATCAGTCGACGGTGAAGTCGGCCTACGCCCAAGGCATCGGATTCGCGATTCCCTCGAACACGGTCCGCAGCGTGATCGCCGCGCTCGAAAAGAATCCCGGCGCCCACCAGGGCACCGACACCGGTTTCCTCGGAATCTACATGGCCGACCTGACGACGGGCATCAAGAACCAGATTGGCTATAACGGCAGCGGCGGCGTCGCGGTCCAGCAAGTCTTCTCCGGCTCGCCGGCCGACCAAGCGGGCATCCAGCCCGGCGACGTGATCCTGCAGGCTGACGGGAAAGACTTCAACAGCATCAAGGAACTGCACGACTACATCGCCTCGAAGAAGCCCGGCGACACCATCCGCCTCAACGTCTGGTCGGAAGGCATGAAGAAGTTCGTCGCGATCAAGCTTGGCGAGACCCCGGCCGAGCAACCGCTCTCGGTCGAGCAGCAACAGCAGCAACAAGGCCCCGAGGAGCAGCAGCCTTAGGGGGGCCTGTCCTTCGACTGCGGCGCTACGCGCCTCCGCTCAGGATGACACTTCGAGAGGAGGGCCCTGCAACCGTGGGGCCCTTCGTGCTGTTGTAGATTTCGAAACAACTTTTACCGCGCATCGGGTATGATGGTGCGGTATCCCATTCCGGCTTGTCGTAAGCGGCAAGGCGAACGCTGAAGTCCGGCGCTGGAGGCAACTCACCTCGGCCAACGCGCGCTCTTCGGCATAGCTGGTCCAGTGCAGCCGGAAAAATTTTTAGAACGAGGTAAGAGTTTCATGGCAAAGACGGTCGGCATCGACCTGGGCACGACCAACTCGGTCGTCGCCGTGATGGAGGGCACTTCGCCCGTCGTCATCCCCAACGCCGAAGGCTCGCGTACGACGCCTTCCGTGGTGGCATTCACTAAGACCGGCGAACGTCTCGTCGGCCAGCTTGCAAAACGTCAAGCGATCACCAATCCCGATCGAACGATCAGCTCGATCAAGCGCCACATGGGCGAAGCGGATTATCACGTCAAGATCGACGGCAAGGATTACACGCCGCAAGAGATCTCCGCGATGATTCTGCAAAAGCTGGTCAACGACGCCAGCAACTATCTGGGCGAACGTGTGACCAAGGCGGTCATCACCGTGCCCGCGTATTTCAACGACTCGCAGCGCCAAGCAACGAAAGATGCCGGCAAGATTGCCGGACTCGACGTCTTGCGCATCATCAACGAGCCGACGGCGGCAGCGCTGGCCTACGGCCTCGAAAAGAAAGGCAACGAGACGATTCTCGTGTGGGACCTTGGCGGCGGCACGTACGACGTGTCGATCCTCGAGGTCGGCGACGGCGTCTTCGAAGTCAAGGCGACCAACGGCGACACCCGCCTTGGCGGCGACGATTACGATCATCGCGTCGTGGAGTGGCTGGTGGATCAGTTCCGCCGCGATCAAGGCATCGATCTCAGTAAAGACAAGCAGGCCATGCAGCGCCTCACCGAGGCGGCCGAAAAAGCCAAGATCGAGCTCTCGTCGGTCGTGCAGACGAGCATCAATCTGCCGTTCATCACGGCCGATCAAGAGGGTCCCAAGCACCTCGACTACACGCTTACGCGCGCGAAGTTCGAGGAGCTCACCAGCGATCTCACCGATCGCTGCGTGGGCCCGTTCCACAACGCCATCGCCGACGCCAAGCTCGACGTCTCAAAGATCGACGAGGTCATCATGGTCGGCGGCGCAACGCGCATGCCGGTCATTCAGGAGCTCGTGCGCAAACTGACCGGCAAAGAGCCTAACCTCACCGTGAATCCCGACGAGGTCGTGGCGGTTGGCGCAGCGATTCAGGCCGGCGTGCTCTCGGGCGAAGTGCGCGACGTCGTACTGCTCGACGTGACCCCGTTGTCGCTTGGCCTTGAGACGCTCGGCGGCGTCATGACCAAACTCATCGATCGCAACACGACGATCCCGACTAAGAAGTCGCAGATCTTCACGACTGCCGAGGACGGTCAGACTTCGGTCGACATCCACGTGCTTCAAGGCGAGCGTCCGATGGCGGCCGATAATAAGACGCTGGGACGCTTCCGGCTCGAAGGAATTCCGGCGGCTCCGCGCGGCGTTCCGCAAATTGAAGTCACCTTCAACATCGACGCCAACGGCATCGTCAACGTCAGCGCGAAGGATCTTGGCACCGGCAAGGAACAGGCGATCACCATCACGGCTTCGACTAACCTCAACAAAGACGAGGTCGAGCGGATGGTACGCGAGGCCGAGCTGCAGTCGGAAGCCGATAAGGCCAGACGCGAGGAAGCCGAGGTTCGCAACAACGCCTCGAGCCTGATCTACTCAACCGAGAAGTCGCTCAAGGAAGTCGGCGATAAACTCGATGCGAACGCGCGTGGCGACGTCGAGCGTGCTCTGTCCGAGCTCAAGCGCATCAGCGAGAACGGCACGATCGCCGAGATCAAACCGGCAATCGAGACGCTTCAGCAGGCCAGCTACAAAATGGCTGAGCTGCTCTACAAGGCTGCGGGACCGCAAGCCGAGCAGGCCGCTTCGGGCGATGGAGCCGCCGG
>DASRXM010000061.1:0-12294 GCA_035654155.1 Candidatus Babeliales bacterium
CATCTTGCTCACGCACAACGAGACCTCGACCGGCGTCGCCTGCAACATGGCCGCGATCGCGCCGATCGTGCGCGCACACGGCGCGATCACGCTGGTTGATTCCGTCAGCGGCCTGGCCGCTTCGGAGTTTCGCATGGATGATTGGGGTTACGACGCGGTCGTGAGCGCCTCGCAGAAGGGCCTAGCAGCGCCGCCGGGCGTTGCGATGGCGAGTTTGAGCGAGCGCGCCTGGAAGCGCATCGCGAGCGCTCGGTTGTCACGTTTCTATTTCGATCTAAGCCGGGCACGCCAGTCGGCCAAGGACGGGCAGACCCCGTGGACGCCGCCGCTCTCGATTATCTTCGCGCTCGACGTGGCGCTGCAGCGCTATCACGCGCAAGGCATGGCAGCAGCCATTGCGCGGCACGCGCGCTATGCCGAAATCGTGCGCGAGGAGTTGCTGCGCATGGGCTTCGCGCTGGTATCGGTTGACGGCGCGCACTCGCCGACCGTCGTTGCGGCCTATCCGCCGGCCGGCATCGAGCCGGCTGCACTATTGAAGCGACTGCGCGAAACGCACGGGATCGTGCTGGCCGGCGGATTGGGCGACTTGCACGGCAAGATCGTGCGTTTCGGCACGATGGGCGACGTGAGCGAGGCCGACGTGCGGCGTGCGCTGGGCGCGATCGAAACCGAGACGCGCGTTATAAGTGGTGTCGCTTGAAGTACGGCAGCACGAACGGCCGCGCAAACCACGGGATGGTCGAGAGCAGCGCGTCGTCGAGCGGCGCGTCGTAGACGACGAGATAGGGCGCGAACCGCGATTGGTGCAGACCGGCGCGAATGTCGGGCGAGAGCGGAAAGAAGAGCGAGATAAAAAGCACCAGCCACAGCAGGATCGCGCCTTTCGCAAACCCGATCGCCGCACCGCCCAGCGCGTTGCCGAGACCGAGTATCGGCAGCTTGGCGATTGAGCCGAGCACTCGCGCAATTACCAAGATCACGACGTAGGTCAGCAGCCCGGTTGCGAACATGCCGACCACGTGGGCCGAGCCCGGGCCGAGATTGGTGATGTGCTCGATTTGCGGATCCAAGCTGCCGTTGTAAAACCAGGGTGTCAGCAACGCCGCGGTCACCGCGACCGCGCCGCCCAACTCGGAAACGAAGCCGCGCGAATAACCTTTGAAAGTTGCGATCCCGAGCACGATGACGATCACGATGTCGGGCCACGCGAATCCGGCGATCACGTTCGGATCGTCGCTCCGAACTGCTCGCGCAGCGCCTCCAGCACGCCCGCAATGGCGTCATCGGCTTCCTCGTCGGTGATCGTCGCGTCGTAACGCTGCAGGGTCACGCGAACCGCCAGACTCTTGCGTCCTTGCGTAACCTGCGGACCGCGGTACTCGTCAAAGACGGCGACCCGCGTGCCGAGCGGACCCAGCGCCGTCATGACCGCACGCTCGATATCGCGCGCAGCGACGGATGCGTCCAGCACCAGCGCTAGGTCGCGGTATGTTGACGGAAACCGCGATGGTGGCTCGTAGCGCGGCGTGTGGTACGACGGCAGCGCAGCGACCGCAAGAACGCAAAGATATGCGTTGCCGTGCAAGCCGCGCGCTTTGCTCAGCCGCGGGTCGATGCAACCGAGAATCCCGAAAGCACGGCCGTCGATACCAATCGTTGTGGTCTTGCCGGGATGAAAGCCGGCGTGCGTTCCCGGCGCGATCTCAGCGCGATGTCCCGTCACCTCGCGCAGCAGCACCTCGCAGTCGCCTTTGAGCCGCAGAAACGACGAATCGCGCCACGCCGGCTCGTTCTCGCGCCGCGAAGAGAAGCCAAAAGCAGCCGACGCGTTTTCAACAATCTCGCCGCCGTCGCGCGCGAAGACGTCACCGATTTCGAAGATGCGCGCCGGCTCGCCGGCGGCGGCCAAATACTCGAGCAATCCCGGCGCCAGCGAATCGCGCAAAAAACGCTGCTCTTCGGAGAGCGGGTTGCGCACCTCGACCGCATCGCCGTCTCCCGTTGCGCGCAGCGAATGGGTGACGATCTCGCGATAGCCCAATGCCGCGAGCGTGCTTGCGAGCCGGCTCTCGAGCTCGAAGGCGGCGCTCGAGATTTCGTGCGACGGAACCGATGGAACGATCGCTGCGATGCGCTCGTATCCCTCGATGCGTGCCACTTCTTCCACCAGATCGGCCGAAATGGTGAGATCGCGCCGCCACAGCGGCGGCGTAACCGCGAGCGCCTCTCCGCGCGCGACGACGTTGCAGCCGAGCGCTTCGAGATGCTCCGCAATTCGTTGCGCCGGCAGCGCCAAGCCCAAGAGCCGCTCGACTTCGGCGGCCGTCAGTGCAATTGCCGGCGCGGGCACGACGTCAATGCCGAACGCGTGTGGCGGATATGCGGTTGCGCCCATGTCGCGCAATAATTGCGCGGCCCGCGCTGCGCCGATGTCGGTGAGCACCGGCGCGAGCGTCTTTTCGTGACGAGCCGAGGCTTCGCTGCGCAAGCCGAGCGCACCGCTGGTGCGCCGCACGCGCGCGCCGTTGAAATCTGCCGCTTCCAAAAGGATCGCAGTCGTTTGCGGCGTGACCTCGCTGGCGGCGCCGCCCATCACGCCGGCCAGACCGAGCACGCGCCGCGGATCGGCGATGACCAGCGTCTGCGACGTGAGCGTGCGCTCCACGCCGTCGAGCGTCACCAGTTTTTCGCCGTCGCGAGCGCTGCGCACGACCAGCGTCGCATCCGCGACTTTGTCCGCGTCGTAGAAATGCAGCGGCTGCCCGGTCTCGAGCATTGCGTAATTCGAAATGTCCACGCAGTTGTTGATCGGGCGCTGCCCGGCCAGCGCCAGACGAATCCGCATCCAGGCCGGCGCCGGGCCGACTGCAATTCCGTCGAAGCGCTGCGCGACGAAGCGATAGCAATCCGGCGATTCGATCGCAACCTTCGGCGCCTTGTCCGCCGGCTCGCGCGCGTCGCCCGGATTGACGAGCGGCGGCAGCCGTAGGGGGAGACCGTACGATGCCGCGAGCTCGCGCGCCAACCCGATTACCGACATCGCGTCGGGACGATTGGTCGTGATCTCGACGTCGAGTACGTCGGTCGCCAGTCCGAACAGCTCGACCGGGTCGGCGCCGAGCGGCGTGTTGAGATCGAGCTGCATGATTCCGTCTTCGAACCACTCGGCCGGCAGCGCAAGCTCGTCGGCGGAAATCATCATCCCCTGCGACGTGACCCCGCGCATGGTGCGCGGTTCGATCGTAATCTCGGGAAGGCGCGCGCCGATGGTGGCAACCGCGATCGTCTGTCCGGCGGCGACGTTGGTTGCGGCGGTCGCGATCGTAAGCGGTTCGTCGCGCGCAACGTCCACGCGAGCGACCAGCAGCCGATCGGCGTTGGGATGCTTCTCGAGCTCCGCGATCCGACCGGTGACGACGCCGGTGATTACCGGGCGTTTCTCAACGGACGCCACCGGAAAGCCCAGCATCGCCAAACGCTCGGCAATCGCGTGCGCGTCGTTGGGCACCGCGACGTACTCGCGCAGCCAGCTTATCGGAACGCGCAACGGCTAGATCTCCTGCATCAACTCAGCTGAGCGAGAAAATCCTGGTCGCTGTTAATAAAGCGGCGGATGTCGTCGACTTCGTAGCGCGCGAGCCCGAGGCGTTCGACGCCGAAGCCGAAAGCCCAACCCGAATAGCGGTCGGGATCGTAGCCGGCTTCGCGCAGAACGTTCGGATGCACCATGCCGGCGCCCCCGAGCTCGATCCACCCCGACCCGCCGCACATATTGCACGAGGAAGTCTTACCCCCGCACTTAGGGCAGGTGGTGTCCACTTCGGCGCTCGGCTCGGTGAACGGGAAGTACGACGGACGAAAACGCACCTTCTGCTCGGCTCCAAAAAGCTCGCGGCAGAGTCCGGTGAGCATACCCTTGAGGTGACCGAAGTGGATGCCTTCCGCGACGAGTAAGCCTTCGACTTGATGGAACTGAAAGAGATGGCGCGCGTCGACCGCGTCGCGGCGGAAGCACTTTCCGGGCGCGACAATTGCGATCGGCGGTTGGTGCTGCTGCATGGTGCGGACCTGCATCGGCGAGGTGTGCGGCCTCAATAGCACGGTGTCGCTGAGCCAAAACGAATCGAAGCTCTCCCGCGCGGGATGGTCGCTCGGAATGTTGAGCGCGTCGAAGTTATAATAATCGGGTTCGGCTTCCGGACCAATCACGACCGCAAAGCCGTGGCGCGTAAAGTAGGCACAGCTCTGCTCGATAATTTGGCGCACTGGATGAACCGACCCCAGCTGCGGGGGGATTGCCGGAAACGTCACGTCGATTGACGCCGCAAGCTCGGATTCAAAGGCGCGCGCTTCGAGCTGCCGTTGCAACTCGTCCAAGCGCGCTTCCATCGCGGCGACCGCGTCGTTGATCGCTTTTCCGGCCGCGGGGCGATCCTGGGGCGGCAGCTTACCGATCGTGCGCCGGACTTTGGTTACTTCGCCGCTGCGGCCGAGATAGGCGACGCGCACGCTCTTGAGCGCCTGCTCGTCGGCGGCGCCGGCAGCCGCGGCCGCAAAATTCTTTTGCAACTCCGCAAGCGTTGCGTCGAGATCCGTCATCGCTCTTCCAAAGCAAAGCGCCCGGTTCGTTCTACGTTACCGGGCGCCTCCAAAACCGCTGTGACTTCGCCGTACGGCGGCAACCTTAGCTGGCTGCAGGTGCCGCGTTTAGCCTTCGATAGGCGAGATACGCGTCGATCGATCCCGTTTGGGCGAAAAGCCTCCAGAAGAGATTGGACGTTGCCATGCGCTGCGGTCTCCTTCTGGGCCGTTTGGCTCCGGCGGCGGCCCACGTTGGCTGAGTATACCATGCGACTTTTAACACCGGTAGTCTTGACTTTTAGGCCTAAAAAGACTCTCTTGACAAGCCCATTCGTACAGAGCAATCGAGCCCGCGACGGCTGCGCTAAGGCTCTCCGCAGGACCGCTCATCGGGATGGCGAGCAGACGTTCGCAGATGCTCTGCCAGCGCCCCAGCCCGCCCCGTTCGTGCCCCACAATCAGGGCAACTCGGCCGGCCGGTCGCTCGCCGTGCAGCGGGGCACCGCCGGCCGCAAGCCCAAGGATCCGGACGCCCGCGCGAGTGGCGGCCTCCTGAACGATGGAGGGGTCGGCGACGGCGAGGGCCAGGCGGAAAATCGCGCCCATGGAGCCGCGCACCACCTTGGGATGATACGGATCGACGCCGAGGCGCCCGAAAAGGACGCCCGCGCATCCGAACGCATCCGCGGAGCGCAGCAGCGTACCGGCGTTGGCGGGGTCGTTGAGGTCGGCCAAGATTAGGATCGGGCTCCCCCGCTCGAACAGCTCCCTCGGAAGAAAGAAGCGGGTCGGTGCAACCGCAACCAAGCCGCTCGGCGTGGTCACGTCGGAGATCCGCTTGACCGCCAAATCGTCGACGAGAAATACCGGCGTTCCATCGGCCTCGAGGCGGCGAACGAGCGGCTCCGAGTCGTAGACGGCTTGCGTCGCATAGAGTTCCGCAATTGGAAAACCGCCGGCTGCAGCTTCGGCAAGCAGGGTGATGCCTTCAAACGCGAAGGACTGCCGCTCGCGACGCCCCTTGACCGTCTTCAGCGCCGAGACGCCGGTTAAGCGTTCCGCTCGGCTTCCTAACCGTGTCGCCACTTCTTTGCCGTCCATGCGCGCGTTGCGATGAGAATTAGCCCTGCGAAAATCGCTGCCAGTGCGATCGCGATCTTGTCGTTGAAGTGATGCGGAACCACGAAGCGCACCGACAAGTAGACCAAACTTATGAAGATTGCGAAAAAGTATGCCAGCCAACCGATCTCGGCTGCGATGGAGGATGGCGGTTGGCGCATTCTCAGTTGCTACGAGGCCTGACGCCGGCGTTCCGCCAAGCCGATTCGCATGGACGGAATTCCGCAGACCATCGGCTCCTCGCTCGTTTTCGAGGGGCGCGTCTTCGACGTACGCCGCGACGAGCTCAGATACGACGACGGAAGCATCCATCGCGTGGACGTTGTCGAGCATGGCGCGTCGGTGGCGATCGTGGCGACGCCGGCTCCAAACGAGATCGTCCTCGTGCGCCAGTACCGCCACCCGGCGCGCTCCCTGCTATGGGAGGTTCCGGCCGGAACGGCCGAAACCGGCGAAGCGCCAATCGATGGCGCTAAGCGCGAGCTCCGTGAAGAGACCGGCTACGTTGCAGGCCGGATCGTGCCGGTCGGTTCGGCATGGATGACGCCGGGTTTTTGCTCGGAAATCATGCATTTTTTCCGAGCCGACGACTTGACGCCCGGCGAGCCCTCGTTGGACGACGACGAACGAATCGAAGTTGCGACCTTCACATTAGAGACCGCGTGGCGCCTGGTCGCTCTGTCTGCTGCCGATGCAAAAACGGCGCTGGCCCTATATTGGCTGCAGGGCGGAGCAGATAAAATTGGAAGTTACTGTGGTCGATAGTTACTGTAGGTAACTCGCGGCGTCGCCGTTGCTGCCGATATGGCAAGATCGGTCTTGGAGGTTAGTCGTGGAACTACCAAGCGACATTGATTCCGTCCTCAAAAGATTGCTGGAGCGCGGCCGTGAAGGCGGGGACCAATCGGTCCTCGCGCCCGAAGATGAGACGTACCTCAATTCGCTGATCGGCTCGGTTCGAGCCGGCCGCCGCGCCGTCTTGATCGTCGAAGACGCCGACGAACATCTGCGGTATATGTTCAGCAACGCAACTCGCGCCGAGGCCGTAACGATGCTCGGCAAGGTCGTCGAAGCTACGGGCCGCCGGCTCGCCGACGGCGACGACTAGACGACCAGCGTAATCCCGTCGATCTTCCCGTCCGGCGCGAGCTGAAATCTGTAATGGTACTGCGCGCGCGGATAGCGGACCAAAAACTCGTACAGCGTATCCCCATTTGATTCCGTCGTGCTGGATAGCGGCACGATGTATTGCAGTTGCCCCAGCGCCGCAAAATTCTCGCGCGCGACGAGATCGTCGGTGAGGTACGCGCTGAAGGACGGCGTGAGCTCCTCGCGATCGATGTTGCGCGACGCCAGACGCCCCAGCCACTCCTTGGCCTTGGCGACGATCGCATTGTCGAGATGCGTCACCGCCGGCGGCACGAGAATATCGAGAATGCGCGCGCCGACCTCTTCGGGAATCGTTACGCGGCCATGGAACGAATCGGCGTTCGACAACACGATGACGCCGACGTGCGCGTCCGGAAGCAGCGCGTTGAGCGCGCGGTAGCCGGAAATCTCGCCGTTCGCCCATACGAACAGCTTGCCGCCGCGCCGATCGATTACCCACCCCATGCCGTAATGCGTCAGCCCCGAAGTTACGCCCGGCGTAAACATCGTGCGCACCGCGTCGATCCGAAGCAAGACCGGCATCTCGATATCCCATTTTGCCAAATCGTCGATCGTCGAGACCAGGCCCCCATAACCGCCCAGCCACGAGGGATCCCACATTGGTGCGACGGCAAATTCGGGCCCGCTGCGCGTATAGCCGGTGGCGCGGTCCGGCGAGATGCCGTTATCGCCGGCCAGGAACGAGTGATCCATGATGAGCGGAATGAAGACGTGCTGCTCGAGATAATCGGAGAGCGTGACGCCGCTGGCGCGTTCCACGACCGCGCCGGCGATAAGATAGTTGAGCAGGTTGTTGGCATACGCGCTTCCAGGCGGGGCTGAAGGTCGCAGTTTGTCGATTGCGGCCAGCAGGGCGCTCGGACTGACGGGGCGGGTCATGTCGCTCGAAATGCCTCGGGCTGCTGCGAGGCTTGGCAAACCGGACGTCTGCGTCAGCAGCTGTGCGATCGTGATGCCGTCACCGAGCTTGAAGTTTGGAAGATACTTCGAAACGGGATCGTCGAGCTTGAGCTTACCGTCTTGGGCGAGCAGGAGGATGGCCGCGGCCGTAAACTGCATCGTGAGACCGCCGGTGTAAAACTCGGTGTCCGGCTCCATCGAATGGTGCGGTACGATCGTCGAAAACCCGAAGCCGCGTTCGTAGACCAACCGGCCGTCCTTGACCACGCCGATCGCGAGTCCCGGAGTTCGCCCCGAGTGAATTTCGTCGGAGCCGATCGCATCGATCTGGGCCGACATCGCCGGCGATAACGCCGGCACCTGAGATGCCGCCGGCTTCGACCATGCAAATGCAAGGATACCGGCAAGAACGGCCGCCACAAAGACGGCAGCGCAACGGCTCATACGCACCGATTATATACCTTGCGCTCGGTCGGGGCTAGCCGCGCGCGGTCGCAGGCAGCTACTTTTCAGCCGCTTGCTTCGCCAAATTGAGGAGCGCGCCGAAAGCCTTCTGATCCGTAACGGCGAGATCGGCGAGCGCCTTGCGGTTGAGCGTCACGCCCGATTTCTTCAAGCCGTGCATGAAGAGCGAGTAGGAAAGCCCCTCGCGTCGGACTGCGGCGTTGATGCGGCTGATCCAGAGCGAACGGAAATCACGCTTGCGAACCCTGCGATCGCGAAACGCATAGGCCATGGATTTGAGCAGCGCTTCGTTTGCGACCCGGTAATTGCGCCGCCGCGCGGCCCGGAAGCCCTTGACGAGCTTCATGACTTTGCGCCGGTGCTTGAGCCCGCCGACGCCCCGTTTGATGCGTGCCATGTTTCACAAACCTCCCCTTACACCAAATACGGGATCGTCGGAGCGAGCCGTTTCAGATCGCCCTTGAAGGTCGGCTGATCCTTGCGGAACTTGCGCTTGCGTTTGCGCGATTTCTTGCTGAGGATGTGGCCACAGCCGTCGAATTGGTGGCGGTGCAGCACCTTGCCGCCGGCGCTCACTTTCACGCGCTTCGCAGTTCCTCGGTGGGTTCGAATTTTAGGCACTGGTTCGCTCCTTCTGCGGTATTGAAAACTTCGGCGGTCCCGTCGGCGTCGCGCGCGGCGCCAAGATCATGAACATATTCTTTCCTTCGAGCCGTGCCTCGCGTTCGACCGTGGCCAACGGCGTCATGTCTTCGGCCATGCGATCGAGCAGTTTCCGCCCGAACGACGTGTACGTGATCTCCCGTCCGCGAAACATGATCGTGACCTTGACCTTGCTTCCGTCGAGTAGCAGGCGCTCGGCCATCCGCGCCTTCGTCTCGTAGTCGTGCGTCTCGATCTTCGGTCGCAGCTTCACTTCCTTCAGCTCGAAGTGCCGCTGCTTCTTTCGGGCATCTTTGTCTTTCTTCGATTGCTCGTACTTGAGCCGTCCGTAGTCGGCGATCTTGCAGACCGGCGGCTGAGCGGTCGGCGAAACTTCGATCAAGTCGAGCCCGGCAGCTCGTGCGCGCGCCAGCGCATCTTCGGTTTGCAATATCCCGAGTTGATGTCCGTCTTCGTCGATCACCCGAACCGCACGAATGCGAATCTGATCGTTGACGCGCAGGAGTTTTGCTATGTGTTCGTCTCCATAAAAAGAAAAAGGCGCTGCCGGAGCAACCCCACCGTGGAAACCGCCGAGAGTTCCCTACCGTGAAGACCGGATCGCCCGCAGGCATCCGGTGAGCGGAACGAGCCGCTGCTTCGGCCCGCCAAGGATATCACGCCCGGCCCGGGCAGTGTCAAGGGTGGGAGTCGACCGCCTGCAGCGCCTCGACGAAGCGCTCGAGGAAGTACGCAACGGCATCGTCGTCGATCACCAGCGGCGGGGCGATCCGCAAGATATCGCGCCGCGTTTCTTTGGCGGCAACGCCGCGGTCGAGCAGCGCCTTCGATAAGCGCTCGGCTGGATAGGTCAGCGTCACGCCGATCAGCAAGCCGCGTCCACGCACTTGCACGATCGACGGCGACCGGATGCCGCTGATGCCTCGAACGATCGCGTCGCCGGCTCGGCGCGCGCGCGAGGGGAGATCCTCGGAGACGATCGCGTCGAGGGCGGCTTCGCCGATCGCGCACGCCAGCGGATTGCCGCCAAAGGTGCTGCCGTGATCGCCGGGTGCAAACAGGCCCATCACGCGGTCGTCCGCCAGCGTTGCGGAGACCGGATAATAGCCGCCGCCCAGCGCCTTGCCGACGATCAGTACGTCGGGTTTTACGTTTTCATGGTCGCACGCGAACATCGCGCCGGTGCGGCCGAATCCGGTCTGGATCTCGTCGGCTACGAAGAGCACGTCGTGCTGCGTGCAGATCGCGCGCACGTGCTTTAGATAACCGTCGGGCGGGACGTTGACGCCGCCTTCGCCTTGAATCGGCTCGATCAGGACCGCGCACGTGTGCGGGCCGATCGCGCGTTCCAACGCATCCGCATCGCCGAACGGAACGACGACGAAGCCGGGAAGAAACGGCCCAAATCCGGCGCGGTATTGCGCGGTGCTGCTCGCGCTAATCGCCGCCAGCGTGCGGCCGTGAAAGTTATCGGTGAATACGACGATCTCGGCGCGGTCTTCGGGAATTTGCTTAGTCGTGTAGCCCCACCGGCGCGCCAACTTGACGGCGGTCTCAACGGCTTCCACGCCGGTGTTCATCGGCACGGCTTTGTCGAAGCCGCAGACGCTGGTGAGTTTCTTGAGAAAGCCCGCTATGCGATCGTTGCGCATCGCGCGTGAAGTCAGCGTTACGCGACGGGCCTGCTCGACCAGGGCGGCATAAACCAGCGGATGGCAGTGCCCTAAGTTTAACGCAGAGTAGGCACTGACGCAGTCGAGATACCGCTTGCCGGAAACGTCCCACAGCCAAACGCCCTCGGCCCGTTCTACGACCAGGTCGAGCGGCGCGTAGGTGTGCGCGCCGTAACGGTCTTCTTCAGAAATTAGGTCGCGCGCGCGGTCCGAAAGGAGATACACGCCAAGGCTGTTAAGGAATTCGCCTTGACTACCTCTTTTAGCCGTCTCGGGCGACTTATCGACCGCGACCACCCCGGCGTCTCCGCCAATGGGCGAACGATTGCGTACGTGCACCCAACGCGGCAAGAGCGGGCGGTCGTTCTGATTCACGGCATGAGCGCGAGTCCCGCGCAGTTCGAACGCGTCGCGCGCGAGCTCTTTGCGCGCGGGCACAACGTGTTCGCGCCGCGTCTGCCGCGGCACGGTCACGCCGATCCGCTCTCCGACGCCCTGGAACGGTTGCGCGCCGAGGATTTATACGAGGCGGCCGGCGAGTACGTCGCAATCGCGCGCGAGCTCGGCAAGCGCGTAACGGTGGCGGGCTTCTCGCTAGGAGGCTTGCTGGCAGCTTGGGTCGCGCAGCATTACGACGTGCAGCGCGCCGTTCCGATCGCGCCGTTCTTCGGCGTTTCGTGGATACCAAACCGTCTGATGGGTCCGGTTGCCGAACGATTGCTGCGCGTGCCCAATCGCTTCCACTGGTGGAATCCGATTTTGCGCGAGCGCCAATTTCTCGCAACCAGCGGATATCCGCGCTACGCCACGCACGCGATCGCACACTCGTACCGCATCGCGCGCTCGCTGCTGACCGAAGCGCAGACGAGCCATCCCGCCGCCGAGCACGTGACGATCGTAGCCAACGCGACGGAGGTCGCGGTCAACAACTTCGCCATTCGTAAGCTTTACGACAGCTGGCGTCGGCACCGCCCCGAATCGGTCGAGCTCGCAATGCTTACCGGCTTGCCGCTCTCGCACGACATCGTCTCGCCGCTGCGGCGTTGGCACCTGGCCGATAAAGCTCACCCACATCTGCTGCACGCGATCGATCCGCTCGCGGCCGATCCTGTCGCAACCGCATAGTGCTTATTATCTAGGGAAGCTCTGAAGAGGCTCCGACGAGTGGGCAAGATCCGACTCTATTTCGCGGCATCCCTTGACGGTTATATCGCCGATCCTGAAGGGGGCGTCGGCTTTCTCGAAGCGTTTCAAGACGAGGATAGTGGTTACGATGCGTTCTTCTCCGATATCGGCACGCTGGTGATGGGACGCGGAACGTACAAGTTCGTCGAAGACTACGGCAGCTGGCCGTATCGTCAGATGCGCACGATCGTGTTAACGCATCGAGCGATAGTCCATCGGCTCTGCGAGTTGCAAACGCGAGCCGTCGACGATTTTGCTTCGTTTGCGCGGGAGCTTCGGGAGTTTTCCGATGGAGACGCATGGATCGTTGGTGGCGGCAAGGTTATGGGCGCGTTCCTCGCCGCAGGGGGAAGTCGACAGGATAGAGATGTCGATCGTCCCCATCGCCATCGGGAAGGGAATCCCAATGTATGCAGGTTCGCAAATGATCTCACAGCGCTTCAGTCTCCTGCAACTGACGCGGTTGCGAAGCGGAGTAGCTCGCTTAGCGTACGAACGGCTTTGAAGCGCCGCTCGCGGCACGCTCGCTCCTGTC
>DASRXM010000062.1:0-20855 GCA_035654155.1 Candidatus Babeliales bacterium
CGTCGACGGCAATGCTGCGAACGCCGGCAACGGAGTCTCCGGTAAATCTTCGTCCGGCAATGGAGTCCTGGGGGATTCATCGTCCGGCGCTGGAGTCTCCGGCACGTCTTCGGGCGGCAACGGAGTCTCGGGCACGTCGTCTTTTGGCGACGCAGTCATTGGCGAATCGCCGAGCGGGGAGGGCGGCTTTTTCGAAAATAGTACTTCGGGTTTCTTTACGCTACTCGTAGAGAACACCGCGGCCGGCGGCTACCCCCTTATGGTAAAAAATTCGAGCACGGACGACTCGTTTTTCGTCGACTATGCCGGAGACGGAACTTTCACAGGTATCGTGACGGCATCGGGATACAACACTGATCAGCCGGCGCGGGGCGGATCCCATTTGGAGGCTTTCAGCTCTGAATCGACACGTGCGACGATCGAAGATACCGGAACGGCACGACTGGAATCCGGAGAGGGCGTCGTCCGTTTCGACTCCGCATTCGAAAGCACGATTGACACGACGCGAGGTTATCAGGTCTTTCTGACGCCGAAGGGCGAGACGCGTGGATGGCTGTATGTCGCTGCGGAGTACGAAGGCGGTTTCATCGTCCGCGAGGGCCTGCACGGCCGCTCGTCGGTCTACTTCGACTATCGCGTGGTGGCTCACCCGTACGGCGCCAGCGACGCGCGCCTGCCGCAGCTGGTGATCAAACGACCCCCGATCCAGAGACTTCCGCGGCACACGCAGCCGCAGCAACCGTAAGAGTGAGCTCCAAATCCACTCGGCACTTTGGGGAGGTATAACAACCATGAAAGCGATTGTTAAAAGCGCCGTTATCAGCGGTGCAGGCGCATTGCTCTTAGGCGCGAGTTTAGCGCTTTCGAGTGCTACTGTCGTCTCAAGCGCAACGAGAGCGCATTCGGGCGCCAATTCGGTGCCCGCAAAGGCAACCACGTGCAGCCTCAAGAGCGGGTATTGTCTTACCGTTCAAAATACCGGCAAAGGAGGCGCGATTGAGGGCACCTCGAGCGACTCGACGGGAGTGGTCGGCATCTCAACGTCCGGCGAGGGACTCTTTGCCGAGTCTTCGACCAGCGTCGGAGTCCAGGGTCAATCTACGTCCGACACTGCAGTGCTGGGTGACTCTTCGAACGGCGTTGGAGTCTCCGGGTCGTCTTCGAGCAGTGACGGCGTGGACGGCGTCGCTGAGAACTCCGGCAACGGAGTTTCCGGCACGTCCTTATCCGGCAACGGAATCCTGGGCAAGTCTACGAGCGGCCCCGGCGGCCTCTTTCAAAATAATAGCGACAGTAACGTTACGCTAGTCGCGCAGAACAGCTCGGGCGAAGGCGACACGTTTGAGGCAGTTAACACCGCCACGGACGATGGATTTAACGTCGACGACGCGGGAGACGGGTTTTTCTCAGGTGTCGTCTCCGCAACGAAATTCGACACCGATCAGCCGGCGCGCGGCGGCTTGCATCTCCAGGCATTCGGCTCTGAGTCGACGCGTGCAATGATCGAAGATACCGGAACGGCGCGACTCGAAGCCGGTGAGGGCGCCGTCCGGTTCGACTCCGCATTCGCCAGCGCGATCGACGTAGCGCGCGGCTATCAGGTCTTTCTGACGCCCGACGGCGACACGCGCGGGCTCTACATCGCTGCCAAGTACGAAGGCGGCTTCATCGTCCGCGAAACCGAACACGGACGTTCGTCTCTGTACTTCGACTATCGCGTTGTCGCGCATCCATACGGCGCCAGCGACGCGCGTTTAGCGCAATTGCAGATCAAACGGCTACCAATCCCGCGCCTTCCGCAACATCCTCAACCACGACAACCGTAACCGCATAGAGGCTAGCGTCAGCCGAACCGAACCGACGCCGAACACGCGCGGGCGAGGCCTCGGGCGTCATCCTGAGCGCAGTCCTTCTCCCTAACTAAGCTGCGACCGGACCGCCCGGGCTCAGCTACGGCCTAACGTCGCCCAAAAAAGCCCTGTGCCGGGCGTTTTGGGACGCTGGTGGGACGGCGCCCGCGCTAGGCTTGGAGCGATGAACGCTACTTTAAGAGGGTAAGAGAAGATGAAAGCAATCGAAAAAGGCGCCGTCATCAGCGGTGCGGGTGCATTGTTTTTGGGCGCGAGTTTAGCGCTTTCGAGCGCCACCGTCGTGTCGAGTGCAACTCGAGCGCATCGGGGCGCAAATCCCGCGCCGGCAAAGTCCGAGACGTGCAATGCTAAGAGTTCTTGTTTTACCGTTTCGAACACGGGCGCCGGAAGCGCGATTAATGGGAGCGCGGGCTCCGGTTATGGGGTGTGGGGCTCTTCCGATGACAACATTGGCGTGTACGGCGCGTCGAACTCCGATGGTGTCGAAGGCGATGCTCAGACCAGCGGCAACGGAGTCTACGGCCTGTCGTCGTCTGGCAACGGAGTCTACGGCGATGCTCAGGGTAGTGGCGCGGGAGTTTACGGCCTGTCTTCATCAGGCTACGGAGTTTATGGCCAGTCCACGAGCAGCTTTGGAGTTTACGGTCAATCTGCGGATGACATCGGTGTTATCGGCGAATCTAACTTCGGGAACGGGGGCTATTTTCAGAATGACACCACGAGTGCAGCTGCGCTGTACGCGGAAAACTTAGCGACAGACGCTCCGCTGCTTCAGGTTGTGAATTCGCCCTCGGGCGACGAATTTTACGTCGACGGCGCCGCAGACGGGTTTTTTTCAGGCAGCGTCACGGCATCGGGGTACGAAACCTTTCAGCCGGCGCGTGGTGGATCCCATCTCGAAGCATTCGATTCTGAGTCGACGCGCGCCACGATCGAAGATACCGGTACGGCGCGACTGGAGGCCGGCGAAGGCACTGTTCGTTTCGACTCGGCATTCGCGAGCACGATTGACGCGGCGCGTGGGTATCAGGTATTTCTTACGCCCAACGGCGACACGCGTGGCCTCTACGTCGCGGCGAAATACGAAGGCGGTTTCATCGTTCGCGAGAATGAGCGGGGCCGGTCGTCGGTTTACTTCGACTATCGCGTAGTCGCCCACCCGTACGGCGCCACCGACGCGCGCCTACCGCAGTTGACTATCAAGCTGCCGCCGAGAGCGCATCTTCGGATACACCCGCAACCGCGGCAACCGTAACGGCATTGAGACTCACTCGTAACTTTTGAGAGGATAAGGAACATGAAAGGAATCGTCAGAGGTGCCGTGATCAGCAGTGCAGGCGCATTGATCCTAGGCGCAAGTTTAGCGCTTTCGAGCGCGACCGCCGTTTCAGGCGCAACTCACGCACATCCGGGCACAAATCCCGAGCCTGCAAAGGCCGAGACGTGCAAGGCCAAGAGTTCTTGTTTTAGCGTTTCGAACACGGGCGAGGGAAGTGCAATTGTGGGGGCCGCGGGCTCCGCCTATGGAGTCTGGGGCTCATCTGATAACAATATTGGCGTGTACGGCGCGTCGAACTCCGATGGTGTCGAAGGCGATGCGCAGACCAGCGGCAACGGCGTCTATGGCGTGTCTTCGAGCGGCAACGGAGTCTACGGCGATGCGCAGGGCTCCGGAGCCGGAGTTTCCGGCTTGTCTTCGTCCGGCACCGGAGTTTCCGGCCAGACCACGAGCAACAACGGATACCCCGCGGTCTTTGGCAACGCAAGTGGAAGCGCGGGCGACGGCGGTTTTTTCGAAAATGACAATGACAGTGATGCTGCGCTATACGCGCAAAACGCGTCGGCAAACGGCGGCCCCCTTTGGGTAGAAAATACTAGCACTGGCGATATATTTGCCGTCGACGCCGAAGCGGACGGTATTTTCGACGGCTCCGTCGAGGCAAAGGGATTCGACACCGATCAGCCGGCGCGCGGAGGTCCTCATCTTCAAGCATTCGGATCGGAGTCAACGCGAGCGATGATCGAAGATATCGGAACGGCGCGGCTCGAGGCCGGTGGAGGCGCCGTCCGTTTCGATTCCGCCTTCGCCAGCACGATCGACGCGGCCCGCGGCTATCAGGTCTTTCTGACGCCCGATGGCGACACTCGGGGGCTTTACATCGCGGCAAAATATGAAGGGGGCTTTATCGTCCGCGAGACGGAACATGGACGTTCTTCGCTCTACTTTGACTATCGCGTGGTCGCCCACCCGTATGGCGCGAGCGACGCGCGGCTGCCGCAGCTGCAAATCAAGCGACCGCCGATACCGCATCTTCCGCAGCACCTGCAGCCGCGTCAACCGTAAGCGCGTAGAGGGCACGTCAGAGCTGGCCCGGCCGCGCTGCTCGGGCCGGCCCAGGTGATCACGCCGTCCGGGGAGAACTAGAACAACCCGAGATGGCGAAGTATATCTTCTTCACCGGGGGCGTGGTGAGTTCGCTCGGCAAGGGCATCACCGCCGCATCACTCGGCCGGCTTTTGAAAGCCCGCGGCCACAGCGTGTCGATCCAGAAGCTCGACCCCTATATCAATGTCGATGCCGGGACGATGAACCCATATCAGCACGGCGAGGTTTTCGTTACCGAGGACGGCGCGGAGACGGATCTCGATCTCGGGCACTACGAGCGCTTCATCGACGAGAACCTTCAGCGCGCCAACAACGTGACGACCGGGCAGATCTACAATTCCGTCATCGAAAAGGAACGGCGCGGCGCCTATCTGGGTGCGACGGTACAAGTCATCCCGCACATCACCAACGAGATCAAAGCGCACATCAAACGCGTCGCCGAAGCGAGCCACGCGGAAGTCTGCATCGTCGAGGTGGGTGGCACGGTCGGCGATATCGAGTCGTTGCCGTTCCTCGAAGCAATTCGCCAGATGCGCTATGACGTCGGCGACGAGAACGTGATGTACGTGCACCTCACGCTGGTTCCTCACCTTGGGGCGGCCGACGAGCTCAAGACCAAGCCGACGCAGCACTCCGTCCGCGAGCTGCGCGGCATCGGGATCTCGCCCGACGCGATCGTTTGCCGCACGCAATCGGCGGTGCCGATGCCCGTGGAGCTGAAGGAGAAGATTGCGCTGTTCTGCGACGTACCGCCGGGCGCTGTCGTACAGAACAGCGACGCGCGCACGATCTATCAAGTTCCACTCAACCTGGAGGCTGAGGGTCTGGCGCAAGCCGCCGTCCGCAAGCTCAATCTTCCGCCCTCGGCTCCTATGCTTGAAGAGTGGGTTGCGATTGCCGAGCGTCTGCTCAATCCTCGGCGGCGCGTCACGATCGCGCTCGTCGGCAAGTACGTCGAGCTCAAGGACGCGTACATCTCGATCGATGAAGCGCTCGCGCACGCGGGTATCTATCATCATGCCGCGGTAGAAATCCGCCGCATCGACTCGGAGCAGGTCGAGAACGAAGGCGTTGAAGTGCTGCGCGGAGCGCATGGCGTGCTGGTAGCGCCGGGTTTTGGCGCGCGTGGCGTCAAGGGGAAGCTTCGAGCGATCCAATACGTGCGCGAACGGCGGGTGCCGTTCTTGGGAATTTGCTACGGCATGCAGCTGGCGTGTATCGAGTTTGCTCGCAACGTTTGCGAGCTGCCCGAAGCGATGACCAGCGAAGTGGACGTAACGACGGCTGACCCTGTGATCGACTTCATGCCCGACCAACGCAATCTGGAAATGTACGGCGGTACGATGCGTCTTGGGACGTACTCGTGCACCTTGCAAGAGGGAAGCCTGGCCGCACGCGCATACGGCGAGCTTGAGATCAGCGAACGGCATCGGCATCGGTACGAATTTAATAACCGCTATCTTCCTATTTTCGAAGAGCACGGGATGCTCTTTACCGGGCATCACGCGGTGGATAAGACGCAGCTGGTCGAAGTTATCGAGCTTCCGGTCGATACGCATCCCTGGTTCGTGGCGACGCAAGCCCATCCCGAATTCAAATCGCGGCCCAATCGGCCGGCGCCGCTCTACCGGGAGTTCATTGCCGCAGCGCTCGCCCACGAAGCGGGAATCGAAGGCCGGACCGGAGTGGCGAAGGCGGCGTCCTGGACCCAGGCCTAATCACCGCGGTCGTTCTGACACGGGACGAAGAGCGCAATCTGCCGCGCGCGCTTACCAGCCTTCCACGCGGCATTGGGGTGTTCGTGCTCGACGCCGGATCGCGCGATCACACCGTGCAATTTGCGCGAGGAGCTGGGGCGCGCGTGGCGCAGCGCGAGTGGACGAATTTCGTCGACGCTCGTCGGTATGCGCTTTCGCAGGTGGAAACTCCATGGACGCTGATGATCGATGCCGATGAGGCACTCGACGACGTGTTGCGCGACGCAATCGTTGCGGCGCCGGACGAAGCCGACGCGTACTGCGTCAAGCGCACGACCTATTTCTGCGGCAAGCCGATGCGGATATGGCGCAACGAGCCGTTGCTGCGCCTCTTTCGGACTGGAAAGGCAACGCTCGAGAGCCGCCCTGCCGCCGCGAAAACCGCCGCCGTGCACGAGGCTTGGACGAGCGAAGGCCGGGTCGGCGATCTTCCCGGAACGCTGTTGCATTACTCATATCCCGACGTCGCGGCGTACCGGGCAAAGTACCAGCGCTACACGTCGCTCGAAGCGGCCGACATGCCGGGCTCGTTCGCGAAGCTGCTGGCCGTATGCGTAACGGGCGCTGCCCGGCTGGCCTGGCTGCTTCTTGCTCGAGGTGCGATTCTGGACGGGCCGCGTGGATGGTACGTCGCATACCACACCGCCGCCTATCCCGCCGTGGCGGCCGCAAAGGCGCTTCGTTGGTGAACGAACCGCGCGTCGGTCTCGATGCGCGGATAACGCGCCAATGGTCGGATGGGATGAAAGCGTATGCGCGCGAGCTGCTGGTGCGTTTGCCGGCGGTCGCTCCCGAATACGCGTACGTGCCATTCACCGCCGGCGGAAACTTCGGCTGGAGCGAGCAGGTTGGATTGCCGCTTGGGATGCGCGCGGCCAAGCTCGACCTGATGCACTTCCTTTCGCAGTACGTGCCGGTTTTTATCCCGGGGAAGTTCATCCTGACGATTCACGATCTCATCCACTTGCGCTTCCCGCAGTACTTCAAGGCGAGGGTTGGCCCGTATTACGCAACCGTCGTGCGCGCCGCATGCGCCCGAGCGGCGAGAGTGATTACCGACGACGAGCGCACGGTCGAGGACCTCTCGGCATTGCTGGGGGTGGAGCGCAAAAAGGTGCGGGTGATCCCGCTGGGCGTTTCCGAGCTCTTTCTGCAAGGGGTCGCGCCGCACGCCGCGGCTCGGCCCTATCTGCTTTACGTAGGCAATCATCGCCGGCACAAGGACCTGGCGACGCTCTTCGCAGCTTGGGCGGCATTGCCGGAAACGTGGGGCGTCGATCTGTACCTTACCGGCTCCGACGACTTTGGAGGCGAGCTGCAGCATCGTAGCAGCCCGAGGCGCGCGATCGTCGCGCTGGGCGACGTAAGCGCACGTGAGCTGGCGGCGTATTATGCCGGAGCTCGTGGGCTAGTCGCGCCCGCATTGCGCGAGGGTTTTGGATTGCCTATGCTGGAGGCGATGGCAGTAGGTTGTCCGGTGATCGCGTGCGAGCAAGCAGTTCCGAGGCCGCTTATGGATGCGGCGCTGACTTTCGCGCCCAGCGATGCTAGAGATCTGCAGCTATCGCTGGAGCGCGTCTTGACCGACGAGGCGGTGCGCTCGCGTGCGGTCGGCTTGGGACGCGCCGTCGCTGCGAACCTCACGTGGGACCGCTGCGCTCGCGCCACGGCCGAGGTATACGCCGAGGTGCTGCAGGGATGATACGGCGCAGTTTGATCGCGCTGGCGGTCTTGTTGATTGCGGCACAGCCGCGACCAATCGCGATCGTTATCAACGGAAATGCGCTCTCGCTGGAGCCGCCGCCGCGCTTCGAGCACAGCCTGTTGCTCGTCCCGGTCCGCCGCACCATCGAAGCGCTTGGGCTGCCCTTCGATCGCAGCGGCAACCAGATCACGACGCAAGTAGGATCTAAGACCATCGTTCTTACGATCGGCAGCCCGGTCGCGGAGATCGACGGCAATCGGGTAACGCTGGAGGCGGCGGCGGTGGAGATCGACAACGTGCTCTACGTTCCCCTGCGATTCTTTACTGACGTCCTCGGGGCCCAAGCGCACTTCGATCGCAAGAGCGACAGGGTCACGATCGTTTCACAGCTGGTCGGACGTTCTGCCAACGGTCTGATCGCCACGGGCAGCGGATACGAACGCTTCGGCACCGTCGCGGCCGTCGACGTGCTCTCCGATCCGCCGAAGCTGACGCTCGAATATAACGGCGGCGCGAAGACGATTGCTATCGGACCGAACGCCACGATCGACGTCGAGGACGTCAACGTAGACGTGACTTCGCCGGGTGAGCTGGGAGACGTGCGTCCGGGCGATTTCGCTCGCGTGGAGATGCGCAAAGACGGCCGAGTCGAGCGGATCGTCGACGAATACGGCTCGCGGAGCGGACACATCGTGGCGATTGCCGGAAACGAGTTCGTGCTCGCCGACGGTCAGGTGATCGCGCCCGCCCGAACCAGCGAGATCTCACTCAACGGAAAAGCGGCATCCCTGAACGAGCTGCAGCCCAACGACGAAGTGACCGTTCGATACAACGTGGAGAGCAACGAGGTCCGCGAAATCCTTGCCAGCCGCAGCGTCGCGGTCGCGCCGGCGGCCGCGGGCGGCGTCTCGATCAGCGACGTTGCAAGCGACGCTAACCATCCGCTGCGTCCGGGCGATACGATTCACGTAACGATGCACGGCACGGCGGGGGGTGCGGCGACGTTCGACCTCGGCTCAGAGGTGGTGGATCAAAGCATGCAGCAACGCGCGCCCGGCGTTTACGTGGGAAGCTACACGATCCCGCACGGCGCCAACTTCGACGACGTGGCGGTGATCGGACGCCTTTCAGTCGGGAATGCAAGCGCCGAGGCCCCCGCAGCCGAAACGGTATCGGCTTCGAGCATCGGCCCCGGAATCTCCGACTATGCGCCCGAGGAGAATGCCACGATCAACACCGAGCAGCCGGCGGTCTATGCAAGCTTTGTGTCCGATGCCGTGGCGGTTGAACCGTCCAGCGCGGGGCTTTGGATCAATGGGCGGGATGTCACTTCGGAGTGCGTCCGCACCGCACAATTCATCCAGTATCTGCCCGCATACACGTATCCCGACGGGCCGGTCCACGTAACCGTGCGCGTTTCGGATAAAGCCGGCAACACGACCATGAAGTCATGGACGTTCTGGATACGGACGCGCTGATGGCCGGCTGTGTCTTTTGCAGGATCGCGGCGGGTGAGATTCCTGCTACGGTCGTCCATCGAGACGAGCAGGTCATTGCGATCGAGGATCTCAATCCGCAAGCACCGACGCATCTACTGGTTTTGCCGGTCGAACATCACGACGGGATCGTCGAGGTATCGAACGCGAATGGGCCGGCGCTGAAACGACTGATAGATGTGGCGTCAAAGCTCGGACGCGAGCGTGGCGGCGAGGCAGGCTTCCGGCTCGTGATCAACGCCGGTCCGAACGGAGGCCAAACGGTGGGGCACGTGCACGTTCACGTGCTCGCAGGCCGCAGAATGGCCTGGCCTCCGGGGTAAGTTTGACGCTACGCAGCGCGTGTGTTAGGCTACTGCAGAGGCCCCATGGGGGCCTAATTTTTCGTGCCGCGCCAGCGCCGCACGCCGAAAGGGGGGTCGTCAAAAATGGAAGTTCGCATTGCTCCGGGCGAAACGATCGAGAGCGCATTGCGCCGCTTTAAGAAGGCCACCCAAAAGGCGGGCATTCTTGCCGAGGCGCGCAAGCACGAGCATTACGAAAAACCGAGCGTTCGGCGCAAAAAGAAATCGGCTGCCGCTCGTAAGCGCCGCGCCTAAAAATCGGCCGATTATGGGCGTGCTGAAAGATCGGATCGCTTCCGATCTGAAAGACGCAATGCGGGCTCGCGACCAGCTGCGATTGGATACGTTGCGCTCGGCGCTTTCCGGCTTCGTGTACAAGCGCACCGAAAGCGGGCGCGAGCTTTCCGATGCCGACGAGCTCGACGTCGTGCGGCGGCTGGTAAAGCAGCGAGCCGACTCGCTTGCCGAGTTCGATCGGGCGGGCCGTGCCGATCTGGCCGAAAAGGAGCGCAGGGAGCGCGAGATCCTGCTGGCGTACCTGCCGGCGCAACGAACGCCCGAAGAGATACGGCAAATCGTAGCCGGGGTGCTGGCCGATCTTCCCCCCGAGTCGCGCAATCCCGGCGCCGTCATGAAGATCGTTATGCCGCAGCTGCGCGGCCTTGCCGACGGGAACCTCGTCCGTCAAGTCGTTACCGATCTGTTGTCGTCGCCGTAACTCCGGCTGCCCGCGGCGGTAGCAATCGGCATGAAGGCTTTGCGCGCGCGTTCTCTGCTCTGGTGCTGCCTTATGCTCGCCGGACTTCCCGGCCTGGCTACGGGCCAGGCCCTCGAGCGTCCGATCGTAATCGTGCCGATCGACGGCACGGTCGACGACGGGATGGCGCACCTGGTGGAACGCTCCGTTGCCGAGGCGAACGACGAACACGCACGAGCAATCGTGCTGGAAGTGAACAGCCCCGGGGGTCTCGTGGAAGCCGCGTTCCGGATTCGCGATGCGCTCTTTGGGGCGCAGGAACCGGTCGTGGCGTACGTCAGCGAGCGCGCCTATTCGGCAGCGGCGCTGATCACGTTGACTGCGCGGCGGATCGTGATGGCGCCGGGCGCGTCGATCGGCGCCGCCGAACCGATTCCGGCAACGGTCAAGACGATCTCGGCGTTGCGTGCGGAGTTCGAATCGACCGCCGAGCGCAACCATCGCGATCCGAAGCTTGCGGCGGCGATGGTCGACAAGAACGTCGACCTTCCGGAGTATAAGCGGGCGGGCACGATCCTAACGCTCAACACAAACGATGCCGTCCGCGCCGGGGTGGCAAGCTCGACTGCGGCAACGCTCGATGCGGCGCTCGACCAGTTGCATTTGGGCGGGGCGCCTCAACTGACCGAATCGTTTACGTGGGCGGAGCAGATCGCGCGCTTTGCAACCGATCCGATCGTCAGCGGTCTGCTGCTGAGCGTCGGCATGCTCGGTCTTTTGATCGAAATGCAGACGCTGCACGCTATCGCCGGCATCATCGGGGTGAGTGCGTTCGCGCTCTTTTTCGGAAGTCACGTTTACGCGGGTTTTTCCAACGGCTTCGTGATCGCGCTGGCGTTGCTGGGCGTGGTTGGCATCCTCTGGGAGCTGCACGTCGTGCCGGGACACGGTTTGCCTGGAATTCTCGGCGCCGTGGCGCTCTTCGTGGCCGTGCTCTGCGCGTTCGGGCTGCCGTTCTTCTTCGTAGGGATCGAGACGATTGCCACCGCGATCGTCTTGACCGTGATCGTCTTTACCCTGACGGTCCGTGCGGTGCCGCAGAATGCCTGGGCTCAGCGTCTGGCCCTGGCTGCGGCGCAAGGACCGGATTACGTTGCAAGTGCCGACCACCGCGGATTGCACGGCCGGATCGGAACCGCCGTGAGTTATCTGCGCCCGGCGGGCATCGCGTCGATCGACGGGCGACGCGTAGACGTCCTGACCGAGGGTGAGTTCATCGCGCAGGGAACCCCAGTTCGTGTCGTGCGCGTCGAAGGCGCGCGAATCTTCGTCGAACCAGTCGCTTCATAGGAGCAGATATGATTGCCGTCAGCGGCGCGATCATCGTTGTCATCGCACTCATTGCGTTCTTTGCGTTTCTTTATTACTTCCCGATCGGCTTGTGGATTCGGACTATAGCGGCCGGCGTTCCACTGGGCATCATTGCGCTGGTGCGGATGCGTCTGATCGGCATCCCGCCAGGCGTAATCGTCACGAACTACGTGCGAGCCCGAAAAGCCGGCTTGAATCTGAGCGTCGACCAGATGCAATCGCACTATCTTGCCGGAGGCAACGTCGAGAACGTCACTTTGGCGATGATCGCGGCGCAACGCGCACAGATTCCGCTCGAATGGCAACGAGCGGCGGCGATCGATCTGGCAGGCCGAAACGTACTCGAAGCGCTGCAAACGTCGGTGAACCCCAAGGTGATAGAAACGCCCGTCTTTCAGGGCGTGGCGCAGAACGGGATTCAGCTCAACGTTAAGGCGCGGATAACCGTGCGCAGCAACTTGGATCGTTACGTCGGCGGAGCCGGGGAACCGACGATCATCGCACGCGTTGGTGAGGGCGTAGTGTCGGCGGTCGGCGCGGCCGTCGACCACAAGGAGGTGCTCGAATATCCGGACCGGATCAGCAAGACGGTGCTGGCAAAGGGACTCGATGCGGGAACGGCCTTCGAGATCGTGTCGATCGACATTGCCGACGTCGACGTCGGCAAGAACATCGGTGCGGAGCTGCAGACGAGTCAGGCCGAAGCTGACCGCCGGATCGCGCAAGCAAAAGCCGCGGAACGTCAATATGCGGCGCTCGCGGCGGAGCAAGAGCAGAAGGCGCAGACGCAAGCGATGCGCGCCAAAGTGGTCGAAGCCGAAGCGACCATCCCGCAAGCGATCGCGCAAGCCTTCCTGCACGGCAACCTCGGCGTCATGGATTACTACCGGCTCAAGAACATCCAGGCCGACACCGAGATGCGCGGCTCCATTGGAGCGTCAGCGGATACCTCAACCGAGCCCCAACCGCCCCCGCCGCCCGGGCCCAGCCCGAAATAGGACATCCGAGTGCGCGAGATCGGCATCCTCATCTGGGTCGGACTGCTCATCATCGGCGTCGTCGGGAGCATGGTTTCGAGCCTTCGCAGGCAGCCTCAAGCCGTTCGAGAGCCCCCGCCCGGCGCGCCGGCCTCACAACCGGCGTGGCTGGAGCGAATGGTCGCGCAGCTGCGTCAAGAGGGGACGCCGGTTGCGCCGCGGCCGCCGGTGCCGCCGCCTGCGCGCAAGCCTCCGCCGCCCGCCCCTGCAACCGACCATCCATTCCCGCCCGCGCCCCGCGCCCGCCTCGCGCGGCTGTTTGCGACGCGGCGCGACCTGGTGCGGGGCGTTATAGCGGCCGAAGTGCTCGGCAAGCCCCGTGCGTTTGGTGACGAAACCTTCAGGTATTGACCCCGCAACGATCCATCGATCTCGGTGAGCTATCCGACCGCGTTCGCCTCTTCGGGGAGTACGATCGCAACCTATCGGCGATTGAAGATTCGCTCGACGTAGCTGTCCACGCCGACGGCGACCGCCTGCTGCTTGCCGGCGACGACGCCGCGGTCGAGCGCGCCGAGCAGGTGGTCCGGCGGGTACTGGGCGCTGCCGTGCAAGGCGCACATATCACCCCCGATGACGTCGCGCTGGCGTTGACGGATGCAGCCGACGGGGCGGCATCGTTGCCCAGCACCTTGCTGCGAAGTCATCGCGGCCGCGAGATCCGTCCGCGAACCGCCGGCCAGCGTCGCTTTGTGAACGCAGTCGAGAGCTCCACGCTAACCTTCGGCATCGGACCGGCGGGAACGGGGAAAACCTACCTCGCCGTGGTGATGGCCGTGCGCGCACTCAAACGTCGGGACGTAGTCCGAGTGATCTTGTCGCGCCCGGCCGTGGAAGCGGGGGAACGACTGGGGTTCCTGCCCGGTGACCTGCGTGAGAAGTTCGATCCCTACATGCGCCCGCTGTTCGACGCGCTTGCCGAGCTGCTCGACGATGCCGCGGTCAACAAGTACATGGAGCGCGGAACGCTCGAGGTCGCGCCGTTGGCGTACATGCGAGGCCGAACCTTGGCCGATTCGTTTGTAATTCTGGATGAAGCCCAAAACGCAACCGGCGACCAGCTCATGATGTTCTTGACCCGACTCGGCAGCGGGTCGAAGATGGTGGTGACCGGCGACGTAACGCAGATCGACCTTCCCGCCGGCCAGCGCAGTGGTCTGCGAGCGGCCGCCGCGCGGTTGGCGGAGATCGACGACGTCGCCGTGGTCGAGCTCGACGGAAACGACGTCGTGCGCCATCCGCTGGTGGCGAAGATCGTTCGCGCCTACGAGACGCGGCCGCTGTGATCCACTATCGAAACGACGTACGGCGAAGCGGCGTCGACGGACGCGCGTTGATCGCGACCGCCCGGCGTTTGCTCTCAGCCATTGGCGAAAACGGTGCGGCTCTTTCGCTTTATCTGGTCGGCGACGGCGCGATTCGGGAGTTGAACCGCGAGTATCGGGGCCGAGATTCCGCTACGGACGTCCTAAGCTTTCCGCTAGACGACTCGCCCGGAGCCGGAGCGCACGAGCGCCTTTTGGGCGACGTGGTGATTTCGGTCGACACTGCCCGGCGGCAGGCGGACGCCTACGACGCGCCGCTGCAGCGCGAAATTTACCGCCTGCTGATTCACGGATTGCTCCACCTCAAGGGCCACGACCATATGGTGGCGGCGCAGCGCCAAGCGATGCAGCGGGAGGAACGGCGTTTGGCCGATGCGATTGCGCTGCCATGGCCGTACGCGCGACAGCGTTAGGGAGCCTGTGATGCACCAGCCGGCCGACGAGCGCGAGAAACGCGCTTCATCTGCGCCGCGGGCGAGCGAGCCCCACTATCTGCCGATCGAACGCAGCCGATTTCTGCGATCGTTCCATCACGCGTTTGAAGGCATCATTTATGCGACCCGCACCGAGCCGAACATGCGGGTCCACTTCGTCATCGCGGCGCTGGTGCTGCTCGCGACGCTGATCTTACGTCTCGATCGGTTCTACGTCATCGCTACAATCACGCTGGTGGCGCTGGTCCTCAGTCTGGAGCTGATGAACACCGCGATCGAGGCGATCGTGGATCTTCTTACGGTAGCCCATCATCCGCTTGCAAAGACCGCAAAGGACGCGGCGGCCGGGGCGGTCCTCGTTTCGGCGGTCGGCGCGACGCTATGCGCGTATTTGATCTTCTACCAGGGCGTCATCAGCGGAGGAGCGCAGGTGTTCGTGGCGGTGCAATCGGTGCCGGCGAACGTCGCGCTGATCGCGCTCGCGGTAGTTGCGATCGCGACGGTCTTCGCGAAGGCTTGGATCGGTAGAGGCTCGGCGCTGCAAGGCGGAGCCGTTTCCGGCCACGCCGCCCTCGCGTTTGCGGTTGCAACCATGCTGGCGTTCTTTTATCAGAAGCCCTTGGCTGCGATTCTAGCCTATTTCGGCGCGTTTCTCGTCGCCCAAAGCCGCGTGGAGGCACGCATCCATCGGCCCTTCGAGGTTTTCTGGGGCGCGGTTCTGGGGACGCTGGTGGCGCTGGCGATCTACGTGCTGGTGCGGCCGCACGTTATGCTATAATGGCGCCGACTTGAACACGGATCCCGCCCCAAGTAGCCCCCAAGGCTTGCCATACCAGATCGCCGCACTGATCGTGCTCGTCCTCGTGGCGGCTTTCTTCGCCGCCTCAGAGGCAGCCCTGGTATCGATCTCGCGGCTGCGCGCGCGGGCGATCGCGGAGCGCCGGGTCAAGGGCTCGGCCAACCTCGAGCACCTCGTCGACGAGAAGACGCGATTTCTGACTGCGATCCTGGTTGGAAATACGATCGTGCTGCTGGCGGCCGATTCGCTCGCCACCTACATTGCGATCGCGCTCGGGATCCCGTCCGGGGCGGTCCTCTCGACCATCGTGATGACCGCGATATTTTTGCTCTTCGGCGAGATCGTGCCCAAGACGGTCGCAACCGGCGACAGCGAGCGCTGGGCGCTTCGGCTGGCGCTGCCAATGCGGTATGCCGCCTACGTCCTCACGCCGATCGCGCAAGCTTTTCAATTCATCACGGACCTAATATTGCGCCTGTTCGGGATCAAACACGCGCACCGGCCTTACGTCACGGAAGAAGACATCCGGGCGCTGGTCAACGTCGGCGCGGAGCAGCGGGTGATCGAGGAGCAGGAGCGCGAGCTGATCCACTCGGTCATGGAGTTCGGCGATACCATCGTTCGAGAGGTCATGAAGCCTCGGCCGGAGATGATCGCGGTTTCGCTCGACGATTCGCCGCGCCGCGTGCTCGACGTCGTCATCGCGGAAGGCTACTCGAAGCTGCCCGTTTATCAAGAATCGAAGGACGATATCGTGGGCGTTATCCACGATCGAGAGCTTTTAATCGCGCTGGCGAACGGGTCGCTGGCGCACGCGGGCATGCGCGCACTGATGCGGCCGGCGGTGCACGTTCCCGAGACGAAAAAAATCGCGGACCTGTTGCGCGAAATGCAGCGCGACAAGTTTTCGCTGGCCATCGTCGTTGACGAGTACGGAGGCACGGCCGGACTCGTAACCATGGAAGATCTATTGGAAGAAATCGTGGGCGAGATTCGAGACGAGCACGATGCCGACGAGCAGGAGTCGATCTCGATCGTTTCGGAGCGCGAGGCAGTGGTCGAGGCGGGGACGAACATCGAGGACGTCAACGCGCGGCTTGGGATCGAGTTGCCGACCGAAGACTTCGAAACGATCGGCGGTTACACGGTCGGACTTTTTGGCCGGCTTCCCAACGAAGGCGAAGAGATCGATGCGGCCGATCACACGCGTTTGCGCGTGGACCGCACTCGCGGACGCCGCATCCTGGCGGTTCGGGTCTACACCAACGGCAGCATAAGCCAGACGCAGGAATCGGAGGACGCTGACGCAGCCGCGCGCCTATAAGACGCGGGGCGTAGTATTGCGCGGACGGCAGCTTGGCGAAGCCGACCGGATTCTCACGCTCTTGACGCTCGAACGCGGGAAGCTCGATGCCGTGGCAAAAGGGGTGCGGCGGCCGCGCAGTCACTTCGCCGGACGTTTAGAATCGTTTAACGAGTGCGACTTTCTGATGCATCGCGGTCGATCGCTCGACGTAATCGTCTCGGCCGAGATACGTCAAGCCCGTTGGTCGCAGCTCGTCGAACCGGAGCGCTACGGCGTCGCAGCAGTCGTCGCGGAACTGATCGATGCATTCTGCGAACCGGATCTGGCACTGCCCGACGTTTACGAACTCGTGATCGCGGCAATCGGTGCGATCGCCGCGGCGCCAAATCCGCGAGCGCTGCTGCCGCGCTTTTCGCTGCGCCTGCTCGAAATGTTGGGATTGGCTCCGCCGCTGACGACGTGCGTTCGGTGTGGGAAAGCCCTTTCCACTGGGCGGCTTTGGCTCGACGCCGAAGCGGGTGGAATCGTCGACGAGTGCTGTCGCGAGCGCTGGCGCGAGCTACCCGAGCTCGAGCCAAACGACGTGCGAAATCTGCGCGCGCTGGCGCTGCCCAAGCACGGCAGCGCCGCGGCTTTGCGTGCCACGCCGGCAGTATCGCTCGCCGTGGAGGAACTGCTGGCGCATCACCTTGGGAAGCGGCCCAAGGCGCTGGCGCAACTGCGGAGCTGGGGAACCTAACGCTTGCTGATGGCGCTCGATGTCGGAACCAAACGCATCGGCGTTGCGGTCGCCGATCCCAGCGGAACGTTCGGACTACCAATCGCGACCATTACGCGCAGCAACAAACGGGACGATCTGGCCTGCATCAAGGGATATTTGGACGAGTACGGCGTCGACGTGCTCGTAATCGGCGATCCGATCACGCTGGGCGGGGAGCGCGGCGCTGCCGCCGCGGCGCTGGACGCGTTCGTAGAGAGCGTTCGGGGTATTTTCGCCGGGCCAATTCACCGCGTCGACGAACGATTGACGACTGCACAAGCTACGAAGAGCCTCATCGCGGCGGACGTTTCGCGTAAGAAGCGCCGCGCGGTCGTCGATCGCATGGCCGCGGCTCTTATCCTGGAAACGTTCCTCGCGCGGCGGCGTAACGAACCGGCACAGTGACGATCGGCCGGGGCCTCGCGATCGCCACCGGCGCGATACTCGTGGCGGCGGCAGCGTTAAGCGGTTATTTTTGGTATCTGGTGGATGGCGATCGGTCGCATCCCGCGGCGCTCACGCAGGTCGTGATCGATCGAGGGTCGACCCTGAGGCAAGTTGCGGAGCGCTTGCGTACGTCCGGCGTCATAAGCAACGTGTTATCGTTTCGAGTCCTGGCTCGTCTGCGCGGTGAGGAGACCGGCGTACGCGCGGGCGAGTATCGCTTCGAACCCCACATGACGCAAACGCAAGTGCTACGCGCGCTAGTTACCGCCGGAGCACAGGTAGCCGCGTGGGTGACCATCCCCGAAGGCTTCACCGCGGCGCAAATCGCGGCGCGTTTGCAAAGGGACGGCGTGGGGCCGGCAGGTCCTTTTCTGAGCAGCTTCAAGCGGGAGCGGCTGGTCGTCGACGGCACGCGCACTGTGAATCTCGAGGGCTTCTTGTTTCCGAGCACGTACCTGGTGCCGCTTGCCGCTGCACCGTCGGAGGTCGCGAGCCTGATGACCGACGAGTTTCTCAAAGAGTTGCCGCCCGATGCTGCAAGCCGTGCGCACAGCTTGCACGTTACGGTCCCGCAGACGGTTACGGTAGCCTCGCTGGTAGAGCGTGAGGCGAAAAGCGAGGTCGACCGGCCACGCATCGCGGAGGTTATCTATAACCGGCTGCGGCTGGGAATGCCGCTGCAAATCGACGCGGCCGTGGAGTATGCGCTTCCGCGGTATAAGAGCCGGCTTTTATTTTCGGATCTCAAAGTGGACTCACCCTATAACACCTACGCGCACGCCGGGCTTCCGCCGACGCCGATTGCAAATCCAGGCAAGCCGTCGCTGGAAGCCGCACTGCGTCCGTCGAAGGGCGCTGATCTCTATTACGTTTACTGCGGCCGCGGTCGCCACGTTTTTGCCGGCACGCTGTCCGAGCACTTAGCAAACGTGGCCAGGTGCCTGCGATAGAAGGGAGCGTTACGATGTCGAACTCAGGCGGCGACGACGAGAAAGGCCGCGCATCGTTGGAGCTGGGCGAGGTGCTCTTGATCGCGACCAACGAGGGCGCGGCACTGCCGTTCGAGGTTGTCGGCATTCTGGAAGATCCCGAGGACGGCGCTTCGTATGCAGTCCTGCACCGCGACGGGGACGGCAGTGACGAGGACGAGTTCATCGTCACGGATCTCAACGGCGATCTGCTCGACGACGAGGAGCTGGCGCAGGGGATACTGGACGATTTCTTGGCCTTCGCCGACGATGGCAACGGCGAACGCGCGGCGCATAACGGGGAGGCCGGCTAATTCGCGTCCTGTTTCTCTCGGCCAGCGTAGGTGTCGGCCATCTGTCGGCCGCTAACGCCGTCGCGGGCGCGTTGCGCGCGATCGAGCCGAGCGCGCGGACTCCGATCGTGGACTCCTACCGGTACGCGGCGCTGGTCGTCTCGCGCGTCGTATCGGACGGATATCTGCAAATGGTTAAAACGATTCCTCAGTTGTACCGGTACATTTACCATCGAGCCGAGCAGGCGACCGAAGTCGGCCGCTTCCGAACCTGGGCGCACCAGTTTACCGCGAGCAACTTGCGGCCGCTGTTGCTGCGCGAGCGCCCCGACGCGGTGGTGTGCACGCACGCGTTTCCATGCGGCGCAATGGCCGAGTATAAGAACGAATTTGCCGACGCTCCCCCGGTCGTCGGGATCGTTACCGATTTTGCGGTTCACGGATTCTGGGTTCACGGTCAAATCGACCGATACGTGGTCGCTACCGAAGCGATGCGCGCCGCCCTGGTCGATCGCGGAATCGTAAGCGACCGCATTGCGGTCATCGGAATTCCGGTCCGAACGGAGTTCGCGCCCTCGGCGGAGAGCCGCACGTCGCTGCGAGAGCGTCTCGATCTGCCGCCCGACCGGCGGGTCGTGCTGCTGATGGGCGGAGGTCTGGGAATCGCACCGGTCGAGCGGCTGCTCCACGCGCTCAACGAAATTCGTGTCCCGATCGCGGCCGTGGTGGTCGCGGGGCGAAATGCGCGGGCGGCGCGGCAACTTTGCGAAACCGCGGAGTCGCTCGATTATCCGGTTCGCGCGCTGCGGTTCGTGGAAAATATTTACGACTACATGCACGCTGCCGACGTACTCGTAACCAAGCCCGGCGGCCTAACGACCGCCGAGGCGCTGGTTGCGCAAATACCGATCGTCCTCTGCAAGCCGCTGCCCGGTCAGGAAGAGCGCAACGCTCGCGTTCTACTCGAAGCTGGCGCGGCTGTTCCGCTTGGGCGAATTGAATCGCTTTCGCAAGCGGTTGAAAGTTTGCTTACCGACGATTCGCGACGCGAGCGCATGGTTGCGGCCGGAGGTCGTCTTGGGCGCGCGAACGCGGCAGGTGAAGCCGCTGCGTTGATTGCACGTCTCGTACACTCGCCAAAGGAGGTAGTCGCATGAAGCTGCCCACGTCGCTCGCCTATGGCCGGTGGCTGGCGCTGGTCCGCATCCTCACGGGCGCGATTTGGCTCATCCACGGCTTGCCCAAGTTTCTCCACGGCGATACGTTCTTGCCGCCCAATGGGTTCTTTGGTCAGTACCTGCAGCAGGGTATATCGACGACCAGCGGTCCGTATCACGATTTTATGGTCGCCGTCGTTTCCCCGAACGCAGCAACGTTCGCCGAGCTGGTCCGTTTCGGCGAGGTGCTCGTTGGGATTTCGTTACTCTTTGGAATCCTAACGCGGGTCGGCGGATTCTTTGGGATCGTGCTGCCACTCAACTACATGGCGGTTCGTGGCGCAATCGGCACGCTAAGCGGATGGGGTTCGCCGGACGCATCGCTGGCGTTGCTCTCTGCGATCAGTTTCGTGTTGCCGACGGGTCGCGTTGCCGGAATCGACGGGTTCGCGAGTCGCCGTTCCGCACGACCGCCGAAGGTCGTTGCCGAGGTCGTTCCGGAGCGCCCGCTCGAGGGCCCAAGCGCGCCGCAATAGCCGCGCAAATAGGTTCCCGCTTTGGCTGCGTGGTATAGTGGGTTGCCGTTTGGGAGAGATGGCCGAGCGGCTGAAGGCGGCGGTTTGCTAAACCGTTATACGATGTAAAGTCGTATCGAGGGTTCGAATCCCTCTCTCTCCGATGCGCGGTCGTAGCTCAATTGGA